>ONAZ01000013.1 GCA_900315945.1 uncultured Lachnospiraceae bacterium | reverse complement strand
AATATATAATGACAAATTCACTCTATGCGTGTTATCATTAAATCAGATAAAACTTGCAACTAAAGAAGACAAGAAATGGCATATTGACGAATGGGCAAGACTATTCAAGGCTACTACGTGGGAGGAATTAAAGATGATTGCAGAAAAAGATAAAGTATATTCAGAAGCTGCCAATTCCATATATGTACAAAACTCTGACGAAACAATAAGAGCTATGTGTGAAGCAAGACAGGAAGCAATATTTCATGAACAGTATGTGCAGAAGCAGCTTAAGGAGCTAAAAGAAGCTAGAGAAGAAGCTATTATTCATGAGCAATATGTGCAGAAGCAGCTTAAGGAAAAAGATGAACGATTAGTCCTAAAGGATGAACAGTTAGCCCAAAAGGATGAACAACTATCCCAAAAGGACGCCCTAATAAAACAACTGCAGGCAGAACTAGATGACTTCAAAAACCGAAAATAACAAAACCGTACAAAGCAGGCTGCCTATTGATAGCCTGCTTCTTGTGTGTCTGAGAGACTGTAAAAATTTTGTGTAAACTAAAGATATAATCACATATCTTTTTAGATTGACGTTAGAATATACATTAATCTAGGAGGATTTTATTATGGCAAGACAAAGAAATCAATTATACTCCTATTATACCTAAGTCACTTAGTATTATTCTCATATCTTCTTACACTTTAACTCCTTTAAAAAACTATGCAATCCATGGCTTATATTTTTTACCTTCAAGAATATCTGCTATTCTTTCACACGCATGTCCATCACCATAGGGATTACATGCCTTGCTCATCTTGTCGTATTCTGATTCATCTTCTAATAATAGTTTAAATGTCTCATATATTATCTCTTCATCCGTTCCCACAAGCTTCAACGTTCCAGCATCAACTCCTTCCGGTCTCTCTGTTGTATCTCTCATCACAAGAACTGGGACACCATATGAAGGACATTCCTCTTGTATCCCTCCGGAATCAGTAAGGCAAAGATATGAACGTGCTTCGAAATTATGGCAATCAAACACCTCTATTGGTTCAATAATATGTATTCTGTCGCATCCACCAAGTTCTTCATCAGCCGCTTCGCGAACGACGGGATTCATATGAATCGGATAAACTGCTTTACAATCAGAGTGTTCATCCAGAACCCTTCTGATGGCACGGAACATGTTATGCATAGGCTCTCCAAGATTCTCCCTTCTATGTGCGGTGATGAATATAAGCTTATCATCTCCAACCCAATCAAGCTCAGGATGTGAATAATCTTCTCTAACAGTATGTTGCATCGCGTCGATTACCGTATTTCCCGTAACATATATATTGTTAGGCTCTCGACCTTCTCGTATCAAGTTTTCTTGCGATAAAGAAGTCGGTGCAAAATTATACCGGGAAATAATAGATACCGCCTCGCGATTAAACTCTTCGGGATACGGTGAATAAATGTTATATGTCCTAAGGCCCGCCTCAACATGACCTACCGGAATCTGTAGATAGAAACACGCCAATGCCGTCACAAACGTTGTTGAAGTATCTCCATGAACAAGGACAACATCCGGCCGTTCTTGTTCCAGCACTTCCTTTATTCCATCCAATACACCTGTTGTTATATCAAACAATGTCTGTCGATCTTTCATTATATTAAGATCATAATCGGGTGTTATATTAAACGTTGAGAGCACCTGGTCAAGCATTTGTCGATGTTGTGCCGTAACACATACAACGACCTCAAGTCCCTTTCTTTTCTTTATTTCGTTAACTAATGGGCACATCTTAATTGCTTCCGGTCGCGTGCCGAAAACGATTAATATTTTTTTCATTCTCTACATCTCCTTACTTTTTAGCGGAATAGTATCATCTAATCTCGTATATATCTTCTCGCATATATAATCAATTCTTATGTATTTGAACAATAACAGCCTAATTGTCTCAATCAAACTGCACACAAGATACACAATTACCGCACATATAATTCCATGAATCACTTGAAAAACAGAATCTATATATTGTTCGCTACCCATAAACACCCATAACTTATCTCTTATAAGAACAAAACTATGGATATAAAAAACAGCAAAGGAAGTCTTCCCGAAATAAAGGATTACCGAATCTATCCGGTTCTTTTTGAAACCACCATCCTTATTAGTAACCATTACAAATATTGCAAGTGATGAGAGAAAAACAGGAAACGCATTATAACAGTACAATGCCGACTCTGCGCTGACTAACATAGAATTCTTGGTCATTGATACGATATAGTTCACGGCAAATTTCGAAATAGGCAACAATAGTATACTAGCCATCATAAGATACAAAACCCCATTTCTAAGCCTAATGCCGTATTTCTTTATATAAGCTGCCACTAAGTAAAGGTAACAATACCATAGAATCGAATATCCATCGTGAAGGTCAAATTGGTCAATCCAGAAAAAGCAGGAAGGAACTACACTAAATAATATAAATACAATTACAAGCATTCTTTTATAAATATTCATATCTAAGTATTTAACAATTAGATTTAAAACCGGACTAATTAATAAAACCACAAAATAAACCGTCACATACCAATTGCTTCTCCCACAAACAATCGGAAAAACGGACAGCAATGTTTTTATATCTATTACCCCACCATTCATAATAAGAAATACTATAAATATCGTCACGGAATAAAACAATATTGTTGCATAAAACGTTACTACCCTTCTCCAAAACTCCGACACCGACTGAGAAAAATATGGAACACGGAAGTTCTCCATCAATTCGATTCCTATTACCAAAGCTGAACCACACGCTATTAATGAATAACCGGCAAAGTCACAATATATTTGAATGGAAAAACCTATCATCCCTGCAACGAGAGATAAAGAAGATAAATTGTTATATCCCACAAACACTTTGTCAACTAAAACTGCCAATCTATCAGCAATAACCATTTTTAAAAACAAACCATACACTATTAACTGTAAACCATTAATAACACGATTATATTCAAAACCAACTTTTCCAACTTCAATATTTTTTATTTGACCAATAATCTTATCACTTCTTTCAATTGGACCGGCTACAAGCTGCGGAAAAAACGAAATATACAATGCATATCTAATAAAATTCCTTTCAAGACACCTATCATCTCTATAAACATCTATCATGTACGAAATTGCTTGAAAGACATAAAATGATATCCCCACGGGTAGCACAATATCAATAAGCTCAACCTCTCCAACATTAACACCCAAGACATTGACCAATGTATTAACGCTCCGTAACAAGAAGCCAAGATACTTAAAAACCATCAATACAATAACAAGGATTGAAACGCCCACCCAAAGGCCAAATCTATAACCATTACTAATAAGTATTCCCGCCAGATATGATACAAGCGTTATCAGCAGCATTAATAATGTATATTTGATATTCCACGAGCCATAAAAGAAATAACTTACAATAAGGAGCCATACTGTTCTAATCTTAGGTGGAATAATAAAATATATAAGAATCGTTATTAAGAAAAAAGCAAAATATTGAAATGTATTAAACAGCATATTAACCCTCTCTAATATTTTTCCTTTAATATTTCACATGCTATTTTCATATAGTTTTAACCATTTTATAGCAAGCACACTCCACGATGAGAGATTGTACATTATCATTTTATTGTTATTTAATCTTTTCACATCTCCTACGTGATTATCGTTGGATAAGTATTCAATGAGTTTATTCCTTAAGTCTCCAAACGATTCATACCTAATATAATATGCATCATTATTATCAAGCTCTTCATATACAATCCATGTGGGATTATATACAAGAACCCCTGCTCCAATATATTCCTGTACAGACGCCGAAAACGCATCTGTTTCTTGTGCATGAACGAATATATCTGTAGCAAAGCATAAATTTGCAATAGTATCACTATCCATATAATCCAACATATATTTATAATCACAGCCCACTTCGTCTACTTCTTTTTCTATCATTCGTAAGTATTCTTCTTCCAAACCATAAGACATGGGAAATACTATAAATACTTTGTTCTTTAATTCTTCAGGAAGCTTTGACAACTCCTTTATCACGCTGATATGATTTTGTCCGCGCGACCCGTTGTAGCCAATACCAATCAGTGTCTTGTTTTCGGGAAATCCTATTCTCTGTTTCGCTTCTTTTTTAGATAATTTGAATTTATTAATTGCTTCTAATCCTTTGACACCGAATCGTACCACCGTCGTCTTGTCTGCTATTTCCTTTGCAAATGTTTTTTCTATATATTTCATCATATATTCTGAACCTACAGTGACTTCGTTCACATTATGTAAGTACTTCGAATATGTTTCTAATTCGCTCTGTTCTATTCTCAATAAATCGCTTCCCCAAAAAGTTGCAACAGTTTTTTTCGTATATTTTCTTAATAAATATGTGACGAAAAGTCTGCGCTTTATAACATAATGAATGTGAAAGCAATCAAAGTTTTTTTCTCTAACAACATTTCTAAAAACATCAAATATGTAAGCTATGGCACCCAATCTACTTTTCTTAGAGTTATTACCCGCACCGCACTCAACAACATGTACATTGTCAAGTTCGTCATAATCATTTATATCTAATTTCTTATCCGAGAATATAAATACTTTACAATCATCAATTCTCAATAGTACTTCCTTAACGTAGGACAGTACCCATATTGAATTACAATCTCCAAACAAACCAATTTTCATGTTTACATAATCCAATCTATTCGTTATCAACTTTAATACCGTACATATTTATTAACTTAATCAATGTAGATGACAAGCTTTTATCCATTAGAGCATTTGACTTAAACCTTTTTGTAATATCTTCATAAAGCTTTTCATTATGATTGCATATCCACTCACCCTCTTCTAAAATACCATTAAACATTTCTTCAAGTTCAGGGTTGTTCTTGTACCATTTCTCATATGGATTCATAGTCAAATTCTTCTTGAGAATTCTCACTTTGAATGCCCGAATATAATGTATTAACCACTTCCGTATTCCGGAAGCATCCGGTCTGCAGCCAATCCCATCCCATACAAACTCACATGCCTCCGGCAAGAAACGTTTCAAATAATCAATATATATTTTGTGATTAATAAGAAGCTTATAAGGCACAGAAAACATTAAGTCCAATAGTTCTTTATCAATAAACGGCGAACTGCATTCTGTAAAACATTGTGTGGCAATACAACCATTCCCGGCACTGTTAAGCCCTCTATTGTAGTAATGAAACTGATATTGATCGGCATATCTGTTTGTTTCAACGTCCTTGAATTCTTGAGTGAATCCGTCGAGAAATAATGAGCCATACATTGCCAGTGTTAAATCAATTCTTCCGTCGTTATAGCAATTTAAATATGAACCTCCCAGCACAAGATCTCCCACATCACCGGAATGAATTGCACCGTACTCATCGAAATTCACAAGCGATTTCAGTCTATATGAATGTAAATATCCAGGAGAAAGAATCGTTCCACCGTTACCTACTATTGCACTATCATAATCTAATAAGTACAAACCGTTATTCATCTCATACACCAGATGTTCCCATTTATGTTTATCACATATAGCCGAAGATATCTTAACATCATCACAGGTTGATTCTCCCATGGTCAAGCAAAGAGTTTTATACCCTAGTTTGTCAGCAAGCATTATAACCAGTCTTGAATCCAACCCTCCGGACAGAGTTGCGCAATGCTTATACCCATACTCATCATCCTTAGCATATACTCGTTTGATTGACTTCTTTAATGTTTTATCAATTCTTTCAAGCAAATCATTATATTCAGCTTCGGACAACTCTGGATTATCGGTATTGGGATTTGGCAGAGAGTAATAACTCTCTATTGAAATGTCATATTGATCCAACGTCAGAATGTGTCCGGCCAGGAGTTTTTTTATATTCTTTACGGGAGTGCAATCTCCTAACATATAACCATAGTTTAACAAGCAATATGCCCCATTAATATCAAGTAATAAATCTTGATTATTCTGTTTTATTGTCTTATATAACCAGTTTATGTCTGTAGAGAAAAACAAAATATTATTGTCATACATATACCATATAGGTTTATATGTAATATGATCCGTCAACAATACAAGTTTTCTTTCTGATTTGTCGTATATTACACCTGCAAAATACCCATTAAGATTCTCGAGAAATTCATTTATAGGCATTGATTTATACATTTTTTTTAGAAGTTTGCCCCTATCACTTACGCAAAACTCATTCTGCAAATCAGCAAAATTATATATAACTCCTTCCAAAACTATCACTGTATCTTCGTCCTCAAAGAACACCTTATCATTTGCAAATTTATCAAGTGATATACGCTTTATGCTAAACCCACCACAACAGATTGCATCGCTAATTACATTCGTATTATTCTTATATTTACAAGTAAATAATTCTACATTACTTTTTTCTTCTAAAGTTAACGCACCTATAAAACCGTACATTTTACACCTCTGTATTCTTTATAGCTGTAACCTGTTGTCTCTTTAACCAACAAACAAAATAAATAACGGCAAAAGAAGATGAACAAACAGAAACCATCAATGTTGCGTAAGAAGCTCCAATGGAACCAAAATAACCAATTAAGAGAATATCAAGAACAATATTAAGTACACTGCATACAATAGTTTTTATTAAATTAATATTCACCTTCTTAATTGCGACCATTATGTTCCCATATACCATATTAAAGCTTCCTGTAATCAAAAAGTTTAACGTAAGTATTCTTAAGACTGATGCTGCATCAGCATATTTTTCGCCCCATAGAATAACGACAATAAATGGAGCAAATACAATAATAACTACACTAACCAATAGATTAACCAAAAACACTCCTGCAATTAGTTTCTTACTGTTATTTTTTAACCACTCAAAGTCGTTATTATGTTCGGCCAAATACGGAAAAGCAAACATAATAATGCTAGATGGAATAAATAATAATGCGACAGGAATCTGCGTTGCTGCTTTATATGTTGCAACGACAGAAGGATCTTTGATAAAGATATTTATACATGTCACATCTACTAACATAAGAATTTGTGATACAAAGTTTGTCAAGCAGCAGACAACTGAGTACTTGATAATCTCATTTTTCAAACTCTTTTTTAGCTTTTCTTCACCTATTACCCTTCTATGTCTATTGTTGAAATAGAACGACAATAGAAAAGACGAAATATATTTGAAATAATATGAAACGATATAACCTATTATTCCAAAAAAATATGAAAGAACAGCTGCAAATATGATGAAAACAATAGATGATATGACATTAGAAATCATAAAGCAACGATTGTCTTTAATAACACGTAATCTCATCAAATAATAATTGGAAAGATACGCAACAATTGGCCATCCGGACATAAGAATAAAATATATCTGTGCTTCAGCCTGAAATACACATAATGATAGAATAGGCATCAAAACCATTAGCACAACATTAAATATATTTCCAACCCTTTTAGTAAAATTATATATGGCATTCTTTTGCTCTTCTCTTCTTATTTCAGAACAATATTGCAATATACCGTTATTTAGACCAAGTCCAACGAATACTGCAATATAACCATATATGTTATATGCAATTGCATAATTTCCATATTCCTCCTTCGAGAACATTCGAACGATAAAAACAAAAATAACAAATGCTATAAACTCTGAAAAAACAGAACTAATAAAAACATCGCCCAGTCCATTCTTTTGCAGTTTTACAAGATACTCTTTTATTGTTTTAATCTTTATCTTCATTTTGCCAATTTTTTCTCGACCTATTAATTGCAATTGCAATCACAATCATTATAACTATCAAATACAAATTACTCTTAACAACCAAAACAATATCATTGCTTGTAATCAGTGAATAAGCAAAGAAACACATTCTATACTTAAAAGCAGAATACCTAACCGGAAGTATTCGGAGTTTTTTGTAAAAAACATTTAATACACAATATACAACGATACAGTTTGCTATTATACCTATAACATTTCCTTCAAACCAACCAAATGTAATAAAATCGGCCGGAGTTCCGGCAATACTTAATCCTTCTTGAACATAATACTGCGACACTTCTGCAGTAACAGTTGTCATCGGCGAAAGGCTTAACAACCTCTTAGGAATCAACTCGTAAGCCCATAAAATGTAATCAATTCCATTTCTATATCCATATTTTGAAATCATATATGGCAATTCAATGACATTTGCATATGGAAACGAATAATCCGTTAATGTAGCAGACAAATTATCAACGAAGCTATAACTAAAATCGTGAAATGGAAACAACCCTCGAGAAAGGTTAAGCATTACATCACTTAATGAACTAGAGAAAAAAAGTATAAATATTACACCTAATACAACAATCCAAGTAATGCTTTTCCCACGTTCTTTAAAAAACGATAGTCCTATACATGCAATGAAAACAATTAACGGCGCTCGTCCTGCATTGAACATCAAATATATAACAGAAAAAATAAAACTAACTACTAAAAGGAAAATGTGTTTTTTCTTCTTTTCTCCGGAGGAATATATGCAAAAAAAACTACCTGTGACACACACTGATAAAGTCATGCATACAGCGCCTAACGGGCTAACAAAATCTGCATTATTAGATGTATAGTCCCTTATATTATTGCCCATTATAAGCATTCTTTTTAATCCGCCAAGTTCAACCATGACTTCGATTAACGCTAAGCCTCCTATAACAAGTAGGACAACGCCAAGATAATATACCACTTTGTTAATGTACTTATAATTTTCCTCCGTTTCATTACTATAACTACCTGGTTTTGATATACCTATAATCTTTATCCTTTTAATAATCCAATGAGCGATAATCATTGTAATCAGAGCAAATAAAGTAATTAAAAATGTTCTATATAAGTCCTCCTGTGTTGCGTCAAAAAAGACATCTAAAAACGTAGAATGCGGAACCGTCTCCCATTCTGAAATATTACTTACATTTAGAAAAGTTGGAACAAATACATAATACAGAACAAAAACAGAGAAAAAAACTATCCATAAGACATTTACACCCTTTTTTATGTACAATATTAAGACCATAATTGAAACTAGGAATAAAATAATATATAAAAAACCTATCATCAATTCACCTTCACTTATATATATGAATTTATAACCTATATATGATATGTCCCGGGAATATTACAGATATTATGACAATCAAGTATGATTTTATTTTTCAACAAATTCATATTATTCTTAATCTCATCGTGCTTAACCATAATAACAACAAGTTCTACATCACTTAGAAATCCATCCAAATCATGATATTGATTATCAATAACATCCTTCTTAACAAAAGGATCATATGCTTTTAACCCATTTGCAAGATGACGCTTTTGACTCTCAAGAAGCTGAAGCGATGGAGATTCGCGCATATCATCAACATTTTCTTTGTATGTAAGTCCGTACAACCCAACCTTAGAGATATCTGTCATTTTATTCTCTCGCATAATTTCATAAATACGGTTGAGTATAAAATCAGGCATTCCGTCATTTGTTTTCATTGATTCATCTATTACCTTTGCCAAACTCGGATAATCACCAACTAAAAACCATGGATCAACCGAAATACAATGTCCTCCCACACCCGGGCCGGGTTGAAGTATATTTACACGCGGATGCATATTACAGATATCAATAATCTCGTAAACATCCATATTATCATGACGACAAATCTTCGCTAATTCGTTGGCAAAAGCAATGTTAACTGCTCTATACGTGTTTTCTACTACTTTGGACATCTCAGCTGTTTTTATGTCTGTAACAACTATTTCACCCTGACAAAATGTACTATAAATGTCTTTAATCTTTGTCCCAATTTCCTTATCATCCGCACCAATGGTTCGATTGTTATTCAGTAGTTCATAAACCATATTGCCGGGAATAATTCGTTCGGGTGCATGAACTAGATGAATATCATCGCCTATAACATAGTTCGCATTCTCTATTACCGGTCTTATATATTTCTCTATTGTTCCGGGAGACACAGTTGATTCAATAACTAGAATTGCGCCTTTTTCTGCGACATTCAGTACATCCGTCACCGCACTTACAACATATTTAGGATTTACTTTTTTGCTGAATTTATCATATGGCGTCGGAACAGAAATAATATAAACATCTGCTTTTTGATATTCAGATTGAAAAACAATACCCATTTGTATTGCCTTTTCCAACAATTCATCTATTCCTTCTTCATCAAAAGATGCCTTACCTTCTTTTAATTCTTCAACAAGTTCTCTATTGCAATCTGTTCCTACAACCTCAACACCATGCGATGCAAGCATCAAAGCGGTAGGTAAACCTATATATCCAAGTCCTATTACGTTTACCATGATATGTATATACTCCTTTTAATACTTATATAAAACGTTAAACCATACTATTATCTAAGAATTGTTTTTTATAATACTTGTTATTCTATTTGCTATTGCTTTTCTTGAAAATTCCTGCAACGGCTTGTACTCTCTACTATCAGTAATTATTCCATCAATAGCATTGATAATTGATTCCTTGTCGTTATCTGCGAAACAATATCTATTGTATTTCTCGAACTGTTCTCTAATCGCCAATTTATCTCCATCGAGAATAAATAGGATTGGCTTGTCTGTTCCGGAATATTGATAAATCTTTCCCGGGATTTGACTTCCGGACAAATTACTGATATGAACAAGAATATCCGCATTTCTTTCTATTTTTTCCACCTCTTCATAAGGCTCTCTACCAGTTATAGTAATATTATTATAAGAATCAATATTTAAATCTGAATTACCACATATTCTTATCTCGCATCTATCTTCTAATATCTTTAGTGCATCATACAATGGTATAATATTTCTTACGTTACTTGTATAATCACCACAGTAAGCCAATCTAATACATTTCTTATTACTAAAATCGCTCTCCCCACCTATAATTTCATCAAGATACGGCACAGGAATATGTACCATTTTATCGGCGAATTCAGAGTATATTTCTTGTTGTGATTCCAGTGTTAGTCCGGAAACATATACAACTTTATCGCACTTAGATATTAATCTTCTCTCTTCATTAAAGACTTCCTCCCTATTT
This sequence comes from uncultured Lachnospiraceae bacterium, assembly GCA_900315945.1. Classification (GTDB taxonomy): domain Bacteria; phylum Bacillota; class Clostridia; order Lachnospirales; family Lachnospiraceae; genus RUG191. The sequence goes on along the minus strand of ONAZ01000013.1, from coordinate 62,273 downwards.
TTACCTTGAGAAAGTGTAATATCTGACAAAAAAGGATCACCCCATATTTGAATCCATTTTGCACTGAACTCCTTCTGTTCCAGCATTCTATCAACAAACAAATGAGACGACTTAGGATCAGATGAAGATATAATCAAATCATACTTACGGCAGTCAACCTCCGATACATGATCAACTATTCCTTTCAAATTGTCATATATATCATTTGAATCCATGTATTTTACAACAGCTTTTTTTAAAGGATCCAGAAACTTCATTTTCCTTCCGAGTCTTGCCACCGACTGTATTCCTTCAAGTCTGATATATGTAACTTTTACACCTTCAATAGTCATTGAATCATCATATGCAAAATGATTAGAATCCGGTACAGTTGTAATAAGATCAACCTCGTGACCATTCTCTGCAAGCCCCATAATTGTTGCACGATTTCTAATCGAAGATGATGTGTTTATTTCTAATGGTCTTGAAACAACATATAGTATTTTCATGTTTATTTACTCTTTCTTTTAACTAATATTTCAGGATTATTATCAACTCTATCTTTAATGCCGGCGGCATATGTCGCCTTATCCTTATACTTTTCTTCTAAATCATCCCATGTTCCTATTATCCTAGCCGGATTACCACCAATAACAACATTACCTTCGCCAAAGGAATTAACTACAACCGACCCGGCAGCAACTATTACATTATCCGGAAGTTCAATTCCATACATCAAGACACTTCTTGCACCTATAAAGCAGTTATTTCCTATTGTTATATTTCCATACAGATTTGATTTATCCGGGATGACCCTGCTTATGCTAAAATCATGAGTGACAAAGTCGACATCCGTACTTATTACGCATCTATCACCTATACTAATCAAGAACGGTTCATCACTGAGCATATCTGAACATATCAAACAATCCTTACCGATATGAATGCCTCTTTTCCTATGATAATCAACTAATATTTCATGGTTATTAAATAGTTTTGATTTAGTTTTTGCAAAAAAATATCTAATATTCATATTAGCCTCACTCAAATAATTAATTATTCATTCTCTATGAAACATCTTCTATAACTTTGATTAATTCTCCGGCAGATTTGTCCCAACTTATATATTTTTTGTAATTACTTATTTCCTTTTTCATCACAGAAAGTCTATCTTTATCTATAATAAATTCTTCCATTGAATCATATAGTTCCTTGACACTGTTCGGTGATATTAGTTTTCCTGTCTCACCATCAACTACCTGTTCGGATATTCCTCCTGTATTAGTTGCAATTGAAGGTACTCCATAATCAAGGGCCGTAAGGATTACACCAGACTGGGTTCCATCTCTGTAAGGACATACACATATGAGATTATCTCCCACAAAAACACTTTCTACCTCTTCATCATAAATCCAACGATTAATAATTCTTACATTATTAAACCCCTTATATTTATCAATATAAGGGCTAAAATCCCCGCTCCCAATAATACTAAGTGTGATTTTATCTTGATATTTTTTTTGTAACTCTTGCCATGCATCAGCAAGAATATCCAATCCTTTATATTTTTCAATTCTGCCAAAAAACACAAAATTAGTCTTGGAATCGTCATATTCAATGATTGACTTCTTATTATCTATATCTCTATATACATTGAGTAATCCTAAAGGAATATAATATACCTTTTCATTAGTATTCCTAATTTTTGAAATCTGCTTTACATAAACTTTACTATGAACAACAACCGCATCATATATGGCTCTTTTTCTATTAAAATACTTCAATATTCCTGAAGTTCCAGAATGCGGAATAGGATCATGAATAGCCATAATTACCTTCGAATTATTGAATAATGAATTGATTCTATCCGACCATAAAGTCAACATCGGACAATAAACCGCCATAATGCTGACGCCTTTCAGTTCTTTTCTAATCCGTGGTGCTGTTTTAACAGGAAACAAAAGTGTATTAACAAGAAACGACAGCTTGTTATTATATGTGTTAACAATCACAAGTTTTTCAAAATTAACACTCTTCCACATTTCAATATTTTCTATATTAGATGAGATAATAGGTATAACTTTAAAACCATTCTCAGTTAGCGCCTTTGAGATCTCATATGCCGCAAGATTACCGGCACCGCGTCTTCCGGTATAATTAATGACTATTACTTTATCATCCATCATTATTAACCTGTGTATATATATCTTTCATAGAATTATTGATGATATTACAATCACATTTTTTTATCCTATTTTTATTATTCGCTCCAAGTTTTTTTCTATCAGAAGCAATAACAGTTTTTATTGAATAAGACATTTCTGATGAATCATGCGGATCAAATGTTGCTCCGGAATTTTCATCAACCAAATCAACATTACCTCTTATATTTCCGCAGACTACCGGAAGCCCTGCAGCCATTGCTTCCATAAGGCTAACATTCAATCCCTCTCTTAAACTTGGTAATACATATATATCTGCCGCTCTATATACATCTGATATGTCCGTTCGATACCCTATTAGTCGCAGATCAACGTCATTATCAATTGCTGCTTTCTTTAACACTTCTTCATTTTCTCCTATTCCTGCAATAACATATACATAATTAAGTCCTTGTATTGCCATAATCACAGAAATATGGTTTTTATTCTCATTAAGCTCACCTACAGACAAAAGTACTATTTGGTCATCACTTACCCCGAGTTCTTTTCTTATCTTTTTTCTTCCTTCTTTGTTGGGGATATACTTTGAAATATCAACTCCCACACCGGGAATATACACCATCTTTCTTGCATTAAAATGCTTCTTTGCCCTTCTGTAATCTTCTTTATTAATAGTGATAAGCACATCTGTATATCTGCTCAACCATCTTTCGATAGGATAATATACAATCCAATTCTTTAATGGTGCACCCTCATAAAAATGAAAACCATGTGCCGTATATATAACCTTAGTCCCGGTTTTATTAGCACAAAGTCTGACAATTGCAGAAGCAATTGGTGTATGTGTATGAATAAACGAATAATTTCTTGCTCTAATCAGATTAAGAATTCTTCTGTATGAACCTATATGATGCTTAATGTTCAATGGTTGTCTTGAGAAATCAACTTGAATGCATTTAACACCTTTCCCCTTCAATTCAGCTACTAATTGCTTTGCCCTTTCCCTTGGCCAAATACTTGTGTCTTTAAAATCTGCAGCAACATCCACTTGATAATCTAAATCAAGCAATAACTGTATGTTGTTCATATTAAATTGACCAATCATAGATGGAACCGTGGCTACCATCAAAACTCTATTACTCATGTTATTTTTCCTTCAATCTATCATCATTGCCGGAACACCTACATATGTTCCACTTTTCTTAATATCTTTTACAACTGTTGCCCCTGCACCAATTATTGCATCAGGACAAATCTCAATATTATTGGAAACTGTAGCCCCGGCACCTATCCAGCAAGAATCACCCACATCAACTGTTCCACATATGTGCGCTCCAACAGCAATGTGCACATAATCACCTATAACACAATCATGATCTACTGAACTAGACGTATTAATAATGCATCCCTTCCCAATCTTTACGCATGGATTAATGATTGCACCCGCCATAACCACAGTACCTTCACCAATTACTACATCATCAGCGACAATGGCATCAGGATGTATCAATACCGGAAATGTTTTATCCGGATTATCTTCCATAATCTTTCTGCGAATCTCAGTATTACCGATTGCAACAAACACTTCACCGTCCTGCCGCTTAATCATAGATGAATCGCCTGTTACCGGGCGACCTGCACAACATTTTATTTCTAAATCATCATCCAGAAAGACAATATCTTTATAACCATTTAGTTTTGCAATATCTTCAACAACTTTCCCATGCCCACTGGCTCCGATTATTATAAGCTTTCTATTATCCGGGTTATTCATATAGTCTATACTCCTTCAGTAGTACCCTTGTATTCCTCCATTGTTGCGGATGTATCTGAACTAATCCCTTCTCTTTTTACTATTGTCTTAAATGTCTCTATAATTGTTGTTAAATCATTAATAAACGAAACATTATTCGTATATAGAATGTCCAATTTGAATTTTTTGTCCCAAGAGATTTTATTTCTACCACAAACTTGTGCAAAGCCTGTAAGACCCGGTCTTACATCATGTCTGTGATGTTGCTCTTCTGTGTACATATCAAGATATTTAACAAGTAATGGCCTTGGTCCCACAATACTCATATCACCCTTGATGATATTTATAAGCTCCGGCAACTCGTCTAAACTTGTACTTCTTAACATCTTGCCAAAGTCTGTTAGCCTATCTTCATCAGGAAGCAACTCTCCATTACTGTCAGTCTCATTCGTCATCGTCCTAAACTTATATAACCTGAAGATTTTTTCATTAAGTCCGGGACGTTCTTGTGTATATATAACCGGGCTTCCAAGTTTATTCCTCACAAGCAGAGCCGTTATTCCCATAACTGGACTAAGCACTATCAAAGCTCCTGTTGACAGAGTAACATCAAACGCCCTCTTAAAGTATTTCTCATATAAACCGCAAGGTTTATGTTTATTAGTATATCTACTCAAAACATCCCCTCACAACTTCTATAATTCTATCCTGCTCACTAGCAGTCATCTTAATATCACTAGGAAGGCACAAGCCTCTCTGAAAGATGTCCATTCCCACATCAACAGCCTCTCCGTCTATATATGCATTGGTCATGGCTCTGCCATTTCCTATTCTTGTAACGAAAGGATTGTTTCTATATATTGGTTGCATATGCATTGGCTTCCAGATTGGTCTGCCTTCTGAATTAATTGATGCGGTTGCATCCATAATCTCAGTCGGACAGCTCTTACCCTCTTCGGGAGTGTAAAGCACTTCATTCTCCGAACGAACCTGCTTACACATGGCTTCTTTATCTATTATTAGGCAACTAAGCCAGAAGTTTGGCTCAGTATCATTTTCAAACGGATTCATCTTAACCGGCAAATCTTCGAACGCCTCTCTGTATCTCTCATATATTGCTTTCTTCTTAGCAATATGTTCGGAAAGATGCGGAAGTTGACCTCTTACCACACCGGCAATCACATTGGACATTCTGTAGTTATATCCAAGCTCCTCATGTTGATACCAAGGCGCTGATTCTCTTGCTTGTGTTGACCACTTTCTAACTTTTTTCGCAGCATCTTCATTATCTGTAAGAAGCATCCCACCTGATGAACCGGTTATAATCTTATTACCATTGAAGCTAATACAATTGTATTTGCCCCATGAGCCTGTTTGCATCCCTTTGTAGGTTGCCCCAAATGACTCAGCGGCATCTTCTATAATGATTGCATTATGCTTATCGCACACAGCCTTAATTTCATCCATTTTACAAGGAGTACCATATAGATGTGCTACTACTACAAGCCTAACGTCTGGATATATCTCAAATGCTTTATCAAGCGCAATAGGATCCATGTTCCATGTGTCATACTCTGTATCAATGAATACAGGTTCGCCACATTCATAACATATAGGATTAACTGTTGCGTCAAATGTCATATCACTTGTAAATACTTTCTTTCCTTCTAATGCACCATGACCAACACGCGGTTGACCGTATAACTCTTGTCCCGCAAGTTTCATAGCCATATGAAGTGCAGCAGTTCCAGAAGAAAGTGCAACTGCTTCATTACAGCCAGCCTTCTCACAAACGATTCTTTCTATCTCGTCTATATTTTTTCCAATTGTAGTCATCCAATTGGTATCATAGGCTTCTTGTACATATCTTATCTCTTCTCCATGCATTGTCGGAGAAGCGAGCCATATTTTGTTTTCAAAAGGTTCAATTTCATTTAAAAAATCATATGCCATTTATGTACTTTACCACCTTATAAAAAAAGCCTATAGCCATATAAAGTCCACTATAGTTTCATGTCACGATACAAAATTTATGTATTCTAAAAATATCTAGTTATAAATATGCATACGCACAAATGATATAATAGCACAACAAGTACAAAATGTCTACATAAACTACACCTCCTCATCCATACCATTTTGTATATATCGCACAAGATTTAGAATATACTTTTCCAACAAAAAAAGACCGCCTTAGCGGTCTAATTCCTAAACTCCCGTATAAGTAACAACAACTTCCTTGATGAGTGGGCGGATGTCATCTTTTTCATCAGTAGCCCATACGCGAAGTCTCTCTAACTGCTCGCAGAACTTTTCGTCGTCCATTTCAATTGGTTTACCAATATGAATAAGCTTATTCTCAGTATCCTGCATACCCTCTTCATCCATTAGAAGTTCTTCGTACAATTTCTCTCCTGGACGAAGTCCAGTGTACTGAATCTCAATATCCACATCCGGTTCGAAGCCAGATAATTTAATAAGGTTACGAGCCATATCATCTATTCTAACAGGATCTCCCATATCAAGGACAAATATTTCTCCACCCTTGGCATAATAAGCTGCCTGAAGGACAAGCGATACAGCTTCTGGAATTGTCATAAAATACCTTATGATATTCTTATCTGTTACTGTAACAGGTCCTCCTGCTGCAATTTGCTTCTTGAATAATGGAATAACACTACCATTACTACCAAGAACATTTCCAAATCTAACAGCAACATATTCCGTATCGTACTTTCGGTTCATCATCTGGACTATCATCTCACAGATTCTCTTGGTTGCACCCATAACATTAGTAGGATTAACAGCTTTATCTGTAGATATAAGTACGAATCGCTTAACACCATTCTCGCCTGCTGCAGTAGCCATCTTGAGAGTTCCTAGGACATTATTCTTAACTGCTTCATTAGGGCTTGTCTCCATAAGAGGTACATGCTTATGTGCCGCAGCATGGAAGATACCATAAGGTTTATACTTCTTAAGGATGTAATTTACTCGATTAGTATTTCTAACAGAACCTATAAGTGTTACAAGATTAAGTTCTGGATAATCCTTAATAAGTTCCTGCTCAATTGCATATGCATTATTTTCGTAAATGTCAAATATAATCAGCTGCTTAGGATTAGCACTTGCAATCTGACGACAAAGCTCAGAACCAATAGAACCACCGCCACCTGTTACAAGAACTACTTTTCCTTCTATACTTGCTTTAATCTGTGAATTATCAACCTTAACTTCTTCCCTACCTAGCAAGTCATTAATCTCAACATCACGAAGTTGACTGATATTAACATCACCATTAATAATTTCATAGATACCAGGAGTAATCTGAATCTTACAACCAGTTTCCTTACAGATATCAAGGATATTCTTCTTATCAATAGAATCTGCTGCAGGAATTGCAAGAATTATCTTATCAATATTATATTTATTAGTGTTATCTAAGATTGTATCTCTTCCGCCAACAATAGGCACTCCCTCCAAGTTCTTTCGAATCTTCTGAGGATTATCATCAATAATACACTTTACAACACCATTAATATGTGTAGAAATCTTATACTCATGAACTAATTGTCTACCAGCAGAACCGCCACCAATAATCATGATATTCTCACAATTACCTCTATTTGCCATATTATTGAGCTTAAGATTTCTAAATAATAACCTAATTAGCCTGTAAGATAACCTTATTCCAACGCAACATCCATAGGATAGAATAAAGCCAAGGATCAATACACTTCTTGGTATATTATAATTCAGAACCTGATATCCTAATGCCATTAATGGAGCAATTACAACATAAGCGATAGTTGCTCTTACAACCTCTGTTGTTCCTGCAAATCTCCACACACTCCTATATAGTTTTCCAATACTATAAACTATTAAGGATAATACAACTATAAATGGAAGAAAATACAACACATTTACTCTATAAACAGAAGGAATCTCATTATAAGAAAAATCAAATCTTAGCCACAGAGCAAAGCAATAAGATAGAACAATTGCGGCAATATCAAGCATTACAATAAATAGCGTTCTTCCTATTCTCTCCATATCAATATGAAATCTACTTTTACTCTTCATCTCTTTATTACTCATTAAACTGTTAGCCCTTCTAAAAATTGAAAATACATTTCTTCATATTTTGCCTGCCAGTTATTGCATATAGCTTCTGCCTGCTCTTTTGTGGGAACTACACAATTCACTTCATATATAGTACGAGCTTTATCAATATCACGTATTCTGCAATTAACCATATATCCGCCAGAAGAAAGAACAGAATAATCAGAAGTAACTTCCTGCTCCTCTCTGATCTCTAGTTTGTTTTTATTAAAATAAGATTTAATATCTTCATTAATTTCAGAATTAATTCTATCTTGAAATAAATCTAGCGTCTTCTTTCCTTCTTCATTAATGCTGTAATTAGTACTTCCATGAGTCTCTACAACATCAATCATACCAGAATCAACAAGCTCATTTATTGCCATCTCAGCACTAAAATAATCTGTATATTCGAACTCTAAGAAGAAATCTACTATAACTCTGTTACTGAGTTTAGTGTCTGCCTTATTAAGAATTTCAAGTATTATTATCTTATACGTTAGATTAATATCAGCCATTTTATATCAACTTCTTCACTTCATTTGCTACAACCTGAGAAGCTCTTGGATCAAATGCCTCAGGCATGATGAAATCCTCTGATAACTGGTCATCTGATACAAGGGAAGCAAGTGCAAGTGCTGCTGCAAGCTTCATCTCTTCTGTAATCTGTCCAGCTCTTCCCTCAAGCGCTCCCTTGAATATTCCAGGAAATGCTACAACGTTATTTACCTGATTAGGGAAATCACTTCTTCCTGTAGCAACGACTCTTGCTCCAGCCTTCTTGGCAAGATCTGGCATAATCTCAGGAACAGGATTAGCAAGGGCAAATATAATTGGTTCGTCATTCATTGACTTAACCATTTCTTCTGTAACAATACCCGGTGCCGATACACCAATGAAGATATCTGCTCCAACCATTGCATCTGCAAGACTTCCAGTAATATGTCTTGGGTTAGTAACATCTAGCATCTTCTCTTGCATCCAGTTAAGTCGAGGAGACTCCTTACACACAACACCTTTACTATTGCAAAGGATAATATCCTTAAATCCATATTTAAGAAGTAGATTAGTAATTGCAACACCAGCAGAACCAGCACCACTTATTACAATCTTACATTCTTCTTTAACTTTTCCTGTAAGCTTAAGGGCATTAATAAGGCCTGAAAGAACAACGATTGCTGTTCCATGTTGATCATCATGAAATACAGGAATATCAAGTTCTTCCTTGAGTCTTGTCTCTATCTCGAAACATCTTGGAGCTGATATATCCTCTAAGTTGATTCCACCAAATGTTGGTGCAATTGCCTTTACCGCAGCGATAATCTCTTCTGTATCCTGAGTATCTAAGCATATTGGAAATGCGTTAACACCGCCAAACTCCTTGAAAAGAACACATTTACCTTCCATAACAGGCATCGCAGCCTCAGGTCCTATATTGCCAAGACCAAGAACAGCACTTCCATCAGATACTACAGCAACAGTATTCTGCTTAAGGGTATATGTATATACCTCTTCTTTGTTCTCATGAATGATTCTACAAGGTGCTGCAACACCCGGTGTATATGCAAGAGCAAGATCTTCTCTTGTCTTTACAGGCGCCTTACTTGTTGTATCAATCTTTCCTTTCCATTGTTTATGCAAAAAAACTGCTTTCTCATCTGTTGGATTCATTCTTACTATCTCCTTATAATCTTTTTATTATTTATTATGTCAATTCTTATCCTTAATCATAAGTATTACATATAATCGGGCTTATTAGCTTAACTATGATATTCTATTGAAGTTAAGTCACATCCTTAATCATTATTAGATTATTAGCGAAGATTATCAGTAATACTTATAATTAAGGATAGGACTTAACACAATTAGAACTACATCAAAAACGCTTCCATAAGTCCAGGTATCAGCTGCTTCTTACGTGATACAACCTTATCTAACACTAGAGAATCACCATCCATAACACTTCCTGGGAAACACATCTTAACAAAATCCATATTAACATTTCCCACATGAATAAGTTCTGAACGCTCTTCTAGTATGTTAGTTAGCATAACAAAAACCATGTTGAGATTCTTGTCTATGGCGCATTGTTTCATTGCCGGATATATCTTAGACTTAACATCGCTTAATTGATTGTCTGTAACGGCGCTTACCTGTGCCACTCCGAATTTATTGTCACCTGACACAAAAGTCTTGAAGTCAGAATAGAATATATCTTCTATAGACTTCTCACCAAAGTCTGAGCCTGCTTCGAACATAGACAAAGCAAAGCTTTCAATATCAATACCTGCAATTTCTGCAAGTTCTTTTGCCATCTGTTTGTCATAATCTGTACAAGTTGGGGAACGAAACATCAAAGTGTCTGACAGAATTGCAGAACACATAATCCCTGCCATCTTAGGTTCCACTGTAATACCCCTATCCTTGTAAAGCTTGTATATAATGGTCGATGTACAACCTAGTGGATAATTTCTAAAAACAATTGGGGATATGGTTTCTAGGGAACCAATTCTGTGGTGATCTATAATTTCAAGAATCTCAGCTTCGTTAATACCATCAACGGCCTGCGACTTCTCGTTGTGATCAACTAAGATAATACTCTTCCTGCCCTTACCCATAAGATGACGTCTAGAGAACATTCCAACATAATTAAACTGTTCATCAACTACAGGAAAATCTCTGTGACGAATACGACTCATAATTTCTTTCACTTCGTCAATATAATCATCAACGTCGAACATCACAAGGTTGCCTGTTGTCATAAAATATTTTACAGGCATACTTTGATTAATTAGACGAGCCGTTGTAAATGTGTCATATTCTGTAGATAGAAGTACACAGTCAATTCGCTTTGCTTTCTCAATTACTTCCTCATCAAGCTCTGTAGCACAACATACTATCATGCAGCTAGGATTCTGTTCTAAGGCAATTAACTGTCTAAGCTTAATGTTACCGCTTATAATCAAATCATCTTCATCAATTTCATTCTCGATTGTCTCTATAGAACCGGAAGCAACGCACACTTTACCTTTGACAAAATATGCGTGTTCATTACCATTGTGAAGTGTTGCATTGAGAGTCTCAATAATATTCTTATATTGGGTTCGGGCCTGACTAAGAATACTATTGTCAATAACATTCATATATGAGTAAGCAATATCACCATTAACAATAATTCCCTCAACTCTGCCATTATGATCAACAATAGGTAGTGTTACAACATCGAGTTCACGCATTAATTCCCATGCTTTCTTAAGGGATAAATGAGAATCAATTCCCTCTGTGCGTCGAAAATCAATATCCTTAATCTGGGTACCTACAGATTCAACTGTTGCAGGTTCTTCAACTTGGAAATGTTCTAATACAAATTTCGTCTCATTGTTAATTTCCCCAGCCTTCTTAGGAATGAAATTGCCATCTTCAGTTAAATTCTTAAAATTAGCATAGGCAATAGCTGCACAAATTGAATCTGTGTCAGGATTCTTATGCCCAATTACCCATACATCATTCTTCTTATCCATATATCTATAAATCAGTTATACTCCACATTAATCCTTCTAGATTAACCCTACCATCTTAAGCATAAAGAAAACTAAAGTACCTATTCCAGCAAAATCGAGGATTCCAAATACAAGTGCCCATGCTGCAACAGCGTTTGTTCCTTTGATCTTGTCTAAGATTGCCTTCTTGTTCTCTTCGCTCTTATCATTCTCTTGAATTAGATCATGAATATTACGATACACTTTAACATTTTCTGAATGAACCTTCTCAGAAAGATCAGCCTTAATAGATTCTAGATCATCATTAACACTACCAAGTGTCTCGCTAATCTCACGATTCTTAGCTTCACTACTCTCTTCGCTAGAAGTAACTTTATCATCAAGTCTCTTCTCAATGTCTGCAAGAGTAGCATTAACAGACTCAATCATTCTGTCAACCTGCTTAGACATGTCAACTACAAGTTCATCTGCCTCTGCCTGCTTAGTAGATAATGTATTCTGAAGTTCATTAATCTTAACTTCTTTCTCATTAACGAGATTCTCTAATTCATTAACCTTCTGCTCTTTTGCAGAAATAAGTCCCTGTAGTTGCTGAGCTTTATCACGGAAAGCATCTATTTGTTCTAAGAGCTTGTCTTCTCCCAGATTAACATTTATATTTTCTTCATTTAAATCCATTGTATTATCTGACATATTTCCTCTCCTATCCTATTAATTTATTTTATTACACACCATCGAATATTATACCATATATTATCCATAAAAATATACAACAATTAACTAAAAAAGCGCGTTCGTATCAGTTGAATGATACGAACACGCTTTATTTATTTCTTAACTTTAGGAGTTAATTAGTCTGCTTTGTATAGGCTAACAAGCTTCTGCAAATATGCATAGCGCTCTTCTGCAATCTGTTCTGATTTTGCAAATAATTCTGCAGCTCTCTCAGGATTGAACTTAGCAAGTGAAGCGTATCTGTTCTCTCCCTTAAGGAAGTCTTGATATCCATCAAATGCAGGTGCCTTAGAATCTAGGCTAAATGCATCCTTTCCTTCAGCAGCAAGAGTAGGATTGTAACGGAAGTTGAACCAATATCCAGACTCAACTGCAAGCTTCTCTTCTGTCTGAGCCTTGCTCATTCCCTTACGGATACCATGGTTGATACATGGAGCGTAAGCAATGATAAGTGATGGTCCTGGATAAGCCTCTGCTTCTGCAATAGCCTTAACACATTGATTCATGTCAGCTCCCATAGAGATATGAGCAACATATACATAACCATAGCTCATTGCAATACCAGCAAGATCCTTCTTCTTAGTCTCTTTACCACCTGCTGCGAATTGAGCAATTGCTCCAACTGGTGTAGCCTTAGAAGATTGTCCACCTGTATTAGAGTAAACCTCTGTATCGAATACCATAACGTTGATGTCCTTACCAGATGCAAGTACATGGTCAACACCACCGAATCCAATATCATAAGCCCATCCGTCACCACCGAAGATCCATTGTGACTTCTTAGCAAGATAATCTTTCTCTTTGAGGATTTCGTTACCTCTATCGCAATTGCAAGCTTCAAGGACCTTAACAAGCTTATCTGTTGCAGCACCATTTGTTACACCAGAATCAAATGTATCCATCCACTCTTTGATTGCAGCCTTAACATCATCCTTCTCAGCCTTATCATAGATATCAGATAGTTCATCCTTTAATCTATCACGAATAGCACGTTGTGCAAGAAGCATACCATAACCAAATTCAGCAGCATCTTCGAATAATGAGTTAGACCATGCAGGACCATGTCCAGCCTTGTTTACTGTATAAGGTGTAGATGGTGATGAGTTACCCCAGATTGAAGAACAACCTGTAGCGTTAGCGATATACATTCTATCACCAAATAATTGTGTGATTAACTTGGCATAAGGTGTCTCTCCACATCCACCACAAGCTCCTGAGAACTCAAGGAGTGGTTGTCTAAATTGTGAGCCTTTAACTGTATTAATCTTGAACTTCTCAATTACATCTTCCTTATCATCAAGTGAAACTGCATAATCGAAGTACTTCTGCTCTCCTTCATTCTCTTCAAATGACTTCATTGTGATAGCCTGTACCTTATCAGGACATACATTTACACAAGAGCCACATCCTGTACAGTCATAAGCAGATATAACAATTGCAAATTTGTATTCAGGCATTCCAACCATATCCTTAGATTGCATACCTTCTGGAGCCTTAGCAACTTCATCAGCTGTAAGTGCAACTGGTCTGATTGCTGCATGTGGACATACGTATGAACATTGGTTACATCCAATACACTTTGTAGAATCCCATACAGGAACATCTGTTGCAACACCACGCTTCTCATAAGCAGCAGTACCAGATGGAGTCCATCCAGTCTCATACTCTCTTGTTACAGATACAGGAATTGTATTACCCTGTTGTCCATTAACCTTAGATTGAATATTCTTAACAAAGTCAACAACTTCTTTTCTTCCACCCTCTGGGATAGGAGTTGTAAGGTCATCATCCTTGCAATTCTTCCAAGACTCAGGAACATCAACCTTGATGTAAGCCTTTGCACCGGCATCAATAGCGTCATGATTCATCTTAACGATGTCATCACCCTTCTTAGAATAAGCCTTAGTTGCGGCATCCTTCATAAGACCGATAACCTTTTCCTCTGGAATAAGCTTAGTTAGTGAGAAGAATGCTGATTGAAGTACAGTATTAATTCTGTTGCCAAGACCGATTTCCTTACCAATCTTAACACCATCAATGATATAGAATTGGATATCATTCTCAGCGATATATCTCTTAACCTGTCCTGGAAGCTTCTCATCTAATTCATCTACAGACCATTGTGTATTGAATAGGAATGTACCACCTGGAACAAGTTCCTGAACCATGTTGTACTTATGAATATAAGCTGTACAGTGGCAAGCTACGAAATTTGCCTTAGTAATAAGATATGTTGATCTAATTGGTGAATGTCCAAAACGTAGGTGAGACATTGTAACACCACCAGACTTCTTAGAGTCATAATCAAAGTAAGCCTGAGCATACATATCTGTATTATCACCAATAATCTTAATTGAGTTCTTGTTAGCACCAACTGTACCATCAGCACCAAGTCCCCAGAACTTACAGTTAGTTGTTCCCTCAGGAGTTGTAACTGGGTTATCTGTAACCTCAAGAGATAGATGAGTTACATCGTCGTTAATACCAAGTGTGAAGTGCTTCTTAGTAGTATTGTTAAATGTAGCTATGATATCTCCTGGCTTTGTATCCTTAGCGCCAAGTCCGTAACGACCACCAAATACAGGAACTGATTCGAACTTAGTTCCCTTAAGTGCAGCGATTACATCTAAGTATAGAGGCTCGCCATGTGAACCAGGCTCTTTTGTTCTATCAAGAACAGAGATTCTCTTAACTGAATCTGGAATTGCATTAACAAATGCTTCCTCAGAAAATGGTCTATATAATCTAACTTTAACAAGACCAACCTTCTCGCCCTTAGCTGCAAGATAATCAATTGTCTCTTCAATTGTATCATTAACAGAACCCATAGCAACGATGATAGATTCAGCATCAGGTGCTCCATAGTAATTGAATAATTTGTAATCAGTACCAATCTTCTCATTAACTTTGTCCATATACTTCTGAACAAGTGCTGGAAGTTCATTGTATGTTGTATTACAAGCTTCTCTTGACTGGAAGAAGATGTCAGGGTTCTGTGCAGAACCAAGCTCCTTAGGATGATTAGGATTAAGGGCATTAGCTCTAAATGCATCAACTGCATCCATATCAACCATATCCTTAAGATCTTCATAATCCCAAGCTTCAATCTTCTGAATCTCGTGACTTGTTCTGAATCCATCAAAGAAGTTCATAAATGTCATTCCACCTTCAATTGCAGCGCAGTGTGCAACTGGAGTTAAATCCATAACTTCCTGAACAGATGATTCACAAAGCATAGCAACACCAGTCTGACGACAAGCCATAACGTCTGAGTGATCACCGAAGATATTAAGAGCATGTGTAGCTACACAACGAGCAGATACGTTGATTACACCTGGAAGTCTCTCACCAGCCATCTTGTATAGGTTTGGAATCATAAGAAGTAAACCTTGAGATGCTGTAAATGTTGTTGTAAGTGCACCAGCTGTTAGTGATCCGTGAACTGATCCAGCAGCACCAGCCTCTGATTGCATTTCTGTTACTTGAACTGTCTGACCAAAGATATTCTTACGGCCTGCAGTTGCCCACTCATCAGTATGTTCAGCCATAACCGATGAAGGAGTGATAGGATAGATAGCAGCAACATCTGTATATGCATAAGAAGCATGTGCAGCTGCCTGGTTACCATCCATGGTTTTCATAGATCTTTTCATATTAATTTCCTCCTAAAGAAATAATTTGCGCTAATGAATATTATATTATATAAGGACAATAAAAATCAATAGACATGGTGCCCTAATTTGTTAAAATTTCAACAAACCAGCCTTATTATTGTTCTAAATTAAATACCGGATTATATTTTACTCTTAACATCCTCTGTAACATCGTTTATAAATGATTCAAAATTATCTCTAAGTTCTTCCCAAGAGTAATTCTTGATAGAGTCTAAAGGAATAGGTGCAGATGATACAGGAGGCGTCTCTATCTTAGTAGGATGTACATTTCCATTAAAATACATCTGTCCTATTAATGCATCATCTTCATAGAACTTTAGCCTCTTAGCCTGTATATCATAGCCATTATCACCCTTCTCGTACACAAGGATTCCGTCTCCTTTATATACCTTGCCATCTCTGCTGTTATATGCCATTGCCACATCTATACAATTAGAGAATTTGTAATCACCTCTCTTAATAAGAACTACAGTCACCTTCTCATTCTCAGGCAGATCTTTCTCAAAAATCACAGTTCCCATAGATGTGCCATCAACTATGACTCTAGTGTCCGGCAAGATATTGCTCATATCCATAGATATACGTCGAATCTTACAACTTCTTGTAATATACATACTTAGATTAATATCTTCTATTGGAACATCCATACCAAGTAGTTCCCAGATAAATCCACCTTCACCCTTAGGAATTGTTATAAGATATTCCGTGCTAAATGTCCCATCATCATCTTCACGAGTCTGACCTGACTCTCTAATATCTATATCACTAGCAAAATCTATAAAATTGCTAATGTTATCTTTAAACCAAGCAAAGTCAAGATTTCCATTAAGCATAGGTGCTTTATAGAATAAATCCGCATCTGAAGTAAGGGAATATGCAAGATTATCAAAGCTTGGAACAATCATATACATTGTCTTATCTTTTGCATAGAAATCCACTTCTCCAACATCAACAAAAAGTACTTTGGCATCTGCCGTACCAGATAGTTCTTTCATATCAAAACTTCTTTGTCCATGAACTTTAGCACTAGATGTATAACCAAAACCTTTGATATCGCTTGCAATGACTTCACCATTAAACTCGATGTCCCCATTAGCATATTCACGACAAAGTTCCATAACATCAAGATTATACCCAATATAATCATTGTCACTAAGTGTTCCTGTTGCAAATCTTGTTATGCCTGCAAGAAATTTTGCTCTTGGATTAAAAAGCACAAAAAGAAGACTGCCAATAATTAGGACAGCAATTATTGATAATATTACGATTAGAACTTTAACGCCTTTCTTCATTAATGAACCTTTCCAGTATTAATATAATTCTCATAATACACAGTATGCTTAAACTCTTCTTCTATATCAGGATTATCGAGGCTCCCATACACTTTAACAATCTCATCAAATGCGTATTGTACATCTTCTATACCATTACTAAATCCATGGGAATCAAGATCTCCACCCTTTTCTCGAATTTGCTTTCTAATCATATCAACATACAATTGTTCAAGGTAGTTTGCAATATTAGATGCCACAGCTACTGCTTCGTATTTACTTTCAGACTTGGTCTCATAGACCATATTAACACCACTTGTATCAAGTCTGTATTTCTCCCTATCTACATACTTTGCATAATTCTTACTGGCATTAGAGACTCCAAGGAAATTATCAATTACAATATTTCTAATTATAATTCCCTTTTTGCCAAGATAATTTGCCAGATTAAATCCTGCCCTGTTATGCATTATAGCAAGTATCTTATTGCCGTTCATCTTATTATCTTGTTCGTGAAGTATATTATAGTAGCTATTATCTATGGAATATACAGAATAAGTTATCCCCAGATTCTCATTCTCATATACTTTGTTTTCAACTTCCTTGTAATCTGTAAAATCTGTAAGAAGTTGCCCCATTTTCACACATTTATCAGTATCTAGCCCATAATTCTTAGAATCATTAGTTGCGCCAATCTTCTTAAGCTCCTCTAAATGATTGCCATCAAGATATGCAGCCACAACAATAACTCTTCTAAAAGGCTCTCCCCTTCCAACCTCGTCTTGGCCAATATATGACGTAATATCAAGCGTATTATCTATAGCCCTATCTCCACTAATATTCTGAGACTCATGATTTGTATAGGATGTCATATCTAATTGAGTTACTTCGCACTCACACCCCATATATTCTTTTGCTTCATCAAGTGTTGCAAAACCCTTATATTCAGCTTTCGGATAGCCTTTAACATTAGCTTCACATTCAGCCCATGATTCATATATTCCAGGAGTTAGCCCTATTTTAACTGCATAGTATTTCTTCTTTGCCATTTAAAACCCTCTTAAAAAATCAAAAAGCATGTATCTATTGATACATGCTTTATTGTACTACACATAAACTATAACGCCAAGTAAATCAATTTCTCTTGACCTAACTGCCACACCTTCTTCAAATATATCATAAAGGTTAGTATTTCCTACCTTACTTAAGATAACGCATCCTTCAACTTCAGATGCCATCTTAGCGCCCAAGGCATTATGTGTGATATTATCTACCACAGACACATTTACATCAGAATCATTCATAAGAAGTTTCTTAAACTCATCACCCTCTTTAACAAGTCCTTCTGTGACGATTAATATATTCTTATAATCATTCTTTTTAGAAATGTCTAACACCGCATTAGCATTAACTTCTAGTGCTTCACTATAAGGAATTTTCTTCTCTCTCTTTAACCTTGCTTTAGTAATTGCCTTAGTTATTGCGCCTTTACTATTAATGTTTTCCCAATTAATTACCCTAGAAAACTCTGTAGTCCCAAGCATAGATGAAGGATTCTCAGTATATTTTAATTTCTTATCGAAGATATATACAATAACAAATATCAACACATGAAGTATTAGTGCAACTATCACACTTATTAGGAATTTAACCTTGCCACTTCTACCCTTAGAAGCACCTGATTTAGAAGCAGTTGTATTAGCCTTAGTTGCATTAATAACAACTGTATCTCCATAGTAATCTGAAACAGTATCCTGACCTATCTGATTATAGAAATATTTTTTTTCATCTTCTGACAAATTCTTTAATAATTCATTAACATTTGTCTCAGCCCCAGTAAGATAATATAGAGATTCTGATTTCTCTTCGTAGGTTTCACCAGAAGTGCTATAATTATTAGCCAAATCAGTATAATAATTATAAAGCTTTACTATATCTTCAACTTTCTTTCTTTGGGAATCTGAAAGTCTTTTATTCCAATCGATTTCTTCTTTATATGGATAAGGCTTCTCAACCTCAGCACTGGCATAACTGGCTTTCGTCTTATCTTCAGGCTTTAAGTCTTCTACCTTAGTATCATTTGTAGCATTAGTTGTATTAGATGTATCGACAGTAGCCTTTGGAGTTGTCACAAATAGCGCTACCCCAACACCGATTCCAATCACTAAGAATACAATAAGTGATTTGAAATGTGATAGCCAATACCAAAACATATCTATTAAGTCTATCTCTCTTGATTCTCTTACATCATTATATTCAGAATTCATTCATTTCTCTCCTTTACGAGATATGCGTATTATCCCTCACTTTAAATCCGTTAGATATAATATCAGAGAACATACTATTTTTCAAGGTATTTATTACTATCATATGCCTTATTAAATATTTCACTTGAAAAATCATATATTTCGTATAAAATATTGTAAGTGTGCGCATATTATTATGCACATTTTCATTATGTAATTATATAAACTCAATATGAGTATTAATTATGGAAAGGATATATTATGATTCAAGCAAGTAATATTACATTAAGACTAGGGAAGAAAGCCTTATTCGAAGACGTTAACATTAAGTTCACAGAGGGAAATTGTTATGGTCTTATTGGCGCAAACGGCGCAGGAAAATCAACATTTCTAAAAATCCTATCAGGACAATTAGAACCTACAAACGGCGATGTTATCATAACTCCAGGACAGCGTCTATCATTCTTAGAGCAGGATCACTTCAAATACGATGAGTATACTGTTATCGATACTGTAATAATGGGTAACAAGCGTCTACATGACATTATGAAAGAGAAAGATGCTATCTATATGAAAGAAGATTTCTCTGATGAAGATGGCATAAGAGCCTCAGAGCTTGAAGCTGAATTTGCTGAAATGGATGGATGGAATGCAGAGAGCGATGCTGCTACTCTTCTTAATGGACTTGGAATCGAGCCTGAACTTCACTACGAAATTATGAGTAACCTAAATGGTGATCAGAAGGTTAAGGTACTTCTTGCTAAGGCTCTATTTGGTAATCCAGATATCTTACTACTTGATGAGCCTACTAACCACTTAGATCTTGATGCTATTGCATGGCTTGAAGAATTCCTTATAAATTATGACAACACTGTAATAGTAGTTAGTCACGATAGATATTTCCTTAATAAGGTATGTACTAATACTGCTGATATTGATTACGGCAAGATTCAATTATATGCCGGAAATTATGACTTCTGGTATGAGTCTTCACAGCTTATTATGAAGCAAAGAAAAGAAGCTAATAAGAAAAAAGAAGAACAAATTAAAGAATTACAAGAGTTCATCTCTCGTTTCTCTGCAAATGCTTCTAAGTCAAAGCAGGCAACCTCTAGAAAACGTGCATTAGAGAAAATTGAACTTGATGACATCAAACCTTCAAGCAGAAAATATCCATATATCGACTTTAGACCTGAAAGAGAAATTGGAAACGAAGTTCTTACAGTTGATGGAATAAGCAAGACTATTGATGGTGTTAAAGTACTTGACAATGTATCATTTACTGTTGGACACGATGACAAGATTGGATTTGTAGGTGCAAATGAAATTGCAAAGACAACACTATTCCAAATCCTTGCTGGTGAAATGGAGCCAGATGAAGGTAGTTATAAATGGGGTGTAACAACATCACAAAGTTATTTCCCTAAGGACAATACTAAAATATTCGATACTGATTTAATAATAGTGGATTGGCTAACACAATTCTCAGAAATCAAAGATGCAACTTATGTACGTGGCTTCCTAGGTCGTATGCTATTTGCCGGAGAAGATGGTGTTAAGAAAATGCGTGTCCTGTCCGGAGGCGAGAAAGTAAGAGTACTCCTATCTCGTATGATGATAGAAAATTCCAATGTACTTATACTTGACGAGCCTACTGACCATTTAGATATGGAATCAATCACAGCATTAAATACTGGACTTACCAAATTCCCTGGTGTAATACTATTCTCTTCAAGAGATCACCAGGTGGTTCAGACAACTGCAAACCGTATCATTGAAATCATGCCAAATGGAACAATCATTGACAAAGTTACTACCTATGATGAGTACCTTGAAAGTGATGAGATGGCAAGAAAGCGTCAAGCCGTATATGCCAAGTCCGAAGAAGACGAGCAGGATAACTAAGATGCAGCCGTAGGCTGGTGAGATAAGTACAAGGTGGGGAGTGAATGTTTGCAAGCCTTGTACAGATGCATCTTCGCCAAGTATATGTAAGTAACTGTAGTATCATATTAATAGACCATATGACGAAAATCGGTGCTCAACCCGCCATCCAGGCGGTTCGCCCCTAATCCCGACATCCATGTCGGGATTTTTTCTTAATTATACAGTTACTAACATATACTACAGCTCGACGCAAATTGTACAAGACTCACAATCATTCACTCCCCACTCCTTTATCACTCCCACCAGCCTGCTACGAAGCCCTCACTATCAAGCTGCTCTGTAATTATAAGTAGTTAGCTGTATATTAAAGAGAGAACTTCTAGCATGTAGTGCGTTCTCATACTATTTGCATTGAGCTATAGTATATGTTGGCAATTGGTATACATGAGAAAAAAGCCCGACATGGATGTCGGGCTTAGGTGCGAACCGTCTGGATGACGGATTGAGCACCGATTTTCGTCATAATTATAATAGCAACTAATTCCAATTGCTTACATATACTTAGCGAAAATGCACCTGTATGAGAATGTACTATATGCTAGCAGTTCTCGCTTTTAATATACTCTCTAATTCTTAAAACTATGAATTGGCGCAGGGATTCGTCCCTTACGATTTACAAAATCATCGCAAGAGAACTTGTTTACTGGCATAATTGGAGCATATCCAAATAGCCCACCAAATTCTACTGTATCTCCCACATCTTTTCCTATTACAGGAATAAGACGAACAGCCGTAGTCTTCTGGTTAATCATACCCAAAGCCATCTCATCTGCAATAATTCCAGATATTGTTGTAGCTTTGGTAGAACCAGGAATTGCAATCATATCTAGTCCAACAGAACATACACAAGTCATAGCTTCTAACTTCTCAAGTGTAATTGCACCTGCTTCTGCGGCATTAATCATACCTTGATCTTCTGATACTGGAATAAATGCGCCTGATAATCCTCCAACATAAGATGAAGCCATAACTCCCCCCTTCTTAACCTGATCATTAAGAAGCGCAAGGGCTGCAGTAGTTCCTGGTGCACCTGCATATTCAAGTCCTATCTCACACAATATATCTGCTACAGAATCACCAATTGCTGGCGTTGGTGCTAGAGATAAATCAACTATTCCAAATGGAATATCAAGCATCTTAGAAGCTTCTTTTGCAACTAATTGTCCTACTCTTGTTACCTTGAAGGCAGTTGTTTTAATCTTTTCACATAGAACTTCGAAACTCTCACCTCTAACAGATTCTAGTGCTTTTCTTACTACTCCCGGACCTGATACTCCAACATTAATTACAGCGTCGCCACCTGTTATTCCATGAAATGCTCCTGCCATAAAAGGATTGTTATCTGGAGCATTACAGAATACAACAAGTTTCATACAATCTACTGAATCTCTATCTTTACTAAGGTTTGCAACTTCTAGTAAAGTTTCTCCCATAAGTCTTACTGCATCCATATTGATTCCATCTTTTGTAGAGCCAAGATTAATAGATGAGCAAACTCTATTAGTATTTGTTAAAGCCTGGGGAATTGATTTAATAAGCATTTCATCAGAAGCAGTCATACCCTCACTAACAAGAGCAGAAAATCCTCCTATCAAATCAGCCCCCACTTTATCAGCAGCTCTATCTAAGGTTTTAGCTATAGATACGTAATCATCAATGCTTTTGCAAGCACTTGATCCCACAATTCCAATAGGTGTTACAGCTATTCTTCTATTGACAATAGGAATGCCATATTCTTTCTCAATTTTTACAGCTGTTTCATCAAGCTTAGAAGCCACAGTTGTAATCTTGTTATATATATTATTATTAAGTTCATTAATATCACTTGTCATGCAACTAAGAAGGCTAATACCAATGGTAATAGTTCTAACATCAAGATTATCCTTCTCAATCATCTTATTAGTTTCAAGAACTTCTCTATTATTAATCATTTGTAACCTCGTTATATATCTTAAATATCATTTGCAAATAGGATATTATTCTCTGAAACTTATGTCAGAAATAAATCATATTCTATGCATCATTTCGAAGATTTCTTCTCTTTGGCACTTTATTTCCACGCCTATTTCTTCTCCAAGCTTATCCAGCTCTTCTTGAAACTTATCAAAATCCACATTGGCTTTTGATCTATCTGCTACCATCATCATATTAAAATATCCAGATACGATTGTCTGGGAAATATCTAATATATTAATATTAACATCTGCAAGGTAAGTGCATACTTTTGCAATAATACCAACTGTATCTTTTCCAACTACTGTAATAATTATTTTATCCATAGCAACCTCTTTTTCTATATATTATCTCTAATAAAAGTGTCCCATTTCTGGGACATATTACGTTACACAACTACTTTCTCTGACGTCTCATATCTTGGAGCACATATTATTCTAAAGTCCTCTGGTTCATATGGCGTATCGCTAAGCTTCACCTCACAACGCACTGCTTCATAAGCAAGTTCTGGCACATTATTCTCTTTACTCATATGTCCAAGCAACACAGTTTTAAGCTTATCTCCTGCTATACGACAGAGAAGCTGTCCAGACATTTCATTAGACAAATGTCCTGTATCGCCATTGACTCTTCTCTTAAGCCAGGGCTCATATTTGCCAACCTGAAGCATATTGTAATCATAATTTGCCTCAAGAAGAATAGCATCCAGATCCTGCAAATTATCGACAATATAATCATCGTATTTACCAAGATCAGTAATTACGGCAACTCTTCTTTCATCGCCTGACACAACATAGGCTACTGGCTCATTAGTATCATGACTTACCTTAATTGGATTAATTGTAAGTGGTCCAATTTTAAATGTTTCATCATAATGGACTTCATGAAAAAGGCTTGTATCTATTTTACCAAGGCTCTTACAATCTAGAACTCCACTCCAGGTACCCTTTGTAGTATAAATAGGCAGATGATATTTTCTTGACATAACACCAAGACTCTTAATATGATCTCCGTGTTCATGTGTAATTAATATAGCCTTAATGTCCGAACCGCTAAGGCCATATTTATTTAATCCCTCTTCTATTTTCTTTCCAGTTATTCCAACATCAATTAACACATGATATTCCTCAGTACCTACACAGATACAATTACCACTACTACTTGATGCGATAGAAAACATTTCCATATGATTTGTATCCTTTACAATATGACAAAATACATATTATCCAAGTTACTATTCTATTTTAATTCCTGCCAATAAATATCGATCTTATCTCCAGCTTTAAGTCTGTCAGAGTAGCCACAACGTTCACCATTTATCAGCGTAACAATAGCTCTGCCCCTACTATCTCTAGTATCAAAATCTATAAAATCAAAGATATCAACGAATACATACTTACTCTTTCCTGTTAATGTAACAGGTTCCTTATTAATTATTACATTAAGAGGAATAGGTATCTCATTGACGTTCGAGGATGCATCCTCAATAATTTCATCCACAACAGAATCGATTTCAGAAGACTTTATTTCTAGAGGATCCTCATCAGAATTAGCATCTTCTATTGCTTCTGCAATAGCTTTATTTAATTCTTCTTTCTTAGTATCCTCTTGCGAATCATCATCTTCTGCTAATTCATCTACTGTTTCATCATATTCGTCTATAGAGTCTTCATTGTTCGAATCAACATCGATTACTTCAGCAGAATCATTTCTATTCTTAACTTCTTCTGGAGCCTCTGACATATTACCAACAATTGTATCTCCGCCTTCACCTTCTGTGGCACCATATCCAGTTAAGGTCCAGTCAACATCGAAATTCTCATATACAAGTGTATTCTTATCTGATTCTCTACCATTTACAAGGATGCTATGATTATCATCAATCTCTACATCCATAAATTCTGCTATCTGACCTACTGTATAAAAACTTCTAGTCTCTATAACATCCCCTTCTTTGATTTCGTAGCTTCCTGGCTCAAGAGAACCATTAACTTCTACAAACTTAGGACATGTTATCTTATTGCCAGATACAAAGAAATCAATTGTAGAAGATGTAAACTCCTCTAATTGTTCAATAGTGCAATTAGCTTTTCCACCTTCTGTAGATGCTTCAATCGTAATATAGCAATTAGGTTCTAGTGGTGTATTAAGTCCCACAATACTATCGTTCATCTTAACAACAGCAGACTCACCTTCCTCACCACGAATCATTTTCGCTGTACCATTAATGGTATAGTGTATCTCTTTGCCTCGACGAGGGAATAATTCATCAGTATCCCATCCTGCCTGCATTGCAGCATCAACAACAGTAAGATGACCATTGTCATATAACTTCATCATCTCGTCATTAAAATGAATCATTATAAAGTTATTCTTCTGCTCATAATAGTTAAGGCAAATTCCAATAGGTGTTACTATAAGAGAATCTTTAGTAAGATCATTCGATTCAAAGATTATATTCTTCATTACTTCTTCGCCACGAATAGCAACACGTTCTTTAACAATATCAAGCTTCTTAGCTAGAGCATCAGTAAATCCATGCACTCTTCCGCCACCACCTACAACAAAGGCTGCAGATACAGCTTTATCACCATTTAATTCAATTATCTTCTCGGCAACAGCATTTGCCATCTTCTGCTCAATAGGCTCAACTAATTTCCATACATCCTTAGATGGAATTGTATGGCTAAGCCCCATAATATCATCAAAGGTTACTTCCTTCTCTTCAGAAGATGTCTTCTTAATAACTTCAGCAGTTGCAAAATCAACAAGATACTCATGTACAATTGCTTCTGTAAGTTCATCACCTGCATAAGGAATCATACCGTAAGCAATAATGCTTCCATCTCTTGTAATACAGATATCGCTTGTACCAGCGCCAACATCAACAAGTGCGATATTAAGCATTCTAAAGCTCTCTGGAATTGCCACATTAATAGCAGCTATAGGCTCTAACGTAAGGTTTGCAACCTTAAGCCCAGCTTTCTCTACAGCAGAGTATAATCCATCAACAACATCTTCTGGAAGAAATGTTACAATAATTACTTCTTCAATCTTATTAGCCTTATGTCCTTCAAGAGATGTAAAGAGCTCCCCATTAAGATAATATTTCATAACAGAGTAACCTACACAGTAGAATTTAAATTTCTCTTCTTCATTCTCTTTAAGAATCTTCTGAGCCTGGTCAACACCAATTAAATCAAGTGTATGTAAGTCTTCACCACTTACAACAGTCTCTTCATCATAATCAATGGCAACCCTTGTAGTAATAGTGCGAAGTACACGACCAGCTGCAGCTATACATACTTCAGTAAGCTCCATCTTAATCTTATCTTCAAGAGATTTTTTAACATTTTCAATAGTCTTAGAGACTCTGTTAATATCATGAATCTGACCATCAATCATGGCTCTAGAATCATGTTCTTCACTATATTGTGCAATTACATGGAATCCTTCGTCATCATTGTAGCCAACAGTTCCAACTACATTTCTTGTTCCAATATCTAAACCAAACACATAATCTTTATCAATAGTAGCCATATTTAGTCTCCTATAGTAAATATAATTCTAATTAATGTATATTATTATTAAAATAAGCAAAAACAAAATGGTATAAAACCTTAGTTATTATACCATTTCATTAGACTAGTCGCAATGTAAAATATTGCCTATATTAGCGTACAATTCATCTAAACTATTGTCATTACATATTATATGGGTTGCATGTAACTTGTACTCTTCTTCACTAAGTTGTGAATTCATAATATCAGTAATTTTATTCTCTGAATAACCGCGATTTATTTCTAAGCGCTTTGAGCGAGTCTTTTCACTTGCATAAATATACCAGGTCTCATCAAATAGCCTGTCATAGCCTTCTTCTATAGCAAGAGCAACTTCAAGAAAATAATAGTCTATCTCTCCCTTATCTTCTTCGCTTTGTACATCCTCTAAGATGTATTCCTTTACAGCAGGGTGAACAATAGAATTAAGTTTATTCCTGTTATCTTCATCGGAGAAAATCATTTTAGATAGTTTCTCTTTATCAAAAGGATTCTCCTTATTATTTAACGATTCGTCATCTAGGTAATTTTGCCGAGCAGGATATGTCAACAAATCATATTCCGGAAATGCATTAAGAATCTCATAGTAGCACTTCTCATGAGGCTCCATTAAAATGTGAGCCACATCATCAGCTCTTATGACTTTACAATTAACATTTTCCTGCAAATACTTTAGTACCGCAGTCTTTCCGGCTCCTATGCCACCTGTAATTACTATCTTCTTCATCTATTTTGCCTCATACCAGGTATTACCAGAATGAATATCGATTTCGAGAGGTACTGACAGAGATATGGCGCTCATCATCTCATCTTTTAGAATATCATATACTTTGCCTTCCTCTTCCTTTGCTGCTTCAATAAGAAGTTCATCATGAACTTGCAATATAAGTCTTGATTTCATATTAGACTCTCTAAGTCTTCTATCAACATTTACCATAGCAATCTTGATTATATCTGCTGCTGTACCCTGAATTGGGGTATTCATAGCAACTCTCTCACCAAAGCTTCTTATATTGTAATTCTTAGAACTTAGTTCAACAATAGGGCGCTTTCTTCCTAGCAATGTCTCTGAATATCCCTTTTCTCTAGCCTTATCCTTAAGATCATCTAGAAACTCTTTCATCTTAGGATAGACTTTGAAATAATCTTCAATATATTTCGTTGCATCTTTTCTACTAATACCTAAGTTCTCAGATAATCCAAAGGAACTCTCACCATATACGATACCAAAATTAACTGCTTTAGCTGTACGGCGCATTAGCGGAGTTACTTCTTCTTGTTCAACATCAAATATCTTAGCTGCAGTACTTGTATGAATATCGTCTCCTCTGTTAAATGCATCAATAAGCCCCTGATCTTCTGACATATGTGCAAGAACTCGAAGTTCTACCTGGGAATAATCAGCATCAACAAATACAAATCCTTCCCGAGGATAAAATACCTTACGTATCATTCTTCCAAGTTCCATTCTAATTGGTATATTCTGTAGATTAGGCTCTGTACAAGATAGTCTTCCTGTTGCCGTTACAGTTTGCTGAAAACGGCAATGAATCTTGCCATCACTTTTCTGCGCCTTAATTAAACCTTCTACGTAAGTAGAAAATAGCTTAGACAGACCTCTATATTCTAATATATCCTTTACTATCTCATGTTCTGGTGCAAGTTTCTCTAATACATCTGCTGCCGTTGAATAACCAGACTTTGTCTTCTTAGACCCAGGAAGATTTAACTTATCCTCAGAAAACAGTATCTCTCCCAATTGTTTTGGAGAATTAATATTAAATTCTTCTCCAGCAAGATTATAAATATTTTCCTCTAACTCTTTTATTCTTTCATTCAATGTGCGGCCATATTCTTCTAAAGCCTTTTTATCAAGAGAAATTCCTTCTCTCTCCATGTCAAATAAGGTATAGAGAAGTGGCATCTCTATATTGTAATATAGATTCTCATATTCATTCTGCAATTTAGAAAGAATACTATGCAATCCATTAACAGCCACATATGCTTCATGACATTTTAGTTCAATAATCTTTTCTTTCTTAGAATCAAATTGTGATGCTATCGACTTCTTACCGATTAGTTCTTCTCTTCCTGGAAGCATCATATTAAGATACTCACTTGCAATATCCTCATATGTATATTCCTTTTTAGTAGGATCAAGAAGGTAAAATGCTACAGATACATCAAAGCATTTCTCTCTATTAAGACTTGTAAAATCATATAGCATATCCTTAAGATTAAAACTAATAATATTAGTCTTAGAAGACAGGTCATACAATGCATTAACAATGTATGATTCGCTAAGTTCTTCACTTAAATCAATACAATAACATTCTTTCTTATCAGATAGTGCAACAAGCCTTAATTCATCACCACCAAAAAGTGTCATCTGCCCATCTTTATCAGCATCTGAGAATCTCACATAGCTTACTCCAACATATTCTTCAAAGGACAGTCTTTCTATTAACCTTTCAACTTGATCTAGTCTGTTAATTGTCTTATATTCATGAACATCGAGACTTTTTACATTATTCTCAAACCTAGGAAGAAGTCTCTTAATCTCCCATTCTTTACACAGAAGATATGCCTCATTAGTGTAAATATTCTCATACTTACAATCATTTATATCATATTCAATATCTGCTGTTACGCAGATAGTTGCAAGTTCCTTAGAAAGAACAGCCTGATCATAGAATTCTTTTAACTTCTTAGATGCATTAGGCGGTTTAACCTCGTCGACGTGCTCATAGGCATTTTCAATAGATTTATATTTACTGATTATATTCTTAGCAGTCTTCTCGCCAATGGATGGAACGCCAGGAATATTATCAGAGGAATCTCCCATTAAAGCTTTAACATCAATAAATTCTATTGGTGTACAAAGATATTCTTCATACACATCCTTATCATAATAGTAATAAGTAGTTGTAACACCTTTGCTAGTCTTAGGAATTGCTATCTTAACCTTCTTAGTTGCAAGCTGAAGTAAATCTCTATCACCTGAAAGAATTGTAACATCCATTCCCTGCTTCTCTGCAATACGAGAAATCGTTCCAAGAATATCATCAGCCTCCAGGCCTGCTTTCTTAACAATAGTAATTCCCATTGCATTTAGCATATCCTGAATCATAGGTACCTGAACCCTAAGGTCATCGTCCATAGGCTTTCTTGTTCCTTTATAATCTGCATATCTCTCATGACGAAAAGTTGGTGCACTTACATCGAAGGCAACCGTCAGATAATCCGGCTTCTCTTCTTCAATATATTTAAACATCATATTAAGAAATCCATATACAGCATTAGTAGGAACACCTTTAGAATTAGACAGTCCCCGTATACCATAATATGCTCTGTTAAGAATACTATGTCCATCAATAAGTAGTATCTTGCTCATTTATAGTCTCCTTCATTATCTTAGGATTAATATGTATATTAAATCAAATCTCTCTGGTTACTTCCTTAAGCCATATTGCTTCTTCTTCATCTAAATACGGACTTATCTTATCATAAACAAAAGCATGATATTCATTAAGATAGCTTCGTTCATCTTCATTTAGCATACTAACATCAATACAATTAATGTCAAATGGTACAAGTGTCAAACACTCAAACTTAAGAAAGTCACCATATTCGTTAGATTCATCCTCAATGCACAAAAGTTCATTTTCTAGACGTATACCATATTCCCCTTCGAAATATAAGCCTGGCTCATCTGTTGTTATCATTTTGCTAACAATAGGTATATCATAAGGACTTCTTATACTTATATTATTAGGGCCTTCATGAACTGATAATATATGTCCTACTCCGTGACCTGTGCCATGAAGAAAATCCAGCCCCTCCTGCCAAAGTACATTTCGAGCAAGCATATCTAAACTTTTGCCACTTGTGCCCTTTATAAATTTTGCTTTAGCAAGACTAATATTACTCTTAAGTACAAGGGTATAATCCCTAACCATCTTAGAACTTGCCTTGCCAATAAGAAATGTTCTTGTTATATCTGTAGTCCCTTCTAAGTAATGACCACCAGAATCTACAAGAAGAAAACTATCTTCTGTTATTGCAATATCTGTCTTCTGCGTTGGCTCATAATGAACTATAGCCCCATGTTCTGCCCATGCAGAAATAGTATCAAAACTTTCTCCTAAGAATCCCTCTTGTCCTAATCTAAATTCATGTAATTTATTTGCTAATGAAATCTCTGTCTCATCAGAAGAATTATTATCTCTTTTTGAAAAAGTTTTATAGAGATAGTACATGAACTTAGTTACAGCTACACCGTCTTTAATATGTGCATTTCTAGTATTACTAATCTCCACGTCATTCTTAATGCATTTAATACTACTTACAATACTTCTTGCGCTAAGAACTTCAACATTCTCAACAATTAGAGAGTAAATTGAAGTATTGGTACTTTCTTCATCTATAAGTATCTTGTAGATATTATTAGAGTTATAAAAAAGTTTATCAGATAAGTCTTCATATATCTGGTTATACTCTCTAACTAATATATTCTCGTATCCTAGGTAGTTTAGCACCTTATCATCTAATGAATTCTTATCTACATATAGTATAATTTTTTCCTTTGTAATTAATAAATAAGAATAAAACACATTTACATTCTTAATATCATTACCACGAAGATTAAGGGTCCATGCAACATCACAAAGGTCAGATATAATAACCGCATCTGCTTTCTTGAAATTGTCATTGCTTCTTATTTTCTCAACTTTAGTTTTTACTTTTTCTCCTGCATATTTATCTTCAAGAATCCATATGCCTTGACACTTTGTTTCTTCTCTATCTGGCCAGAGTTCTCCTACAATATCAACATCATATATATGACGATTATTAGTATCAGAAAGAAGCGTCTCACTATACCTCTTATATGTAGAAACATTAATTAATCTGCCATCAAAGGCAAGAACATCCTCTTCTTTCATATTACTGTCTAAGAATTCTACAATAGTAGGAACACCCTTAAGCCCTTGTTTCATTAGCTTAACTGTGCTACCTTCAAGTTCCTGTTCTGCCTGAATAAAATACCTGCCGTCAGTCCAAAGAAAAGCCTCTTCTCTAGCAACAACAAGAGTTGCATTAGAACCGCTAAACCCAGTAACATATCTTATTACGTTATAATAATCACTAGGTATCTCACTATTATGATAATCCGATAGAGGAATAACATAATAATCTATTCCCTTCTCTGAAATTATATTTTGAAGTTCTAAAACCCTGTCCTTATATTCGTACATATATTATCACTTTCATTTAATCTTCAAAGTTCTAAGATAAGACTTTGTTTCTTTATCAATTCTATTACTTTCTACAGCTTTCTGTATTGTCTTATTATGAATCCATACTGGTAATCTTTTTTGTTGCAGGAAGGTTACAGCATCATCATATTGTTTTGCAAGAGCTGTTGCAAAATACCAGGCCTGCATCATATTAACGTAGTATTCTTCGGATTCAACCTCTGCGACTTTATACATGTAGTCTATGGAATAATCCTCATCTAGAAAATGTGTCATAAGAAGCTTAATTGCATATCTAATATAATATGTCTTATTAGATGCTATCCATCTATCAATATGAGGTATAAGTTTGTCCTTACATTTACCAAGAATCTTAGGATTAGTACAATCACAAGTAGCCCAATTATCCACATATTCAAGGAAGGAATCTAGTTCTTCAATGCAAGAATCAAAATCCTTATTCTTCTCTATAAGGAAACCATGAAGATTCATTTCATCATAATAATCATGTGGCAAATGGCTCTTAAATGTCAAAGCATCCTTCTCATGCTTAGCAAATTGAGTAGCGTATTTCCTAAGCTCTGGTGTCCTAACTCCGATTATCCTATTCTTATCAATTTCTGGAATAAGATTAGCATGAAAATCCTTATATTTTTCATCAGCTAATTCCTTTAGGTCTGTTTGAACCTTGTCAATTATATCCTGACCATCAAACTTCTGACTGATACCACTACCATAGAATAGCGAGTCTCCATCATGATATGTATCTAAGAAATGATGAGTCACTCCATCATCCTTGTATGCGATTATAGTTTTGAGGCTGACATTTTCAACAGAACGGAAGATATTCTTCTCCACAAAAGGATTTACCTCATGAAGTTCCTTAATAAGATTCTTAATCTCTTTTCTCTTAGATGATGATTCAATCTCTGACATATCATCTACGCTTATTCCTAATTCCTTGGCTCGCTGCCTTCTCTCCTTCTCAATCATCTCTGTAAATCGACATGCGCACCTTATAAATTCTAATTCATTGTATCTAGCCCAATGAATAACATCATCTTCCCTAATAAGATACATAGGGCGAATCAACTCCATCCCCTCAAAATTAGTAGAATGAAGCTTAGGCATCATGGTCTGAATCTGTCCGGAATATAGCATTCCCATAAGAATCGTCTCAATTACATCATCAAAATGATGACCTAGGGCAATCTTGTTGCACCCAAGTTCCTTAGCCTTATTATACAGATGACCTCTTCTCATTCTGGCGCATAAATAACAAGGAGAATCTTCTACAGTAGATACTGCATCAAATATATCACTTATAAATATCTGAATTGGGACATTAAGATGCTTGGCATTACTCTCAATCCTGCTTCTGTTAGCCTCATTATAACCTGGATCCATAACAAGAAATACAACATCAAAGTTCTTCTTACCATGACGCTCTAGTTCTTGAAAAAGCTTCGCCATAAGCATAGAGTCTTTGCCACCGGATATGCATACTGCAATCTTATCGCCATCCTCAACTAGTTCATATTCATTAATAGCCTTAGTAAATGGTCTCCATATCTTCTTCTTAAATTTCTTAATTATGCTTAATTCAATATCCTTCGTATTTTTCATAATCTAATCACAACCTATGTCTATTCATTGCCAGTCTCAATATCATATATATCTTCAAACTCTATCTTGGTATTAATAATCTGAAGAATGCGCGCCGTAACATCAATTCGTGCCACCATTCCTGTCACCTTCAGATATTCTCCTTTGTTGTAATACACAACTGTTATTATATCATTCTTCTTAACATCCTTAAACTTATTATCTAATCGCCTAAGAGATTCTTCTGACAACTCTCTCTTATCTACATATACCTTTTCTTTCCACTTAATCTCATCCTCA
This sequence comes from uncultured Lachnospiraceae bacterium, assembly GCA_900315945.1. Taxonomy (GTDB): domain Bacteria; phylum Bacillota; class Clostridia; order Lachnospirales; family Lachnospiraceae; genus RUG191. The sequence continues at coordinate 28,232 of ONAZ01000013.1, read as the reverse complement.
AACCCTTTCAATGCTGCAAATGGGGCAAACTGCTTTGCTCTATTCTCGCGACTCATCTTCGGTCTATTGGGATTAACTTTCCTATTCGAAGCATATTTATTCTTCCCCACTTCTATGACCTCCAATCTGGGCATTTCTCTCTATTGTCTTGGCACCTTCTTCAAGATTCATTCCCTTAAGAATGGCATTTTTGCCGTATTTACTCTTAATATCAATAATTGCTTTCTGCATATTATGCTCCTTCTTAAGATCTTCTGGATCCACGAACATGTTGTATTGTTCATATCCTTCCGGCACAATTTTATTAAAATATACAAAAGCTCGGCGCATAGGGAAATTCTTATCCTTAATCTTGTCATATAATTTCTCCACTGCTTCCACTATTATTCGAGCAGAAGAAGTAGGGAATGGAAGTCTTGTACTACCATGAGCAGGCGCCATCTTAAGTGCATTAGAATATCCAATATGAAGAGTGATAGACTCAGTAACACACTCCCTTGCCACCAAATCAAGGCATAGAAGATCCGTCATCTCCTTAACAATAAGCCTCCCTTCATCATGGGCATAATCTCTGTCTAGTACCTGCCCGCTGGTAATAGAATTAGAGGTTGGACTGTAGGTCTTAATATCTGATATAAGAGTGGGCTCAACACCCCAGGCATGGTCAATTAGAAGCTCCGCATCAACGCCAAACATTTTATATAGCATATCTTCATCTGCCATAGCAATCTGTCTCATTGTAAATATGCCAATACTTTCTAATCTCTTGGCCGTACCCGGCCCAATTCGCCAAAAATCAGTAAGAGGTCTGTAATCCCACAAAGTCTCACAGAATAGTTCTTCAGTCAGATATCCAATATGATCATCTACGTGCTTAGCTGTTATATCAAGAGCTATTTTGGCAAGATACATATTAGTCCCTATTCCACAGGTTGCAGTAATACCTGTAGTTGCAACAATATCATCCATAATCATAATACCAAGTTCTTTGGCGCTCATCTGATACATGGTAAGATAGTCTGTTACATCTATAAACACTTCATCAACTGAATATACATGAATGTCTTCCTTGGAAATGTACTTCAAATATACAGAATAAATTCTAGCAGAATACTCCATATAAAGAGCCATGCGAGGCGTCGCTGCTATATATTTTATATTCTTAGGAATCTCAAAAACTCTGCACCTGCTACTAACTCCAAGTGCTTTAATAGCAGGACTTGCCGCAAGACATATTGTCTTCTCTGTTCTACTAAGATCTGCCACTATTAAATTAGCCTTGTACGGATCTAGTCCTCTCTCTATGCACTCTACAGATGCATAGAAGGACTTAAGATCTATACATAGATACATCCTGTCCTTCTTAACGTCCATCTCTTCCTATTCTCTTATAACCATGTTACGAATCATATATATAATAACACGCGAACATATGTTTGTAAATATATAGTTTAATAATTTTTAATTATAATTAATTATGACTAGTTATTTCCGCCATATAATTCTCAATTTCTTATAATTCGAATTTCTTCCTCAGTTAACTTTCTGTACTCTCCTAAATCAAGTGTCATATCAAGCTTAAGACCTGCAAATTCAACTCTATTAAGATAAAGTATTTCTCCTCCAAAATACGAGAACATTCTCTTAACCTGATGAAATCGTCCTTCATTTATTGTAAGAAGATAAGAATAAACATTAAAGGAAGAATAACCAGACAATTTATCTATTCTTTCAAACAAAGAATCCGCATTTCCCATAGCAATATTATAAGTAGAACATGCCTCTTCTAATGTAGTAGCATTTAAAATACAAGGCAAAGTCTTCTTATCATCTCCAATGTCAATGCCCTTCTCCATCTCTGATATTTCATCCAAACTCAACTCTTTATCTGTTACACAAAAATATGTCTTACTAACATGCTTTCTCGGAGAAAGAAGATTATGACTAAGGGCCCCATCATTTGTTATAAGCAGCAATCCTTCCGTATCCTTGTCAAGGCGACCAATGGAGAATAAATCCTTTCGTTCTTCCTTCTCTAGTAAATCTATAACTGTTCTATATTCATTGTCACTTGTGGCACTAATTACACCTTCTGGTTTATTAAGCATATACACACAATTAGCCAAGGGTTCTATTACGTTCCCTTGGCATATTACTTGTGATTCTTCTTCTATTTTAATATTTGCATCTGTACAGATCTTGTCGTTAACAATAACATCTCCGCTTTTTATTAATTTCTTAACTTGACTTCTTGTACCAACATTGGCATTAGCAAGGTATTTATCTAATCGAATCATATTACTCCTCTAAATGTTCTCTTCCCATATCAAGAATAATTCTTACGTGATCGTCTGCAAGTGAATAGAATATTGACTTTCCATCACGCCTTGCCTTAACTAACTTATTCTGTTTTAATGTCTTAAGCTGATGGGATACAGCAGATTGTGTCATACCAAGTGCGTCAGCAATATCCTGCACACATAGCTCCTCCTGTAGGAGTATATACATGATTCTTATTCGTGAGTAATCACCGAACACCTTATACAGATCAGCCAGATCAATCAGAAGTTCATCAGCTGGCATTTTATATTGTTTACTCATATACTTCACCTTTCTTCATCTAATATACACTTAGATTTTTAATTAATAAGAATTGGTTTGGGAATAATTTGAATACATTTAACAATTTGCGTCAAGTTTTTATGAGAATGTCAATTGCTTCTGAGTACTGTCTGAGCTCAAGTCACTTACCTAAGAATAAGAGTAGCAAGCGAGTTTACTCAGAAGCAATTTAATAAGACATTCGAATAAAAATAGCAAATTGTTAAGTATGCAAATTATTCCACAAACCAATTCTTAGGATTTAATTCTAAGGCATCTTACTGCATTAAGGACTGCTAGGATCATAACTCCTACGTCTGCGAATATCGCCATCCACATGGTTGCAATTCCCAATGCTCCAAGCACAAGAACAAGCATCTTAATTCCAATTGAGAAGTAAATATTTTCATATACTACTTTCATACATTTCTTGGCAAGTCTAATGGCTAGTGATACCTTAGTTGGATTATCATCCATAAGTACAACATCACTTGCCTCTATAGCTGCATCAGAACCAAGGGCTCCCATGGCAATTCCCACATCTGCTCGCATAATAACCGGTGCATCATTAATTCCATCCCCTACAAATGCCACTTTAGCACCACTATTAATTTCATCTTCAACAGCTTTAACCTTATCTTGTGGAAGAAGCTTCGCTCTAACTTTAGTTAGTCCAATTTTACTTGCAATATCATTTGCCACATCTTCATTGTCACCTGTAAGAATTCCTGTATCTTTAACACCGCAATTGTAAAGGGCTGTAATTGCATCTTTACTTTCTTCTTTAATCTCGTCGTTAATTACAATATAGCCTGCAAATGCGCCATCAATACTTACATATACTATAGTTCCTATCTCTTCTGCCTTCTTAATGCTATCTCTATCATTATTACAGGTTGACTCCATAAGAAGCATATTTCCAACAGCAACCTTCTTTCCTTCAATATCTGCAATTATTCCCTGACCACTAATTTGTTCAACATTATCTGGCTTAATAAGAAATGCTTTTGCCTTGTCCCCAATTATATCCTTATTACCATCAGTATTCTTCAAGGCTGCATAAGCATTTACGAGACTTAATCCAATTGGATGATTACTATAATACTCTGCTGAAGAAGCGTATTTTAGGAGATTAATTGATTCTTTATTTTCGTCAGACACGTTGTTAGAACTATCGTCATCAATACAAGAGTAAGTGCTAGTTACCTTGAAATTGCCTTTAGTAAGGGTACCTGTCTTATCAAAGAATACCGTCTCAACCTTACTTAATGCTTCTAGATAATTAGATCCCTTAATCATTACACCCTTAGAACTTGCTCCACCAATACCAGCAAAGAAGCTAAGAGGAATTGATATTACAAGTGCACATGGGCAACTTATTACAAGGAATGTAAGTGCGCGATATATCCATGTTGAAAATGTATATCCATCTCCTAGAATAAGTCCACTAACAAGTGGTGGAATTATAGCAAGTGCAAGTGCTAGGGCACATACGATTGGAGTATAGTACTTCGCAAACTTTGATATAAAATTCTCTGAATGAGCTTTATTAGAACTTGCAGATTCAACAAGATCCATAATCTTAGAAGCTGTAGAATCCCCAAACTCAGCAGTAGTCTTAATTCTGATTACCGAAGACATATTAATAGTTCCACTAAGGACACTATCGCCAACTGCAACATCTATCGGCTTACTTTCACCAGTAAGTGCAGCACTATCAAGTACACTAGCGCCTTCTACAATCTCACCATCGATAGGGACCTTATCTCCAGGCTTTACTTCAATTATAGAACCAATCTCAACTTCATCTGAATCAACCTGTATAACTTCGTCACCATCAACAAGATATGCTACATCTTCTGTAATATCCATAAGTTCAGATATATTCTTTCTACTCTTTCCAATGGCATAGCTTTCGAATAATTCACCAATCTGATAGAATAATACAACTGCAACACCCTCTAGACATTCACCTAATGCAAATGCACCTAATGATGCAACTCCCATTAGGAAATTCTCATCTAAGAATTGACCTTTAGCTATTCCCTTAACCGACTTCATTATAATATCGTAAGCAATAATAGCATAAGGCACTAAGAATATAAGTCTTTCTATCCAAGGATTAAGATAGTCTTCTGGTAATACTTTTCCAGATTCTATTACTATATACATCCCAATTAATAGAACAGCTGTAACTATTATTCTTATTAGATTAGTCTTTTGTTTCTTATTCATAGTATGTCCTTTCTAAACATTATGTCTGCTTCTTATATGTAGTGCGATTCTTTGTTGGTGCTAAGTATTAGATATGCATTTATTATAGTTTATATTAAGATTATTACAAATTTTTCATTTTCGTCATACATTTATAACGGTAGTTCTTCACTAAGAATATATAAGTAATTGATGTAAAGTGTTATGTTTTTATATCGTAAGGAATCCTCCCGCAAGCGGGTTGCTTCCTTACGACATATGACGTGGACCGGTGCTCAATCTGGCTCAGCCAGTTCGCACCTAATCGTGCCGTCCTTGGCACGATTTCCACTGGATTAATCAATTACTTATATCTTCTAAGTTCGAACTAATGTTATAAATGCATAACGAAACAAAAAATCGTAATAATCTTAGCTTAAATAATTAGAGTAAATGCATATCTAATACTTAGCACCACATCTAAATCACTTCATAAAAGCACTACATATGATTACAAGTAAATCTCACACTCATCTTCTACTTTCTTACAGTTAGCAAGAACACTTTGCATAACTGAATCAACATCAGCACCTTCGTCGAATTCCACCTTCATCTTAAGTGTCATGTAATTAACTACACAATCCTTAACGCCTTCAGTGTTCTTAGCTGCCTCTTCCATCTTATTAGCACAGTTAGCGCAATCTACTTCAATCTTATATGTTTTCTTCATCGCAATTACCTCTCAAAAAATATTAGCATATGATTGTATGTTCATATGTTAATATTATAATAACATACTCTATCAATATGTCAATATTTTATTATTTCTTATAATTATAAAAAAATAAAAAAGCTCCGAGCACGAAACCCGAAGCTGATAAGTTTATCTATTATTACATCTATCGCAAATAGATTCGATTATTAGTTATGGTAATTTAGCTAAATCCTGATACTGCTTACTTCCATCAAACGCATATGCTTCGAAAGATGTAACTCCAACATAATAGTTTCCAGTATAGTTTATGCCAACAACATTGCATCCATATTTACCCATTTTTTCAAAAATAGAAGAATAACAAAAATATAGTGTTTTGTGGTATCTTAACACCAAATACTGTAGACCATTTCCAGGTGACCTATATGGATCAACCGGCTCCTGACTTATGCTCATCAACGCACTCTCCGCCGCTTTATAGGAATTCCATTCTTCCATCGCCTTTTGAAAAACTGTTCCCCTATCCATCAAGCCTCCTGCTGCTTCTACATTCTTCATAGGAACAAACACACAACAAAACGCTACAGTAGCCATACATAATGCAACAACCATTCTTTTACTTTTTGTTTTTCTCATAACTTTTCCCTCCTAATATATATACTCAAAAAACAACAAAAGCAATTATATATATATATATATATTGTCAAGTAAAATATGAAAAAAGGTCACAAAAAACGGCTTGGCTCAAATGATATGAACCCTCTTTACTGGAAAAACCTGAACCGACCCCCAAAAGTTAGACCTATAAAATCTTACTTTTGGAGGTCGTTTTTTATGGGTAAAAGCAAGTATACCTACGAATTTAAAAAGCAAGTCGTCAATGATTATCTTAATAATGAAGGTGGGTACAGGTACATTACGGCAAAATATTCCGTGTCAGATAGGAAATTGGTTCGACAATGGGTTGCTAACTATAAAAAATATGGTGATAGTGGTTTATTTCGCTCACGAAAGAAGACAGTGTATTCTTTTAAAAAGAAATTAGATATTGTAGAATTATATCTATCAAGCGAGCTCTCTTATCAGGAAATAGCTCTTCAGGAAGGAATCAAAAATCCTTCTGTTATTGCTGCGTGGGTTAATCGATACCGTATCGCTGGTCCTGATGCATTGAGACCTCAAAAGAAAGGTAAGAATAAAACTTTGGATAAATCTAAGATAGATTGTAAATCTATAAAACCAGAAGAACACATTGTTGATACTAGTGCTGAACATGTAAAAGAACTAGAGGAAGAACTCCTTAAATTAAGAATCGAGAATGCCTTTTTTAAAGAACTGGGGAGACTGCGTTTAGAGGACGAGGAAAAAATGAGAGAACGGCGCTCGTCATCAACAGCCTCCGAGGAGACTTCAGACTAAAAGACCTTCTCTCTTATACCGGAATGCCTAAAGCAACGTATATGTATTGGCAAAAAAGATTTGATAGAGAAAATCCGGACAAAGAAATCGAAGAAAAGATGCTTGCGATTCGAAAGATAAATAAAGATTACGGTTATCGTAGAATGTTAGGAGAACTAAAAAATCAAGGGTACTGTATCAATAAAAAGAAAGTACAAAGAATTATGCAAAAACTTGATTTGCAGGTTACATCATTTACTCGAAAAAGCCGTAAATATAGCTCTTATAAGGGTAAAGTTGGAACTATTGCCCCTAATAGAATCCGACGCCGATTTAACACACACATACCTCACCAAAAGATTACGACTTATACGACTGAATTTAAGTATTATGAGATTGATGTTAAAGGTCATATGACTATGCAGAAGCTCTACCTGGATCCATTTATGGATATGTGTAATGGTGAGATTATCAGTTTTGCAATATCAAAACACCCGTCTGCTCAAAATGTGATGGATGCGTTAGAACAGGCTATAGATGTAACATCTGATTGTCCATATCGCAGAACTTTTCACTCGGATCAAGGTTGGGCATATCAGATGAAAACTTATTCTCATCGTCTTAAGGAAGAAAGAATATTTCAGAGTATGTCCAGAAAAGGAAACTGTCACGACAACTCAGTTACGGAGAACTTCTTTGGTCTTCTTAAGCAGAAAATCTATTACGGAGTTGTTTATTACAGTTATGAAGAATTAAAATCAGAAATTGAGCGATATATAAAGTATTACAATGAACAAAGAATTAAAGAAAAACTAGGATGGTTAAGCCCTGTACAATACAGGCTTCGCCTCTTGGCTGCATAAAAATAGCGTAGCAGCCATAAAACTGCTACGCTTAAAAAGTCTAACTTTTTGGGGTCACCTCAACCCAGTAAGGAGGGTATTTTTATGCGTTACAGTTATGAGTTTAAAAGAAAATGTGTTGAATTGTATTATCGTGGTGAATATCCTGATACTCCAGACGGTATAGGTAGCAGAAGGTTTCATCAATTAGTTCGTAAATGGGTTAGGATTGAAGAATCGTGTGGTCCAGATGCTTTGCGACATAATAATCAGAATAAAGAATGGACTTCAAAAGACCGTTATGCTTTAGTTGCTAAGGTTCGAGCAGGAGAATCTGTTAGCTCTGTCGCTATTTCAGCAGGCTTTAATGCTGATCAGCTTTATCAATGGGTTCGCAAATATAAGATTTACGGTTATAATGATCTTATACTGAGGAAAGGTCGTAAACCAAAGGATCCAGATATGAAAAAGGTAGGAACCAGAAAGCCACCAAAGCCTAATGAATCAGAATATGAAGAACTAATCCGATTAAGGGCTGAAAATGAATATATGAAAACTGAAATCGAAGTGATAAAAAAAGAGATCGCCTTGAGAGAAGAAAAGGAAGCTGCGCGTCTCAAAACGAAAAAGCAGCAATCATTAAAGAACTCAGGGAACAAGGATACCAACTAAAGTATCTTCTTAAAGCTATGCCCCTGTCTAAATCGACTTACTATTATGAGATAAGTAAGGAAGACGTTGTTGCTGAACGCAATAAAGAAATACTAGATGAAATAAAAAGTATTTTTGAATCGAATAGGCGAAGGTATGGTGTAAGACGTGTGCATCAGGAGTTGGTTAATCGTGGATATCATGTGAATCATAAACGTGTTCAACGTCTTATGCATGAATCTGGATTAATGGGCAAACGTCCAAAGGAAAAATACCACTCATATAAGGGTAAAGTAGGAAAGATTGCTGACAACATAATAGATAGAGATTTCAGCACAACCGCTCCTTTACAAAAATGGACAGCGGATGTATCTCAGTTCAATTTTTCATGGGGAAAGTGTTATATATCGCCAGTATTAGATATGAATACAAATGAAATCATTTCATATGATCTATCTATGAGTCCTAATCTCGAACAGATAGCAAGAATGTTAAATAAGGCTTTTGATAAATTTCCGTAGGTTGAAGGTCTTATATTTCATTCTGATCGAGGCTGGCAGTATCAGCATGCTTATTATAGAAATGTATTAAAAGAACACGGCATTATTCAATCCATGTCACAAAAAGGTAACTGCTATGATAATTGTATTATGGAGACATTCTTTGGAAGATTAAAAAATGAAATGTATTACGGCTACGAGAAAGAATACTCTTCATTCGAGGAATTCTCAAAAGCCGTTGAAGAGTATATAGATTACTATAATAACAAAAGAATTCAGGCGAAAACAAAATGGATGCCACCTGTGCAATACAGGATAGCATCCATGTGTTCAGCCTAGTTCGTAAATATGTGTCCAGGATTCTGGGTACATATCACTAAGCTACAACGCCTTTTTAATTAATCCAAATCTTATATATATATTTTACTTAGAACAAATGGTTTGATAAACTCTACTTCCATCAAATGCAACTGCTTTCCAATGTTCTACACAACAAAATCCGTCAGTATACTCCAAAGCCACCACATTACAACCACTATTAATCATTGCAAGTCTTGTAAACACATAACACCCCCAAACATCTTTTTCATATAAATACATCATATTATTAAAGCAATAAGAAAACCAACTTGATTCTGTCCATTGTGCCGTATCAATTGAATCCCTTGCAGACTGGTAAGTATTCATCGAATTATAGTGCTCATTAATTTGCCTGTCAATTTCTCGTGAATCCATAAATCTCGCAGACATTGACGCTTCCACACTTTTTACCGGAATAAATGCGCAACAAAGCACTATAGATACCATACATAACGCTACAAGAACCTTATTATTTTTCGTTTTTTCCATAACCATTCTCCTCCTTATATATATATTTCATAAACGATGAATTAATTATATATATATATATATTGTCAAGTAAAATATGAAAAAAGGTCACAAAAAAACGGCTTGGCTCATCAACGCCAAACCGCTTTTTTATTTCTATAACTAGCATATACTAGTACTAATTTATGCCTCTTTCGCCTTCGGTTCGCCCTCAGCTGCGTGACGAGCTTCAAGCTCTGTTGTAATCTCATCAAGCTTCTCATCTGTAAGCTTATACTTAGCTCTGAAAAGAACAATAGCAATTATTAGAACAAAAATTGGTACCATAGTCATAACAATTCGAAGACCTAGTACTGCGCCACCATCTGCTGAATCAACTACACCACTATTCTTTACTGTTTCAGTTATACTTTCCATATTAAGAACAGCTTTGGCATCTTCCTGAATATTAAATAGTGCCAATGATGCTGCGGCAACTAATGCTGCAATACCTGATGCAAACTTAACTACGAATGTCTGCATAGAGAATATTACCGACTCATCACGACGATGATTCTTTAGTTCTCCATAATCAACAGTATTAGCAAGGAATACCGTTATAACAACATTTAGAATACCTATAGCAGCCATAATAAAGAATCCTGGAACGAAGAACACAAATACGCTCTGAACACCCATAACAGCCATTATAAACAACACTATATATCCAAATATAGCAGAGAAAACGCAAATATAGAATATCTTCAGCGTGCTGGCAAACTTTCTTAGTAATGGGAACAATATCATCATAGCAAGAATCTGAACACCACCCGCGAAAGTATTAAATAGTGTATATTGTCCATTCCAATTTGTTCCACCCAAATCATACTTGAAGAAATAAATAAGCAAGTTAGATGTAATGTATGTCGCTGTATTAATTAATACAATTGCGAACACAATTGTCATAGCCTGATCATTCTGTACAAGTGCTTTGAACATCTGTCCAACTGAAGCTGTCTGCATATCAACATTAGACTTCTCTTTAACAAATATACATGTTATTAAGATGAATACAACAAACAATATAGCAACTCCAAGTGCAAAGTACTTGAAACCAAGTCTCTCTACTTCGTGAGTAGATGTAATATCAACATTTGCTGTTAATGTATCACTAGCAGTTATCTTATTATAGTTATCTTCCTTTACATATATCACTAATGCTGCATCTTTAGAATCCGCAGAATCAGTTACAAATGTCATTTGATTAGAATTATTATCCTTATCTTCTTTTGTAAGCTTTACTCCATTAATGGTCTCTTCATAATTAGCATTATCCTGAGTAAATCCTATTCCCTTCCATTGTTGAACATCTGAACCCTCTACATCAACATTACCACTTTCAAACACTTTATCAATACCTGTAGCATTTACAGTGATCTGGTTTTTGTCATTAGTATATGTTGTAACCTTTTCAGTTGGGTTACCATCGGAATCAAGCTCGATTACATATGCTGTCATATTTTTATTAGCATTATTATAAGTATTAGTAATGTTATCTACTTTTGTATCAGCGAAGAATCCACCTAACATTGAAACAGCCATAACTGTAATAATTGTAATTAATGCAGAACCAACACCAGCACAAGATCTTGCAAGAGCAGATAATCCTTCTCTCTCTTTTCCGGCTTCTGTAAAAGCAGGAATCATTGACCAATATGGGATATCCATCATTGTGTATGTAACACCCCAAAGGATATATGTTACAGCAGCATATGCTATTAATCCGCCTCCATCAAGTGATGGTGGTGCAGCAAACATTAAGAATAATAGCACTGCATTAGTAAGTGTACCAATTAAGAGCCAAGGTCTAAATTTACCCCACTTAGTCTTAGTTTTTGCAACAATTACACCCATTAACGGATCATTGAACGCGTCAAAGATACGCGCTGCAAAAAGAATAATTCCCATGGCAATGGTATTAACACCCATAATATCCTGGAAATAATATAGTACATATGATGCTGAAAGCATATATACCATATCTTTGCCGACAGCGCCAATACCATAGGCGAACTTTTCTACGCCACTAAGTCTCTTCTTAGTTTCCATCTCATTTCTCCATTTCTTAATAATATTGTAAAGACAAAACCTTGCAGTCTTTACGTCTACTTATCATTATACACGAAACTATTTTTGATACAATAGTTTCCAACATTTTTGGGGTTGTTCACAAATTGTACACATAGTTTTAGTGTATTTTTCACAATGATTTATTTGTTCTTAAGACCCATTGCTATCTCAACAACCTTGTAAGCTCCATCATACAAGCCAACTTTCTTGTTTTCTTTAATTGATTCACACATTTCACCAAGAAGATGATCATCCTTCTGGAACATATCAACCATCTGTAAGATATGTGGAACGTCACGACACTCAAGTGTTCCATCACCTACTTCAGCAGAATGAATAGCGCCCCACATCTCATGCTTACCAACTCTTCTAATAAATAGCTTAGGAATTGGGTAAAATGCTAATTCAGAAGGTTTTGTTACAAGAACATCACTGCTTCTCATAAGAAGGTTAGTTGCATAAACTGCTTCAAATATATTCTTGTGCCAAAATACATGAACACCTTGAACATCAGTATTAGGATCTAATGCGCTTTCACAGAACTTCTCTGTCTCAGACCAGTTATCCATGTGCTCTGTTGCAACGTCTGCAATTCCTTGGATCTCATTTTTCATCCAATCCCATACTTCGTTGTAATCACCGATGTTAAGATATACAACAGCCTTTCCTTCTTTTATCTCAGGCATTAAGTGCTTAATAATTGGTGCGAACAATTCTCTCTGTGCTCCTGCTCCACCAATTGTAAGTAAGTATCTTGTTGCTTTACCATTAGCTTTTCTTGCCATTCTAGCATCACAATCTGATTCAATGTTAGATACAAGTTCATGATCAATATAGTGACCTGTATATACAAGTGAATCATTAGGCATTGGATTACAAACCTTTTCCTTCTGCATTCCATTACAGATTCTATATCCCATGTAAGCGTTCTTACACTGAATAGCATGAACTGCACCCTCTGAGAAATGTAAAGCCATTGGCCAGTTATCAGGAATAGCATTTACTACATGCTTCATTCCAGCACTAACTGCAGCTTGAGCAGGCCAAGCATGAGTACCAATTACAGGTATATCCTTTGGTACATTCTTATATACCTGTGCCATGATCTCTGCATTCTTTAAATCAGCACAGTTATATGATAATTGACGGAATGTCTCATAGTTAACAGGTTCCCATACAAGTTTATTAAATATAGGATTCTTAGACCAACGTGAACCAAGAGAATAAAGTTCATTAGAAGCTGCTATTATCTTAGTACATGGTGTCTCCTTATAAGAATTAAGATCCATCCAATAAGGCTTATATCCAAGTGCTTTAGCACAACTTGCCATAGCCATTGAAATTCTATAATGGCCAAATCCCATTCTAATATTACCAACAATAACACCTTTATCTGTGTCAAATTCTGTTGTTGTTGTATCCTCTGGATTAAAATGATTATTTGTCTCAAGTTCTCCAACAAGAATATTGTCAACATCAAGTGAATCACCAATATATGGATTCTTCTGAATTACAGTTGGATATGATTTATTCTCATCATAATTCCATTTCTTAGCATTTTTTCTCTTACCATTGCATGCCTTCTTATATGTTTTATTAGGCATAACATTTCCAAATATTACTTTTGCTCTATCCATATTCATTCCCCTTTACTAGATAAATATATGTTAAAGATACGTTTTATCTTATAACCTTATTTCTTAACAACTTCAAAATCAATTGTGACAGGCTTATTAATATTGTTAGCTTTAAGTGTTACTTTAGCCTTTCCGCCTTCACCCTTAGTCTTAACATAGAGACCGCACATTCCTCCACGAAGTGGAATTATCTCTGGCCCTATTAATTCAATTGGTCCTTCCACAAGTGCAACTACTGATTCCTGGAAGAAAGGTACGAGATTACCATATTGATCTACAGCTTTAATTCTTACTTCTGCAACATCATAAGTAATATCTTCAACTAGTAAGTTACTAGACACCTTAGTTTCTAAGCCAACTTCTTTAACAGTTCCAACGATCTGTGTCTTAACAAGCTTTCCATTCTTGTAACCTTCAAGCTTGTATTCAGCAGATTCGCCGCCCCAGTCGCCAACATATCTCTGGAATAAAGGAATTGCATATCCTGGATCCATATGATATTTGAGTACAAGAGGTGCTGCAAGTTTAGCGAATTTGAAATTGATTAAATCATCCCATCCATTTAATGCAGCATAATCTAACACTTTCATAACTGCCATTGCCTGATCCTTAGAATATCCTTCGCCTTTAATAATATCCTCTAATACTACGAAGGCATCCATAAGAATTGGACCATGCTTAAGATTAGTATATTCTGAATCACTTGATTTATATTCTTTAAGCAATTTATCATTCTTATACATCTTGACAGAATCCATATTACTTAAGATATATGTTCTACCTCTATTACATGCAGGATGTTCTCCCACATCCATTGTTGAAGCAAGTTCTAGAACATCAATATCGTCTGACTCAGATGCATATACTGAAGCTGCCATCTTAAGATTTCTGAACATATCGCATACGCCATGATAACAAATTCTATCACCTGAACCGAAATCTTTATGAGTATTGTAGTCGAACATACACCATCCAATTGAACCTGCAAGACCTGGTTCTCCGTATGTATCATTCATTACTCTTGCATGACGAAGCATATGATCTCTTCTGTGTTCTTCAGTATCGAAATTCTTAGTTGGGAACATATGTCCATTATATTCTGTCACAAGATAAGGCATATCTGGCTTATCCTTTGGAACAACATCCTTCTTCTTATGACATCCTTCATTAGCACCACTATGAATAAAATCATTATATGCATATACATCTTCAAAAGTCTGCATCTTCTCACCAGCTTTTGTACCGCCAGTAGGACGTGTAGGGTCATAGTGATGTGCTATTTTATTCGTCCTCTTATAGAATTCCTCATCATCCTGAGATTCGTTAATGCGAACACCCCAAAGAATAATTGATGGATGATTTCTGAATTCTTTAATCATTTCTTTAACATTCTTACATGCGATATGCTTCCAATCTGCATCCCCGATATGTTGCCATCCCGGAAATTCTGTTACAACAAGAAGTCCTAGCTTATCGCACTCGTCCATAAAGTATCTAGATTGCGAATAGTGAGATGTCCTTACTGTATTAACACCAAGTTCATTTTTTAGAATCTTCGCATCTTCTCTCTGCATTGACTCAGGCATTGCATATCCAACATAAGGATAACTCTGATGACGATTAAGTCCTCTTATAATAAGCCTTCTTCCATTAAGGAAGAATCCTTCTGATTTAAATGCAATATCTCTAAATCCAATTGTCTCTTCATTAACATCAACAACATTTCCATTATATACAAGTTCTGTCTTGACATTATACAATGTAGGGCTCTCAACATCCCATAATTTCACTTCAGATAGAGGAACTGTAGTCTCTAGTTGTGAGTCAAGAGGAAGCTCCAATATAGGCTTATCATTCAGATACTGTCTTACCACAACTTCATTCTTCTTAATTGCGTCCTTTGCTTCTTCTGACACTTTGTATTCTGTCTTAAGAGTTCCAGCTACAGTTAGTTTCTCAATCTCTCTTCTGCTCTTCTTATTAGTATTAGGAGCAAGTGGAGATGGTTGATAGAAGCAACTTATAATATGAACAGGCTCCTTTACCTCCAGATACACATCTCTGTAAATTCCACCATAAGTCATGTAATCAATAACATATCCAAAAGGTGGTTGATTGATATTCTCGTTTGAGTTACATTTTACAGTTACAAGATTGTCCCCTTCTGATAATAGATTGGTTACATCTATTGAAAATGCGTTATAACCATTCTTGTGGCACTTCTTGTGCTCACCATTAATGTATACATCTGCCTGATGACCAACAGCTTCAAAGACAAGATACAAATCTTTTCCTGCCCATGCCTTGTCATACTTAATATTCTTCTGATAACAGCTAATCATTTGATAGTCATGCTCATCAAAATAATTAAAAGAAGTTTCTTTCACTGTATGAGGAACATTTACCACTTCTCCATCTGTTATTGCAGATGCTATGTATTCCTCTTTAAATGTTTCAGAAAAAAGCCATTTTTTATCCAAATAAATTCTACTCATATTATCACCCCTAATCTCTAACAATTATTCCATCAGTTAGTATATTAACTAATTCTTTCAATGCATCTTCATAGGAAATCTTGTTCTTCTGTAACTCGTCTCCCATAAGAAATCTTTCTAGTGCGGCTTCATGAGCAATCTGGAATATTACGCGATTAAAATCTCTTAATACGCCTTGCTTAACGCCCTCGTCCATTAATGCTAGTGTCTGTTCCCAGCCACTCTCAAGACGTTCCTGTAATCTCATATATGCTTTAGGATATTTACCCTTAAGAACATATAACTGCGTAAAATCAACACCAACATAAGCATCAGGTAGCACACCAAGAATAGTTTTTAGCTTATCAACCAATGATAAATTAGGATTACTTAATACACTATCCTGCGTCTCTTTTATAGAATCAAAGGTATAATCAACAACTTCATAAAGCAAAGTACCTTTATCAGGAAATACAGTATAAATCGTCTTCTTGCTCATGCCTAGTTCTGCTGCCAAGTCGTCCATTGTGAACTTTACGCCTTTAGTCTTATAAACATTCAAGGCCCCTTCTAAAATCCTAGCCTTATTTTCTGACATAATTCTCTACCTCCCCTTAGTGTCCAAAAGGAACAATATTTAGGAAACGATTTTCGTTTCCTCAGTTTCTTCCATTTTAACATCAGTTTACGTGGGTTACAATAAGACTATATAGACAAAAAGAATATGTAGTTTTTGTGAATAATATATAATCAGAGAATTATTACACAGAATGTGTGATTTATTTATTAAAGTGAGATCTTAGAAAAACATATCGAAAATCAAACATACAAGAGATACAATAACAGGAATAGTTATTGTATCTCTGCCCTTCTTAGAAAGAAGTTCTGCCATAGTTGCCATAACTGCAATTATTCCAGATTGACATATTACCCTTAAAACAGAATAATCATACATTATTAATAGTGCAATAAAAGAAATAATAAATACGACAATTAACATGGAAATACTTCCAACATAAGTCTTATTTCTATCGGCAAACCTCCATTCAAAATGCTTCTTGCCCCATTTCTTACCACATAAAGCAGCAACTGTATCACCAAGAGCCCATACCATTAATTCAATGTAAATAATACCTATATCTCCGTAGACACCACATACTAGAATTAGACAAGCCTGTATATTACAATAGGACACAAAGCTTTTTCTTATCTCATGCTTTTCTCTTTCAACAAAAAAGCTGGAATAGGATTTAACCTTTTCAATTAGTCTTAGACCTATAGCTCCACCTATTGCATATATGAATAAGCACAGCATAGCTATATAAAAGTCTATTGCAAAATAAAGACAAAGAGGCGTAATTAATATTGCCGTCAAATGCATTAGTTTTCTAAAGAGCTCATCTCCTATGTCAAATATCTTTCTAACAAGCATCAAAAGAAGAACGATTACCAAGGTAATCGTTCCCGTTATTAGTACCGTTGTAAAAATATTCTTTAATGCATAACTTTCTATTAACATATTATTTCTTATTAAACGACTCTTCTAATCTCTTTAATTCATCAACTATATCTTCAATATCTGCTTTAGTGTCCGGATCTTCTTTAATCTTATCACTAATGTTCTTCTTAGCATTAGTAACAGATGTAGCACCTATGCCACCAAATTCTTCACAAATAGTAGCATTTGTAACCTTAAGTTCAGTTGAGCAAACATATATTGCAACACGTCTAGCATTAGCAACATCAGCTTTTCTTGACTTAGAAAGAATATCCTCTGCAGATACGCCAAGCACATTAGATGTACAATCAATTACATCCTGACATGTAAGTGACTGAGCTTTCTTAGTATTAGTCTTTTTAGCAGCTGCCTTCTTTGCTACTGGCTTCTTAACTGTAGCCTTAGGAGCCGCTTTCTTAGGTTCTTCCTTCTTCTCATCAGCCTTTGTATCTGTTGCTGGTTTAGCAGGATTGACCTTAACAACCTTAACTGACTCTGACTTAGTTTCCGTCTCTTTCTCCGGTTCAAGATCAAAATTAAAGAATTCATCCTCAAAAACAACATCCGAGAAATCATCCTCTAAATCATCAAAGAAATCGTCATCCATTCCATCATTCTTTTTTACAAAAAAGTCATAGCACAACTTACCTGCAACCACAGCTGCACCTGCTGCTGCCACCGCCATTATAGCTTTAAACAAATTCTTCATGTATCTAGCCCCCTTATTATTAAGAATCTTTTTCATATTACTATCACTAAGTATCATTATAACACTATTTCTATAGATTTCACAAAAAAAATAACAATAACAAGAAGCATATCGCTTTCATTATAATATTTCCACAAAACATTTGACATTATCATCCTACTTTGATAATATATCATCGTTGACAAAATATGCGGAAGTGTCGGAACTGGCAGACGAGCAAGACTAAGGATCTTGTGAGCGCTAAGCTCGTGTGGGTTCAAGTCCCATCTTCCGCAGTTGTTGTTTTTTTAAAAAAGCCTCAGTAGCAGATACCTACCTAATTAGGTAGCATCTACAACTGAGGCTTTTATTAATGAATTCTACTCTTTTGAATAAAAAGCACAACAATTCTTTCCATTTTCTTTAATATAATAAAGTGCCTTATCAGCGCATGAGAACATATCATCATATTCCATCCATTCGTCTTCTTTTAGTGCACATACACCTATAGAACATGATACACTAACTCTATCATCAGGCATCTCAATTTTCTGGGCATTTCTTAGAATCTGTGCAGCAATTTCTTTGATATCATCTTCGGTATTCCAACCTTTTATGAAAATCATAAATTCATCGCCACCCATACGACCAGCAATATTACGAGTTCCTGCTGCTTCCTCAATAATCTTCGCAACACTTTGAATAACTTTATCTCCAGTCTGGTGACCATATGTATCGTTAACTGACTTAAATTCATCGATATCTATAATCATAAGAGCATATTTCGTATCCCTATTCTCTTGAATATACTCTTGTGACATCATCTCTGTTGCAGCACGATTGTATATATTCGTAAGCTTATCAGTCTGTCCCATCTTACGAAGTTTCTTCCTGTGCTTACTTTCTCTAGCTCTATTAGCATATACTACATATACAACATATATAACAATAACAAGAGATAAAATAGTTGAAAAGCCATTAATAAACAAAACATCTGATTTAAAAATCATCGTTGTAATTATAAGGCTTGCGCATTCAACAATTCCTAACACAACAGCCGTTTTAAAACTATAGATAAATACTACGGCAAATCCCATAGCAATAGGTGCAAAGTATACTGCAGGTTGCCCATTATCAAAAGGTACCAAGCTAACAATAACTAGAAAAGCCATTACGTATAACTGAAATGCAGCACATACAATCTGCACTTCTCTTTTACTTCTCAAACCTTTACGATACCTAAGCAAAACAAGTGCAAGTATAACAATATGTACTATTAACGCTATCTGATATATATAGCTTACTCCCCACTCATTAAAAAAAATAGGCACAATAATGTTGTAACAGATAATTACAACAAAATAAATAACAGAAATTGTCTTCAGCATTCGCTGATTATTACTTGTAACTTCCGCTTCGTTATCCTTCATGTATTTTTTTGACAACTTATCTATGTCAAAAAAACTAATTCTTTCAGCATTATCCTGGTTCTTAACCATATTTTTCTCCATAACCCCCCTAAAAAACTCCACTCCCTTAAATTATAACAGAAATAGCTTCAGGAATACACCTAAATTCAACACTTTTTGGTTCTCCACAATATTCTCCATCAGCGTGGACAACCATATTATCTTCAAGATTGATCTTAACGCTCTTACAGTCGTATATATCAAATCCCTTTATTCTATCTTGCTTAGCTGCAAGTAGTAGTCCAAATGAACCGAAGCACTTAATTCTCTTAATATCGCTTACACAACATACAGACAACTTACCATCAAAAGCATTAGCATTAGGTGCCATAGGGACACCACCACCCTCCCAAGGATGGTTCATAGCCGCGCAGAATATTATATTACTTGGCTTCTTAATTGTCCCATCATCAAGTTCAACAACTCCATCGCATAGCGGCATGGTAAACAAAGTCTTAACAGTAAGAATTGAATAAGTTGCAGACCCAGCACCAAATTTGTTAAGGAACTTCTTAAGCTTAGAAGTTAGTGCTTGCTTACATACACTTGCATCAACACCTATTCCAGCACTAATGGCAAAAAGTCGTCTCTCTCCATCACCTGTTATAACTTCACCAAGATCCATCTTCATTGTTTCATCACTATTTAAAATGTGATTAAGCTGGTCAACTGGTTTAGTCTTATTAATTCCTAATCCTCTGCCAAGGTCATTACCAGAACCTGTTGGAACGTATCCAAACTTTACTCTATCGAAATCCTGTATTCCATTAATAACTTCGTTGGCAGTTCCGTCTCCACCTACGACCACAAGCTTAATCTCGCCATCTTCTTTACAAATCTTAGTAGCTAACTTCTTAGCATGACCACGAGAACCTGTCATATAGAACTTATATTCAATTCCTTTACTATCAAGTTCAGCCTTTACATCTTTCCAAATCTGCTGAGCCTTACCAGTTCTTGATGTAGCATTTACAATAAAATAATACATAATTATTTCTCTCCATAACTTGCTCTTCCGAATCGATAATTCATTTCTTTGATTCTATCATTTAATCCGTCGGAAAGCATATCCTTAGTAATCCTCCATTCCCAATTTCCTCCAATAGTTGAAGGTGTATTCATTCTACAATCATTACCTAAGCTTAGGTAGTCCTGCATCTGAATAACACTCAAATCAGCAACGGAACTATGAGCTGCTCTTATAAGCCCCCATACCCATCCTTCACTATCTGTAACATTTAGATATCTAAATGTATTAGTCCTTACCCAGTCAGATGTATTCTGAAGCCATCCTAGGGTAGTCTCATTATCATGTGTTCCTGTGTAAACAACGGAATTTCTATTGTAATTATGAGGCATGTAAATGTTACTTCCATCCCCTGCATCAAATGCAAATTGAAGAACCTTCATACCAGGATATCCAGTTTCATCTAAAAGTTTGAACACATCTTCTGTAAGAAATCCCAAATCCTCCGCAATAATTTGAGGATTACCAAGTTCTTTCTTAAGTTGTTCAAAAACCTTTATACCTGGACCTTTCACCCATTTACCATTACGAGCATTTTCTGCCTTACCATCAATTGAATAATATGAAGAAAATCCTCTGAAATGATCGATTCTAACAACATCGTGCATGTCAAATACACGCTTTAATCTTTTCATCCACCAAGAGAAGTTATCTTTCTCCATCTTCTTCCAATTATAAATGGGATTGCCCCAAAGCTGTCCATTTTCATTAAAATAATCAGGAGGACATCCTGCAACTTCTTTTTGTTCAAGATTTCTATCAAGGGCAAATAGCTCTGGTTCTTTCCAAACCTCTATGCTGTCATAAGCAACATATATTGGTACATCACCAATAAGCTTTACTTCTTTCTCCTTAAGATATTTCCTAAAATCATTCCATTGTGTATCGAAGAAGTATTGTACAATCTTATAATTCTCTACTTCTCTGGCATACTTATTATTTGCTTCATTAATGGCATCTTGTTTTCTTTTCTTAATATCATCTTCCCACTCAAACCAAGCCTTGCCACCATGAGCATCCTTAAGTGCCATAAATAGTGCATAGTCATTAACCCATTCTTTGTTAACACTTAAGAATTTATCATATGCATCTTTATCTTCTTTCTTATATCTCTCACTTCCTGGATTAATAATCTCCCTGAAGTTATCACAAGCCTTCCACAAAATAGGAAATCTCTTCTCATACATATTGGCATAATCTACTCTATCAGCTCTGTCACCCCAATAGGTATTTCGACACTCATCATAAGACAATAATCCTTCTTCACATAGAGTATTAAGATCTACAAAATAAGGATTTCCTGCAAATGACGAAAAAGATTGATATGGCGAGTCACCATAACTTGTGGGACCTATAGGCAATATCTGCCAATACTCAATTCTAGCTCTATTTAGATAATCAGCAAACTCTTTTGCCTCTTTACCAAGTGTTCCTATTCCATACTCGGATGGTAATGATGAAATGTGCATTAGCACTCCATTACTTCTCAAAATCCAAACCTCCTAATTGCGTATAATAATTATACCCATTTTCATAATATAATACCATATATTGTGCCCTAGTGTAAAGAACTATACAAGGATTTGCCCTAGAATGATGAAAGAATTTGTATAAAAAAACCAAGACACTAAAGTCTTGGCTTTACATTTATCAGAAAAACATTCCTATTAGAATCTTAAGTCCAAATCCAAATAAACAGGCAAGAAGCACACATACAAGCATTATTGCATATTGATACTTCTCATGGGACTTGCCCCATTTAGAATTTGTAATTAATATATACAGAAACAATCCAAAGAAGATTGCTATAAAATTACCTATTAGCCCTTTCCAATCCATTCAAATCTCCTTTAGTTATATATGAATGAAAATAGTCCAAAACTTGCAGCCATCATAATAATACCAGCAAGAAGCACACCTAATACAACAGCAAGAATTGTTCTCTTAAATCCCATATCGAGAATTGAAGCAGCAAGTGTTCCTGTCCATGCTCCTGTTCCAGGAATTGGAATTCCAACGAATAGAAGAAGACCAATAAATAGACCAGCTTCTCCATTTTTCATAAGTTTCTTACCACCCTTCTCACCTTTCTCAAGACAGAAAGTGAAGAACTTACCTATGCCCTTCTTATCCTTTCCCCAGATAAGAACTTTACGTGCGAACAAATATATAATAGGTACAGGAATCATGTTACCAACCATACATACTATAAAAGATGGAACTACAGGTAGCATTAATGCCTGTGATATAGGAATAGCTCCACGAAGTTCAATAAGTGGTATCATTGAAACAAAAAAGCAAAACAAGTATTTTACCACTTCATTCATCTCAGATATACTGTTAACAATCGCGTCCATTTTATACCTCTCTAAGTCCAAATTAACCGACTATAATACTTAACCATAATTGAGATAAATATACAATAGATTATTTAACCAAAAGCAAACCATAACTCAATATGTAAGTATGCAAATATTACAAATCACTTTAACAAAGTAATTGCATCTATAAGTTCTTTCATCTCTTGGTCAGTTCCTATAGAAATTCTAAGATATTCATTAATACGTGGCTTATCAAAGTATCTTACGAAAATATTCTTTTTCTTAAGTTCATGGAATAATTCTTTCGCACTAATAAAATTCGGCTTTGCAAATAAGAAATTCGCCTTACTTTCAAACACTTCAAACCCTAGTTCTAATAGCTTATTATATGTCCACTCTCTAGTAGATATTACTTTTTCTAAATTTTCTTTAAAATATTTATCATCCTTTATAGCCTCTACTCCAATCTTAATGGTAAGACTATCCATGGTATATGAATTATAAGAGTATTTTACATTATGAAGGGCTTTAATTATTTCCTTACTTGCTATAGCATATCCTATTCTGCTTCCAGCAAGAGATCTTGATTTAGAAAATGTTCTTACAACAATTAAGTTGTCATATTTTGCCACAAGTGGCAGTACTGATTCAGCTCCAAAATCAACGTATGCCTCATCAATAATAACAATAGAATCCTTATTATTTTCGATGATATCTATAATTGTATCTATTCCTTCTTCTATACCTGTTGGAGCATTAGGATTAGGAATAATAATTCCCCCATTAATAGTCTTATAATCCGATGGCACAATCCTAAAGTTTTCATCTAACGGTTTCGTAACATATAATACGTCAAACTCTTCAGCCCACACATCATAAAATGAATATGTTATATCAGGGAAAAGTATTGGTTTATTAGAATTAAAAAATGTCATATAGCACATAGCTAACACATCATCAGAGCCAACTCCCACAAACACATTTCTAATATCAACATCATGATAATCCGCTATTGCCTGCCTTAACTCATTAACAGCAGGGTCAGGATACTTTCTAAGCATATTATAATCAAAATCCTTAATGGCATCCCTTACTCCCACACAAGGCGGATAGGGATTTTCATTGGTATTAAGTTTTATAACATTTTCATCTTTAGGCTGTTCACCTGGTGTATATGGTTTAACCTGTCTAATATAATCTCTCCACATATTACTGCTCCCACATTAATAAGAACTATCTATAACAATCTAGTAAACTCTAATATAAAAGGCTTAGACATCTAGTGCCTAAGCCCTAATTAACAATCTATACTGCAGGTGGTTCTGCAGGCGCCTCTGGAGGTGGAACCTCACCTGAAAGCATTGCTGCAAGTTCAGCCTCTGCGGCTTCAAGGATATTCAAGTTAGTAACAGCTTGTTTTGCTGCTCCAGGAAGTGCTTCATATTGAGCTCTTACAGAAGCAATCATCTCAGCTTTACCCGGATCAACTGGACCAATATTATTAATTGCAGTTACTACTCCCTTAGCCATCTCAATTTCCTTATCAACTTGTTCTGTACCGCCTAAGCTATATACTAGAACAGGATATCCTGCTGACACCTGACTAAATATTGATGCAGCTACATTTAATGGCAAGTTAATACATCCATGGGAACCATTGAACTTATATCTCTGTCCTCCAAAGGATGACTGCCATGTTGCATCATGAAGTCCAACTCCACCATTAAAAGGCATCCAATAAGCGACTGGTGTCTCATATCCTTCTCCACGAAGAATAGCATCTTTATCACAATAATAGATACCATAAGCACCTGTTGGAGTTGCATTACCTTTGTATGGATTACCTGATACAATATCAGATTCTAGAACAACACTACCATTCTTATGAAGAAATAGATGCTGAGCTGTAAGATTAATTTCTATATAACTATCACCATAATCATTAGCTCCATGAGATGCTGCCTTTTGCTTATAGACAAATTCTCTCTTTACATCTTCACCATTCTTCAAATCCTCAATAAGCTGATTCTTCTCACCTTCGTTATTAATCTTCCAGCCATAGTCACCACCAGAAATGGTTACATCTGCGCCATATGATGTATGAAGATTCTTTGCTTTACCTGCAGTATTGTATTTGCTAGCCATATCCTTAACAAATCCCATGATTGCCTCTTCGTTGTAAGTAATCTCACCCATGTTATCTGAACCGAAGAATGTAGCAATTGTCTCTTTAGGTATTGTATAAGGAGCGCTACCTGTTTCATAAGTAATCTTAATGTCTTTTACTTTATTAAGATTAGCAAGTGATTTATTAAGAGTAGGATCAGTGGAAAGAACAGCCGGCTGTAAATATCCTTCTTTTACAATATCAAAGGTTGGCTGAAATTTATAAATAGCAAGTGTAACTTTGTTAGTTAAATCATTAATCTCAACTGTATTACCATACTTCTCAGGCTCAATTACAAATTCATCACCCTTAAATACCACCTTAGCATTCTCTGTAGGTGTAGTAGTCTCTCTTGTTAGACACTTAAGTTGAGATAATTTGTTATTAAGCTTCTCATTATTAAGACTTACAATTGTAGGACACACATAATCTTTATCTGTAAATATGTATTTAACCCATGCAAATCCATTCTGATCCTTGAAAAGCTCAGACAACTTGTCTTCAGTTACATCAACACTCATATCAATGTCACTTGAAGCAATCTTAACATCAGAACCATCTTCGTCTTTTACATCCAGGCTATAACCCTTGGCTGCTTCTTGTATTTTATCAACCATTCCAGATGCACTTTTGCCAGAACTTGGAACACCATTTACAGTACTTCTAAAGAAGTAGTGCGACATAAAATAAATTGAAAAGATAATATAGATAACTAAAAGTCCGCCAACTATACTACCTGCAATAATACCGATTTTCTTCCAATTCCAGCTTTTCAAATCAACATTTTTCACTTTGTCCATGATTTCCTTCTTCCAAATAATATATAAACATGCCACAAAAAAACATAGAGTCTGCGCACTCTATAGTAGTAGCACTATAAATTATACTTATAATTTTCTATATGTCAATTATATAGGTTATCTAAAAAACAAGCCTAAAATAACCATTTCATAGTAAAAAAGCATATTATATTCTACATTTATTTGATACCGCGTAGTTTTTTAATATCTTCTATAGAGAAATTATAGGCTTTATTGCAGAATTGGCATTTAACCTCAACAGGCTTATTGTCTTCAATTATGCTATTAATATCATCCATGGAAAGACTCATAAGGCTCTTCTCAACTCTTTCTACACTACAGTCGCATTTAAAGCAAGTATCAACCTTATCTAACACATTTACATCCAGTCCTTCAAGAACTATATCAAGTATTTCCTCTGGACTCTTTCCTTCTGATAGATATGTTGTAACAGGCGACAGGTTCTTAATATTCTCTTCTAACTTGTCAATAATCTTGTCATCAGTAAAAGGCATAAGCTGGATTATGAATCCTCCTGCCTCTGCAACAGTGTTATCCTTATTCATAAGTACTCCAAGACCAACAGAAGAAGGTATCTGTTCACTTGTAGCAAAATAATAAGTTAAATCCTCTGCAATCTCACCAGTCTTAAGTTCACATGTTCCAACATATGGCTCCTTAAGTCCCATGTCTTTGATAACTCTAAGGATTCCAATATCAATAGCTCCTCCAACATCAAGTTTACCATCTTTATTAGGTGGTAACATAACATCAGCCACATTAGGAAAACCTTTAACATTTCCTTTAGAATCTGCAGTAACTGTAATCCCTTTCATAGGACCACTTCCCTGAATCTGAAATGTAAGAAGATCATCGTCTCCTTTCATCATTACTCCCATCATTGCACCTGCACTTAGCATACGCCCTAGGGCGGCTGTTACAACAGGACTTGTATTATGACTCTTCCTTGCAAATTCAACCATGTCACGACTTGTTATTGCAAAAGCTCTTATGGAATCATTTGCTGCAGTGGCTCTAATTATATAATCAGACATACTTTTTCCCTCTCAAAATTTTTTCACTAAAATATACTAGCACAAAATCTCAAATTATAAAAGTGGGTTAATCCCTTGAATTAAAGGAAATAAAACTATATTATATAACCATGAAAGAAATGGAAAAACCACTCGCTGACTTAGAAGGTGGTACTAATGTCAGCGAAAAATACAAAGACTACATAAAATCAAATATTATAAAGTGCTACAAAAGAAAGATTATTGCACCGCTAGTATATCTGGCTTTTATCCTGTTACTAATCTTCATAAGCCCAATTTATTCTATATTGAATCCTAATGTTCTTGATTCAACAAAATCAATTAAAGAACAATATAATAGGAACGGGTATATAACAGCAGAGCTTAAAAACCTGTATTTTACAGGATATACGAAGGAATGGCTTACTGGTACTGAGGGTTATTATTACTACACTAACGTTAATGACGATTGCGTTATTGTCCTTCTTACTCCAGACACATGCGAGCAGGGAAAACCAATCATTGAAGATGTAACTATCAAAGGTAAGATATATAAAAACAGCAAGACAGAGACAGAACTTCTTAATAGATTAGCTAAGGATCTGTCCTGGGATGAAGAAGGAATAACAAGCACTTTATCAAGTTACAATATTAATGAGCCTGCAACAACAGGATTTCTAACATGGGCACTTATTATACTTGCTCTCGGTTCAGGAATTGTTAGTTTGATATTCGTTATTATATATGGATTGTTCATTATAAATCCATCAATATCTACACCTGTGCTACGCCTCAAGGCGTATGGCAATTCAGATAAACTTCTAGCACTTGCTGAAGAAGAATTAGCTACTCTACCTCAGCTTGCTACTGAAGACATGTATATTACAGAGCATTTCTTCATTGAAGTATCAATATACGGTGTCGCAATTGTACCGATTGACGAAATATTATGGATTTATAAATATTCTACTTTATATAAATTCCTATGGCATCATTTCAAGATAAGTTATACGCTTCATATAACAGCTAACAAGCATTTATATATTAAATGTCCAAAGAATGAAAAATCAGACATTGATGGTGTAATCGAATATCTGTCAGAAGCAAATCACAACATTCTTGTTGGATTTAGCGAAGAGAATAGAATTAAAGTAGCAGAAATGCTTAAAAGGAAATAAAAGAAGGGGCTGTAAAAATAGTCTCTAAATAGCAGACCTGCATTGGCCATTGCCAATGCAGGTCTGTTTCTTTATATATAATTATTATAAATGTTGATTTTT
>ONAZ01000018.1 GCA_900315945.1 uncultured Lachnospiraceae bacterium | reverse complement strand
TGTTTCTATTAATTGTGTTGCCACACTTTCCGCTGCACCTACTGCTGCTCCATTCAAAAGCTATCACTTAAATTATATCAAAAATCAACCATTTTGTCAAATAAAAAAACAATCCACACAATGATGTTATTCATTATGCGAATTATTTTTTATATTTATCTTACCAATACATCATCAACATCTTTTTTGTCTCCTTGTAAAAGAAGTTCTACCAAAGACATATTGCCAAGCTCACTAACTACTCTAGAATCCTCAGCCTTAATATATGTATCTAAAATATATCTCATATCTACTTCATAAGGTTTAAGATCAATATAGTCACAACTTGCCAGTTTAATCATTTCTTTAATTTTATTAAATCCACCAATATTATCACGTACACTATTTACTTCTTCTTCAGTGTAACCATAGTCAGAAACTAGTCTGTCACAACAATTAGCAAACGAACGCGACAACGATGCAGTTAAAGCATAGAATGTATCTCTTCTAGCTCTCATTTCATTATCTTCACTATCATCACCGCAGAAATATGTTATATAATCAGTATCTTCTTGAGGTTCAGGGACATTACTCACTAATTCTCTTAGGGATGAAATAGCACCTTGTAGTTCAGCTTTCGCCTCATCATAACGATTCTTAATTAAACCTTCTACATCTTCCTTGTCATAACCATCAAATGATTCCGATGTATAATCAGCAATAGCTAGTTCAACATTACGAAATAGATCCATATAATCTACAATATATCCATAATCTTTATCTTCACCATCTGGTCTATTAACTCGACAAATAGCTTGGAACAAGTCATGATCTCGCATAGATTTATCAATATACAAATATGTAGCACTTGGAGCATCAAAGCCTGTAAGAAGTTTGTCCACCACAATTAAAAGCTTCATCTGTGCTGGTTCATCTTTAAACATTTCTTTTACATCTCTTTCAAACTCAGATACTTTCTTGCCATTGAGCATTCGTTCATATATAGACTTCTTGTATTCTTCTTCACTCTCTTGAAATATATCACTAGTAGCAGTTCTCACACTTTGCGTAGTTGGCTCATAAGATGTTACAACAGCACACTTTGTAAATCCCATACTATTAAATATTTCCCAATATCTACAAGCTTCATATATACTACCAGCCACAAGCATAGCAGTTCCTCTATCATTCTTTAATCTAGGTTTTAAACTCATATCAAAGACAATATCAGCTGCTATCTTCTCCAATCTTTGCCTTGAACTATATAGCTTATTAATAGATGTCCAGCTTTGCTTTAATTGTTGTTTAGCTCTTTCAGTGAGCCCATTCGTCTTATTCTCAAACCAAAGATCTACCTTATCTTTACTTGATAAATCTTGATCTACATCTCTTGCTTCGTATCTCAAATCCAAGACAACGCCATCTTCAACACCTTCATCAAACTTATATGTGTGAATATATGTACCAAATGTCTCTATACTAGAACGTTTATCAGTTTTCAAAAGCGGCGTGCCTGTAAAACCAATAAGTATAGCATCTGGCATTAGAATCCTTACAGCTTCGTGGAGCTTTCCAGAATTAGTTCTATGACACTCGTCAATAAATGCAACAATATTTCCTTTTGCTTTAAAATCAGAAGGAAGATCCTTAAGTAATTCCTTTCTATATTGGTCTACATCAGACTGACTTCCTGCGTTATGACCATATTTATGAATTAGCGAGCAAATAATTGCATCCTCATTTTTATCAAGAGTATCCCTAAGATCAGCACAACTCTTTGCCCTATGCACTTTCTCATCAACATCATTAAACAAACTCTCTATCTGGTCATCTAATTCATCACGATCTGTAATAACAACTACACGACTATCGTCAACATTTTCGATAATCCATTTTGTTAGCCAAACCATAATCAATGATTTGCCTGAGCCTTGCGTATTCCAAATAATGCCCCCTTCTTTAGCCTTAATTCTCTGACGAGCAGCTATATTAGCAAAATACTGATTATGCCTTGTAACTTTCTTTATACCAGCATCAAATATAACAAAATCATGAATAAGTGAAAGAAATCGTTCCTTTTGACAAAGCGATACTACACCATCCATAAGACGATTGACTTTTTTGCTTTGGATCTGTTTTATTTCTTTAGATAGACCATCCTCCGCATTTTTATATTCCTTCCACTTCAAATAATACTTTTCAGGTGTATTAATTGTCCCATATAAAAGTCCTTCCGCCTCATTTCCTGCAAAAAGGTATTGCAAAGTCGAGAAATAATTAGAAATATTTTCACTTTTCTGATTCTGCAATAGTTGACGAATACCTTCACCAACGCTTACACAGGAACGTTTTAATTCAAACATACCTAATGCAATACCATTAATATATATAACAACATCAGGTCGTTTATGTGAAGTGCCATTTTGTCTTAAAACAGAAACCTCTTCAGCAACATAATAATCATTTACCTTATCTTTATCATCACGATAAATGTCATCCCAATCAATATAATGAACAGTCTGCCTCTTACCATCAACATCCTTAGCGCCTTGTCTACCATAACGAAGAAGCGAATAAACATCTTTATTTATTTGATAAAGAGAATCCACTTGATTATTAGTCTTACTTACAAGCTCACTTACAGCAGTCTTTATTTGATCATCATAATATCCCCTTTTCTTCAAGCTAGCCTTCAACAACTCTTCCTTTACTGGGGTGTTATCTTCGTCTTCTAAATTGCCTAGAAACTTATAACCAAGATCTTTAATTAGCCAATGTAAAACCCTATTCTGAAGTTTTTTCTCAACATCTACCGTAGCCATAAATTATCCC
The DNA here is from genome assembly GCA_900315945.1 of uncultured Lachnospiraceae bacterium. Taxonomy (GTDB): domain Bacteria; phylum Bacillota; class Clostridia; order Lachnospirales; family Lachnospiraceae; genus RUG191. Next base: position 52,597 of record ONAZ01000018.1, on the reverse strand, counting down.
CTCTACTATTTATTTAAACGGACACGACCAGTAAGCAGATCGTCCATTGCCCCTTCTCTGATTTGAATCATTTTGTCTTTTTCAGCTTCTAGAACACCTATTTCATCATCCATGGCTGTCAACACATCCGCAATAGCTTCTTGTTCATCAATATCCATAGGTAAAACGATATTGACTCCATTAATAAGTTTTTTATTTAAGCCTCCACGTCCACCATCTCCAGATGATAATTCTCTAAGCGAATAATACATGCTTTCAATTAGGTAATACAAAAATTCCGAATTACACTTTTCATTAACAACTAATGCCGCAAGAGACTGATTTAACGCCATAGGCTTCATTAAAATAGCTGCTTTTCCACGCGTTTTACCTTGCCCCGCTAATGCTATTAACACAGACTTTTGCGGCGCAATCTTTGCAGACGAATTATTTAACCCTAATTCTGTAATAAAGGTCGTTGGTTTACTAATTCTTTTCTGATGTATTTCTGTAGAAGAAAGCCATGGAATATCACCACCATAATACTCTTGTCTAGCTGTAGATGGAGTTCCTCCAGTTATTACCATTCGAGTAATATCTTTTATCTCACATTCATTCCACATACCATCAAATCCCTCTAGCCTCGTTCGTCCGCTCATCAGATCTTCCAACGCCCCATCTCGAATGTTGCGCTTCTTTTCAATCAGCTCAGTGAGATCAGCTATGTAAGTGTCAAACGCAGTAAGAGTTTCTACTATTTTTTTCTGTTCTAGCAATTCTGGATGAGGAATTTCCATATCAGCAATCATAGCTCGCCTAACAGAATCAACAGAAGATTTCGCTGTGTATTTCTCTACTTCATTTATAAAGTTCTTTGAGAAATAATAATAGAAGTATTTCCCATAAACACCTCTAAAATTACTCATAACATATACACGCTGATGTGCTGCAAACTTTCCATTGTAATAATGAAATACTTTTCCTGTACCAACACCATCGCCTGCTGTCAAGACTGCTTCGCAATCGTAGTCTGCTACATCTATACGCTCAACAATTGGAGATCTTACAAAAAAGGGGTAGCGCCCATTATACTTATTATCTTGAGTATCACGACAACCCGTCGCAATATCTGCGACAGCAGAAATAGTATCTTTTTTCCAATCTTTTGGATAAGTTACCATGTATATCCCATCCTTTCCAGTGCTGACACGACAGCTTCTTTTGATTTAGCCGTTCTTTCCTCAATCTCACCGAGTGTATGTTCATACCTTTTTGCGATTAACATAACTTTTGATGATAGGGTATTTAAGACCTGCTCAACCTCATCGCACAAATCACTTTCAAGTTTTGCCATCCACTTTGCATCAAATAGTAAATGCTTAATCTCATCTAATGACAACTCGCTATATTTTTCTTCTACCATAGCATCTAACTCTTTACGCTTTGCTTTATATTCTTTATCGCTTTTTTCTTTTTCTGACAATTTACTAGCATACATTTTAAGAGCATCTAGTTCTTCTGTATTACAACCATCAAGTTCCTTAATACGCTTCCTTAATCTAGCTTTAGGGATACCATCGCCTTTTTCATTTAACACTTCATTAAACAGACCATCATCACCAGATTCTTCTTCACGCATTGCATCTAGTTCGCTTTCTAATTCGCTAGATTTCTCAAGAAGGCTATTAATTTGAGCAAACTCATCAGCATAATATTCCTTCTCGATAATCTCTCTAGGTATCAATGCTCCCTCAAATGACTTAACCTTAGAAGTATCATCAGTAGTTATTTTCGCGCCATTTTCATCTTTGGTTTTTTTCTGAGCATACTCATACTCAATCTCACGACCAACCTCATATCCACTAGCCTTAATTACATATACATCATCTTGAAGTTTCTCATTCCAATAATTCATAAGGCAGTCATATACATCGTAATTATCAAGCAATCTTGCATTCTCATATTCCTTAAGAATCTTCATAGAAATAGTTTTAATAAGCGCCTTAGGATTCACATCAGAATCAATCCCAAGCAAAATATCCTTAATCTCAGACTTCCAACCTGATAAAATCGTTACTGTCTCGTTTGTCTTTTCCTCTGTAATGCATACATCCGCACTTATCACACCTTCAATCTCATTAGAAGAAATGGCAAGCCTATAAACATCACTACGCTCATCCACACAAGTAAAGATTTCATTCTTAAGAGCCGGTGAAATATCCCACAATCTCTTAAGCGAATCAACATCAGTTCCAGGAATGCCACCCTTTAAATGAGCCGCAATATTCTGAGGAAGAGAATTGTCAATCTTTTGAATATATCTTGGTACATTTAGATTACCCGCATTATTCTCAATAATGTCGGAATACTTTACAAAACTAGAATAACCCTTAATAGTCTTTCCGCTAACAAAAGTCTGTACTATCTTTTCAATATCTTGCTCACGCAACCTGTTCTTATTACCATCTTTCTTATACCCATCACTAGCATCAATTAAAAAGATTCCCTCTCTACTATCCGCATCTTCTTTATCAATGATGATAATACATGCTGGTATACCTGTTCCGTAAAACAAATTTGCGGGAAGACTAACTATTCCTTTTATATATTTTTTCTTAAGAACTTCAATTCGAATAGTCTCTTCAGCATTACCTCTAAACAACACGCCGTGCGGCAAAATTATACCTGCCTTACCATTTACATCTAAAGATTTAAGTACATGAAGAAGCCACGCATAATCTCCATTCTTTTCAGGCGGAATACCATAACCATCAAATCTCTTATATCTGTCATCCGTTGCCTTGATTCCATCACTCCATGCTTTATCTGAAAAAGGTGGATTCATAACAATAAAATCAAACTTTTTAAGTTCACCAAAATCATTTGTAAACTCAGGATTTACGAGAGTATTTCCTTTCTTAATTTCTCCTGTCCCTTTTTGATGTAAAATAAGATTCATTTTTGCAAGACCAGCAGTTGCATGATCTTTCTCTTGTCCAAAAATAGTAACTATTGTATCACCATTTTCATCAACTGGTGCTTCATCTGCCGCTCTTATCAATAAACTACCACTACCACAAGCAGGATCATACAAAGTCCACTTTTTATTAGCTGTTTGTTTAATGTCGCCAATTCCTATAAGCCTTGCAATTATTCTAGACACTTCACTCGGAGTATAGAACTGCCCCTTACTCTTACCAGATTCCTGAGCAAACTTCATCATAAAGTATTCGTAGGCATCACCAATAATATCATCACCACTAGCACGATTATTCTTAAAATCTATTGCTGGATTTTGAAATATTCCAATCAATCCAGATACTTTATCTACTAATTCTTTTCCTGATCCCAATTCATCAGGATTATTAAAACTAACATCAGGGAGTGATCCTTGAAGTCCATTATCTTCAAGAAACCTTTGGATTATCTTATCTACTCTCTCACCGACATCACTCTTGCCTTTTGCCTTAATCAAATCATCAAAAGAACCTCCCTCTCTTACAGTAAATTCTTCAAAAGGCTGCCCCTTATATTTATCAGATACATACTTAAAGAACAAAAGCACTAATACATAATCCTTATAACGTGCTGGTTCTACACCACCTCTTAATTTATCACAAGCATCCCACAATAATGAATACAGTTCTGTCTTTCTTACAGCCATATTTTTTCTCCTATTACTCAAATTATTTAGTATATTAATTCATATAAAATAATTATATCATTTCCTCATAGTCGCCTCAACGAAAACGGAATTATGCGCCACATGTGGCGAATCTTTTTATTCATCATCTTCCGCATACTCTCCTAGCTTAAATTCTTTCCTTAGTTCCTCTGGCATATATTCTATTGGCTCTACATAGGTGAGTTGTATTGTTGGGACTTCGTGTGTTGCTATTTCTTGTCCTAATTTCCCTACGCTCTCTAGAATTGTTGTAAGCCTTCCATCTTCCTTCATAATTACAACTGGTGTATGACCATAACCACCTACATAGTTATTATCTCCCGAGAAACCAAATACATAGGCATTTTCATACTCAGTACAATTATCTATCTCATCTTTTCTTTCTCTTGCTATTTCTAGTGCCTTTTCATATGTAATCATAGTTTTGCTCTCCTTTCCCTTCGTTTGTTTTGGTGTAATTTTTATGTCTGATTCTTCTTGCACATATATCATCTCATAAAATGTGTCCAATTAAGCGGACTAGATATTTTCAATGTCACTGTTATTATTGTAATTGCATAATAATCATATTATAATATAAGTAGGTAAAGAAAGTAAGATTTGTAAGGATTGGAGGAGTCAAAATGGAGATTGCTAAGCTTTCAAGTAAGGGGCAGATTACTATCCCTATAAATATTCGTGAAAAATTACAACTGAAAACAGGCGACAAGATTGTTATTCAAGAAGAAGATGGTAGATTCTACTTTGATAATGCAGCTCTAGTTTCTTTCAAACGTGTCGAAGATTCATTTAAAGGAGCTGCTAAGGACGCAGGATTCGATAGCGAAGATGCCATGCAAGACTACATGCTAGATATAAGAAAAGAAGTTAGGGGGTATTAACAATATGCGAATAATGCTTGATACTAACATTCTGGTATCCATGATATTTTTCCCATCTTCACAAACTCGAACACTAGCTCAGGAAAAATACTACGTAGCAACTCCCATAAATCATCTATTTACTCCGTAACAACCCTTTCAGAAGTATCTAAAGACAAAAAAGGACGGCTAATGATCAGCCGTCCCTTTTTCAACCCAACGCAAGGTTTACTTTCCTTTCACTGTATAAGTATGACCACAACTCCTACAGTAACATTTATACCATTTCTCACCATCTTTTTCATATTGTTCTATACAATTTGTCCATCCGGATTTACATTTTGGACAATCTTTTGATATCTTTTCTCCACCGCCACCGCAAAATCCTCCACTTACGGCTTCGAGTTGTTCGTCACTCAATTCAAATCCTTCTGACTTGGCAAGGTTTAGGATTTCCTCTGAACTCTTACATTCCTTAACCTTCTTGATTTGCTCATCTGTTAATCCCTTAAGTAAATCTTTATTCATAGTAGCTACCCCCTTATACGATTATTTCTTTTATATAAATATAATTCATTTAACAACACTACTACGCGTGTTATGTCTTTACATAATTATATACACATTTAAGATAGAAAATGCGACATTATTTCAGCATCCTTTTCTTTATTCGGCTTTGACTTAGGATAATGAATACTGCTGTTTTTCAATTTTGTCAATTTCCAAAGTCTTAGCTAATTTTGCAAATGCTTTTTGATATCATAAGAAGAATTCTTTCATCCGTATTAGATTATATGTAATGAAAAAATGTTTTTTAAGTTTTATTATTATCTTTTAGTTTCATTTAAGGTACACATATTATAATCTTCTCAAGAAGGGAGATGATTTAATGAAACTTAATAAGAAAATAACAATTCCGATTATCGCAATCTGTCTTGTGGGTGCTACTACAGCATGCGGTACAAAGACAGCAACCACTACTACAACAAATGAGACTACGACTTCGACAGCAAGTACATTTTCACAAAACAAGCTGTCACGTCAAGACATAAATACAACTAAAACTCTAAAGAATAGTAGCGACGGAGAACACGTAATTGCAGTTGATGGTACTACAGAGAATTATTCTAATACAGAAGTAATCAAGACCGGAGATAGCGACGGCGACGAAGCTGATTTCTATGGTGAAAATGCGGCGATATTTGCAACAAATAAAGGAACCCTCGATATGAGTGAGATGGTTGTGGATACTAACGGAACACATGCAAATGGTGTATTTAGCTATGGAGATGGAACAACAGTTAACATTTCCAATTCCTATATAACAACCTCTGGAAACTGTTCTGGTGCCCTTATGACAACCGGTGGTGGCACTATGAATGCAACAAATGTAACGGCTGAAACTACAGGTAATTCTTCAGCTACAATTCGTTCCGACCGTGGAGGTGGCACCGTAACTGTTAATGGTGGCAATTATAAGACAAGCGGTAAAGGTTCACCAACCATTTATTCTACTGCTGATATAACAGTTAATGATTCATATCTTGAATCTACTGCTTCTCAGGGCGTAGTTGTTGAGGGTAAAAATTCTGTTACACTTAACAACACTAATCTAATGGCCAACAATAACACAAAGAACAGTAACAAATCTGATTATTATCAAGCAGTTATGATATATCAGTCAATGTCAGGTGATGCTTCTGAAGGAACTTCGAGCTTTGCAATGAATGGCGGCTCCCTCACCAACGTAAATGGCGACGTATTCTTCGTAAATAATACAACAAGCAATATAACATTATCTAACGCCAACATCACTAACAATGATGCCAACGGAGTATTCCTTAGAGCTGCAGCTGCAGGTTGGGGTACATCAGGTTCAAATGGCGGTAAAGTAAACCTCAATGCCTCAAGTCAGGCGATTAACGGCAATATGATTGTTGACAGCATATCTACTCTTAACCTGTATTTAAACGATAATTCAACATTTACAGGTGCTATTAATCCTGATGGTCAAAGCGGAAATGTCTATGTTGAATTAAAGAACGGTTCTACATGGACTCTCACAGCTGATTCATATGTATCTTCCCTTACATGCGATGTCAACTCAATTAACTTAAATGGACACACCCTATATGTAAATGGCGTTGCTTATAATGAAAATACCATTTCTACAGGAAATGCAATAGAAATAAAAACAAGTGATTCAAAAAGTTCCGATGCAAAAAAATCTGATGCAAAAGGAGGTAGCCAAGAAAAACCTTCCGACGGGCAATCCTCTAAAGGAACTCCACCTAAAAAGCCTGAGTAAAAGAAAAAGTGCTTCATTTCAATATGAAGCACTTTTATATTATTAAGATATTTAATATTTGAAGTCCATATTCTCGAAGTTTTGTTCTACTTCATTTGTCTGCATTTCACTTTTTATCCGAACTTCTTTTGTAACCTTACTATTATCTGGCTTTGCACACGCATCATTGCTTACTTTTACTTCTTTAGGCTTTCTATTAATCTCCTGTTGATTCTTTAAATCAAAGGCTTCAGCCATTACTGACATATTGACAATATTATCCCCTACTGAGTCCATAATTGAACTTGGAATAAATACTTTCGTAGAATTTCCATTTGCAATATCTTTCATGGCCTCAATACTCTTCATACGAAGGATTTGGTTAGTAGGCTGCGCTTGATTAAGTCGCTCTAAACCTTGAGCCTCAGCCTCATATACAAGCTCTATTGACCTTGCTTTACCTTCAGCAAGTGCGATTTGTGCATCTCTCTCGGCTTCAGCTGCAAGAACTTTCGCAGCCTTATCACCTTCAGCTCTCTTAACAGCACCTTCCTTGTGAGCTTCTGCTTCAAGAACAGTTTGTCTTCTCTCACGCTCTGCCCTCATTTGCTTACTCATTACGTCTAAGATATCCTGTGGTGGCTGAATTGTCTTAACTTCCACTCTATTAATCTTAATTCCCCATTTATCAGTTGCCGCATCAAGTTCTGCCTCTAGTTGTGAATTAATTTGATCTCTACCAGAAAGTGTTGTATCTAAATCCATTGTACCAATGATATTTCTAAGTGTTGTAGCACATAGGTTCTCAACACCTGCAAGTGGATTCTCAACGCCATAGGTAAACAGCTTTGCATCTGTAACTTTCATATAAACTACGGAATCAATATGCATAGCAACATTATCTTTCGTAATTACGCCTTGTGGTGGAAAATCAAGCACTTGCTCTTTTAGTGACACTCTATTAACAACAGCATCGATAAGTGGTGCTTTAAGATGCACACCCGCTCCCCATTCTGCGTGAAACTTACCAAGTCTCTCAACAATACTTATCTGTGTCTGTGGCACGATTCTAAGCGACATACCAATCAGAATAAGAATTATTACCACAATAATACCAAGAACAATTAACATAATATCCCCCCTATAGAATAAATTTTACTAAGATTATTGTACATAAAATCATAAGAAATGTACAATAAAAAAACGTAAATACGCTATAATACGCATTTACGTCATCTTGAAAAGTGAGACACGGGGGAATCGAACCCCCGACAACTTGATTAAAAGTCAAGTGCTCTACCAACTGAGCTAGTGTCCCATATGTAATTAAAGGTGGGCGGTGGGATTCGAACCCACGGCCTCCAGAGCCACAATCTGGCGCGCTAACCAACTGCGCCACGTCCACCATATTCAACCATCACCTGGGCTAGCAGGATTCGAACCTGCGAATGCTGGAATCAAAATCCAGTGCCTTACCGCTTGGCGATAGCCCAACAGCGTGCTCGAAGGGATTCGAACCCCCGACCCACGGCTTAGAAGGCCGTTGCTCTATCCAGCTGAGCTACGAACACACAATTACATATAATACATTTATAAAATGTATTATGATGTAATTAAGCGGGTGATGGGAATCGAACCCACGTATCCAGCTTGGAAGGCTGGTGTTCTACCATTGAACTACACCCGCATACATTACAACCACTAAGGGTTGTTATCAAATAAATTGTCAATCTACTCGGGGTGACAGGATTCGAACCTGCGACCCCCTGGTCCCAAACCAGGTGCTCTAGCCAAACTGAGCCACACCCCGATTTCGGCGCTTGTTCACACGCAAAAATTATTATATAAAAATCATAATGTGTTGTCAACAATTTTTTTCATTTTTTCATACATTTTACATATTATTAGGTAACATATCAATATATCTAATAGCTGCTTCTATGTCTCCAGCTTCATTAACATTTAATACAGCATAGGTACCTCTTCTATCAAACTGTCTTGGATAAGTAAGACTTCCCGGATTAATTATTACGCAACCCATCCACTCCTCTATCTCTGGTTGGTGAGTATGACCATACAATATATAATCTGCGCCTACCCTTCTAGCTTCCTTTACCAGACCATCATAACTCATTTTACATGAATATTTGTGACCATGTGTAAGTAGAAGCACGTGTTTTCCTACTTCTAACACCACTTTATCTGGAAGAGGAGAATACCAGTCACAATTACCGCACACCATTTCTACAGGACATTCAGCCACATTAGTCAAATACCTGCATTCATTCTCAGAATCTCCCAAATGATATATTCTATCAGGCTTTACAACTCTTATTAATCTGTCTATATCTCTATCTTGCCCATGGGTATCACTAATTACAAGTATTCTCATATATAGATAAAAGTTCCTTTCTCATGGCACGAAGTGCATTACCTCTATGACTTACTTTGTTTTTCTCTTCAGGACTTATTTCAGCAGTTGTACAACCTAATTCTTCAACATAAAATATAGGATCATAACCAAATCCGTTTTCACCCTTAATCTCATATCCTATCATTCCTTCTATAGTTCCCCTAGTGGAAATCTTCTTTCCTGAAGGAAGAACAGCTGCAATAGCACACACAAAGCGTGCTGTTCTCTTCTCCTTTGGAACTCCATCAAGCTTATCGATTATTGCTTGATTCTTAATATCGTAAGAAGTATCCTCTCCCATAAAGCGCGCCGAATATACACCTGGTGCTTTATCAAGATAATCCACTTCTAATCCCGAATCATCAGCAAGAACTATGTCATCGCAAAGCTTTGACACTGCCTCTGCTTTAATCATAGCATTTTCTTCAAAAGTCTCCCCATCTTCTACTATATCAACAGAGATTCCAGCTTCCTTCATAGATACAATTTCTAATCCTAAATCCCCTAAAATCTCTCTGATTTCTCTCATTTTATTTTCATTTCCTGTTGCAAATATTATTCTCATTTTTTACTCCTTATAAGTCTTACTTATCATTTCTTTAATCGAGTCATATAATGCTTTAGCACATGTCTTTTGATAATCCTCACTAAGTAGCTTTCTAAGATCCGATTGATTAGATAGAAAACCTATCTCTACAAGAGCAACTGGAGATTTCGAATTATGTATTATATATATATCATCTCCATTGACTAGGCCTCTATTATCACTGCCTAGATACGAGCACAAATTATTAAGACAGATATCTGCAAAAGTCTTAGAGTTCCCCGAACCATCACTTACATAATAAAGTACTTGTGTTCCACTTGTAGTAGCACTTCCAAATCCAGAAAGGGAATTGTTATGGACACTAAGGAACACATCTGCCCCAACTTCGTTTGATAGTCTTACTCTTTCTTCAAGTGTTGGATTAGTGTCTGATAGTCTTGTATAATATGCTTTAATTGATGGATCATTATCAAGTAATTCCTTAAGCTTAAGAACAATATCAAGATCTATATCTTTCTCATTATAATTACCTTGAATTGCACCTACGTCTTTGCCTCCATGACCTGCATCAATAACAACAACACTGTCATACAACTTATGTGGTTCTTCAAAATCAAGATATAAATAATCGCCATCTACTGTATGTCTACAATCATATATACCATTAAGCTTTATATCAAAATATCCCTTACTATCATCTTCATATGCAAAGAAATCATCTATTCGACTAACAGATCCCATAATAGGATTATTATCAAAATATTCATCATTCACATTAGGTATAACTACCTGATATTCGCGGTTCATTATGTCTTCATTTAATTTTATATCGCTCTCAGAAACTCCTTTAGGAATCGCTATTCTAATTTGCCCCTTATCTGCAAAGCTTGCTAATTCTTCAGCATTAGCTATCTCATCTCTCATTCTATCCTTAAGGGACTGCCTGTATTCCCTTGACTTTTGAATATCTTTTGCAAGAACTTCCGACTTATAATGAATATCAGAAATGCCCATAAGAAGTCCTACGCATACTACCATGACGCATCCTAGAATCACGGAGAATATACGCATTATTCTTTTCTCCATCTTATTCCTCCACGTCAGTAGTATATGCCTTAAGGCAAAGATTTCCATTTGCCTTTTCTTCTACTGATTCCCAGTTTATTCCATCTTTACTAATGTATCCTTCGCCATCTTTTACATTTACACTAGTATCATTATCATCTACTTTATACTCCATAGCAACTGGCCTTACTGAACCTGGCACTCTTATGTCTATTACAATGGCAAACTTCTCTCCAGACTGAAGTTCTACGGGATGATCAAGTTCAATGGTATAGAAACCAGCCTCGTTAAATGTTCTTGAAGCAACCTGTTCCCTTTCTTTTAGGCTTCCGGTACCATCGTAGTTTCTTACAAGAGAAACTGTAACAGAAGTATTTTTGTCTATGGCATAAAGTCCTACAGCTCGAAGCATTTCCCCAGATTTTGCAGTATAAATGTTTGCTGCCAAAGCATTACTCTGGCCATAACCAAGTTGGCCTTTCCAGCCACACAAATCACTTTGATATATTTTATCATAGTAGCTAGGTTCCATAATGCGGGAATAGGATACTGCTTGAGAACCTATGTTTTTATCATAATAGGATACATAGAATACTCCTGAATCGCCAAAGTCTTTTCCCCAACTATTCTGGCAAATAAACGCTCCGTCTCCCTTCACAGGAACCCCAAAATTACTTGCAGAATAATTATCATCAAAGCCTATTATGGTTATTTCATGATTAGGCTCACTCTCACCGTCATAACAATATGAATTAGTTGATGCATTATAATAACTTGATTTATTCAAATTCGTATTAGATACATTTGCAAATATAGATGTGGAAACTCCTCCATACTTATAAACAGCCCATTTTATATCGTTAATATCATTATGAGTATAGAATTTCGTCTCTTGAACATGCTTTACTTCATCTGCGTCATTTCCTGACAATCTAACAGAGCCTGAGCTAGAATCTATCGGCCCGCTCCACGACAAGAGATAAGCCAGGGCATTGGTAAATGCGCCACCTGCATTATCACCTGATTTCTCTCCATTAAATTCTATCATTGCTTCAACATCATAATCAGCTTTTCTAGGCATAACGCCACTTTCAAGGGCAAGGATACTTGCAAATGCCCAGCAGGTTGTGGCATTCCCCTGATTCATAGCAGGGACAACTCTAGCATAATCTCGCAGATCGAACTTTGCAGGCAATACACTTTTGTTCAAATTAGTATTAATGCTAACTTCGTACGACTCCATGTTTGCATCACAAGAAAAGCCTGTAATATCGCATACCTTATCAGCCCTCACGTAATCTATATTGTCCTCAGTAATCATTTCAACTTTATTTTCTTTGCCATTATATATTATTAATGCAGTATCATCGTCCTTATAAAATGCGCATAAATTAAGCTTATCTCTAAGAAAATCCAGAGACAGAAGAACCTTTTTGTCTTTTCCAATATAGATTTCATCAAATTGGTTTGGAACATCTGCACCATCAACCTTAATGGAAAGTCTCTTATCCTTATTAATACTCTTAGCAATTAATGGATAGAATACATCTTCTTGCAAAGTTGCTCCACGAAATTCTTCAATGCTTCCAAAAGAGGCACTCCAGGTATTAAGTTTTAAACAAAGAAGTAATATAACTACTACTCCACAAATAATATATGGTTTTGCTTCTTTCATCTATTAATCCTTTTTTCTACTTTGGATTGTTGCTTCTTTTTCTAGGAGGTTTTGCCCCCATATATTGATAATAGTAGGTCTTAATCATACCATTATAAATCTTCCTATTCTTATCAGCTTTTCGGCCAATATATCTATTAGCATCCTCATAACTTGTAATAACATATAGAGACCAGTCCTTCAGATTCGAATACACATTTCCAAGGGAAGTATAAATCTCAGGCAATTCTTCTTTATCAGACAGCCTCTCTCCATAAGGCGGATTAGTTATAATGAATCCATAAGGCTTGCTATGGGATAGTTCAGATACATCTCTTTTTTGAAAATGTATCATATGAGAAACACCAGCAAGATCCGCATTTTCTTTCGCAATCCTAATCATTTCTGGATCTATATCAAAGCCCTGTAAGTCTGTTTCTACACTAGTGTCAATCATCTCTCTCGCTTCTCTTCTTATCTCTTTCCAGGTATCATCCTTATATATATTAGTCCATTTCTCTGCTGTAAATGTTCTGTCAATTCCAGGTGCAATATTAGCAGCCATCATAGCTGCTTCTATTAGAATTGTTCCACTTCCGCAAAATGGATCAACAAGAATTCTATCAGAATGCCACGGAGTAAGTTTGATAAGTGCTGCCGCAATAGTCTCAGAAAGCGGTGCTTTACTAGTTAGCTTACGATATCCTCTCTTATGAAGTGGAACGCCGGAAGTATCGAGACCAACTACCACCTTATTTTTCATAATGAAAATACGTACAGGATACTCACTACCATCTTCTTCAAACCACTCTATGTTATATACACCAGATAGTCTTTTTACCATAGCCTTTTTCGCTATAGACTGAATATCTGGTAGCGAGAATAATTCACTCTTAACAGACGTCGCCTTAGTAACCCAGAATTTTCCATCTACGGGAATATACTTCTCCCATGGTAAATTCTCTATTCCCTCAAATAGTTCCTGAAAACTTCTTGCCTCAAATTCACCCATTTTAAGAAGAATTCTTTCTGCACATCTAATGTGAATATTAGCCATAGCAATAGCCTCTAAATCACCTAAGAAGGTTACCCTTCCATCTTCCACATTAGATATCTCATATCCCAGGTCATATATTTCTCTTTTAACAACAGCTTCTAGCCCAAAATGACAAGGAGCCATTATCTCTAACATTTCCATAATCTCAATTCCATATCGTTATAATTAAAGTCGCCACCTACAATTATATTATAGATAGCGAATCATTTTCAACAAATCCTGATAAAAATATACCCAAAAAGAGGCTTCGCACTTTGGCGAAGCCTCTACATTAATTACAAATCACATATTATGCGTACACATCAACTGTAGCACCAACCATACCGTAATTAGTTCCTTTACTTTCTCTATCATATCCATTTGTTACGCCTTCAAAAGCACTTGCAACTTCATTATATGCTTTTGATGCTCTAACTGTTTCATCAGCCTTCTCAAGTGGAGAAACGAGTCTTGCATTAGGATATTGTGTCGGAGTCACAAGTCCTACATTTTCACTTCCTCCTACTGCCTGCATCGATTCTGCAAATGATGCAGATGTTACTGACTGATTTGATAAACCATATGATAATGGTTTAACCTGAGAAAAACCACTTCCTACTTTACTTACGCTATATTCCATGTGCCACCTTCTACGCCTGAACCTAGATTATTAAGACCTTGAACCACTTTGAATGTTGCTAGCGGATCATTTCCAGATTCTATTATCTCAAATTCCTCATTACTACGTTGCTCATTATTAAGAGACATCATCTGTGCATTAAACACTTTATCTCGCTCTCTTACGTCGGATATAACATCATCCATCTCATGTTTGCGAGTCTTGTAGATTTCATCACTACTTGCCTTGGCCTGTCTTTCGCTCTCCTCAGCCTTCTTGTTATCAATCTTAACATCTTCCTGCTTAATGCTATCAGATGTAACGGCCTCTCGAGCGTCTGACGCCTTCGCATCATTAGCCGTACCAACTATACTCTTGGCATCCCTAGAACCGTTATTTACAACATCAGACTGAAGTAGCTCTTTCTTCTGTTCCATCTTGACATCATAATCATAACAAGAAATACGGCCTTCGTAGTAAAACTCCTCTACCTGTGCAGCTGTATACCCTATTAATGAATCGATCTTAGGCAACTCCTCTTCTCTAGGAACCCTTGCCTTATCATCATCACTAGTCCTTGGCTTCTCATACACTACACCATCATCTGTCTTAACAACACTGCTTCGTAGGAACTCGTCGCCATACTCGTTTACTGATACGCCCGTATCCACCTTCTTATCCTGATTAACAGGATTCTTCGGTTTCAGATCAACATCCACAGACTTAACACCACCAGGGATTCTATATGTGTTTAATCCATGATTATTTGTAATGTTACCAACGTTACTCATAACACATCCCCCTCCCTATAGTATTTGTCACGAGTATAACATCTTGTGATTTGTAAATCATGTCTAATTTTGAGGGCACTTGTCCCTTAGACCTATTTACCTACTCATATTATATCAAGGAAACATTAATAAATCAACACTTTATTGTAAATTTTCTAATTATTTTTATTTTTTAAGAGAATTGTCAGACAACTTCATGAAAAATTTCTCTTATTATATCCTCTGCTTCCTTATATTCTGGAGTATCCTTAAGATCTTCAAGAACCTCTAGTACTGAGGTATAATACCATTTCTGCTGAGAAGGATCCTTCATATTGAATTTATTCCACATTTCTAGTCCTGTCACCCTATAATCTCGCCTGCTTGCCCTAAGATTAGACAATTTATCTGCAAGCATTATTTTCTTTGCCTCTAGTGACTTACTTCTTGTGCTTGCAATAGTTTCCTCTTTTCTCACACGCCAGGTAAGAGCCTTATCCTGTCCTTCTCTCTTATCCTCGCTTTCCTCTGCAACAAGCCTTGCAACTTTCTCGCCAAAAGCAAGTCTAATATCCTCATAGGTATATTCAGTATCCTCAACAACATCATGAAGGGCTGCCGCAGCTATTGTATCAATGTCATCTGTAAGATGAGCTGTTATCATCATTGTTTCCATAGGATGTATGATATAAGGCATATGAGTACCTTTTCTATGACGACCAACATGTGCATTTCCTGCGTATATTATAGCCTGCTCTATTAATGCGAATCTTTTCCCTCTCTCATCATCCTCAATATATTCTGGAAAATGTGTAGCAAGTCCAGCTGTAATAAGTCCATACATTCTTTCCTTTTGTTCCTTGGGACTCATATAATCAGAGAAGCCATTTACTATATCAAAATAAAAACACTGTGGCATAAAAGTATTGTTCTCATCAATACTTCTGCCGCCATACAGTGGACAGTCATTGCAAAATCTTATATCAGCATTTAACAAATCATTGACAGCTCTACAATAATATTTGCCGTCAACCACCTTAGATGCATGATTATATAATTGGTATCTTACACTTTCATTCTTGGAAATCTTCTTCATAACGCCCCCACCAAATTATTAACATAGCTTCTTGATTATAACACATCCCCACATATCTTAGTAACATCTTCCTCAGACAAATCAGAAGAAAGATTACCTTGAATCATATCCGATGAACCTCCACCTTTTGCTCCAAATCTTTCTCTCAGGCTCTTTGCTACTAAATTACAATCAATAGAATTGCTGCCAAATATAAAGAAATAACCTTTTTCAGTCTTACTTATAATTCCAATTAGCCTGTTTGGATATTTCTCTTTTAGTTTATTAACGGCATCCCTTAAGGAATTATTGCTAAAACCATCCAATTTTAAAACAACGGCATTATCATTAATAATATTATTATCTAAAGTCTTTTGATTCCCTGCATCTGCAATCCGAGATAATATTAAATCAAGATTTCTTTTTTCCATTTCTACGAGTCTATACTCTACGTCGTGAAGAGAGTCATTTATACGATTAACCTCTTTAGCAAGATTCTCTCTCTTTGCACTTAAAAGTTTACTGATTTCCTTTGTTGTATTATGAATTTCACGAAATAGCTCTAATGCTCTATTACCACATAAAATGCTAATTCTTACTCCACCTTTGTAGTTAATATAATTTACGACTTTACATATTCCAATCTCCCCTGTTCTTCTAACATGGGGAGCACAACAAGCACACAGATCTATTCCTTCTATTTCCACAAGTCGAACTTCATTTTCAATCTCTTTTTTACTTCTATAATCTAGTTTTAACAACTCCTCTCTGCTTGGATAAAATGCGGTTATCTTTCTATTTTCATATATAACTTTATTAACTTCTTTTTCAAGAAATTCTATTTCTTCTTTTGAAAGAGGCTTATCATAATCGAATGTAACCTCTGAATCACTTAGATGAAAACCAACATTAACACACCCAAAGTGCCTCTTAGCAAGACCGGAAAAGATATGCTCTCCACTATGCTGCTGCATATTAGAAAATCGATGAGTAAAATCAATTTCTCCTTTAATTTCCGAGCCCTTCTCTATAAAGTCTATATTCCCTTTAACATAATGATAGATTACTTCATCCTTTATCTGAACATCCACTACTTCTACTGATTTATCCTGAATACTTATTACGCCCTTATCTGGGCTTTGTCCTCCTTCTTCAGGAAAAAACAAGGTCTGGTCAAGTATAATCGCTGTTTTTTTACCTTCTTTTATTATATCAATCACCTTACCTTCAAAAACTGTATCATAAGGCTTTGTATCATATAGTTTAATTGTCATATAATTAATTTCCCCTTATAAAAATATAATTATTCCATGATATTACATAATATTATAGAATGCATTTACTGCTTGGCCTAGTTTAGATGAGACATCCACATATACTCCTTCAAGTGGCCAAGGAAGATTCTCTATCATAGATTTATTATCCTCATCTAACATATTAAGCTTATTATTAAAATCCTCTTTATCCTTGTAAATCCTTTTCCCAAAATCGCAGGATATGTAATTCTTTTTTTCTATGGGCTCTTTCTTAGTGACTTTTCTAAGACTAGTTTTACCATATTTATTATAATCTTTCACAAAACTGGTCTTAACAATATAATCTTTATCTATTTCATCTTTGTCAAGACATATCACTTTAGAATCAATATATTCTTTCCATACGTATAGCGCCACATCTTCAATGCTCATAGGAAAGTCTAATGAATATTTAATTTCTTCCACGCTATATCCTAATTCAACAAAATGGCGGATTGCTCCGCCATTTGCAAAATCTTTTATGTAATTTGATAAAGCATTCTCAAATTCTTTCATTTCGACCCTTTATATTACATCTAATATCATTACTGATATAAATATTCTGTAATTTCCTCTTTAGGAAGAGGCTTACTAAATAAGTATCCTTGACAATAATCACAGCCAATACTCTTTATAAATTCAAACTGTTCCTCAGTTTCAACTCCCTCTATAAGTGTCTTAAGCCCCAATTCTTTACACATATTTATCATGTATTTTAGAATAACATGGGATCTGGCAGCATGACCCTTTAAGAAATCCATGTCGAACTTTATTACATCGAACATAAAGTCCTTAAGTACATTTAATGAAGAATAACCAGAACCAAAGTCATCCATCCATATCTCATAGCCTAGTTCTTCGAATCTTGCAGACACATTCTTTAAATGTTCTCTTTGCTCCGTCATTGTTGACTCTGTTATTTCAATATGTAGCAAATAACGAGGCACGTTGTACTTACTTGCCATAGACTCTACTAGATCCACAACATCTACTATTTCGAAATCACGTTGAGATAGATTAATAGATATTGGTACAACTTCTTTTCCATGGAGTTCTTTGGCTTCAGCATACTCCTTACATATGCTTTCTACCACATACATATCTAGCTTATGTATTAGCCTAGTCTGCTCTAAAGTCTCAATAAAATCACATGGCGGAAGCATTCCATATTCCTCTGATTCCCACCTAGCAAGGGCTTCTAAACTATAAGCCTCCTTAGTCTGCACATCAATTATTGGCTGAAAATAAATCTTAATCTGATTATTCTCTATAGCCTCATCAATATGCTCAATAACATATTGATATTTATCTCTTCGCATTTCGAGATTTTCATCAAAATTCTGAAGAATCAAATCATATCTTCCACGAATGGTATCACATGCAAACTTAGCATTATCACAAGCCACACTAACATCAACAGGTCTGCTTCTGTCAATATCATATACACCTACTCTTAGGATAGTTGCAAAATCCGGCAGGTCTTCATTAACAATAGCTTTAACTTCTTCAATACCAACCTTAATATCATTCAATGTACTAGTAAGAATAACAAAATGGTCGCTTGAAAATCTTGCTATTAAATCATCTTTAAACACACTTGTCAAAGCATCTGCAACCTTTACTAATAATTCATCACCTTTATCAAAACCATATTTTGCATTAAAGGCTTTAAAGTTCTCAATATCAATATGTATTATAGACATTTTTTTGCCCATATTGTCACTAAGATGCCTTACGACTTTTTTCTTAAACTCTTTATCTCGCAAGAGTCCTGTAAGAGAGTCTATTCCAGACTCCGTTTTAGTCTCAGTCATTCCCTCTTCATATTGAACACAAGTGTTTCTTCCAGAGCTTTTTGCTGAATATAAGGCAATATCCGCTTTGTGATATAGAGGATCAAAAGAACGTTCGCCTTTATCTACAGAAACAATACCTATTGAGCCCTGAATTGACTTCACTTCTCCAAATGACGTCCTATTAAGTCTATCTATTAAAGAGTGCATCACTTTCTTCCCATCATCAATATCAAACACAGATTTCATCAGAAAAATAAACTCGTCTCCACCGAGTCGTCCAGCAATATTGCCATAATCGTAATCATAATCTAAGGTGAAGTTATTATTCTCAGGGGAAACCAAAGCAACATCTAATTCTTCTGAAAGGACTTTGCCAATAACTGTGACTGTCTCATCACCCACTTGATGTCCATATGTATCATTAATCAATTTAAAATGATCAATATCAATTATTCCCAGCATCATATATTCATCATCAGCGCATTCCTTGATCTGTTTTTCTGCAAGACGAATAAATGCTCTTCGACGAAGAAGCTTTGATAATGGGTCAAAACTTGAAGATATTTCCAATGCACTTTGTTTCTCTAAACTATCTTGATAATTAATGAGTTCTCTAAGCCTATTAGACTGATATACATAATGAATAATAAGTCCCACTAAAGTAAATGCGCCTACAATAACAGCATACTTTTGCATATACTCTAATTGATCAATACCAGAAAATGCAAGTATAACAAATACAATATAGTTTATCCCGAAGAATAGGCAATTTGACACCATATTATGCATATAAAACAGGGGTAAAAGTACAGCTACTGCCGGATATAGGAATATCGTACTGGCACTCTCAATAGACATTGCATAAGCACCATATACTATCATGACTTCCACAGTCAGATAGAAAAATATATGATGATGGCCTTGTGTTGATTTAGACAGCATAAAGTAACTTAATGCAATAATAATCTCAATAATTGTAAAAATTACGGTTGCATTAAGGGGCCAATTAGCCACATATTTGAACACAGTAAATACAGTCAAAATCAGAGCATCTAGAACAACAATTGCTCCTAGACTTGTATCATTACCCTGCTGGATTATATCGTTATATTTTGCAAACTTTTCTTTAGGAACCCCGTAATGCTTAAACCATTTAGCCTTAGAAAACATACATTTTTCTCCAAACCCTTTATTATTTATTCTGGTATAAATCCTTCGAATATAAATACATCATAATCATCTTTTCTAAGTTCTAATTCTTTCTGACTCTTTATTGTCCATGCAACAGAAGGTGCTTTAAACCATTTCTTACAAATCTGTCTTGATGGATTAGTAAAGAACCTACTATCATAAGCCACAAAGTCAGGTCTTATAATAAAGTTGAACAATAGATTCTTAGACATTGACATTACAAGAGGTGAGTTATCCTCTACATCGCCTGTTGCAACATAATCGCTAGAAAGTATTCCTCTAACAACCTCCGGCCTCTTAATTCTATACCAAAGTACTGCCATTGGATGAAATGATTCTATACAATAAGACCCATTATAGTATTGGAGCATTTCATCTACTATTTCACATACGTCAGTCTTAAAACTTGGGAGTTTATACTCTATAATTAATGGCACTTTACCATTTACAAGTTCTAGTACATCTTCAAATAATGGTATCCTGCAATCAGTATCTAAAAGTGTTAACTTAGAAAGCTCTGCATAAGTTAATTCATTTACCTTCTTGTCAACATTACACATTCTCTTAAGACTAAAATCATGAAATACTACAACCCTCTCGTCCTTCGTAAGCTGTACATCTAATTCTATTCCAAAGCCTGCATCTACTGCCTTCTTAAATGCCTTCATGGAATTCTCAGGTGCATCAGTCTTATTATCATAAAGCCCTCTATGAGCATATAAACGCTTCTTCTCAATTAATTCAAAGGTTGGCCTTCCCATCATTCTTGGCATAATAGCAAAGAGATAACCTATTCCCGTAACAACCGGTGCGAACATAACCTTTTTTATAAATTTACTAATACCTTTTCCCATAATTAACACCCCATTCCTATTTTGCTGTAACATATACATTAAAATATCCTTAATCCTCATTATACTACATTACAGCAAAAAACAATTATTTTTTATACAATAATATTAATAAATAATGTAATAATTAAACTATTCAAAAAGTCCACAAACATTCCTCCCACAATTGGAACGAGGAGAAATGCCTTAATAGAAAAACCATACTTCTGAGAAACCGCCTGCATATTAGCCATAGCATTTGGCGTAGCTCCCATTCCAAATCCACAAACTCCTGATGAAAGAACTGCAGCATCGTAGTCTCTGCCCATTACATTAAATACGACAAAATATGCAAAAAGGAACATAAAAAGCGTCTGCGCCGCTAATAAAATCAAAAATGGAACTGCAAGACTAGCAAGCTGCCATAGTTTTAGGGTAATCATAGCAATACCTAAAAAGATAGAAAGACTAACTTCTCCAATGATGCTTATCTCACTTGACTTAATAGTGATTTTATTTGTTCTATCACCAACATTTCTCATAATTACAGCAACTATCATTCCTCCTATATATGCAGGTAAGGTCATCCCTGTCTTAGATAGAAGCCATGAGATAACAGTTCCTATAGACATTGCAATAGCCACTTGATAAATCGCAGATGCAAATCGAGGAAGCGATGTTTTTACTTCTTCACTGCTATTATTATTTGTTTCTTGTGCTTTTTTGTTTTCTTCATTATATAACTTATGCTTTTTTATAAGCATTTGTCCCACAGGACCACCCATTAAAGAGCCTGCAACCAGACCAAAGGTTGCCGCCGCCGTACAAATTGTTGTTGCACTTTGCATTCCAAAGTCTTCTAGAATAGGCCCAAATGCCCCTGCCGTTCCATGTCCTCCAATCATTGGAATAGAACCTGTACAAAGACCCAGAAGACTATCGACTCCAATCAAACTAGATACTCCCAGGGCTAAACCATTTTGAGCAAATATCAATACAATAACAAGTATTAGAAATACAACAAGACTTTTTCCGCCTTTCTTTAATGCCTTAAAGTCTGCCTGAAATCCAACAGTTGTAAAAAATGCTACCATGCAAACATTCTTCAACGTGTCATCATACTCAAGATCTAATACTCCTATTCCATGTAAAAGTGTCATTACAAGCGCATAAAGAAGCCCTCCAATAACCGGTGCAGGAATGCAGAATCGATCTAATAATCGAATCTTTTTTCGAAGCCATCCTCCTATTAGAAGCACAATGACCGCTATCCCTAATGTCTGATACATGTCTAAAGATAGATTCATATTCTACTCCCTTCTAGTCCTGACTTCCAAATACGAATTTTGTTTTTTCTCCAGCCCACTTTGCAACTTTCACGCCTCTCTGTTCGAGATAATTTGCAGCTGCCGGATGAAATGGAATTCCCACAGACATTACAGCACTATTTGCATCTATAACATCGTCTGTAACAATATTAGAATTCAACATAGAACTATTCTCAAATATTTCGTTAATAAGACGTGTAGCTGTCTCATCATTCATTTTCGGATCAACAACCATAATAGCTCTTACACCAACAGTATGAACATCAGAAGTTTGACCCTCATAGGTACCTGCAGGAATAACACACAAATTATATCCCGGATAAAGATTAGTAAGACGAGAAAGAATATCATCATCAAAGCCAATTAGGTTAGCTTTCTGTGACTTAATAGCTTCTCCTACAGCTTCAGTAGGGGCACCTGCCGTACAGAAAAACGCATCTATCTCACCTTCCTTTAATGCAGTAGCCGCCGCAGAAAAGGACATATTAGAAACACTTATATCCTCAAATGTCATACCAGCAGTAAGAAGTAACTGCTGAGCATTTCTTACAACACCAGATTCTGCATCTCCTACAGACACCCTCTTTCCACGAAGATCGTTAATAGAATTAATCCCCATATCATTTCTTACAACAAGCTGAACTGCTTCAGTATATAGACCTGTCAGAGCAGCACAATTCATACTTGTAATATCTACGCTGTCACTTTGAACTATTGCTGCATCAACAAATCCCTTATCTAAAAGTCTAAGGTTTGCTTCTGAACCGGCCGTAGATTTAAGGGTTATAGATGGATCTATATCTGATAGTTTCCTACCATACTCATAATATGTTCCACCTTCACCACCAGTTCCTAGTCTAATATCATTATTACTACTTGAACATGAACAGGCTGTTGCCATCATAAAAATGACAACAAGTGCTATAGCAAGATATACTTTCTTATATCTTCTTAGTTTACCCAACATCATCTTCTACCCCCAACTTATTAATGCTTAAATCTCAGCAAAAAACTTATATATCTTTTCTTTAAAATCATCTGCCTCATCATATACGGCATGACCATAGCTATCATCATAAATCACCAAATTACATTTATCATTAGAAGAAGAAATACCCTCATATATTTCCCTTGAAGTCTCTGGGCCAAATACCCTATCACCTTCACAGCCTACAATAATGGATGGACAAGATATAGAAGATAGCTTACTTCGTATGTCGTAATTTGCAAATCCTATACATAGGTTAAGGAATTGACTAAATTCTTCTTCACTCAAATCCTTAAAGGAGTGAATATAGCCTTCTTTTGTATGTTCTGACATATTAGTAGAATATACTACATTTACCATATGCGTCGCTAATCCAATTGCATCTCTCTTTCTTGCTAATTCTATCCAAGATTCCAGAACTTCTCTAGACATATCATTAATATAAGCCGAAGAAGAGGCAATTCCAATAGCTTCAACCATCTTAGGATGCATCAATGAAAGTTCCATTACAATTGCTCCTCCTTGAGATGCACCTATAAAATGGGCTTTATTAATTCCAAGTTCACAAAGAGCCTCGTACGTATCACGAGCCATATCAACACTTGTGTACTCCTCTGGAGCTTCTTCTCTTCTATCCAATAAATAAACTGTATATTCTTCCTTGAAAATGCCATAAGCATTCTCAATAGCAATGGCAAAAGGTGTTACAGGTCTAAGGGACAGACCTGGTATAATAACAAGATTCTTATCTCCGCTCCCAAAACTGGCATAACTCATTTTAAAATCTTTTGTCTCAACTTTTCCTATCATTTTGCGACCTCCAAATTAAGTCTATTATACCATTAATACGTACAACTTGATAAATTTTTAAAATAAGTATTGCATAATTATGGTTTTGATGATATTATGATGTGGTAATGAAAACCACTTCAAAAAGAAACGGTTACTTTTTAGTTGAGTTTTTGTTACTTTAACCACATATGTTGAATATTTACTATACATTATCAAGGAGGCAAACCATGAATAACAATTATAAAATTGTAATCGATAGTTCAGGGGAATTACCAGAAGAATTAAAGAAAGATGGACATTTTAGTAATGTACCATTATCAATTGATATTGACGGAGAAACTTTTGTTGATGATGAAAACTTTGATCAATTAGACTTCTTATCAAGGGTAAAAAGAAGCCTACATGGTCCAAAATCTGCTTGTCCAAGTCCTGAAAGCTATATGGCTGCTTGCGAAGGAGAGGCACAAAACGTATATATTATTACATTAAGCGGAGAACTTAGCGGCTCATATAACAGTGCTGTTCTTGCAGCAGATTTATATAACGAAGAACATGAAGATGAACCTAAGAATATTCATGTATTCAATTCTAAGTCAGCTTCAATCGGTGAGACTTTGATTGGTCTTAAAGTACAGGAATTTGAGGAAATGGGATGCACATTTGAAGAAGTAGTAGAAAAGGTTGAAAAACATATTAATACAATGCACACATTCTTCGTTCTAGATACTCTAGAGACATTTGTAAAGACAGGAAGAATTAATAAGTTAAAAGCTGGTATCGTATCAACACTTAACATCAAGCCTATTATGGCATCTACTGATGAAGGTGCAATTTACAATGCAGGACAAGGTCGTGGCTCTAATGGTGCAATTAGCAAAATGATTGAGAAGGTAATCTCCACCACATCTAACCCTGAAGAAAAAACAATAGCTATTAGTCATTGCAATTGTCCTGAAAGAGCTGATTTCGCTAAGAAGCGTCTTGAGAAGCTTGGACAATTCAAAGATATTATTGTTGTTAATATGTCTGGCCTATCAAGTATGTATGCAAACCAAGGCGGAGTAATCGTAGCCGTATAATAAAGTGGAATAATAATAACCCCGACAATATTGTCGGGGTTATTTTCTCATATAACTTGCGAAGACTTCTACTTCTCTATGTCAAGATCTGCAGTTATCTCATAATAATCACATGCGTGTGCTGTGTAATTCTTAACATTTTTCTTAGATATTAAGCTCATCTGTAAGAATGAACAGAATACATATGCATCATCATCTAAGATTTCATCTTGGAGCTTAACTGCCAACTCACCTCTCTTATTAGTGTCAAATTCTTTAGATAATTCATCAACTAATTTCGTTACATCATCATCCTGATATCCGCCAAAGTTATAATCATTACCTGGTAGACAACTTGTTGTGAAGAAGTATTGTGGATCACCAGAAGGTGCTGTTACAAGAGCTGATGCATATACATCCCAAGATGATTTATCTTTTCTAAATTGTTTGTGATTAGCAGTATTATTAATCTGAACATCCATACCAATTTCTTTTAGAGATGCCTGAGCAGATTCTGCAAGAAGTGGTAATTCCTGACGTGAAGGATATGTAAGCCACTTAATTGTTAGCTTCTGTCCATTCTTCTCACGGATTCCATCTCCATCTGTATCAATCCATCCAGCTTCCTCTAATTTCTTTTTAGCTTCTTCCTTGTTATATTTCTTAGCTTCTTTAACCTTGTCACCACCGAAATTAGAAAATCCATCTGGGAATGAACCATTACCAACCACTCCATGACCACTAAGCAATGTATTAACGAAGCCTTCCTTATTAATTCCATAAGCTATAGCTTCTCTTACAGCTTCATCTTTAACAACTGGGCTTTTCATATTCATTGTTGCAAAGAAAGCTCTAGAAGTCTGAATACTAGAGAATTGATATTTATCATCTGGAAAATTAGGATACTGATCGTATGCCATTCCATAAGCTGCGTCAATTTCTCCTGATTGTAGTGCCGCTGATAACGTATCACCATTAGTAATTGTCTTAATTGTTATTTCAGATAATTTAGGTGTTCCATCCCAATAATTAGTATTAGGTGTAACAATTAAATGATCATCTGTAACCATTTCCTTAACTACATAAGGACCTGTTCCTGTAACAATACCAGTATTCATATCACTTGACTGCATATCAATAATACATCCATATGGATCACCAAGATAATTCATTAGGGCAGGATTCGGCTCTGAAGTTGTAACCTTAAGAACATTTCCATTTGCTTCCATACTTGCTATCTTAAGATCCTTAGGAGCTCTATCATGTGTTGCAAGTAAATGCTCGAAACATTCCTTAACTGCTTGTGCATCTACCGCTTTACCATTTGAAAACCTAACACCGTCTTTAAGCGTTATAGTCCAAGTATTAGCTCCATCATTTTTCCACTCCTTGGCAATCCAAGGTTCAAGAGTCATAGTATCAGTATAATGAACTAATGTCTCTCCTATACCATAACGAATGCATGCCCATCCGTTATATGAGTTGTGAGGATTAACTGTTTCCTCTGAGTTTTCTGAGTTAAAGGTTGTATCACCAATAACCATCTTTTTGTCAGCGCTAGTATTGTTGCTGTTTGAACATGAACATCCGCATACTGTCATAACTGCAACCATTGTCAAAGCAACTAACAGAGTAAGCTTTTTTTTCATTTTTCTCCTCCTTTTAAGTCTTATATATACACTCCTATAGAGTTTATATACTATAAAATTGATGCAATAAGTTTCTTAGTGTAATTATTCTTAGGATTAGTAATGACTTCGTTAGTTTCTCCCATTTCAACAATTTCACCTTTATTCATTACAACCACCCTATTGCAAAACTGCTGCACCAAAGCAATATCATGGCTTATAAATAGAATCGAAATGTCATCTCCCCTATTTTTTCTAATATTATTAAGTAAATTGATTATTTCTTTCTGAACAGTAACATCAAGTGCTGAGGTTGCCTCATCACATATTAGTATCTTAGGCTTAATTGCAAGTGCTCGCGCTATTGCAGCTCTTTGACATTGACCTCCACTAATTTCATGAGTATATCTATTATAGAATTCCTTTTCCAAACCACATTCTTCAAGAAGAATTTCCACTCTTTTTTTTGCTTCACTTTTAGAAAAGCCTGCATTTCTCAAACTTTCGCCCACACTATCACCTATCTTAATTCTAGGATTAAAAGATTCTACAGGTGTTTGAAATATCATTTGAATCTTCTTATACAATTCTTTCCTAGGAATGTCATTCATATTCTCACCCTGTAAGACCACATTTCCACTTGTATAAGGAATCAGTCTAGTAACAATACGGGCTGCTGTACTTTTACCGCTTCCGCTTTCTCCAATAATTCCTAAGCATTCTCCTTTGTAAAGGTCGAAACTCACATTGTGAAGAGCATACACTTCTGTCTTCTTACCCTTGTTAAATACACGATTTAATTTTTCAACTTCTAATACTTTATCCATATCTATCTTCTCAATCTTGGAACCGCCTCCATTAGTTTCTTAGTATATTCTTCAGATGGATTATTAATTATTTTATCTTTCTTCCCCATTTCAACAATTCTGCCTTCCTTTAGAACCATGACATTATCAGCCATAGCAGAAACCACACCAATATTGTGGGTAACAATGATAATTGATGTGTTAAATGTATCTCTAACACGAAGCATTTCTTCTACTGCCTGCTTTTGAATAGTAACATCCATGGCCGAGGTCGGCTCATCTGCAAGAAGTACCTTAGGGTTAAGAAGCATTGCTGCTATCACTCCAACACGCTGCTGCATTCCTCCTGATAATTCATTAGGATAGCTTTCTAATATTCTTTCATTATCAACAAATCCCAATTTATTAAGAAGCTCATTAACTTGGTCTTCAAATTCTTCTTTAGTGATATCTTTATGGGCTTTAACTATTTCATATAATTGACTTCTAATTCGTCTAACTGGACAAAAACTGCTTCCTGCAAATTGAAAAATCATCCCCAGGTTTGGTCCATTTATCTCTAATTGTTCTTTCTTACTAAGATTAAGTAAACTTTTTCCTTTATATATGATATCGCCTGATGATACATTTCCACCTTCACCAAGAAGTCCCATAGTTGCTTTTATAATTGTAGACTTGCCAGAACCAGATTCTCCAACAATACCAAGAATCTCTCCCTCTCCTAGTGAAAAACTAATATCTGTTACAGCTATATTTGACCCATATTTAATCTCAACACCATCGTACTTTAATATTTCGCTCATACTTAATCCTCCCTGGCAACTGACGAAAAACCAAATTTACGTCTTTTTTCGACAGTTTGGCGAAGTTTTGGATCAGCATAATCACGAAGTGTATCACCAAACAAATTAAATATCATAACCGAAATAAATATAGCAATTCCAGGTGCAAGAACTATCCAAGGTTGTGTTGCAAGCATTGAACGAGCATCACTCATCATACTTCCCCACTCAGCAATTGGCGGTTTTGCACCAAGCCCAAGAAAAGACAACCCTGCAAGTTCCATCATCATTGTTCCTATATCAAGAACAGCTGTAACTAGAATAGTTCCTATAATATTAGGTATTATATGTTTAAATACCATTTTAAATGTGCCTGTTCCCGAAAGTTTTGATGCCTCAATAAAGGCGGTTTCTTTAAGAGCTAATGTCTGACTTCTGGCAAGTCGAGCAAACTTTGGCCAGCTAACAGCCGCTAAAGCGATAATTGCATTATGAAGACCACCGCCTAATATTCCAGCAATTGCAAGTGCAAAGACAAGTCCTGGGAAAGCCAGAAAGATATCTGCTATTCTCATTAATACTGTGTCTAACACTTTACCACTCAATCCACATACAATTCCTATTATTGTCCCAACTACGGTAATAATTACTACCAGAAGAAGTGTAGAATATATACTTGCACGACTTCCCACTATCACACGGCTAAGCATATCTCTACCATATCTATCAGTCCCTAGTAAATGTTCTGCACTAGGGGATTGTTTTGCTATACTTAAATCCTGAGCGTAAGGATCATAAGGCGTTAAGTATTCGCTGAAAATAGAAAACAGCAAAAGCAGTACGCAAAGTATTCCAAAGAAAATTAATTTT
The DNA here is from genome assembly GCA_900315945.1 of uncultured Lachnospiraceae bacterium. Taxonomy (GTDB): domain Bacteria; phylum Bacillota; class Clostridia; order Lachnospirales; family Lachnospiraceae; genus RUG191. Next base: position 23,243 of record ONAZ01000018.1, on the reverse strand, counting down.
TTCTTAATATCTAACTTAATCATTTGCTATCCCCCAATCTTATTCTAGGATCTAGCGCATGATACAATAAATCAGCTATAAGATTAACTAACACATATATAATGGCAAGCCACACGACATAGGCCTCAATAAGAGGATAGTCTCTCATTGTAATAGCATCTACGGCAAGTTTTCCAACACCATCCCACATAAAAATCGTCTCAATAATTGCTGTTCCACCAAGAAGACTTCCTATAGAAATGGCAAGTAAAGTTATAATTGTTATCATTGCAGAACGAAGTACGCTTTTCCACAATGTAACATTTTCACGAATACCACGAGCCTTTGCTCCAGTAACATATTCCTTGTTTAACTCTTCAAGAACAACTGCTCTAACCTGTCTCATATATTTTGCAGACATGGCTATAGCAAGTGTAAGCGTTGGCATAATTGCAGACTTGACACTAATCCCTGAAGAAATAACCGGAAGCCAGTTTAACTTAATTGCAAGAATTTCCATAAGAACAAGAGCCACGAAGAAATTAGGCAGTGAATTACCTATAAAACTGCAAAATCTTAATATATAATCAATGACTTTATTCTGCTTAACAGCCATTAAAATCCCAAGAGGAATCGAAATAATTATTGTTGCCACAATAGAAAGCAATGTTAAAAGAAGAGTAGCTGGTAGCTTTGATATAAAGGTATCAAATACATTTTTCCCAGATACATAGCTTACTCCCATATCACCTGTAACTATTCCACCAAGCCAAGACAAGTATTGAACTATAAAAGGTTTATCAAGTCCAAGTTCTGTTTTTTTTGCATCAATTATTTCCTGACTTACAGCACCTTTATCTGCATACATCTCAGTAATTGCATCAGAGCCTGCTGCATGCATCATAAAAAATGTAAGAAATGTAATACCAAGAAGCACAGGTATAAGCTGTAATAATCTTCTAAGTATGTATTTTTTCAAAACAACTTTCTCCTTTTTAACTTATAACATAAATACTGCTATTTCATTACTTATCTGCAATAATCTTAAACATAGGTGCCGCAGGGTCACTCTTAAGTCCCAGAATATTCTCCGCTTCATCCATATCAACAAAACATTTTCTAAATCCAATAGATCTAAGAATTTCTTTATCCCAAGCCGGTCTATCTTCTTTACCTATCTCAAGACTAAGTGCAATATCATTACACATCTTCTCCATATCTTTAGTAACGCCATCATGACCATATGCCTTCTTATCACCGCTTTCAGTTCTAGCAACGTCACCTTTTCTTATGGCCTTGGCATAATTAGCATCATAATTAATTAATCTTCCACCTGGCCTCAACACTCTAAACCATTCGTTATATGCCGTCTCAACATCAGGCAGTGTCCATGTAAGGTTTCTAGTTATTATGGCATCAAAGCTTTCGTCTTCAAACTCTAAGTTTTGAGCATCCATCACAAAAAACTCTGCTTTACTATTAAACTTCTTAGCTTCTCTCTTAGCTTCTTCAATCATCGATGGTGTAAGATCAACCCCAGTCATTCTATATCCATCTCTCCCAAGAAGCACACTAAAGAAGCCTGTTCCAGTGCCAATATCTAATATCTTTCTATATTTTCTAATTGGGAGTGTGCTTCGAAGTGCAAAATGCCACCCCTTTCCAATATCTCCCATTATCTCATTTTCTCTTATTTTGCTAAATGAAGGAGTCCTAATTGTCCAATAATTAAGAACATCTTCTTCAACTGTTTCTGAATTTATAATCATTTCCTCAAACATACAATCCCCATTTCCCATATAAAAATAAATAAAGAGAGTCCGCACCTAATAAGCGAACTCTCTATCAACTTCAAAATTATTATGACATAACTTTAATGTAATGGCAAGTTATTTTTTACATCACCACGAGATGTTACTGCCCTATATCCTGCTACTTCAATTCTCTTCTCTAGACATCCTCTACATTCTGCAGCCTCTTCTCCTGTACAAATCTTATTCTCATATATCTCATACTTTTCTCTGTATTTAACAGGTGTAAGATTAGGCATAACAACATTTGCCCCTGCTTTAAGTCCATCCTCTCTGCCAGTAGGACTAAGGGTACCAAGGGCTGTTGTAGATGGAATAAGTGCATAAGGAAATAGAAGTCTTAATATTGATATCAACCTAAGTGTAAGCTTGACACTTCCATTGTCAAATTCTTTAAAAGGTGTCTCTCCATGTGTAATATAGGGTCCAATCCCAATCATATCAGGTTCTAATTCTTGTAAAAATCTTAAGTCACTTACAATATTATCTATGGTCTGATATGGTGAACCCACCATAAAGCCCGAACCAACCTGATATCCAATTTTTTTAAGATTATATAAGCATTCTTTCCTATTATTAAGACTCATGCTATCTGGATGGAGCATGGAATAATGCTTCTCATCTGCTGTCTCATGTCTTAGAAGAAATCTATTAGCGCCAGCTTCATAATATGCTTTATAACTATCAAATGAACGTTCTCCAATCGATAATGTTATGGCACAATCTTCATACTCATTTCGAATAGAACTTACAATGTCTAATATCCTATCATCTGTATAATACAAATCTTCTCCGCCCTGTAGGACGAAAGTTCTATAACCAAGCTTGTAGCCTTCCTTACAGGCATTAAGAATCTCTTCCTTAGTTAGCCTATATCTATTAGCATTCTTATTACTACAACGTATGCCACAATAATAGCAATCATTTCTACAATAATTAGTAAATTCTATAAGACCTCGAAGATAGACATCCGTACCATAATTTGCTCTTCTAACCTTATCTGCTTCAATTCTAATTGGTTCGAATTTTTCATCATCACATTGTATTAACTCTATAAGTTTATTATCATCAAACTCTCTTATTGTATCTACATTAACTTCCATGCCTTTGGTCTCTCTTATATCTAGTCTAATTAAGCCTATGCTTCTTCTAATACTCTGAGAAGAAAATTCCATGTTCTATTTACAGATTCTATATCAAGCCTCTCATTTGTGGTATGAATATCAAGTATATCCGGTCCCATTGACACAGCATCTAATCCCTTTATTTTATCTACAAAGAATCCACATTCTAGCCCAGCATGAATTACTTCTATCTTTTCTTCTTTATCAAACATCTCTTTATATATGCTACACATTTTATTAGAAAGCTCTGATTCTTTATTAAACTGCCATGCCGGATAATTGCTGTCAATTTCTGCCTTCGCTCCATTTCCTTTTGCAATCCAACTAACTCTATTAAGAAGTTCGTATGTTCTATCATCTACCTGTGATCTAACTAAACCTTTCATAACAAGTTCATCATTATCAATTTCGCATACACCCCAGTTAATAGAAGTCTCTACTGCACCTTCAAAATCCTCACTCATTCGTGTTACACCCTGTGGCATAGAAGCAAGAATTGTAGATACCTTAATAGTATCTTCTTCTGTAAGTGGCATCACATCAGATTCTTTCTCCTGTACTTTGATTGTAATATTACTATCACTCTCTTGGTATTCTTCTTTTATTTCGTGTGACAGTTTTTCAATTACCTTCTTACATTCACTTACATCTGATACTGCTAATTCTGCTACGGCACTATTAGATATAACATTAATAAGGCTTCCTGTCTTAAAGCCTACAAAACGCATATCCATCTTCTCATAAATAGTCTTATAAATTCTAACAAGCAGAGAATAGGAACTAGCTCTTCCTAAGTTAATATCTGATCCAGAATGACCACCTAGCAAGCCACTAACACTAATTAAGATGTGGTCATATTCACATTCCTCTCTCTTTACAGAAAGATTAACACTAATTCTACCACCGCCTGCACATCCCACAGTCAGAACTCCCTCTTCTTCAGAATCTATATTAATCATTTTTCTGCCAGTAATATAAGAAGTATCAAGTCCTCGCGCACCATCCATTCCAACTTCTTCACTAACAGTAAATATAACTTCTAGACGTGGATGTTTTACTTCATTAGAATCAAGTATCGCAAGACCATATGCAACTGCTATTCCATCATCACCACCAAGTGTTGTTCCCTTTGCAGTAACATAACCATCAACAACTTCAAGGTCAAGACCTTCCTTAGTCATATCCTTGTTAATGCCCTGATCTATCTCACATACCATATCCATATGACCCTGTATAATAATTGGCTCCCTATTCTCATATCCACTTGTGGCTTCTTTAATAATAATTACATTACCTGCATTATCCTTATGGCATTCAAGTCCTCTATCATTTGCAAATGCTATAAGATAATCTCTTATGGCTTCTTCATTATATGAGCCCCTTGGAATATGGGATATCTCTTCAAAGAATACAAAGACTTCTTTTGGGCTTAAGTTCTCAAGCATAACTACACCTACTCTCTTAGCTTCTAATCAAGTTTGTTCTATGTACTACCAAATATCATTTACTCTAATGTCAGTAAGGGCTACCTGATCTCCCGTAATTGATGCATACACTTTCTTCGATGAATCTTTAAGCTTTATTTCATCATTTATAACTATTCCGAGATTCTCAGTATGAATAATAACATTTCCTAACTTACATTGAATCTCAATACTACATTCCTCGCCTCTCTTGTTAGTAGTCTTCCATGCTTCCCAACCTGGAAATGCATCAGTCTTCTTCATTTGGAAATGACTATCTACTAGCTTATCATCGAAGGAGCATTCTCCATTTAACTTAATAAGTTCATATTCCTCATATCCTTTTCCAAAGACTCTTCCATCATCTGAATGATATATTAGAATATAAGGACAATGCCATGCCAGTGATGCAGATGGCAAACTCATGGTATGAAATTCTATACATTGAGACTCTTTTAACTCCTGTCCAACAGTGTATGCATATCTTGGACCATCAACTTGTGTATTAGGAATATCAGATTCTAGTCTGTTAATAAAGCTTAATTCACTTACAATTCTTCTAATATCCCCTTCCTTCACTTCGTCATTAGTCTCTTCAACGGAAATATCCGTTATATCACAATGTTCTCCAGTTATACCAAGATATGCCATCTTAGTCTTATCAGGAAGAGCAACTATATAATCAGCTGACTGATTTGGTCCTTCCATCCTAACTGACAAGTGATCTGTATACCTAGACATAGTAATCTGGTATTCTCCGTTAATATCATTATTATGAGATTCATTTGCTTCATCGTTAATATTGACATTAACATTTCTTGCAGTTGTAGATACATAATGTCCGTCAAACCAAAGTTCACTAAACTCTATGTATTTATACACTTCAATCGACTTAGTAGTCTTATGCATTCTTGCATCGTATGAATCAAAGAGTATTACAGAAGGAAGTGCAAAGCTGTCTTCATACCCACTTTTTACATTACATTTAAAATGTACTTTCTTAACCTTCTCTTCTATTAATATTCCAGCTGATACTTTGTCTCTGTACTGGTCAATACTTAATTCTTTTTCAAGTTCAATACTCTTTGTTTCCTTTGATTCGTTATACTCTTCATCAATCAAAGAAATCATAATGTCTGCAAGTTTAGGATCGTATTTTGTTCCAGAACCCTCTATGAATTCTTCTCTTACCTTCTGATATGGAAGCGCCATAGTATCGCGAAGTTGAGATACCATAGAAGCGTAAGAATCGGCAACTGCAATTACTCTAGAAATCCATGGAATATCCTCTCCCTTTAATCCATTTGGATATCCACTTCCATCATATCTTTCTTTGTGATACATAACAGCTTCTTTAAGATATGGAAACTCCTTAATATTAGAAAGAATCTGTGCGCTATCGATTGGTTTTTTTCTTATAATATCTATATCTTCTTTTGTTAGCTCTTCGGATTTACCAATTAGTCTATCTGGAAGTTCCACAACTCCTATATCATGAAGAAGCGCAGCATAATAAACTTTTAGACACTCCTCTTCATCTTTTCCATATGCCTCTGCTATTTTTTTTGCAACAACTGCAACCTTCTCAGAGTGTCCCTGTATAGTCTCATCCTTCTTCTCAATTGCCATAACAAAGGCTGTTGCCGTCTGATCGAATAGCCTTTGCATACTGTTTCTTTCTTCCTTTAATTCTCCCATCTCTTTCTTATGTGCTATCTCAAGTTCATCATTCAAATCAAGATATGCAAATAAGTAAAGCACAAGAACAGCAAGTGCAATAGATATATTAGTAAGTGACACCCCTGTTACAAAGAATTGCACAATGGTTGCAATTGCAGAAAGCACAACATAGAATATAAATGCTACACGAATATGTTTACTGAATCTTTTCCTATACTGAACTATTATTGTCATTTGAATTATAAGACAAATAATAGGAATCATATAGCATATAATGAATAGAGTTCCCCTATGATACGTATTATTCTCATCGAAATAATAATACATATTAGTAAACTGAGATATTATTAGGAGAAATATTCCTATAACTGCAATTATTGCAACAATAGTAAATCTCTTCGGTTTATGCCCTACACCAGTATCATCTATTCGCCATGCAAGATACATATTAAAAAGTATAGAAATAACCAGTATCATCAGAAATACCACAAAATTACTTACTCGTACCATTACATAACCTGTATCACTAGCATCGCCTCTATAATAGTAAGCAAACCTCTCAAAGATCAAAAGTATGGCAGCTGCAAGCTCTAATAGAATAAGAACTATCTTGCTTTTCTTATCCATTGACTTTGCAATTAGAAGTAATATAGCAAATATAATACATGTTATAGACATAGCAAGCATAATATATACTTGATATTCTCTAATAAAATCCAACATTTAATATCTCCTTTTATGGGCATTTATTTTTGCTTAACAAAGAATTCATCTAGTTTTTCTATCAGTTTTTCTTTTTCGATACTTTTAAGTAGATACCCCTCAGGGCGTAGTCCCACAACAGACATTACACTATCTTTATCACTTTTTCCTGTAAGGAAAATCACTGGTATATCCTTGGTATCTTCGTCACTTCTTAGCATTTCAAGAACCTGCGGACCGCTTGTTACAGGCATCTCATAATCTAACAGAATCAAGTCCACTTTATTCTTCCCAAGATACTTAATACCCTGTAATCCAGAATTAGCAACAGATATTTTGTACATACCATTAAGCCATTGTCTAATAAGAGAAAGGTATTGTGGATCATCATCTACAATTAAGATTCGTTTCTTAAAATCGTCTATATCACCTTTTTCAAAATATTCTGATACAGCTTCAAGAAATTCCTCATTATTTACAGGCCTAACAAATGCCTTGTAGATATAATGTTCTGGAATTTGTTTTCTTATAGCATTAATATGGACCTGTTCCCCTATAAGGATAAATCCTCCCAAATCTTCTCTCATACGAACTTCCAGAAATCTAAGAACATCCTCTTGAATCCTGGTATCATCATCAATATAGAGAACGACAAGACAACTATTAGTTAATACTTCTTTTACATCACTTAGAGTGTTTTTTACGAAGATGCAATCTTTGTGTGCGTCCACGATTTTTTTCTCAAGTACTCGAACTACAAATGTTTCTTTTTCTGCTATAAATACTACTCTGTCCATCCTTAATCCTCACTTATTATTGCTGTCATTGTATCCCAGTCCATTGCTTTCATAGATTTCTTAAGTCTCTTAATTCTGTCTTTATCTTCATCTGGCAATTTATATTTATCAAGTTCACCAACTATCATTTCCACAGAATCGTAATCCATCTGACTAATAACATCTTTTAATGCTTCATAAGCACCTTGAAGTTCCTCATCAGAAATCATTTCCTTACCTTCATCTGTATCAGTATAATCCTTAATTGGTTCAAGTTTGTTCTTATACTCTTCATAATCAGATATAAATTTATCTACATTTGCATTAAGAACATCCATATCTTTGTCATTGCCAGCATTTTCTAATTGCTGTGCTAATTCAGATAGCTTAGTTGCACCAATTATTCTTGCAGAACTCTTAAGGGAATGTACCTTAATTGTAAAGAGTCTTATATTCTCTTCATCATAAGCATTTCTAATAACAATCGAGTTCTCATCAATTGCATCATAGAACATATCAAGAGAGAATATATATTCCTGAATACCACCAGAATTCTTAATACCCGATTCAACATCTATGCCCTTAACATCATATATCCATTTCATTTCCTCTGGCATCTCAGTTAGTGCATCTACAGAATCTTTTGGTTTTGGTTCAAGCATTTTCTCTTTAGGAAGATGCTTCTTAATTGTCTCCTCAAGAAGTCGTGTATCAACAGGCTTCTGCAAGCATCCGTTAAATCCTTTAGATTCATAATAGCCTTCATCTGCTGTGGAATTGGCTGTTAATGCATATACTGGAACATGAGAATTAATCTTTCTCAATTCACTTAAAGTCTCAATTCCATCCATTCCTGGCATCATATGATCTAGGAATATAATATCAAAATGATTATCTCTTATCTTGTCTAAAGCATCTTCTCCGCTTAAGGCTGTGTTAACAAATACTCTCGTTGCTCGAAGAAGACCTTTAATAACATTAAGATTCATTGGGTTATCATCTACCACTAGAATATCTGCGTCAGGTGCTACAAACAATGGTATGTATTCTATTTGACTATCCTTTTCATCCCTTTCTTTGAATACTCCTATAGGAGTATCATCAACTATTTTCTGATCTACTTTCAGAATGAATTCTGAACCTTCTCCATAGACACTGTCGCAAGAAAGTTCACCATTCATTAACTCTGATAGTCTTCTTGATATATCAAGTCCAAGACCTGTTCCTTGTATTGAACTATTCTTCTTCTCATCAAGTCTCTCATAAGCCTCGAAGAGCTTATCCATATCTTCTTTCTTTATTCCCATTCCAGTATCTTTTACTGAGAATGTAATTGTTGCAACGTCACCTTTTCTCTCTACCATAGTTACACTTAGAGAAACTCCACCCTTTGAAGTGTATTTTACAGCATTAGTAAGAAGGTTAAGTACAACCTGCTTTATCTTAGCTATATCACCTAACAAACTCTTAGGTATTACTTCATCAATCACCACATCAAAGAATAGATCTTTTTGCTTACTCCTATCCTTTATCATAGTAACAATTGAACGCATCTCTGATGAAAAATCATATTCCTGTTCAACTAAATGCATTTTCCCTGATTCAATCTTAGACATATCCAATAAATCATTAACAAGACTAAGAAGTGCCTCTGATGCATTTCTAATATTGTAACTATTCTTAAGAATCCTAGAAGAATATCCTGACGGGATGCCATTTGTATCCTCCCTTAGAGTCATCTCATTCATTCCAAGAATTGTGTTAATAGGTGTACGAATCTCATGAGACATATTGGCTAAGAATCTTGTCTTAGCGCTATTAGCCTGTTCTGCCTCTTCCTTTGCAGCTCTAATCTCGTCGTATTGTTTACGAACAGTTGTGGCTATTATATATCTCCACACAAGCACGCCTGCAATTACAACAAGAAGCACTACGAATAGTATTCTAACAATAAGAATCTCTGTAAATCTCGCACTCTTATTAACTTCTATTTCATCATACTGCATTACCTGCTTAGTATTCTTATTAAGTATTTCTATATGTAATTTGTAATTACCATAAGGCAAATCAGTATACTCTAGAGTAGATAGCTTACTCATATTATCAGTTACACCTTCATCAGGACCATCTTCTAGAAATACATGTACTAATGGGTCATGCATAGAATAATCCATTATAGAAGGTGTTATCTGAATACGACCTCTACTTGATGGTATGGTGTATTTGCCATTATCATCGGGATGAATAACCTCTCCATCACAAGTAATGGAGTTAATTCCTAAGTGTATCTTCTCATTTTCTTCGAAGAAACTATTAACATTTACTTTAATAACTCCGCTTCTGCCTGGCATATATAAATTGCCTTCACTATCTAGGTAACTATTAGAGTTGGCAGTTAAAGTATATGGAAGCCCACTTTCAACAGTATATAATCTGTAATCATTAACAGAATCTTTAATCATCTTCTCTGCTTCAATTATGTAAATACCATAAGAGGAAAGAATCCACGCATTATCACTATTATCAAAATAAATATCATAATTATTGTTATATGGGAATGAAGTTACTTGCGTCAGCTTTCCATCCTTCATATACTCAATAGAGTTAGATGTAACAAGCCAGAATACTCCTCTTTTGTCGTCCTTTATTATCTTCATTACAACGTCACTTGACAGACCTTCGTCACGACTAATTCGAGTTATACTATCACCCTTAATAGCATATATTCCATCGCCATCGGAGCCTGCATATATTGTTCCATCGTCCCCTTGTGCAACTGCAAGAAATACAGTATTCTTAATACCTTCATTAGTACCAACTGTTCTAACAATCTGACCATTATTAATTACTACAAGACCGCCATTAGTACCAACTAGAATGTCTCCATTTTGGCCTTCAACAACTGTTCTAACCTCATTATCAGGCATACCATTTTCTTTGGTAAATGAAGTAAATGTACCATCAGGCGCCACGCATAATAGACCTTTGTCATCAGTATATACGGCTATCCACACATTTCCCTTACTATCTTCTCTGATGCACCTAATTCTACTCTGCCCAATATACTTAGTTAAATCATTCTCAATTTTTGTTCCATTTAGATCAAGAAGTTGCAAGCCCTTATCCATTCCAATGTATAACACATTATTATGCAGACAAGTAGCATTGGTGGTACCATTGTTAAGCTTGTATTCTTCCATCATATCTACGAAATTATTAGAGACAATTTTCATTACTCCAAGGGTGGAAGATGCTACCCATACATTTCCCTGATAATCCTGAGTCATCATCTCGATTCCAGCAATAGGCAAATCATCAAATAGAACTACATTGTCACTTCCATCAATATATCCCAGCTTTCCTGCTGAAGCCACAAACACTCTGTCGCAAATGTAGCTAATCCACTGAAGAGGACCAATTCCATTTCCAGGTATTCTCTTCATTTCACTTGCATTACTGCCAAATGCACCATAGAATATATCTCCACCTTCTGTACCGATATATACATTCCCGATATTATTAGGATCAACCATTATTGTATCGATTTTATCGAATCCTAGCTGTGCACTATCATATATGGAAGATATATTATTATTGTCAACTGTAAATACAACTCCCTTTGCAGTAGAGCCATAAACTTTTCCAGTTTTATCAGAATCTAACTTTAATATTCTATCCTTATCAATAAGGTCATGGGACACTTTATGAATATTCAAAGAAGAATCGGCATAACATAATCCTGCTGTTGTACCTATGTATATATTCCCTTCATCATCCTCAGTAAATACACGAATTGAAGAAGTTGGAAGACCTTCCTTGTATGTAATATGTTTGCTATCTTCACCATCAAGTACTACAACACCATTATCATTTGTTCCAACCCAAATTCTTCCTAAGCTATCCTGGTAGAAACATCTCGCACTAGTAAGACCATTACTTGTATCTAATCTGTCAAAAGACTTTCCATCGTATCTTATAACGCCACTATATCCGCCTATCCACATATGGCCTTCTTTATCACCCATAAGATACATGGCATCAGAAGTAGGAAGACCATTAGATGCATCGTATATCTTAGTGGTATAGCCTACACCTTGTAACTGACCTGTTATAGAATAACCTCCGCCATGTTTTGAGCTAAATGCATCGCTATTATTCTTAGTCTCATTATTATCTGCAGCAAGTACACTTACACTACCCACAAAAAGCTGCACTATTGAGAGAGATAGGACAATTAATAAAATTGTAATATTAAGCGTTTTCTTCTTTCTCAAAGCCTATTCCTCCATCTAAACCTTTACTCAACTTCTTTTTTATATTTCTTAAGTATTTCCTTAACTTCAGGAAGTGATTCCATAAATACTTCTACGCATTTAGGGTCAAATTGTACCCCTTTACCTTCTTCAATAATTGATAATGCCTTCTCTATTGGAAATGCCGGTTTATATACACGTGGTGATGTAAGAGCATCAAATACATCAGCAACCGCCATTATTCTTGCAGAAAGTGGTATAACTTCACCATGAAGACCTTCAGGATAACCTTTACCATCCCACCTCTCATGATGATAAGCCGCCATATTCCTAGCTTCCTTAAGATAGTTCTCACCACCTACCGTACTTATAGCTTTCTCCATAATATGCATACCAGCTGTTGTATGACTCTTCATAATCTCGAATTCTTCGTCAGTTAACTTGCCTGGTTTGTTAAGTACATTATCCGGTATATTTATCTTACCCACATCATGTAGAGGAGCAGAGCGAACCACGTCAGATGCAAACTTAGGTGTAATCTTCTCTGCATAGTATCCTTTTCTCTGCAAGCCTTCCACTATAATTTTTACATAGGCAGCTGTTTTCTGAATATGGGCTCCTGTATCCGAATCTCTATTTTCCACCAGATCTGCCATGGTTATAATAAGACCATCCTGCATCTGCATTGTGTCTTCAGAAAGGCGTCGTATGCTTCTAATCTTCTCAGTCTGGTTAAGGGCCATATCGCACAAATCTTTATATAGCCTCTCAACCTCATCGCTGGTTCTTATGTCCACTTTACGAATCTGTCTAACAACTTCATCAAGTTCTTCTTGATTATCCCCAACTTCCGTAATCCTTCTTATGTAAACTCCGATGCTTTCAATAGGATAGACTGTATAATAATTAGATATCCATATTCCGTAAGCAACAATTGTAGCAATAATACCTGAGAGAATAAGAATAAGCTTTCTTCCAAAACTATCCATATAACTCTCAAGATAATCAAGGGAGGCATCTGCTCCTGCATAACATACTACATTACCCGAATTATCTAGAACAGGGTAATAGGCTGTTACAAGCCAATTCCATGCTCCTTTATTCTCAATAGGCGGTATTTCCTTACCTGCCATTAAATCATCCATGTATTCTTCGAATTCTTCATCCACCGGCACTTCAGTTCCCGGCTCTTCCCCTTTGGTGTCATCAACAAGGGCATAGCTTTTCCTAACATCATCTGCATCTAGATCAAACACAAATGTAACTTTATCTCTATCAACTTTAACAATATATAGATAGTAAACACCTGAGGCATTTTTTCTTATCTTGTAAAGCATATCTTCTGTTTCTTTGTAGCCAGGTGAATTCTCTCCATCTCTAATATATTCATTGACTTTGTTTGGATCAACTACACTTGCAGCAAACTTAGCAGCATTTTGCGCAATCTCTGTCTTCTCTTCCTTTGCTGCTTCAAAATACTGATTGACGGCAGTATATGTTGTAACTATAGTTGCAGCTATAGCTATCACTGTTACTACAAGAGCCATTCTTTTCTTAGCAGAATGCGGAGTGTTTTTGCTCCATTTATAAATATCCTCTTCCTCTTTTTCTGTTAATGGCCTTTGCATCCATGAGCTATTACGTAATTTAATCTTAGCTCCCTCAGGCATAAAACGCATTAAAATAGCCATTATGCCAAAGCATATTCCTTTGTCGAAAATATTAAGCAAAATATTAAGAAGAGAAAAAGCCAAAAAGCCCACTACTCCCGTACCTATATCAGAAGCTTCTAATATAGCTCTAATTGAATCATTCTGCGGTCCACCAATAATTAACCATTGTATAATTCCACTAAGGATTCCACTGCCGGCTCCAATTGCTACAACATACAATATGGAACTTTTTACCTTAGTAAATAATCCTCTTTTTACAAACCAAGCAGTAATTACTGCCACAAGAACATTTACAATTCCAAAATAAGCGGCATATCCGTTGAATAATGTGCAAATAATATTGGTTACAACCGCCACAAACATTCCTGGAAAAACTCCAGTAAGAGCAGCAACACCTATTGTTCCTATTGTATCCCAATAAACTGGCAAATCTAATTTGTAGGAAAGAAATGACAACAACACATTTATTAAGATTCCAACAATTATAACTTGAAGAATAATAAGTTTATGTCTATTTCTTCTTTTCGAGAAAATATCCACGCTTTTTCCTCCGGCAATTAAAAATCATTTCAATACTCCAACAATAATTATAATAAAAAACGTCAAAAAAAAGAAGTCCAAAACTATAGTTTAATATAGTTTCAGACCACTTTTTAAATATTATTATGATTATTAGTCAATCTTAAATGCACTAATAGATTTTGTAATCTCTTTTGCAGAGTTAGATACGTTATTAGATGTATCATCAAGATCTTTTGATTGCTCTGCAACCTGCTTAGCGCTATATGTAAGTTCGCCTACAGATGTAGATACTTCTTCTGCTGATGCTGACTGCTCCTCACTAATAGCTGCAACTGAACTTGCAACATCATTAACGGAATTCATCATATCAATCATCTCATCCATGTTCTGGCCAGTTACATCAAGATCTTCGAATATCTGAGCAAATGTAGTTTCCGCTGTGGCAACAGCATCCACACTTAAGTTTATCTCTTTCATGTTAGCATCAGACTTCTCGGAAAGTTCTGTAATCTGTTGCGTAATATCCTGAATAATCTGTGAAATCTCAGTTGTAGCATTAGAACTATCAGCAGCAAGTGTTCCAATTTCACCAGCAACAACAGCAAAACCTTTACCTGCTTCACCTGCTCTAGCAGCTTCAATAGATGCGTTAAGTGATAACAAGTTAGTCTGTTCAGAAATAGAATTAATCATTTCAATAATCTTATTAATCTTCTGTGCAGACTCGCCAATTGCTTCTACTACGTCATTCATACTATTCATAGAATCTGATATATGTGTCATGTTCTGTGTAACATTTTGCATATCCTGCTGTCCAACCTTAGCTTTATCAACAAGAGCGCTCATAGTTTCATTAGCTTGATTTCCTCGTTCTGTAAGCTCGCTTACAGACTGAGCAAGGGTTGTAGCATTCTGTGCAAGTTCTTCAACTGCGTGATTCATTCCATCCATAATATTAGAAATAGAATCCATGTTAGAAGATTGCTCATTAGCTTCTTTATTAAGAATAACAGATGCATCTCTACTTGTTACAACATCTTCTTCGAGGCGTTCAGTGTTATCTTGAATTGCATGAATCGCCTGCTTCATCTTCTCAACATAGGTCTTCATCTCACTCTGAATCAAACCTATCTCATTGTCATTTCCTTTAACAATATCAACTGTAAAGTTACCACTAGAAACCTCTGTAATTTGGTCTGCTAGTGTGTTAACAGGCTTTGTAATTATCTTATTAACAATTATTGTAAGAGCAATAATAAGAACTACAATTACAACAACCATTGCAATTACTCCAAATATCTGAATACGTGTTGCACCTGTCATTATATCAGACTGCTGAATTGAAGACACAAGTGTCCAGTTAGTTCCAGGCACTCTAGATGCTGCTTCATATAAAGTACCTTGAGACTTTTCCTCAATTACTATAGGTGTCTTAATCGCATCTGAATCTGAATAATAATTCTTAAGTGTTGTAAGACCTTCATCATTGAGTTCTGATATATTCTTACCATTAAGTGACTTATCAGCAAATGAAAGTATGTAATCATCACTAAACAGCATTGTTATACCGGTTTCCATTGGAGTGTATTTCTCAACCTTACTTATAATAGGATCAAGGAACAAATCAAGTCCCATAACTCCTGTCTTACCATCAGGTGTTGTTATCTTTCTTGAAAATGTAACACACATACTTCCTGTTGATTCATCAACATAAGGTTCAGAACATGTTAATGTATCGTAATTAAGCCCCGCTTTATACCAGGTTCTTGTTGTTACGTCAAAATCAGGTTTTGGAACATAATCGTTAGAAAAAACTGTTGATTTATCTGACCATCCAATATAAAGTACAGGCTTCATAGATTGATCAAACTGTTTAGCTTCATCTACTAATCCCTTAATTTGCGAATCAGACAATGGTACAGAATTAATAGTCGAAGCAATCTCATTTGCCCTTCCTGTAACCATTTCTACATCAATTCCCAAATCATTTGCATTAGAATCTGTACAGTCTTTTAGGTCAGCAACTGCCAACTCTCTAATACTATCTCTACTCTGTAATGTTGTGAATGCTATGATTCCGATAATAGCTACAGCAGTTATTGGAATAAGTACCTTTAACAGAGAACCTGCTACGCTTTTTTTCGTTCTTTTCTTTTTCGTAGCACTATTTGCGTTCTGTTTTGCCATCTATATATACCTCCATCAAATTATTTTCTAAGTTAATCACTAATATACATTTTATCAATTATTGTTGCGTAGTGCAACAAATTTTGTATTTAATCAAGTACATCATGTGACTATTTTTATACTATCAACTATAATTTGATGTTTTTACAACAACGCAGGTGGCTATTTCACAACAAATACAGGAACAGTTCTCTCATTTTCATGAGCATATATAATATTCTCACCTTCAGCCATTCTCATTAGAAATCCAGAAAGTTTTCCATTGTACATATATAATCCTTGCATATTCATATATTTATGCCACTTACCATCCCCCCATGCAAAGTCAATATTATCTGTAAGATACTGCTCACAGTATCTCTGAGCGATATAGCCATTTCCATACATCTGTGGGAGTAGTTCATCCCAATCTGATTGGCTGTATTCTTTTCCCGCTGCATAAATACCTTTAGAGGCGTATGCATCCATTGGTTTTAGCATATATTTATCCTTGTTATTAGAGACTTCTTCTATTGTTATACCGTTTTTAGAGAATTCTCTAGTTTCTGGAACATGTTTTTTAACAAACTCCGTTTCTTCATCAGTAAGAAATGCCCATGTTCTTTCTAAATGCAATACATAGAACAGCCACTTAGCATGTATTATCTGGGTATCAAATGCTCCAGCAAAGAATACTGCATCATCCCTTATAGCCTTAATAAAATCCTGTACTTTATCATAATTATTCATAATATCTGCGGTAACAGCACGTCTATATATAGCATCTATCTTGTTACCTGAAGGCGAATACAATACTCCATCCTTATATACCAATTCTCTTACATCGCATATCTCACAATTGTATCCCTTTTTTTGAAATCTTCTTGCAAACTCCCAGAAATCCCCCATTGTTGCATTTTCTAAAACATCAACAATAGCTATGTTGGGATTATCCTTTTTCTTGGGATATGTATTATAAAGTTCAATAAAAGAATCTACCCATGTATCAAATAGTTCAAAGCCAGAAAGGTTATATTTTCTTATAACATGTTGATGAGCCGGATTATTAATAAGCGCCTTGGACATCTCTAAATCCCTAAGCTGTGCCGCTGTTCCATCTGTGTTAATCTCGCAAAAATAGAAATCTTCATTCTCTTCATTAAAGAACAAATCGAACCTTGCCATAGGCAGGAATCCATCATAGCTTCTTGGTAAAAGTATTAACTCTTCCAACTCTTTCGAAAAGGGAAAAAGAGCCCTGTAATCTTCATGCTTTCTGTACTCTTCAATTATCTTCCCAAATATACTATATGTCACATTCGCAATATGCTCAAATTTAGCCATCATATTCTTATCATACACCTTTGGAATATGAACTGTCTTATCTACCATATTATTCCAAAACAAAGGAGAATGTTCTAGATTGTATTTAACTTTTAGGGCACCTTCTTTATTCTCTACCATATGGTTTTCTATGTATGACTTATATTCTTCAAATACTTCTTTTTGTAAGCTCATTTTCAACACTATCCTTCTATTAAAAAACATACTATTTTGCCATATAATAATATCTGTTATGGCAAGAATTTGAATTAGTCTGTAATTGATTCGAGTCTTATTGTATTAGAATTACCTGAATGCCTGCTCTTTGTCCCTCCGGTAAGAACTATATTGTCTCCTTTTTTCATGTCAAAGATTTCTTTTGCGCAAGTAGTGGCATGGTCAAACATCTCGTCTACAGAGTCAAACTCTTTACTTAAGACAGGTGTAACACCCCAACTGAGATTAAGCTGTCTACACGCTTTCTTAGATGTGGTCATTCCCAAAATATCTATTGGACATCTGAATCTACTAACCATCTTTACCGTAAGCCCAGACATAGAACTAATTACAATACCTTTGGCATTTGTATCTATTGCCATTTGGCATGTGGCATGTGACAGGGCATCAATATTATTCTGTATTACGTAATCCGTCTTGGCAAATCTCTTAACGTAATCAATATTGTTCTCAGTATACTCAGCAATCTCAGCCATATTCTTAACAGCTTCTACTGGATATTTGCCGGCAGCGGATTCACCTGAAAGCATAATCGCAGAAGAGCCATCATACACCGCATTAGCAACATCTGATATCTCAGCCCTTGTAGGTCTTGGGTTGTGTATCATTGATTCAAGCATCTCTGTTGCAGTAACAACCCTCTTTCCTAAAAGCCTGCATTTTCTAATAAGAAGCTTCTGCACAGCAGGTACTTCAACAAACGGAATCTCTACTCCAAGATCACCTCTGGCTACCATTATACCATCAGCTATCTCACATATCTCTTCAATGTTATCAACACCTGATTGATTCTCAATCTTGGCTATAATCTCAATATCACTTCCCCCGTTCTCGTCAAGAAATCTCCTAAGGTCTGTTATGTCCTGTTTATTGGACACAAAGGATGCTGCAACAAAATCGATATCATTTTTGATTCCAAACAGCAAGTCTTCTTTATCTTTTTGACTCAGATAATCAACTTTGAATACATGTCCGGGAAAACTCATACTCTTTCGATTGGATATCTCTCCGCCTGCCTGCACCTCACATATTGCATCTCTATCTGTTAACTTCTTGACTTTAAATATCAAAAGTCCGTTATTAACAAGTATTGTATCACCACATTCAAGCTCTTTCACAAGTCCTTTGTAGCTAACAGAGACCTTACTGTTATCCCCTACTACATCATCTATTGTAAATGTAAATTCCTGTCCTTCTTTAAGTTCTTCTTTACCATTCCTGAAATCACCTACACGGTACTCAGGTCCTTTTGTATCAAGCATAATGGGAAGTGGGTAGTCAAGCTTCTCTCTTACACTCTTTATCATATCAATCCTTACCTGGTGCTCCTCATGTGTTCCGTGAGAAAAATTAAGTCTCGCCACATCCATTCCCGATTCACACATCTTAGCAAGGACATCTGCATCATCACTGGCCGGTCCTATTGTACATATTACTTTGGTTTTTCGCATTACACTTTCCTCCTATAATTCTCATGGAATAATAACATAATTATCTTACCTGCTCAAAACAAGAATCGCTTTTACCACACACAGCAAAAACCATTTTTAGTGGACTATTCTATATATGTCTTACAACTTCAAACCTATATAGTTGTATCTTATCTTCCGGTCTTATTCCACCTTTTCTCATTGCAATACTCACCTGTTCCTCTACTGTGTCTACTCCTTCTAAATCAGGAAGAAGAAGTCCTCTCTTATATCCACTTTCAACTATTACGCCGTATCTTTTCACATCAAGTTCGTCAGTAGATGCAATTCTTTCTGGCTCACTTAATACATCTACATTAATGTCTAACCATTTAAGCTCATCTTCTGTGATAGGTGAGAAACGATAATCCTTTGAAGCAGCACTTATTGCATTATGAATTATCTCTTCTGCCAGATTATCCTTAGTTGGTAGAATTGTTCCAATACATCCTCGGAGCTGTCCCATTTTATGGACAGATACAAATGTTCCAGCCTGCCTTGTTAATGTATCAAGAGGCACCCATTCTGGGATATCTAGCACCTTTCCCCTCTTAACAAAGTATTCTAGTGACTCCCTGGCCAGCTTAACATAATCATCTGATTCTTCTCTCTTTAGTGCCAATGCACCCTCCTTCTCTCTAAGCTTGATTTTTAGAAACTTCCGGCTCTCACTTTCTCCATAAGGTAAAAACGAGCACACCCCATATCCAACTCCTGTAATATCCTCATGGGAATAAACTTTAGTAACAACATCTTGTCCATCTAGAACTCCTGCCATTATCACAAAGGAGCGGTGCCCACATTCTGCAGATTTTTCAAGGAAGCTTTCCTCAAATTCTAACATTTCCCCAAAATCTGCCCTGGCACATACATCCATTATTCTCTCATCGTACATAGGTCCTTCCGACACAAATCCGTAAGGTCCATAATCTTGTAATTTGTGAGACAAATCACCGCTAGCAACATATACTACTCTTCTGTCAACAGCTTCTATAGCCTTCTTAAGTAGCATGCCATATTCATAATGGGTGTATAAATCAAGTCCTGAAAGGCCTGTTCTTATTAACTTAAAATCACTATATTTCTTCGTAATATAATACAAAGGAACCATCGTTCCGTGGTCAAGTAATGGATCCTTCTCTCCCATAAAGCCTGCCGGAAAATAGGTTTCACTTGCTAAATTAGCAATTTGTTCTACGAGTTCAGTATCATAAGACACATCAAACTTCACATTTCCTGCGCCGAAATTAGCAAAGGATCCTCTTGCACCTCTACCAGATGAGATATGAAAATAGTCAGAGTACATAACAGAATGAGGACTTGATATAATAATTGTTTCGGGCTTAAGCTCTGCTATTTTCTCTGCTACTCTTTCATATGAACGTATCGTTTTCTCAACCTGTCTCTCGCTCCCTTTACCTATATCAGGAACAATCATTGGCGGATGCGGAACCATAAATGCACCAACTACAGACATAAATACCCCCTTTAATATATTCTACTTTCTCCTACACATTTCCCTCAAATACAAATTCTAAATTCTCTCTTGCCACATCAGCAAGTCTATATATAAGATCCACACTAGTTGCTTCTCTGTCTGTCATATGAAAATTAGGAAAGAACCGAGTCACATGAAGAGGTATCTTCTTTCCTGTCTTTATCTCAAGAAAATGAATCCACTTACTTAGTTCTCTCATTTCTTCTTCACTATCATTCTCTCCAGGAATTACAAGATTCGTAAGTTCAACATGGCAAGACTTTACACTTCGATCTATAAAATCTTTCGTCATAGTAAGGTCCCCATTAATAAGATTCCTATAAAAGTCGCTAGAAAATGACTTGATATCAATATTCATAGCATCAATATAAGGTGCAATCTCTTCATATACTTGTGTACTTGCAGTTCCATTTGTAACAAGAACAGTTACAAGATTTTTTTCTTTAGCAAGACGCGCTGTATCTCTTACAAATTCATATCCAAGAAGAGGCTCATTATATGTAAAAGCAATTCCAATATTACCTTTGGGCTTCAAATCGATTGCTTTAAGCACAATATCTTTTGGCGAGATAATCTGGGTTCTTCCAGCAAAGGACTTAATTTCTCTTCCCCAAGATATATCATAATTCTGGCAAAATGGACAACGAAGATTACATCCATAAGAACCTATAGAAAGGATTTTGCTACCACTCATGAACATTTTAAGGGGTTTCTTCTCAATAGGATCTAATGCCACAGCTGTAATTTTACCGTAGTTTCCAGGTATAACCTTGCCGTCTTTACATGTCCTAACTCCGCAAAAGCCTGTTCCTCCTTCACTTATATTGCAATGTCTATAACACACTTCACACTTCATATGTAATTCCTTCTTTAACCATTAATTTCTATATCTTCGAAAGCACCTTTTCTCACCCATACTGATACTTTCCCTGAATCTGTGTAAAATGTGCAATTACCATCTTCTCTAACCTGAACAGGTTCAGTACAATCTCCCATGGCATCATAGAACATTTCACCAGCAAACTCTTTTCCAATGTACATATCTTTTGCTCCACCTTCGGCATTACTCATAAGCACAGCAAGACCAGAATCTGGATGCTCCTTGTCTCCCCCTCTTGTCCAACCAACTATGTGAAAATCATCAAAATAATCTTTCTGCTCTCCATATGCATAAGACTTTCTTATTCTTATTAGCTTCTCCAGATTAGGAACCGCTGGTCTATCACGACCTGGATTGCCATAAAAGTCCGAATAAAATATACATGGAAGCCCAGCTTCCCTTAGAAGAATAATGGCATAAGCAAGTGGCTTAAACCAATCCTGTATAAATGATTCTAGGCTCTGTCCATACTGAGTGTCATGGTTATCTACAAATGTTACTGCATTATCAGGTCTATATTGAACAAGGGCATTATCGAATATCATCTTCATATCAAATCCAGCACCTTGTACTGATGCATTGTAGAAATTGTAGTGAAGTGTAACGTCAAATAAGGACATCTGATTCTCAACTGTGTCGAGATAATACTGAAGCCTTCCTATATCGCCACTCCAATATTCCCCAATTGCTGGAAGTGCTATCTTCTTAGAACTTCTAATTCGTTTAATCATATCCCTATAGAAGTCGAATTTGATATGCTTGACAGCATCTAACCTCACCCCGTCAATTCCGGTTTCATCTATATACCAAGATAGCCAATTAAATATTTCTTCAACAACTTCTGGATTATCCATATCAACATCGCATCCCATTAGATAATCAAAGTTGCCATTCTCTATATCCGTCTGTTGTTCCCATTTCTTTCCTGAAAAGCAATATAATTGACCCTGTTCTTTCGTATTTTCATCCCAGTCTGTTCCAGTAAAACAGTTATGATCCCATAAGAACTTACTGTACTTTCCTTTTCTACCTGGAAATGTGAATTTAGACCACACCTTTATCTGTCTCTCGCCACCAGTCACTTGATTTCTATCATTCTGAGCTACTGTATATGCCATAACATCTTCAGTTTCATCAGCACCAAGACGGTGATTCAACACAATATCTGCATAGACTTTTACCCCTTCTTTTTGGAAAGTCTTAATGGCTTTCAAATATTCTTCCTTAGTTCCATACTTAGTTCTAACAGTACCTTTTTGATCAAATTCACCTAAATCATACATATCGTATACGCCGTATCCAACATCTTCTTGTGACGTACCTTTATAAGCAGGTGGAAGCCATACACCTGTAATTCCAGCATCAGCTAGAGGTTTCGCTTTGGCCATACACCTTTTCCACCATATTCCATCATTATTAAGATACCATTCAAAATACTGCATTATTGTTTCATTATTTCCCATACTACTCATCTCCTAGTCACATTCTATTAAACTCAAGTACAATTATACCATTTTTTTATACATATTCCATTCCCCCTTGAATTATGCCATAGATACTTATATAATTAAGAATACATAGAAAAAATAGAGACTAACTATTAAAAATAGTCAATAAAAAGTTTTTAAAACTGAAAAGTTTTGAATATAGTGGCGGTGACTATATCATCGCAATCAGTTCCTTGAAA
>ONAZ01000026.1 GCA_900315945.1 uncultured Lachnospiraceae bacterium | reverse complement strand
TCGACAGGGCTTAGGTGGTTGTTTTTTCTTTTGGTATAACAAATCAAAAAATATATAGTCTTTTATTATTTTTGACTTGACATCACACCGCTAGACTTTTCTTAAAATATAACTTTCTATGGTTTGTATTATAACACGATATCTAATCAAAATGTGCCTTTAACCCTTGATAAATCGTGCTTTGTGGACATTTCGTAACAATTTACAATGAAAAAACGCATAGCAAAGGCTTAATAAGGCAAAAGATACAAAGTTTTTTCGCGACACTAGGTAAATAACAGACTATTGCAAGTATTTGTCTTTTATATTCAGCATTATGTTATATCTTGTTTTAATTTATATATACTTTTTATACTCGTATTATTTCTTGCGTCTGTTATATCGCATGAGTGTATTAAATCAATCACTGTCCATTGTACTTTCTTTTCCCTAACTATCCCTATACTACTTCACACACAAAATCCCCAGCCATATGGCTGAGGATTTGTATATTAGCTAATTATAACAAGAATCTACTTTGTCTTTACACTATTACTATTAACCGGGAATGTAAAATATGTATCAGGATATGGTTCATTTTCTAATGTAAAATGCCACCACTCCTCTGTTAATGGCTTAAATCCATGAGAAAGCATTGCCTCTCTAAGAATCATTCTATTATTGTATTGCTCATCTGTGATTCCTCTATAATCTGGGTGACTAAGTTCACCAAAGTAATCAAATGTTCCACCCATATCAACTTCTTTCTCTGTATTCATATCAAATAAAGTAAGATCTACTGTGCTTCCTCTGCTATGTCCTGATTTCTCAGCTATATAACCTTGTGGGAATAATACATCCTTCTGTAACTCAGGATAGAAATACTGCTTCATTCTTACATCGTTAGGATCTTTAGACCAATTCACGAAATTAGTTACAGCCTTCTGTGGCCTATATGCATCGTAAATCTTAAGTCTATAGCCCTTAGATATAACATAGTCGCTTACTTCCTTAAGCTTTGCAGCTGCTTCTTTAGTTAGAAGAGCCACAGGCTGTTCATAACCGTCTATCCTGTCTCCAACAAAATTATAAGTTGAATAATATCTAATCTCTAGAATTACATCTGGTACTGCTTCGCTAATAAGCACAAAATCCGACGAATCATCTGATAGTTTCGTGCCATCCTCCGCGACAGTCGTAGATTTACCACAGCCAACCAATGAGCCAACCACAAGGACTGCAAGCATAAGAACTGCAGCTAACTTAAATAAAGACCTTTTCTTCATAGAATCTCTCCTTCCAATATAATTTATCCAAATTGTCTTTTTACCAGATTTGACTTTATAACCTCACATAACACATCAGCATTTATTGGTTTGGATAGATGTGCATTCATCCCTGCTCTAAGAGAATTAATCTTGTCTCTTTCAAAAGCATTTGCTGATAGCGCAATTATTGGTATCTCGCTTCCACCTCTAATCTTATTGCGAATTATTCTTGTAGCTTCATATCCATCCATAACAGGCATCTGAATATCCATAAGGATTAAATCATAAGTATCAACACCTTTTCTTTTCAGTCTCTTAACAGCAACTGCACCATTTTCAACTGCATCTACTGTCATACCTGACTCGCTGAGAATTTCCATAGTTATTTCACTATTAAGTTCATTATCCTCCACCACGAGAATCCTCTTTCCTTCTAATGATACATTAGATAAAGAAGTACTTTCTTCTGCACTTTCATTAGCATCACTAGTAATTCTAAAAGGCAAAGTAATTATGAATGTTGAACCTTTTCCAACTTCACTTTCAACCTCTATTTCCCCTTGAAGACTATCCACTAGCCTCTTAGTTATAGCAAGACCAAGGCCAAGTCCCTCACTCTTATTAGATACACTTTTCTCTCTAGTGAAGTCCTCAAACATATGCTCCATGTAGTCTTCACTTATTCCCACACCATTATCCTTAATGATGAAGCGATATTTACATCTATCTGCATACGCCTGCTTTGTTTGTTCTATTGTAAATGTTACTTCTCCGCCCTCAGGAGTATATTTTACGGCATTAGTTAATACATTCATCATAATCTGATTAACATGGGAAATGTCTGCCATAACTTCAGCATTTGTAATATCGTATTTTGTTACATAGCTTATGTTCTTCGATGTAGCAAGATACTTTATCATAGAGTTGACTTCTTCTGATGCAGAAACAAGATCAACCTTTTCTTCAACAATCTCAAGATGACCGCTCTCAATATTACTCATATCAAGGACATCATTAACAAGGCGAAGTAAATGTTCACTTGCATTATTAATCTTATCCAAACAATCAAGAACACGTTCCTTGTCGTTCATGTTATTAATAGCAATATCACTAAAGCCCTTAATAACATTTAGCGGAGTTCTCATATCATGACTTACATTAAAGAGGAATGTTGATTTTGCATTATTAGCCTTCTCTGCAACATGTAAAGCATTAGATAACTGTTGTTGATATTTATTCCTATCAACAACTTCTTTATTAATATTAGTTGATGCAATAATTATATGATTCTTATTCTTAGATGGTCTTACTGCCTCAACTCTGTAGAAAGTTGGCCTTCCTTGAATTACAAGCCTGTACTCTAGGGATTTGAATTCATCAAATCCAAGTCTATTAAGAAGTACCTCTTTATTTGTGAGGATAGACATTTTCTCAAGATCATCCTTGTAACATACCCTCTTAAGATTCTCGGCACATTCATCGAAGAAATTGTTGCCGGAAATATCAAGAGCGAGCCTTCTAAATTCTCCAGATACGTTGAATTCTATATATCTGTCATTATCAAGATTGATGTAGTATATTACATCGTATTTCTTACTAAGAACAGAAGCTATCGACATATATCTTACATTTTCTTTATATGCGCTTTCAGTCTTAGTCTGGTCTTGTTGCTGTTGCAAATGCACAAGATTAGTAATATCCTGATGAAAGCCCATGAATCTAAGACCTTTTGTATATGTTCTATCAACATTTCCTCCACATCTAACATATATGGTTCCAAAGGTAGGATGATTCCATGGATATTGAACTTCAGCATGATTGCCCTGCTTCATCTTATTTATAGTATCATCTATTATTTCAAGATGATTCTCTTCAATATTAGAATACCATCTCTCATATACATCTTCTGGCAATAAATCATCACCTTCACTAGGAGAATAACCGAGAAGCATAAGCATATTGTCATCTGCATACATCTTAGGTTTCTCACCCTCCACCAAGTCAATATACCATAGCCCAATGCTTGAATCATTAAGTATGCTATCTTTAATTTCACAAGTATTAAAATACTTCATATCTACCCCTCTAATTATAAGAACCTTGCAAGCGTCTTCTTAAGCTTATCAATTTCAATTGGTTTCGCCACATGATCATCCATTCCAACTTTAATTGATTTTGCCCTATCTTCTTCAAAAGCATTTGCAGATAATGCAATAATAGGAATATGTCTCTTACTGCAGAATCCCCTGATATACTTAGTTGCCTCATATCCATCCATAACAGGCATTCTTATATCCATAAGAATGTAATCATAGTATTCTTCGCCATATCTCTTAACCATATCAATGGCTTCTCTTCCATCTCTTGCCTCTTCTACTTCAAAGCCATCTTCTCTCAGAATATCTATAGCTATCTCCCTGTTAAGTTCATTATCTTCAACAAGAAGAATTCTCTTGCCTTCAAAGTCATATTCCACATCTGTAGCAAATTCATCATCTCTTATAGAGTCTTTTCCAATCTTTTCGAATGGTACTGTTATTGTAAATGTTGAACCAACATTTTCCTCACTTTCAACTTCAATAGTTCCATTCATAAGGTCAATTATTTTCTTGCAAAGAGGAAGTCCAAGACCCGTTCCCTGAATTCCACTCTTAGCGGCCGATTCTTCACGAGAGAAATTCTCGAACATATGACCTAGGAATTCTTTAGACATACCAAAGCCATTATCACTAACTTCTATCTCATATAAACCATAATCTTCTTTGTCGTATTCTAGTTGTCTTACATTTGTTGTAACTTCTCCACCATTCTGGGTATATTTAATAGCATTACCAATAATATTAACAAGAACTTCGTTAATCCTTGTTCTATCTAAAGTAACATACTCGTCCTTTATATAATTAATATTATATCTAAAATCAATATCCTTATCCCTTGCTAATTCCTCAAGCATTGGAAGCACATCTTTGCCGAAATTATACATATCGGCTTTGTCCTCGGCAAGGACAACCTTACCACTCTCAATACGACTCATATCAAGAATTTGATTAATAAGATCAAGAAGTACTTTGCTAGATTCCTGAGTCTTATTAAGAGCATCTATAGCCCTGTCTCTATTATCGATATTCTTAAGAGCAATATTAGTAAAGCCCATTATTGCATTCATAGGAGTTCTTATGTCGTGACTCATATTGAAAAGGAACAATGTCTTTGCTCTATTACCTTCTTCAGCAACTTGCCTAGCATTCTCAAGAATCTCCTGTCTCTTCAATTCTTCCTTCATCTCGTCATCTACATCATGGAATCCGGCAATAATACCACGTAATTTACCTTCAACCCTGTTAGCAATGAACTTAATCTGATAATGCCTAATAACATCATCAACAGAGATCTTGAAATTAAGGAAATACACATTTTTATCTGATAATTTCTCAACAAGATTATCAGTATCCACTTCCTGCAAGAACTTCTCTCTATCTTCTGGAACAACAAATATATCTGAATATGCCTTAATTCTTATTCTAAAGCCAACTCCCTTTGCACAGTCAGGTATTCTGTTATAGAATACTGGACTTGTTCTATAGAATGTCTCGAAGAAATCATTCTCCACATCAATGTAAGATACACAGTCAAAGTCTTGTGTAAGACCAGCAATAAACTGAAGTTGTCTTGCATCTTCAAGTTCTTTCGCAAGCTCTTCTCTATGTTGTTCTGCCTTAACAACTTCATCAATATTTCTTGCGCCAATTACAACTGTTCTGTTAACTTCATCGTACTGAGCCATATTAACTTCATACCATCTCTCAACATCAACGAGTTTAAACCTAATAGAATAAATGTCTCTTTCTTGTAGGCACTCAACTATAGTATCAGCATTCATTTCCCTTATGAATGCTTCACGATAATCCTTCTCAACGAACCTGTCTGCAAAGAATACAACTAAGGTACTGTATTCCTTTACAGTATGCTCAAAGTTCATATAAGCCTTATATCTATCACTTATTCTATATTTATCCATGTCGCCAGTATCAAGGTTAAGTGTAGCCAACATGACATATTCAGACGTCATAGCCTCTATTATTGACTGAAGCATTGAAGTCTGCTCTCTAATAGCTTTCTCTTCACGAAGTTTCTCTAACTCTAATTCACTTCTCATTTCAGAATCTACATTTCTAAAACCAAGAAGAAATCTTCTTGCATCTTTGTCTTGCAATCGGACAAACTTAGCTCTATAATATAGTTCCTCATTATTTATGCTCATAATTCTATATGACAGGGCAAAAGACATATTTTCCTGTAATTTCTGCCATACATTTTCAAGACGAAACTTATTATAGTTTTCCTCTCTGTCTTCATCGAGCATATATTGACCAGCTGCTTCTACCATTCGCTTGCTGTAATTCTTCTCTCCATCAGTATAATCAAATATCTTCTTATACGCTTCACTTACACGTACGCTCTTAATAGTATCCTTATCAACATCAATTATGAACACACCCTCATAATCCTCTGTAAGTCCGCTAACAAGAGCATCTCTACGTTGTTTTCTCAAGAATTCCTTCTGCTGATTCTTAAAACGTACTTCAATAATAAGATTAGCAAATACCAATGTAAGTGCTATTGATACGCCAACGCAAAGGAATGGATATCCAGTTATTGTCTGAAGAATGTCAGATATAATTATAGGAAGAGCGAATATAATAACTGACCAGTTTTTCTTCCTCTCGTCCTTGTCTTTAGTACGGAAAATACGAAGAAATGCGAATAAAGATGCGGCACCAATATATGTATATGCTGAATGCTGAATAACAACATAATATGGCCCTCTTGTAACACCTAATTCTGTAATAGAATATGCTATTCCATTAAATGGGCTAATTAAAATAAAGGCTACAGCAATAGCAGCCGGAATACATGTAAGTGCCACAAATATTTTCTTAGAAAAAAGTCTTGATTTAAATTCTCTCTGACAATATAAGAACCAGAATAAAGCAGCTAAAACATATGCAGTATATCTTATTGCATTAAGACCATATGACAAGCCAATATATTCGGTTGGAGACCATGTGAATACAGCATTTATTAGATCCACATCAACGACAATGCCGTAGCAAAGATTAACAGCAAGAATAAATCTGCTAGTCTTAAATTGCTCACGCTTAATAAACCTAATAGTATATATAAATAATACTGTTAGTATAAGAATACAGAATAAAAATAATTCAATACAAATTAACAACCCAGTGTTGTTTAATTCAGTCATAACCTTCACCTGACTAGTAATAAAACTAGAAAAACCCTTACTCTTATTATTTTACCCCATAATATGTAGTTTAATCAAGGTTAATTTATGATATCTTCTGCAATACGCCTTCTTGATACGCCATTATCCATAGCGCATTTCCCAATATATGCATGTGCTTCATCTTCAGTCATGTTTCTTTGCTCTACAAGAATAAGTTTTGCTCTATTAACAATTCGTATCTCTTCCATCTTCTCTTCAAGAGTTAAAGTCTTTTGCTCTAATCTATGAACTCGATTCTGAACTGCTATAAGATATCTTATAGCCTTGTCTAACCTGCTATCTACCATATCCTTTGTGATAGCGAGTATACCCTTGTCAGTCACATTTTCAAGAACATCTTCATATACTTCTCTAGGGGATACAAATAGCACCGAGGCATTACTTTTCTCAATTGAGTCAAAGGCAAATTCAATTCCGGACTCATCTTGAAGAGGCGCATTAATTACTATAATGTCATAGTATTTCTCAATAATACATCTTCTAGCAAGAGAGACACTCTTCTTGATATCAATAGTTATAAAACCCGTAAGATATTTCTTAATCTTAGAATTAAAATGATCCGAAGAAGAAACAATCAGAATAGAGTGATAAATATCTGATTTTCTGGACATATGAATCCTCCTAGCCTAGTGTATACTCGTCTATAATGCCCTTTGGAACTATGGAATTAACAAAATCGCTTTCAATCGCTAATTTACTTGCTTCCTTTATTGAACTTGGAAGAAGAAGTGCAGATTCTGACTTTTCTTCTGGGAGGCTAAGTTTATTATTGATTCCCTCAAGTCCTGCTTTAATAAGTAATGCGTACACAAGATAAGGGTTGCATGATGCATCAGGAGAGCGAAGTTCCACCTTAGTTCTGCCGTTACATGTTTCAATGTATATAAGTTCCGCTTCTCCTTCACTTGACCAATTAACCTTATCTGGTGCCGTATTATTACCAAGTCTTGAATAAGAATCTTCTGATGGGTTTAAGAAGATTGTAATCTCTCTAATCTTATCAATTATACCTGCTGCTACGTAGGTTACAACATCATTACCATCCTTATCCACTGCATATATATTAATATGATAGCCATTGCCTGGCTTTCCTTTAAGTGGCATAGGAGAGAAATCCGCAGTGAGGCCATATCTATCAGCTAATGTATTAACAACCATCTTAAATGTTGTCATCTGGTCTGCTGCTTTAAGAGGCTTTCCATAATGAAAATCAATCTCATTTTGTCCAGGTCCCCTCTCATGATGAGATCTCTCAGGTCTAAGTCCCATTCTTTCAATGGTCAGACAAATCTCTCGTCTTACATTTTCACATTTATCTAAAGGAGCTATGTCCATATAACCTGCATTATCATATGGAATTCTTGTTGGCGTACCATCTTCCTCTCTATTAAAGAGATAGAATTCAGTCTCGTTACCAAATCGAAATTCAATACCCTGTGATGCAGCTTCGTTAACTGCGTTAATAAGAATAGCTCTAGTATCCGAGATATATACTTCACCATCAGGGGTGTACATATCACAGAACATTCTAAGCACCTTACCACTATCCGGTCTCCAAGGAAGAATTGCCATAGTATCTGGATCTGGCTTAAGATACAAAGACGCATAAGGGCAATCAAAAAAGCCTGCAATTTCCTTAGCACTAACAGGAATCCCCTCTTTAAACGCCTTACTTATCTCACTAGATAGAATGGACAAATTCTTCTGCACTCCATAAGCATCACGAAAAGCAAGACGAACAAACTTAACGTCTTCATCCTCAATATAACTTATTACATCTTCATATGAATATTGCATATTAATCTCCTTATATCACACTAATTCTTGGGGAAATATCTTCTAATACATCAAGAAGTATTCTAACTGTATCTAATGATGTAAACATTGTAACACCATTCATAATAGCACAACGTCTAATCTCCACGCCATCACTATAATGTATTCCAGAAAGAATTGCCCTTGTATTAATAATATAACTTACATATCCAGCCTTGATTGCATCAAGAATCTCATCACTACCATCACTAATCTTGCCTCTTATTCTAGTTCTTATGCCATGTTCCTTAAGAAATGTTCCTGTACCAATAGTAGCTTCTACATTAAATCCAAGCTCATAGAATCTCTCAATAAGTGGCAATGCCTCTTCTTTATCTTCATCTGCTAAAGTTACTACAACAGTTCCATATTCCTTCATCTTGATTCCAGAAGCTTGTAGTGCCTTGTATAAGGCACGTTTCAGGCTCTTGTCATATCCTATTGCTTCTCCAGTTGATTTCATCTCTGGTGAAAGATATGCATCCATTCCATTTAATTTAGCAAATGAGAACGCAGGAGCTTTTACATACCAGAAATCCTTTTCAGGTAATATGGTATCTGCATAGCCCTGACTCTCTAGACTCTCTCCAAGCATTACTTTCGTTGCAATATCAACTAATGCAACACCTGTTGACTTGGATAGAAATGGCACACTCCTTGAGGCTCTTGGATTAACTTCTATAATATATACATTGTCTTCATCATCTACTATAAACTGTATATTATATAGACCTACAATACCTATTCCTATTCCCAGTTTCTTAGTATAATCCCAGATTTTCTTCTTAACATTTTCAGAAATGGAAAATGGTGGATATACACTCATACTGTCGCCTGAATGAACACCTGTACGCTCAACTAGCTCCATTATTCCAGGCAAGAATACGTCTCTACCATCACATACTGCATCTACTTCTACTTCCCTACCAACAATGTATTTATCAACAAGTACCGGCTTGTCTTTATCAACTTCAACTGCATTCTTAAGATAATGACTAAGCATTTCTTCGTTGGCAACTATCTCCATTGCTCGACCACCAAGAACAAATGATGGTCTTACCAATACAGGATATCCTATCTTAGATGCCGCTTTAATTCCATCAGGTATATTAGTTACAGCCACTCCCTCTGGTTGTGGTATTTTAAGTTCCTTTATAACATTTTCAAAAGCATCTCTATCCTCTGCTTTAAATATGGCCTTAGTATCTGTACCAATTATATTAACACTGCGTTCTTCTAGGGAATCAGCCAGGTTAACTGCTGTCTGACCGCCAAGGGATACTATAACTCCCTCTGGTTTCTCTAAGTCAATAATATTCATAATATCCTCTATTGTAAGAGGCTCAAAATAAAGCTTATCTGCAGTTGTATAATCAGTAGATACAGTTTCAGGATTGTTATTAATTACAATGGCTTCATAGCCCATCTCATGAATTGTCTTCACTGCGTGAACAGTGGAATAGTCAAACTCTACTCCTTGTCCAATTCTAATTGGTCCAGAGCCAAGCACAACTATTTTCTTATTATCTGACACCACAGATTCATTCTCATCTTCATATGTGGAATAAAAGTATGGTACATAACTCTCGAATTCGCTAGCACAAGTATCAATCATCTTGTACACTGGGTAAATGTTATATTTCTTGCGAAGCATCCATATATCGTCTTCGCTACATCCAATTAATTCAGCTATATATGAATCAGAGAATCCCATTCTCTTTGCATCCATAAGAAGTTCTCTATCTAATGAACCATTGCTATTCTTTCCTTCTTCCTCTAATCGAACTTCAAAGTCAACTATCCTCTTAATCTTATCAAGGAAAAACATATCAATCTTAGTTCTTGTATAGATAACTTGTGGATCAACTCCAAGCCAAAGAAGCTCTGATATAGCATATAATCTATCATCTGTTCCTTCTTCTATGTACTTAAGAAGCTTATCAATTGCTTCCTTCTTATCTCCTGTATCAGAGAGACTGGCTACATCAAACTTCTCAAGATGTATATGATTCTTACCATCTTCAAGAGATCTAATTGCCTTAAGGAGACTCTCTTCCATAGTCCTTCCTACACTCATTGTCTCTCCAGTCGCCTTCATTTGTGTAGATAAGACATTAGACGCCAAAGTGAATTTGTCAAATGGAAATCGTGGCATCTTAGTTATGACATAATCAAGAGTAGGCTCAAAACATGCAGGTGTATTAGCAAGTTCTATCTCATCAAGATTCATCCCAACTGCAATCTTAGCCGATACCCTTGCAATAGGATATCCGCTGGCTTTAGAAGCAAGGGCTGAAGAACGTGACACCCTTGGATTAACCTCGATTACATAATAGTTAAAGGATTCAGGATCAAGGGCAAATTGAACATTACATCCTCCCTTAATCTCAAGAGCTCTAATTATAGACAAAGCACTGTCTCTAAGCATATGATATTCTTTATTAGTAAGGGTCTGACTTGGAGCCACAACAATAGAATCTCCTGTATGAATACCAACCGGGTCGAGATTCTCCATATTACATACAGTAATAGCTGTATCGTTTGCATCTCGTATTACTTCATATTCTATCTCTTTATAACCTTTAATCGATTTCTCAACTAATACCTGGTGGACGGGAGATAAGGAGAGGGCATTCTTCATCATTCTTGTCATCTCTTCTTCATCACTAGCAAAGCCGCCACCTGTTCCACCAAGAGTAAATGCAGGACGAAGAATTACAGGATACCCTATATCTTCTGCTGCCTTAAGTCCTTCTTCTAAAGTATTAGCAATAATAGATGGAACTACAGGTTCTCCAAGCATTTCACATAATTCTTTGAACTCTTCTCTATCTTCTGCTCTTCTAATACTTGCTGCATCAGTTCCAAGAAGCTCTATCTCGCACTCATCTAATACACCCTTATCATATAATTGCAGGGACAGATTAAGACCTGTCTGTCCTCCAATACCTGGAAGTAAAGCATCCGGCCTCTCGTGACGGCATATCCTTGCCATATATTCTAGAGTTAAAGGCTCCATATACACCTTATCAGCAATAGAATTATCTGTCATTATTGTAGCAGGATTAGAATTAGCAAGAACAACTTCATATCCTTCTTCTTTAAGGGCAAGACAAGCTTGTGTTCCAGCATAATCAAATTCTGCTGCCTGTCCTATAACAATTGGTCCCGAGCCTATAACAAGTACTTTCTTAATATCAGTTCTCTTTGGCATATTATTTACTCCTCTTCATAAGTTCAGTGAACTTACCAAACAAATATTTACTGTCACAAGGACCTGGCGCACTCTCCGGATGATATTGCACAGAGAACACCTTATTCTTCTCACTATAAAGTCCTTCTACAGTATTATCTAATATATTAATATGTGATACACTAATTTCCTTTCCTTCTAAGGACTTGTCTAGAACAGCATAACTATGGTTCTGACTGGTAATCTCAATCTTACCTGTTCTCACATCTCTAACAGGATGATTTCCACCTCTATGGCCAAACTTAAGCTTATATGTTGTTGCTCCATAAGATAAAGCTATAAGCTGATGTCCAAGACAGATTCCAAACATTGGAACTTTGCCCTTCAATTCTTTCAGGGTATCTATTACTTCTGGTACATCAGTAGGATCCCCCGGTCCATTAGATATAAAAAGTCCGTCAGGATTAAGTGCCATTATGTCGTCGCTACTTGTATTAAATGGAACAACCGTCACATTACATCTATTATCATTAAGCATGCGAACAATATTAGTCTTCATTCCACAATCAATTGCCACTACATTGTATACGGGATTAGATGTTCTAGAATAATATCTCTTCTTGCAGCTAACTCTTCTTACTGCATCATGAGGTAGTGGTGTGTCCAATATCTTGGACACCCCCTTTTCTATTGGTGTATTAATATCTGTTATAATGCACCTTCTAGAACCATGATCTCTTATGCTTCTTACGAGCTTCCTTGTATCAATTCCTGATATTCCTGGCACCCCTGCTTCTTCAAGTAGCTCTGGTACGGATTTTGTATAACGGAAGTTAGATGGATTATCGTTAATATCTCTTACTATAAGAGCAGAAGCTCCTATCATCTTACTTTCGAAATCTTCTTCGCATATACCATAATTGCCAATTAATGGATATGACATAACAATTGCCTGATCTGTATAAGAGGGATCTGATAATATCTCCTGATATCCAGCCATTGATGTATTAAATACTATCTCGCATACAACCTCTTTATTTGCTCCAAATCCTATGCCTTCATAATAAGTTCCGTCTTCTAGAATAAGTTTTCTATCTAATATCACTATTTACAGCCTCCCTTAACTGCCGCTTCAATAAAACCTTTAAATAAAGGATGTGGTCTGTTAGGTCTTGATTTAAATTCCGGATGGAACTGGACTCCAATATAAAACGGATGATTTCTTACTTCTACTGTCTCCACAAGATTTCCATCTGGAGATATTCCAGATAGTACTAATCCTGCATCCTCTAGCACATCCCTATAATCATTATTGAATTCATATCTGTGTCTATGTCTCTCAGACACTTCTAGACTATTATAGCACTCTTCCATCAAAGTATCAGATTTAATACAACATGGATAACTTCCAAGTCTTAATGTTCCGCCCTTTTCTACTTCATCGCTCTGTCCTGGCATATAATCTATAACTTTATTGTCGCTCGGATTATGAAATTCTCCTGAACATGCATCAACTATACCTGCAACATTTCTAGCATATTCTATTACTGCAATCTGCATACCAAGGCATATTCCAAAGTAAGGGATATTGTTTTCTCTTGCATATCGCGCAGAAAGAATCATACCCTCTACTCCTCTATCACCAAATCCTCCCGGGACAATAATTCCTGACACTTTACTTAATCTTTCAACATAGTTATCTTCATCTAACTCTTCTGAGTCTATCCAGTCAATATTAATGTGGGTATTACAGTTATATCCTGCGTGAGAAAGGGCTTCTGCCACAGAAAGATATGCGTCATGAAGCTGCACATATTTACCAACAAGACCTATAGTTATTTCTCCTGTAAGTCCATTAATCTTATTAACAAGTTCCTTCCATTCCCTAAGGTCTGACATAGTATTACTAATGCCAAGTTCACGACACACAACTTCAGAGAAATTACTCTTTTCTAGCATAAGCGGTGCACCATAGAGACTGTCTAAAGTTCTGTTTTCTATAACGCAATCTTCTTTTACATTGCAAAACATTGAGATTTTCTTGAAAATGCTTTCATCTAAGGGTTCATTACAACGAAGAACTATAATATCTGGCTTTATACCCATTCCCTGTAGTTCCTTGACAGAATGTTGAGTAGGTTTAGATTTGTGTTCATTAGAACCATGCAGAAAAGGAACAAGGGTGACATGAATAAAGAGACTATTCTCCTTACCTTTCTCTAAGGAAATCTGACGTACAGCTTCTAAAAAAGGCTGGGATTCTATATCACCAATGGTACCGCCAATCTCAGTTATTACAACGTCAGCATCAGTCTCTTCTCCTGCTCTATATACAAATTCTTTTATTTCGTTAGTTATATGAGGAATAACCTGCACAGTGGATCCAAGATATTCCCCTCTTCTCTCTTTATTAAGGACATTCCAGTAAACCTTACCTGATGTAAGATTGGAATACTTCGTTAGATTCTCATCAATAAATCTTTCATAATGGCCAAGATCTAAGTCTGTCTCAGCACCGTCTTCTGTAACGTATACTTCTCCATGCTGATAGGGACTCATTGTTCCAGGGTCAACATTAATATAAGGGTCAAGTTTTTGTGCTGCAACTTTCAGGCCTCGTGCCTTAAGGAGTCGACCAAGGGATGCGGCTGTAATACCTTTGCCCAGTCCTGAAACAACACCACCTGTTACGAAAATATATTTTGTCATATTGTCTCCTTTCGTTCAATGTTTCAGAAAACATGTTTATATGCTAGATGATATTTAGTCTATAATTTCTTAATTCTATCGATAGCCTTAATAGTATTTTCTCTATTACCGAATGCAGTTAGTCTAAAGTAGTTCTCGCCTTCTGGGCCGAAGCCAACTCCCGGTGTTCCGACTACACAAGCTTTCTCTAATAAATAGTCAAAGAATTCCCAGCTTGTCATATCACTTGGAGTCTTAAGCCAGATATAAGGTGCATTAACTCCACCATATGCTTCGAATCCGGCTTTTTTTACGCCATCAAGTATTATTTTCGCATTTTCCATATAATAGGAAATGTTCTCTCTAATCTCTCTTTGTCCTTCTGGAGAATATACAGCCTCGCCAGCCTTCTGAACAATATATGGGGCTCCGTTGTATTTCGTTCCATGTCTTCTTGCCCAAAGTCCATGAAGCGCCACACCTTCTACCATAAGATCCTTAGGTACAACGGTATAGCCAAGTCTCAGCCCTGTGAATCCTGCTGTCTTAGAAAATGATCGAAATTCAATAGCACATTTTCTTGCGCCCTCACACTCATAAATGCTATGAGGAACATTTTCTTCTGAAATGAATGCCTCATATGCACTATCATATAGAATCACACTATTATTCTTAATTGCATAATCTACCCATTCTTGCAATCTGTCCTTACTAATAACAGCACCTGTTGGATTATTAGGAAAGCATAGATATATAAGATCTGGAGCCTTATCAGGAAGTTCGGGAACAAAACCATTATCTGAATTACATGGCATATAAATTACATTATCAAATCTATCTGTCTTACTATTATAATCTCCTGTTCTTCCGGCCATAACATTAGAGTCAACATATACAGGATATACTGGATCACATACGCCGATAGTATTGTCGAGACCGAAGATTTCCTGGATGTTGGAGCAGTCGCATTTTGCTCCATCTGAGACGAATATCTCATCAGCATTTACGTCACAACCCCTGTCCTTATAATCGTACATAGCAATTTTTTCTCTAAGAAATGCATAACCAAGATCAGGTGCATAACCTTTAAATGTATCTGCATTTGCCATTTCATCAACAGCACTATGAAGTGCTTTGATGACACTTGGTGCAATAGGTTTTGTTACATCACCTATGCCAAGTCTTATTATCTTAGCATCTGGATTTGCTTTCTCAAATTCATTAACCTTCTTAGCGATTGTTGAGAAGAGATAGCTACCTGGTAGCTTAGTAAAATTCTTATTAATTGTTGCCATGATTTACTCCTTATTATTTAGTGTATATCTAGTGCTTCTAATTATAATTCTTATAGCTTCGCTGGTGTGACTTCGTTAAGAAAATGCTGCCAATTAAGCTCTTGTGTTCTAATAAGCCTTGTCGGGAACCGGAGGTCAATCCTCCATCCAGTCGGTGACCTCCTTTTCGTGACATCCCTGTCACGAAATTCCCTTAATGACTTAATTGGCGTATTTTCTAAACTTGACACAAGGCTTCAGCCATAAGTCTTATAATTTGAAGCACTCGCTATACAATATATTATACATAATGCAGATAAGCTAAGCTACACACTTTGTTCCTCAATAATCGTATTACAAGTTGGTGTAGCCCATAAGTGCCAAGTCCACTTCTCTGGCTGCTTTTCGGCCGTCGGCTATGGCTCTTACTACCAGAGATTGTCCACTTCGAACATCTCCTGCTGCATAGACATTAGGCTGAGATGAGGAATGCTTGTCGCCTTCTGTCTTAACATTAGTTCTACCGTCAAGTTCTACTTTGAAGTCGTCGGTAACATACTTTTCGCTTCCAAGAAATCCTGCTGCAATTAATACAAGTTGACATGGTACTGTCTCTTCTGTTCCTTCAATTGGAACCATCATGAATCTGTCTGTCTTCTCATCCTTTTTAGACTCAAGCTTAACTAATACTACTTCTTTAAGGTTACCCTTCTTGTCCTTAATAAACTCCTTAACAGTAGTCTGATAGATTCTTGGGTCATGTCCGAACTTATATATGGACTCTTCCTGACCATAATCCACCTTAAGGATTCTAGGCCATTCTGGCCATGGGTTTGATGGTAATCTTTCTTCTGATGGCTTAGGCATCATCTCAAGCTGTGTTACACTTTTAGCACCTAATCTAATACATGTACCACAACAATCATTTCCAGTATCTCCACCGCCGATAATAATTACATCCTTATCCTTGGCAAGATTAGTTGGGACTTTCTTGAAGTCACTATCTAGTAACGTCTTTGTAACTTCTGTTAAGAAATCAACTGCAAATCTTATTCCCTTTGCCTCACGTCCAGGTGCCTTAATATCTCTTGGATTAGATGCGCCACATGCAAGTACTATGCTATCGTATTCCTTCTTCAGTTCTGACGCAGTAATGTCCTTGCCTACATCAACATTTACTTTGAAAGTAACTCCAGCTTCTTCCATTAACTTAACTCGTCTGTCAATTAGCGATTTGTCCAGCTTCATATTAGGAATACCATAACAAAGTAATCCACCTACTCTGTCCCTTCTTTCGTACACTGTAACCTCATGGCCACGTCTGTTAAGAAGCTGTGCTGTGGCAAGACCAGATGGGCCACTTCCAATTACTGCTACCTTCTTACCTGTTCTAACAGATGGTGTAATCTCTTCAACAAGATTATTTGCATAAGCATATTCTATAACAGCTTTTTCGTTTTCTTTGGTAGATACACTTCCATCTTGATATCCACATGTACAGGCAGCTTCACATAAAGCAGGACATACTCTACTTGTAAATTCAGGAAAACTATGAGTAACAGATAGTCTCTTATATGCCTCTTCCATTCTACCTCTATATACAAGGTCATTTACTTCAGGTACAAGATTATTAAGAGGACATCCTGATACCATTCCTGATATTAATTCACCTGCCTGGCAAAAAGGTATTCCACAATTCATACACCTTGATGCCTGTTCACGTTGTTTTGTAAGAGGTAAAGCTTCATGAAATTCTTTAAAATCTTTGATTCTGTCCTCTTCTGCCCTTACAGGCCCGTCAATTCTGTCATATTCTAAGAATCCAGTTGTCTTACCCATTATTTATTACCTCCCACAACTACTTTGAACGCCTCAATCTTAGCAGTTTCATCGTCTGCACCATGCTCTTTTTGATGAGCTATTTCTTTCATAATCACCTTATAATCAGCTGGAATAATCTTTTTAAAATGTTTTACACTATTCTCAAAATCTTCTAGAATCTCTTTTCCTTTAATTGAATCTGTCAGTGCTACATGTTCTTCTATAATTGACTTAAGCTCTTCCTTGTCCACCTTTGATTCCACATTTTCCATAGATACAAGTTGCTTATTAAGGTTCTTATAAAGCTTACTTTGTTCGTCTAAGACATAGGCAACACCGCCTGACATTCCTGCTGCAAAGTTCTTGCCTGTTGGTCCAAGTATTACGGCAACACCACCTGTCATATATT
Organism: uncultured Lachnospiraceae bacterium; assembly: GCA_900315945.1. Taxonomy (GTDB): domain Bacteria; phylum Bacillota; class Clostridia; order Lachnospirales; family Lachnospiraceae; genus RUG191. The sequence continues at coordinate 11,126 of ONAZ01000026.1, read as the reverse complement.
CACATCCATGTTCGCCTACACCTTCCACACATGCAATAGCACCAGAATTTCTTATACAGAAACGTTCACCTGCCATACCTGCGACAAAAGCTTTACCGCTTGTTGCTCCGTACAATGCAACATTTCCAACAATAATATTCTCATGAGGATTGTATTTCGCTTCCTTCGGAGCCTTAACAATTAACTTACCACCAGATAATCCTTTACCGAAATAATCATTACTGTCACCAACAAGATTAAGGGTGAGGCCCTTAGGAATAAATGCTCCAAAACTCTGACCACCTGCTCCAGTACAATTAACTGTTATAGTGTCCTCTTTAAGTCCCTCCTCATTATTTCTTGTAATCTCTGCACCAAGAAGTGTTCCAAATGTTCTATCAACACTTTGAAGTTTTACACTTGCTTTTGCCTTCTTACCAAGTTTAATAGCTTTCCTAATATCTTCTGATGCAAGTAATACGCTTTCGTCTTTTGTTTTCTCTAACTCAAAATCGTATAGATTCTTAGGACTGTGAGAAAGCGTCTTATCAAAATCCTTCATAAGTATTCTTGACAGATCAAGCTTAACATCTGTTGTATCAATTGATTCTTTGACACGAAGAAGGTCTGTTCTTCCAACTAATTCCTCGATTGATTTAACCCCTAACTCACTCATGATTTCTCGGAGTTGCTGAGCAATAAATCTCATGAAGTTTTCAACGTATTCTGGTTTACCTTTAAATCTTTTTCTTAGTTCAGGATTCTGAGTAGCTACACCCATAGGACATGTATCTGATTGACAAGCTCTCATCATTACGCAACCAAGTGTAATAAGAGGCGCTGTAGCAAATCCAAATTCTTCTGCTCCAAGAATTGCTGCAATAGCAACGTCCTTTCCACTCATTAATTTTCCATCTGTCTCAATTACAACCTTATTTCTAAGGCCGTTAGCTATAAGAGTCTGGTGCGTCTCAGAAAGTCCAAGTTCCCAAGGAAGACCTGCATTATGAATTGATGAAAGAGGGGCTGCACCTGTTCCTCCATCATATCCAGAGATTAGGATTACACCTGCGCCAGCCTTTGCAACACCAGCTGCAACAGTACCTACTCCTGATTCCGATACAAGTTTAACGGATATTCGCGCATTTTTATTAGCACATTTCAAATCATATATTAGCTGCGCCAAATCCTCTATTGAATAAATATCATGATGAGGTGGAGGCGAAATCAGACTTACACCAGGAGTTGAATGTCTGGTTTTCGCAATCCAAGGGTAGACCTTTTTACCAGGCAAATGTCCTCCCTCACCAGGTTTTGCACCTTGAGCCATTTTAATTTGGATTTCTCTCGCACTAGTCAGGTATCTACTTGTCACTCCAAATCTTCCACTAGCCACCTGCTTTATAGCAGAACATCTGTCATTATCACTACCGCGTGAAAGTATACGTTCATCGCTCTCTCCACCCTCACCACTATTTGACTTGCCATGCAAATGATTCATTGCTATGGCAAGAGTCTGATGAGCTTCCTCTGAAATTGAACCATAAGACATAGCTCCTGTCTTAAATCTTGTAACTATATCATCAACACTTTCAACTTCATCAATTGATATTCCGTGTTCTGGGTAGTCGAAGTCTAGGAAACTTCTTATATATCCTGTAGTTTCCTGATTGACCATATCAGTATACTGCTTGAACTTCTCATAATCTCCTTCTCTTGTTGCCGTCTGGAGCATGTGAATCGTCTTAGGATTATATCTGTGATGCTCACCCTGACTTCTGCTCTTATGACGACCAAGGGCTGTAAGTTCAAGATTCGTAGGAAGACCAAGTGGGTCAAATGCTCTACTATGTTGTCTGTCTACTGACTTACCTATATCTTCTAATGAGATTCCTCCGATTCGACTAACTGTTCCTGGGAAATATGTATCTATAACTTCACTTGATATACCTATACACTCAAATATCTTGCTTCCTTGGTATGACTGAATTGTTGAAATACCCATCTTAGATGCAATCTTAACAATGCCAAACAAAATTGCATTGTCATAATCCTTTACTGCTGCATAATAATCTTTATCAAGTAAATCTTCTTCTACTAATTCTTCTATAGTCGCATGGGCAAGATATGGATTAACTGCACTTGCACCATATCCAAGAAGTGTTGCAAAATGATGCACTTCACAAGGTTCACCCGATTCTAGAATAAGAGACATTGCAGTACATTTACGAGTCTGAACAAGATGATTATGTACTGCTGCAACTGCAAGAAGTGATGGAATAGCAACATGATTCTCATCAACGCCTCTATCAGATAGAATCAAAATATTAGCCCCTTCTCTATATGCCTTGTCAACCTCAACAAATAGATGATCAAGTACACGTTTCATCGGAGTTGATTTATAGTAAAGGGTGGACACCTTAGCCACCTTGAAGCCTTCCTTGTTCATGTTTTCAATCTTAAGAAGGTCAAGATCTGCAAGGATTGGATTGTCAATCTTAATTACTTGACAGTTATCTTCCTTCTCTTGTAAAAGGTTACCGTTTTTGCCAATGTAAACCGTCCTTGATGTTACTATCTCTTCACGAAGAGAATCGATTGGAGGATTAGTTACTTGTGCAAATAACTGCTTAAAATAATAGAATAGCGGCTGATATTCACTTGAGAGTGCGGCAATAGGAGTATCAACACCCATTGAGCCAATTGTCTCATTATTATTAAGAGCCATTCCTTTTATACCATCATTGTAGTTTTCCCAAGTATAGCCAAATGCTTTCTGCAATTTCTTAAGGTCATCTCCCTTAATACTTGGAACCTTCTTATTAGGAATCTTAATATCAGAAAGAGGTATAAGCTTGCTATCAAGCCACTCTCCGTATGGTTTCTTAAGAGCATATCTCTCCTTTATTTCGTCATCTAAGATTATTTTCTTTTCCTTGGTGTCTACTAATAACACTTTTCCTGGATGAAGTCTCTCTTTCTTAAGGATATGACTTTCATCAAGAGGAAGCACACCTACTTCTGATGACAGAATAAGTCTATTATCATCCATAATGTAATATCTCGATGGGCGAAGACCATTTCTATCTAGTATTGCACCCATTACATCGCCATCAGAAAAGAGAATAGATGCAGGTCCATCCCAAGGTTCTAGCATAGTTGCATAGTACTGATAGAAGTCTCTCTCTTCCTGTGTTAATGTCTCGTTGTGTGCCCATGGTTCTGGAAGCATTATAGTCATTGCCAGTGGAAGGTCCATTCCTGACATAACAAGAAATTCTAATACGTTATCAAGCATTGCAGAATCTGAGCCACTCTGTGATATAACTGGAAGAACCTTAGTCATATCCTCTGAAGAAAATGCATTAGTATACATTGTCTCTTCTCTTGCAAGCATCTTGTCTGCGTTGCCCTTAATTGTATTAATCTCGCCGTTATGTACAATAAATCTGTTAGGATGCGCACGATTCCAGCTTGGCATTGTATTAGTTGAGAATCTTGAATGAACCATTGCTATAGCTGATTCGTAGTCCTTATCCTGAAGATCTGTAAAGAATGTGCGAAGCTGTCCTACAAGAAACATTCCCTTATACACTATTGTTCTACATGAAAGGGAAGGTACGTATGTATTGGCACAGCTCTGCTCAAACTCACGTCTTACAACATAGAGTTTTCTATCAAAATCCAGGTCGCTATCCACATTCTCTGGTCTTTCGATAAAGGCCTGATAAATATTTGGCATACACTCCTTTGCCTTAGTTCCTAATACACTTGGCTTAGATGCCACCTTTCTCCATGCAAGTAATTCGAGACCTGCCTTTCTTACAATAATCTCGAACATAGTTCTTGCCTGTCTCATATCAAGATCATCTTGAGGAAAGAAGAACATACCAACACCATATTGTCTTTTTTGTGGTAGTTCTATACCCTGTTTCTTCATCACTTTAACAAAGTATTTATGAGGAATCTGGGTTAGAATTCCAACACCATCACCAGTTTTTCCTTCTGCATCTTTACCGGCTCTGTGCTCAAGGTTTTCAACGATTGAAAGCGCATCTGCAACAAGACTGTGACTGGCTTTTCCTTCTATATCAATAACAGCACCGATACCACAATTGTCATGTTCAAATTCTGGATTATATAATCCCTTCTCATTAATCTCCTTAAATGCGTTAGACATAACTCTTCCTCCTAAATTCAAGCAAAAAAATAGGCACTTCGAGTATATTACTCGAAGCGCCTTTGCTTCATAAAAACTTATTCCTTATTAAAATCGATATTATTCTACTACCATATTATACATATGTCAAGTGGTTTTATCCTTAGTCATGGGATATTTCCAACATATCAAGCAGCTTTACAAATGTATCATGACCATCAAGGCATGTGTCTATAAGATATCCCTTTTCACTTTGCCATTCAGAAAGTCCTCTGTAGTAATAATTCTTTTTAGAATCTTCTATTATAAACGGTATTATATGGTGATGAAGACATTCTTTAAGTGCAATGAGCCTTCCTACTCTTCCGTTTCCATCCTGAAAAGGATGAATGTATTCGAACTTGGCATGAAATGCTATTATATCTTCTATTGCAACTTTTTCTATGGAATTGTACTCGCGTAGCAAAGCCTTCATCTGGTTACTAACTTCTGACGGGCTGGTAGTCTTCTTTCCACCAACAACATTAGCTCTCTTCTTGTAATCACCAACTGCAAACCATTCAAGAGTGGAGTCCTTAGTGTCATGCTTTAGTATATAATGTAAGTGCTTGATAATGTCCTCCGTAAGTTCATCCTCTGCCACATCTATTACATAATCTATCGCTCGAAAATGGTGTACGGTCTCTAACACATCATCCACCTGTACTCCATCCCCCACATCAAGAGTATTAGTCTCAAATATCAATCGTGTCTGCTCCTCTGAAAGTCTACTTCCCTCAATATGATTGGAATTGTATGTCATCCTGACTTGAAGTTCATGATAAAGGCCACCAGATAGATTTATCTCCTTTTCTTCACGAAGTATTTGAAGGATTCTGTTGTCGGAGATTTCCTTCATTATAGTGTCTGTTGATTCACCAAGATACTCAGCGATTCTTTGTATGCTACGCTTAGAAAGCTTTTCTCCCTTTGCTATCTTGGCAACTGTTCGTGTGGACAATCCTAACTCTGTAGACAGTTCTGTCTTTCCAATTCCTTTTTCCTTCAGCGCCTTCTCAAGTCCCTCATACGAAATCATAATAGGTCTCCCTCCTATAAATCTTTACTTATTTTATCATGTGGTGCGCAAAAAGTAAAGATAATGCCGTTTCAAGCGCAAAAGAATTAAAGATGACAGCTTTTCTCAGGGCTTCAACATGTTATTAATAAATGTTCGTTAGGGACGTCGTTGTAAACCTTGTATTCACATGCAGATACATCATAGACGTGAACTATATTCCGTAAAGAATCCCTTGTCTCGAACTGGTCAATAATATCAGGTGATGCTGCAAGCTTGTCAGGATTGTAGTGAAGTGTCTTCTCATTATTGAACATGGCAGTATATAGTATATTAGCTTCTACTAAGTCCTGAAAAATGTGACTTCCATAAGAAAGCTCTGGATTGTAGCCTGCCTTGGATTCTTCAACCTCACATATAATACTGTATGCACTTATATCGGCAAATGTTGTTGGAACTCCTAGCTCCGGTGAGGAAGTTCCCACACGACCTGGAACAATTAACATCATATTCTTATCAGTGTCACGATAATGCCAATTAATCTTGCCTACTAACTTGGCAACAAAGTCCTTCTCCTTGTAAGGCATATTATAATAATTCACAGGGTCAACATATACAATAATATCAAGTTTCGACACCTTGGACATTCCCATGGATGCGCCTTTTGATTCAAGGAAGATATTGTTCTCATCTATATCCTTAGGCATTGCGCTTCCTTTTGAAGCCTTCTGGACCTGTAAAGGTCTGCATTGTAACAGGTCAATGGAATATTCTCCGTTATCTGATATATTAATGGTAAATTCAGTATCAATAGGATATTCATACTCATCAGATATACATCTTAACATCCTTTTCATCTGTTCCATTAACTTATCATTATCAACAAGTCCTGCACAGGATATAAATTCTATCTCCCTATTTCTTCCTATTTCACGAAGACGAAGCTCTGCATCATAGTCATGCTCTAATAATATTCTCTTCAAATAATCTGGCAAATCCGATTCAATGTCTTCAAGTGTTAATTTCTTAAGGCAGCGTTCATTCATATCAATAACTTCTGACTTGCCTTGAGAAAACTTATGCTTGTCTGCTGACGAAGAATAAGAAGTCTTCTTAGGCATATCAAGGTTAACTATCCTAGGATAAGAGCCTTCTGTTCTATCAACTGCCGACGTCCCTAGTCCCATAACAAGACGAAGCATTCCTGCTTTCGGATCAGAATCCTTCATTACTCTATAAGGACTATAGGAATATCCAACACCTGCTGCACAAGGCATATAATAAGAGCCATAATGAGATCCTGATACTCTTTGTACAAGAAGTGCCATCTGCTCATCTCTTTTATCTAGCCCTCTCCTTTTTCTATAGTCAAGGGCTGAGAGGCTCATGGAACTTGCATATACAACCTTGATTGCATGCTCAAATTCTTCAAGCTTCTCCTGAGGTGTCCCTCTATTGGTACAGAATACTGATTCGTATTTGCCAGCGAAGGCATTACCGAATCCATCCTCTAATATACTGCTGGAGCGAATAATATAAGGATCCTGTCCATAGTACTCTATAATCCTTACAAACTGTTCCTCCATAACAGGCGAAAATGTGCCACTCATAAGTTTATCTGAGAATTCATCAGCAACTTCAAAATACCCTTCGTCAGTTCTCTGCCTTATTCGAATATCCCACAAGTTATTATCAACAATATATGTATAGTACATATCAGAACCAATATAAAAAGAATCATGGGGCTCTAATACTTCATCAATATCTTCCTCGTTGTTTCGAATAATTGCTCTGGCAAGTAACATTCCACATGCTTTTCCGCCAATCATTCCCGTTCCGACCATGTGATTTCTTACATCGAAATAATCATCTGCTGTAAAATGCTTCTTAACCATTTTGCGCATCTTTGTATCTCTTGTCATCATGATGTTACACATTTTCGAAAGGTCATCAGATATATCCATTCCGCTCTCGCCCTTTAGTCTTGCTTTATTAAAGAATCTATCCCATGAATCAGAGAAATGCTCCATAGAAGAACGCTTTTCTCTTCCTAATGTCTGATAGAATCTGCTTGACTTAACACCATCAAGTATTGGTTTGAAACTACCTGTGTTAGGTTCATATATATGAGGCATAAGCATTGTTTCAGATTCTCTGTTCCACACCTTCTCAGGTCTTACATAAATGTTATTCTTATCCTCGAATACATCGAAGAAAAGCTGAGTAGTATCTAAGATTTTATTAATTGCACTAACAGAATGCTTTCCTCTAATTATCGGGAAGAAGGCAACTGTATCCAGAATAAATAGGAAAGGACATGTCACCCTAAAAAAGTTACCCATCATAAGATCAGTAGCCCAAGCCGTCTGCAACTCAGAGAGACAATCAAACACATAGAAAGCGTCATATCCTTCCTTTTCTATATAATTATGGATAGCCACTGTAAAATCTTCAAACCTATGTGTGAGTGGAACGTTAATTGTCTTAATCTCTTCACAGTCTTCCACAAGCGGTTCGTGAGACGCAAAGCGAAAATAAATTATATTGCGTTTATCCTCTAATGCCTGATTAACATATGGCTCCATAAACAATCTAAACTGTGATAGTTTGCTTACGCGCCATACAACATTGTCACCTAATCTAATATTATCAATGGCTTTATCAAAATCTTCTATACCGCTTTTTACTCTATCAAATGCTGCCATATGAACCTCCTATATAGGATAATCATTATCAAAACATGCTTTGCATAAAGGAAGGTCCCCCACCATAATCTTAAAATCTTCTATTCTAAGATATGCAAGTGAATCTGCTCCTATATTCTCTCTTATCTCTTCAGTGGAATGATGCGAAGCAATAAGCTGTCCCGAAGAAGGGACATCTGTTCCATAGAAACATGGATATAAGAACGGTGGTGAACTTATTCTTACATGTACCTCCTTCGCTCCTACTCTTCTAAGCATCTCTATTATCTGCTTCATAGTAGTTCCACGAACAATAGAATCATCTATTAGAACAATTCTTTTCCCTTTTACAACTGACTTTAATACATTAAGCTTCATATGAACGGCAGCCGTTCTCTCCTGCTTAGTAGGTTTAATGAAACTTCGTCCAATATAACTATTCTTGTAAAATGCTATTGCAAAAGGTATCCCTGATTCTTCAGCATAACCCTCTGCCGCCGGAAGTCCAGAATCTGGAACGCCACATACAATATCAGCGTCAACATCATCAAGTCGTGCAAGAGCAATTCCAGCATTTTTACGAGCCTGACTAACCTCTATTCCATCAATAACAGAATCGCTTCTTGCGAAATAAATATATTCAAATATACAATGTGCCTTTTTATTAGCGCACAATGATTCATCCGACTTAATGCCCTCTCTTGTGATACTAACAATCTCTCCTGGCTTAATATCTCTTATGAGCTTTCCACCTACAGTTGTAATGGCCGCACTTTCAGAAGCTAAGATGTAGGAACTACCTCTTTTACCTAACACAAGGGGTTTGATTCCAAGAGGATCTCTTATGGCAATAAGCTTTCTAGGACTCATAACTATGCAAGCAAAGCCACCCCTTAACCTTAATGCAGCATTTTTTACAGCTTCTTCAATTGAATGTGTTTTAACTCGTTCACCTATTATTTCATATGCTAATACCTCTGAGTCAGAAGATGTGTAATGAGCAACTCCCCTATACTTTTGTTTTTCCTTTAATTCATCAGCATTTACGATATTACCATTATGAACAAGAGCAAGACTTCCCTTGATGTAATTCATGGCAATAGGCTGGGCATTGTCAATGCTACTCTCACCACTGGTGGAATAACGTACATGACCAACTCCAATATTACCTTCCAACTCCTTTAAAACATTCTTGGTAATAACTTCGCTTACAAGTCCCATACCTTTTTTTGTAATAACATTACCCATTGGTCCAGAAGTGTCGCTTACTGATATTCCAGCTGATTCCTGGCCTCTGTGCTGCAATGCCATAAGACCATAATATATGTCCTTAGCAACACCACTTCCTTCTTCTTCATAGATTCCAAAGACTCCGCACTCCTCATGTAGTTTATCTGTATCCATTTCTGTCTGTTTCTCCTCCAAATTCTGGTGTAATTAATTACGGCACCAATGGACAATTATTGTAGCAAAAGCAAAAAACACACTAGATAATGTCCATTAAACGCAAAAAAGGCGTCTAGAAGTATAATACTTCAAGACGCCTTTGTCTTATCATATACAAGTGTAATACTAAATCTTGTGTTTGTCAATTCTATACATAATAAGTTTGATTTTTGGCTCACACAAAAGGCCCTGCTTTTGGATACAAATAAAACTGAACATAATATATTAGGCTTTGTTGTATCTGTCATTGTTGAATCTACAGCCGGTGCAGTGACGTTTTTTCAACCAAAAAAGCCTCGAGCCAAAGCCCGAAGCAAAGTTTATCACAACGCCACTATCATTCAAAAGATATGCTCTCTCCATATGACATTACCAAATCGTTTCAACATCATATTGAGGAATAATTGCATCTTTATTGCAATTTCCCACAATGAAGCAATGCTAACATATACTTCCTTGTCCGATTTAATTCTCGATAGTGCATTGTTCGAAAGTTTTGAGTCATCATACATAAACCAAATAAATGTATGTGTATCTATTAACGCCATCACATGTACTCCTTAAAACAGTCGGGTGTATCATCAAAATCATCCGCAATATATTTAAGATTACCTGCTAAAATATTTGACTTTCTTTCTTCAACATTTTTATTTTCTTTTTCTTTGAGGAATTTAATAAAGTCAACAACAATTGATGTATTATTATCAGATAGTCCTTTTGCTTCCTCAACAAGTTCTGCATATGCCATAATATCACCCCTTTTTTCAATACTTTCTTATATAAGTATTATAACATAATAAAAAAATATCTTCACAACAAAAATACAAAAAACAAAAAGTACTATGTACCTTTACATCTGCTGTCATTCTTTTTCACGGAGCATTATGTCACGCAAAAGGCCCTGCATTATGCAGAGCCTTAAGGTGAGATGTATATGAAATTATGTCATGAAAACTAACTTCTACGTCTTCTGTAAACTACTACTCCAATTGCACTTGCACCTACAACTACAAATGTAATTGCAACGATTGGCATTGCATCGCCTGTCTTAGGTGCGGTCTTAGTTGTTGCTGTCGCAGTATCCTGTGTTGCTGCCGGTGTGTCCGAAGGTTGATCCAGTTCAACAGGTGCAGACGCTTTAGGTACTGTAACCTTTACGAAAAATTGTACTGAATCACCTGAGCTATAACCTGCTCCATAGTATTCAGCATCGCCGTTCACCGTTGGTTCAAAATTAGGTCTATACGTTGTAGCATTAATATCAAATGCATACCCTGCTTTAGGATACAAATAAAATTGAGCATAATAAACATCGTTTTCTTTAACTGTTGTACTTGCAGATGCGCCTGCCATCATCTGTGCATTGATTAATGCCTCAGCTTCATCTTTAGTCATATAACGCATTTCATCAATTGTGTAATTTGCATTATCAGGTACTGTAATATTAGGTTGTGTTGTTCCGATTGTCATCGTCGAATCTATAGCCGGTGCAGTGACGTTAACTGAAGCTTTTGTTAGCGTATTAAGTGTATCATCCGCCTCACTCCTAAATCCAAGCACCATACTTGCAACCATTACAAACGCCATTGCAAATGCCGTCGACAATGCTACTATCCTTCTCTTACTTTTGTTCATACTTTCTTCCCCCTTGTCTCGTATTAATAATATATTAATACTCTACCACACCCCCCCAGACCGTCCAAAAACTACGTTTTCCTGCGGTCTAGCACTGTTTTTTTCAACAAAAAATCAGATATTTTTCTCTCGAATCAAATATCTGACATTGACAACTGAATAAAGT
>ONAZ01000039.1 GCA_900315945.1 uncultured Lachnospiraceae bacterium | reverse complement strand
GAATTATGTATTCTTCAAAAGGATCTTTTTCAATATCTTTTGATTCAACGTGTTCCTCAAACATTCTCATAATTAGTCTCTCTCCTTTATCTCTAAATCCAATCCAAGAAGATTTGCTAGTTGCAATGCCTTTCCAAATTAAATTTTCTTAAGCACCCTCTCAAAAATCTTGTAGTTGCGCTCATCTCTTGGGGTACAATAAATTGCGAACTCAATGTTCTTGAAGGCGTGCAAATATTCTTGAATTACATTTTTATTAGCCTTAGCAGCAATCTCTGGGTTATTCGCAAATGCTCCGCAACCAAAGGCTCCAAGAATTATTGTATCAGCTCCCATTGAAATTGACACTTCTAGCATTCTCTTAAGCCGCGTCTCATGAATTGCTAATAATTCCTTATCAGTTACCTTAATCTGCTTGTCGCCATCATTAGCGTTATACTTGTTGCTTGGCTTTTCCCTTAGGTTAGGTGCAGCACACGTAATAACATCTACGTTGTACCAATTCTCCTTAGGCATCATCTTAGGGTAAGATGTATCTGTCTTAAAGACCGTAACATCAGGTGTATAAATTATATCAGCATTGTGAATTGGATTGCGCTCATTTCTATGTGGTGTATAGAAGCCATTCCACATATCTGGATTATTAAGGCTAAAGTATAATCCTGAGCATCTGCATAGGCACTCTTCCTGTGCAGTAGCGCCGTTTACTACACCTCCTCCTGGCGATGTAGCTGAGGCGAAATTATGAACTACAACTTTATTTCCTTTATAGCCCTCTGCTGCTTCAAATGATCTTTTCTTAGATACTACTACTCTTGCCGGCGCATCATATCTGTCTCGATTTTGCTCTGGGACTTCATCCGTTTCTAGTATTAGCTTCTGATTTTGTGTTGAATTCTTTACAGCTTGTTTTAGAATCTCGTTTGTCTTACATTGTTTTTCTGTATCCTTAAATACTTGTCTATTCTCATCTCTTCCCATATCACATTTCTCCTTTTGGTATATTGTTCTCTTCTATTATCCTACAAAGTAAATCCATCGTCATAGTTATCCCTCCTTAAATAATACAATAACATAGACCTTTAACATTTACACCTATATTATGGAATTACTTTTCATCAAAATTTTGAGGAAAGAAAAAGGGTCGCTACCGACCCTTTAACTATGTCTTAATCCATTATAAAATGTGTCCTTACACGCTCTTCTGTTTTAGGAAGACCATACTTTTCTTTTCCAAGGGATATACTCTTCATTAAGAATGCCATATTCCTTGCAAGAGTTCTCATTGTCTGTAAGCCTTCTAAGTCCTTACTTGCATCACCCTTAACTCTACCATGTACACTGTTCCAATACTGGCTTGAAGCAATTGGCATGTTACTAATAGTAAAGTATTTATTAAGCTCGTCAAATGTTGCAGAGCATCCACCTCGTCTTGCAACTGCCACACTTGCACCAACCTTCATTGTCTTGTCAAAATGTGAGCTGTAAAATAGTCTGTCTAGACAGGCTATAAGTGTTGCATTAGCATTGGCATAATATACAGGGCTTGCAACAATTAAACCATCTGCCTCTTCAAACTTCGGTGCAATCTCATTGACTGCGTCATCGAATACACATTTCCCAGAATCTGAACAACCTCCACAAGCAACACATCCTCGGATCGCCTTGTTACCAATCTGAACAACTTCTGACTCAACGCCTTCTTCCTGCAAAGTCTTAACTATCTCATCTACGGCAGTCGATGTGTTACCATCAACTCTTGGACTACCATTTAATATAAGTACTTTCATATGCGCCTCCTAACTCAAATATTCTATATTATGACTTTCCTCTATGACTCACTTAATTCTTTCTTCTTCTTTTCCCTAATTGCAAAATATGTTGGCACAAGCACAAGGGCAGACAGAATTGCTGCGCCTAAGAATAGTGCGCTTGATGGTGCCATACCTTCTTTTCCATCAATAACTACAGGAATACCCCAGTTCTCAATAATCACACTGGCTGCAGATGGTCCAAATATCATTGGAAGTAGTACGAAGAACACAAGACGCACTCCCTCAAACTGCCCTCGTTGATTCTCGGGGTATAAATTCTTAATCCATGCAGTTGTAGTCTGAAGTACAAGAACATATCCTATTCCTGCAAGCACGATTCCTATCTCCGTTATTACAATATTGTGACCTGCAAATGACAATATAATTAATCCAATAATTGAAAGAATTGTGCTTACAACTATTGTTGCTCCATGCCTTCCTTTATTGATAAAACGTATTGCCGGGATTGTGGCAAATACAGCTATTCCAAGTCCAATTCCTTGTATAATTCCTGTCTCACTTTCTGCAAATCCCAGTCCATATATAAAGTAATTACCGATATGGATAAAATAAAAATTAAAGCAAATAAAATATACAGCAATAATAAGAAGTACCCAGAACAATTCTTTATTCTGCTTTACTGTTCTGAAATTAAATACAGATCCAAACTGATGCCAGAATCCTTTCTCATCAACATTTGGCTTAAGTGATTTACCTTCTTTCATAACAAGTGCTCCCACTACACCTATTACGGCTATCAAGGCACCAACAATCATAAAGTACGCAAAATAATCTATAGCTTCAATTAATATTCCACTTACAACAGTGCCTACAATAGTAGCTGCAACGGGAAGTACTGCAATAGCAGCTCCTAATTGTCCACGGTTAGTTTCATCTGTAATATCTGTAGTCCAACTTGAAAATGCTGAATCATTACCCATGCTTCCGAAGAAACTCATAAGTGCATCTACAAGAACAACCATTATTCCTGCCGCAACAATATTATTTTTAGGCAAGAATTCTAGTGCACCAAAAGCCATTGTGAATATTCCCCAGAATAAATATCCAAAGAATATAAATGGTCTCCTCTTACCTTTTCTATCTGATAATGTTCCACAAAAAAAGGTTGAAAAAGTTGTTGCTATCGCACTCACAGCTGTCATCCAGCTTATGATGTATGAGTAGGGTCCTACCTTAGCATATACAAATGTGTTAAACCATTGGTTCTCAATATTCCAACACAACTGTCCAGCAAGACCAAGTACCCAAATCAGCACCCAATTCTTCCAACCTATCTTTGTCTTTGTTACAACTTCTTTTACTTTCTCGCTCATATTAAGCACACCCCCTGTACTTAATAATATAGCAGAATATAAAATATTTGTATATTAATATAATTTTCTTTACTAGTTCAAATGTTCTATTTTTCTTTTCTCTTTTGTTTTGAAAATGTTATATATATACACCACAACTCCTGCAAGCATAAGTGCAATTCCAACGTACATTAGCGGCATCTGATATATAGATGATGTTCCAGCTATCTCAAATATTCCTCTAAGCAAACTGCTAACTGTTACAGATGCCAAGCCTGAATGATATAAAGCTTTAGTTAGATCTGTTGGTTCACTTAATTTCGGAATTAAAGCAATTAGTAGCGATGGAACAAATCCAAGAATAAGTGGCCATGCAAAAAGTAACGTCATATAATTAGAATACACTCCATGAGAAAATATGTTATATACAATAAAAATAACAAAACAAAGAATTGTAACCTCTCCATATCTAATTAACCTTTTCTTGTCTCTATGCTCCAATGTAAACAATGTCACTCACACTCCTTTCTTTGACTTTATTGCCATTAGTCGTTGGATTATTAATTATCTTGCCATTAAACCACATGGTAGATGAACCACCACCATCAAGATTATAAGCAACTGTGCAACCTAAATCTTTCATAACAGAAGCTAGTTGACTAAGTGATAATCCTTCACTTTCATCAGTTCTTCCATCCGATACAACAAATACATAATGACCCTTATCTATCATACCAATAGCTGTCCTTGGATTACTTGCCTTTGCTCTTCCAACTTCGTCGCCTTCACTTACTGTAATTTCTCCGTTACTTACAAGACCTGGTCCGAAAGAATAGATTTGCATAGCTCCATTTGCCTTAAGCTCACTTGCACTTACATCAGATTCCTTTATTACTTCCATTGTTCCATCTTCATATATTACAAGGTCTTCACTATCTTCGTCTGAGGAAGGGGTGTCCCTATAAAGGTACCCATTTCTCATAACGTATCCACTATCTCTAAAGCCATAATAATCACCATTAATAGCTAGAATTGCGCCTTGTGATGAAGCCATTTCAGAAGTCGTCTGTGTAATATTCCTACCAAAAGTATTGTTAGCAATTCCAGACATCAAACTGCTTGGATCAGATACTATTACATCTGCTACATATACTTTTGTTCCATCAACAGTTTTCTCTGTAAGTGTTATCTTCACTCCATCGCTTTCATATGAATTCTCAGTTACATTTGCAAGTGACACACTTGTAGTCTCTGCACTTGCTACACTTACTGATTCCTTAGGTATTACAAATGTGTCTAGAAGTGTAAATGTTGTATATCCCGTAAGAATAATACTAAATGTGACTGCCCAAATAAATCTTGCTTTCGGCATCTTCTTTTTCTTCTTTGATTTTTCTTTCATGTACAACATCTCCTTTTTTGAACACCCATCTTCTCTGTATTTGATAACTTACAAAGAAGAGAGCTGTATCTACTACAACCTTTGCAACAATGGCGCTTACCACATACGACAATGCTGTTATTAACGTTGCACTAACTAATAGTTGTGCTCCAAATAATATGCTATATCTTATGAGCTCCTTGCTACCACTTCTCTTACTTCCAAAACTCCAATACTTATTAAGCAAGAAATTAACTATTCCAGATGCAATCCTTGAACCTGATTGAGCAAGGAATGCTCCACTACCAAATATTAACGTTAGTAAAATAAATAATACATACTCAAATACAGTACTTAATAATGAAGAAGACGCAAAACGAATTGGTCTACTATAAACTAAAAGCGAATCTCTAACAGGTCTAAAGTGAGAAGTCTTGTTACCATCTTCATATACAGTCTCAATTGGCACATAAATCATATCAACCATATCTGCAGCATCTGATAAGAAATTCATTTCGTACTCGTACCTTTTACCTTGCTCTTCTAGAGCTAATGTAAGCAAACAACTAGGAATACCTCTTAATCCAGTCTGAGTATCTGGACATTTCTTCTTCTTCGTAAGATAGAAAAATGCTGATGTGATTTTGTTACCATATTTACTTTTCTTCGGTACATAATCCTTGTTAAAATCTCTTGTTCCGAGAACTAGAGACGATGGATTATCATAGAGAGTATTTGCAACTCTTTTAATATCTATTGGTAGATGTTGTCCATCTGCATCACAGGTTATTACACCAATGTTATCTCCAAACACTTCAATAGCACCTTTGATACCTGTCTTAATAGCTGCACCTTTACCTAGATTTGTCTCATGTCTATATACAATGCAGCCTAACTCTTCTAATTCGAAAAATATATCTATTCCTTCATGGATTCTCTTACTACTTCCATCATCTACAATTACAATATCATTCATGCCTAATGTCTTAAGTTGATTGACCAGAGAACATAGACGTGTGTCGGGGTTTAACGCTGGTATTATTACGATTGACTTTGCCATAATAATTCTCCTTTCTTATTCTTAATTACAAGCAAAGTATAATCCCATAACCTTAAACCAACCTTAAAGCATAAAAAAAACCATCAGATTTAATCTGATGGTTTGTATGCCCAGTCTCGGAATCGAACCAAGGACACGAGGATTTTCAGTCCTCTGCTCTACCAACTGAGCTAACTGGGCATGATTGCGGGAGCAGGATTTGAACCTGCGACCTCCGGGTTATGAGCCCGACGAGCTTCCAGACTGCTCTATCCCGCGATATTCTGTTATTCGAGTAGCAATTAACTACACGATGAGCGCTTTCGGCGAGACCGAAGTATAATGCGCAAGTCTACTTCTGTAAAGTCGACACTGGGTGGTGGTGGATTCGAACCACCGAAGCAATGTGCAGCAGATTTACAGTCTGTCCCCTTTGGCCACTCGGGAAACCACCCATCTGCGTTAGAAAAAATCTAACAAAGCCGATGATCGGACTCGAACCGATAACCTGCTGATTACAAATCAGCTGCTCTGCCAATTGAGCCACATCGGCATATGGGACCAACAGGGCTCGAACCTGTGACCCCCTGCTTGTAAGGCAGGTGCTCTCCCAGCTGAGCTATGATCCCATACGACCCAAGCGGGACTCGAACCCGCGACCTCCGCCGTGACAGGGCGGCGCTCTAACCAACTGAGCCATTGGGCCAAACTTACGTAGTACCCTCAAAATTTCATATAGTAAAGTAAATATAGCTATACAACCAACATCGCGAAGCGATGTCGCCTTGCGATAAGGAATCCTCCCACTTCGTCTCAAAATTTCATATAGTAAAGTAAAGGATAAAAAAGCCTTCGATCGATTAGTACTTGTCAGCTGAATGCATTACTGCACTTACACCTCAAGCCTATCAACCTCATAGTCTTTGAGGGATCTTATTTCCTTAAAGGAAGGGATATCTCATCTTGAGGGGGGCTTCACGCTTAGATGCCTTCAGCGTTTATCCCGTCCAGACTTGGCTACCCAGCGATGCCTTTGGTAGACAGCTGGTACACCAGTGGTCCGTCCAACCCGGTCCTCTCGTACTAGGGTCAGCTCCTCTCAAATATCCTCCGCCCGCGCCGGATAGGGACCGAACTGTCTCACGACGTTCTGAACCCAGCTCGCGTACCGCTTTAATGGGCGAACAGC
>ONAZ01000022.1:29649-66480 GCA_900315945.1 uncultured Lachnospiraceae bacterium | reverse complement strand
CATTGGAATATACCTCCTTTATAGTTTACATAATAATTATACATATAAAATTGTCAAGTGTAAAGTTCTATCTAGTTAGTCAACAAAATGCTTTTTTATTTAACTAATAACATCAGAGTTCTCACATTCTCCAACATTTCGACACTTATCCAAAAGATGTTTTATCTCTTTTGTATCGGATATATGTCGAAAATCAACTGTTGATTTTTTAATTTTTGACTTATCTAAAACCTCAACAAACTTTACTGCACTTTCTTTGTTTCTTATAACAAAATTATGTGTAATACTAGATGTTGCCATAAAAACACCTCCTTTTGCTTTTTATCTCAGTTAGAAATTAAATATAGTTTGCCATGCTCCCCACTCACTTGACGATTTCGAGTGTCTAGCCGCAATTCTAAAAGAACCATTCCAATTATTGATAATCTGCATTTGGAACACATAATCAGCGTTAGGATTAGGAAATATAAACACTATAGAATAGTTAGTACTTGCGCCATTAACCCAATTATTACCACTTAATATCTTGGCTTCTGCTCTCTGTGTGTTAAGGTCTATATTAGTGTGATTCTTAGTAAATGGAATTAACTTTGCTATGGTATTCGTTAAGTCGGTGTCTAAGTCAGATAAACTCTGCTTTATCTCACTAATATCATTTTCATGTCAGATAAACTCTGCTTTATCTCACTAATATCATTTTCATGCTCATTTGTAGCTCCTGATAAATCTTGCGCTTCTGTCTCAAGAGGTTCATCACCTATCTTTCCATATGTTGTTTGGTCGAGTCCACTTGCATATTCTATTCCATTTAATATTACTTTTGGCATGATTTACACCCCCTATACTAAAGTGCCATCAGTTCTAAATTGATACACATTTCCGTCTATCGTTTTAATTCTATTTGCTACCATATATCCAGTATCGTCAAAGTAATACCACTTGCCATCTATCTTCGCCCATTCATTTTGAGCATACCATTTACCACCAATCTCTGCTAGCCACCAACCTTTTGCGTCTTGCTTCCATGTATATTCTTTACCGTTCCAAGCTCCATCTTTGTCTACCCAATAGAGCTTCTTGTTAGTGTCATAGTCAGCAGATTTGATATATTCTTTGCTAGCCATGTATCCATCTGCATTGAAGTAATAGTCTTTACCATCTATTGTTACCCACTGTGATTTTGGATATGTACCGTCTTCATATCTATACCACCAACCTTTTACATCTTCAATCCAACCTACCCGATATTTCTTGTTGTAAGTAGATATTAACGGAAGTTTGAACTCTAACTCCCATTTGTTATTATCTATCCAATACTTAGGACATTCTTTACCAGTAACGTCATAATGTCTAATTACATTATCACTAGAAATATTATAGGTGAACATCAGCAGTGCTACAAGTTCGATTGCTCTATTTATAGTGGCTTGCGTTACATTATATTTACCGTTCTTCTCAGTGTCGCATAATTCTACATTAAGACTATTTGCATTAGTGCATATTCCGTGAAGTCTGCCATGACTATTCAGTTTCTTACCGCCTACTGAATACGCTATTGCAGTATCAGGCACACTTTGATAAATATAATTATCATCTACAAAATAATGTGCGCTAGCTTTTAGATTAGAATTATTAGCGAAGTAATTAGCATTATTCCACGCTTTATCTCCATCATTGGCGGTGTAATGAATGACTATATATTTAATAGAATCAGCACTACGAGTTTTACCATAGTTTGATTTATATGCTAACTTTTGAATTACATTTATCATATCATAAACCTCCTATATACTTCTATTGGTAAGTGTATATGTATCATACTATATTCCTCTTTATGATTTAACTTTGTCAACAAAATGCTTTTTTATCTGACTAACCTTTAATTTAAAATTATGGCAATTCTATATATCTATAAGTTACTACAATATTTGTAGCCTGATTGCTTCCCGTGTTTTTTAAACGTGATACAAAACCATTTGCACTTCCATAGTAAGACCAAGGAATACAATCACTATTGTACGAACCTCCAACACTTATAGAACAAATGATTATATTTTCATTTTTAAGTCTAGCATCTGTTATTGTACTAGCTTGCCCTGCATTTATCGTACCATGACTAACAGTTATAGATTTAATTGTTAGTAAGTTAGATAAACTCTGCTTTATCTCATTTATAGCCTCACTACAGTTTTGAGCTTGAGTATCTAGTGTAGCTCTACCTACCTTTGCCCACAATGTATTATCTACATCAGGTTCTCCATCAGTAATAAAATAAGCTATATCATCACTCAATTTACTAGCTGGTAAAGCATCATATTCAGCCTGTGTTAAGGACACCGTTCTTGATGCCTTATTAAATAACTCGTTTATAGCTCCTTTTGTATTAGTTGCTTCTGTTTCTAAGCCATTTATATTAGCTTCTGCAATATCTTGCATAGTTGCTTTTCGTGTGCCATCATCTTCATTATCAACAGCTATATAATCAGTTGACTGTATTCCGTCTTCTACTAAGGGTAAGTCTTTTATTCTAATATCTTCATCCATTATCTTGCACCTCACTTTCACTCTTTTTAATGTTAGTTTACTATAATATTATGTTAACGTAGACTCTGGGTTAACACATACTATTGCTCCGGTACCCTCTACTATGTCCCACATACCTTGTTCAATAGGGTCAATCATATCCTCTGGAGATAAATATGCAATAATAGCCATATTAGGACCACCCGGACCAATAGTATATTCCGTCAATCGTGATAGGTATGCTGTGCCAAGATAATCTGTATATCTCTTATTAGATGGTAATACTAGATAGCCACTATCTAAAATACGCCCTCCATCCGATATAAATTGAGTGTAGGATGTTCGTGACATAGTAAGATGCACACCTATAACTGTGCGGTTCGGTATCACCCTATCGTTAAAGTCTCCCGAAATAAATTGACTTGTAAAAGTAAAATTACTTATAACAAAACAATTATATCCAAATATACGCTCCTGTGAAGTTGCAGTAGATTTAAGATGTACATAAGAGCATAACTGTTCAAACGCTTTTGTGCTACTAAAATCTATATGCGGAAAATATGATTTGTCTGTAATTTCTGAATAATCACAAATTGTTTCATGTTTATCTGGTTGTATGTTAGACGTAAATATCGGACCAGTTACACGATAACCCTCATTATTAAATTGTATGGTATCACTGTTTATATCAACACTGTTAGCATTTAATTGAATGTGAGTTACTCCGGTATCTGGGTCAGCACCTAATTCTGCTAAACCTATATTTCCATTGCTGTCCACCTTAACTACGACTCTATCGGACATTTGACTGATTGTAGATGTCGTATCCTCAGTATAGTCAGTATATTCACTATAAAACTCATCTACGGTTTTTTCTATAACTGCACGTTTATTTGCTTCTATTATTCTATCATTTATTTGTGTTGCTGTCGTGTTTAAATATGGTCCTTGCGCTTTGCAATCTACGTACTCATCTATAAGTAAGGGTCCTGATAATATAGAGTGCATTATATATCCATCACCGTATTTAGTTATAACCTTATCACCAAGATTAGATTCGGGTTGAGATATAATCAATGATGCATAAAATGGAGTATAATTTATTGTTGATAAATGGGTTAACAGATTATTACATATTGTTGTGATTTCTGCACCTGTCATATTAAGTAATAACACATTACCAACTATGTTATACAGATTTCCTTCATTACCTACAACTTGTGATAGCTCAACACTTGATGCATAGACAGCTACACCAGTTATCGTCTGTGTTGTATATTCTTCCCAATAACATCTTTCACCCTCTGAGTTATTAGTAATGTCTAACGGAGCGTCATCATTCAACTGAATAAACTCTAGCTTACCTACTCCATTGATGTGAGGACAAAATGCTTGTAACTCACCTATCATACGTAGCAGTGTATCAAAACTTAATTCTGTTACCTCATATGCAAAAGTATTAGTTATTTGAACAGAATCATTAGGTAGCGTTTTAGCTACATAGTCTATACCCATATAATTTAATAGTGCTGTTCTAAATTGTGCTATTGTAGCCGTCTCATGCCCCGACCAAAATGATTCCCAAAACGGAGCTATATTAACTTGCTTATCATCATACAGTCTATCATATGCAACTATATCTCTTTGAGAGTTTGCATTATTCTTTTTAGCTGATTGAATAGTGCCTGTGAATAATGTTTTTGCACGAACATGTACAAACTTAAAATGCTTACCGCTATCTGTAATGAGCTTTTTATCCTCATCTGTTATGATAACACTGTCATCATCAATAGTATCATACTCCATACGAACCCTTATTTTTCGCTTAGACAAATCTATGTTGAGTCCGAATATCTGCACTTCAAACATGCTAGCATTAACAGTACCATACTTTAATTCCTCAAGCATAATAATTGATTCAAGTTTAGCTGTACCTGTTGTAATGCCCCAATCAGTGTCGTGTTTATTATCATATTCAATCTCAGTGCCTGCACTATTATATATTTGTATTCGTAAAAATTGTGCCATATAAACACCCCTTAATATTCGATAAACTTAATTGTCTGCTCTTTGTACTTAATGCTATCATCTGTAATACGCAAGATTGTATAGTCCATATTAGGAACATAGAAATAACCTGTTTTATATACGTTCTCTTCTGTGTCGTATATTTCAAGTTGTATCTTTCTTTGCTCATGCGCTTCTTGCGTATCTTCTATACCATCCCCAAGCCATCCTTGGAACTCCATCATATCTTCTAACCACATAGCTCTGAGTTTGAACTCAATAGCTGTTTTCTTACCGCTTGCTGTAACTCTAGTTAAGTTTCTAGTATTATCATCACGATAAGCCTTTATCTCTTCACGTTGATTAGGAGTTATCTTATAGGAGTCCCACTGAATGAACTTGAGTGGTAATATAGCATCTGTCTTAACTGCTTTTATTAAATATCCTCTAAATGTTGGTGCTGACATATTACCACTCCTTTCTAATATCCATATCTTACGCCGGTCTGCTTATAACGCTTCTCAGTTTCATCCCATACAACCTGTGCGACTGTTCTACCGTCAACTTGTATTTGAATTGGTTGCATATCACTGCGCTCATCTTCAAGTGCTGACAGTCTATTTATTACTTCTTCTAACAGGTATTCGATATTCTTAGTACCTGCGTTGAATGTTGAAATAAACTCTTGTGTAGATGGAAGAGTTTTACCAGTTACTATATCAGGTAAATCAGTAGCTAATAACTTGTCGGAAAGCATAGTAGCTATCTTATCAAGCCAACCTAAGTTTCTTTCAAGTGGTACTATAGCTTCGGCACCTGCTTCACCAACCATAATATCTGTAAGATTTGTAAGTCCTGCAACGACACCACCTCGTGCCATCCACACTTTATTTTTAACTTTAATACCAGACCTATCAAGTGCATCATATGCCTTATCAAGAACATTATTTGCTAATGATTTAATGTCTGCTGTATTACCTGAAAAACTTAGTGTAAAGTCTGCATTTCTTCCATACCAATTCTGCCACAAAGCATTAAAGTTTTGATAACCGGCAGAGTTCATATCCGAGTTAGTATAAGTGCTTGTAAACTGTGCTGTCGCTGTTTGACTCCATGCACTACGTAATGCAGTCAGGTTTTTATAGCCTTGTGAGTTGGTATCCGAGTTAGTGAACTTACTTGTGAATAAAGCAGTTGCACCTTGTTTCCAAGTATTTACAAAACTTGTAAATCTCTTATACCAGCCATTTGATGAACCACTAGAAGTCATTTCCGACAGAGAGTTATTAGTTGTATCACCTACTTTTGCAGTAGTGCTAAATAATGCTGGCGTGTCCTTCCAAATCTTGCTAGTGAAGTTTGTTACAGTACTATACCAACCACCGCCGTATTTAAAGTTTGATAATGTATTATCAGCCTGACCACCTATATTAGCTGTAGCCTTCATAGTAGCTGTATGGTCTTGCCAAATAGTGTTAACGAATGTGGTGAACTTTGTTTTCCAGCTGTTAGCACTGTTACTTACAATATCTTCAATACTACTAACTGCACCACCCACATATGCCTTCATAGTAGCTGTCTTATCTGCCCAAGTACTTCTTAATGTACTAAATGCGTTAGTCCACGTAGTTAAGTCGGATACATAAGACATTTGACCACCTAAGAATGTTTTAAGTGTCGCTGATTTATCTACCCACTTCTCTTTCAAACCGCTCCACAAACTAGACAGTGATGTTAAACTGTTGCTACCTGTGATTGAGCTAAATGCTCCACTAAGAGTAGTCTTCAACGTAGATTTAAGATTATTCCACTTTGTCTTCACATTACTAAAGAATGTGCTGAGTCCTGTAAAGTCAGCTAGCTTTGTAAGTCCGCCTGCAAGTGTAGTTGTCAGTGTGATTGCTATATTTCCCGCATTACTTAATAACTCAGTTATACTAAAGTTCTGGAATTTCTCTTTAACCTTAGTTTTAAAGTTATTATAAAACTCAGCAATGGCAGTAGGAATAGATGTTATGGCATTCTTAAATCCTTGAATAATACCATTTAGTATATTCTCTCCATCTTCGTACATGGCTTTAGCTGGTGAGTGTGAATCAAACTTATCTGCTAGTGCATTTTTAATTGCATCATAAAGAGCTACTATTGGGGCAGTGAATGGATTTGTTTGCAGTGACAGTTTTATGCCCTCTACAATACCATCAACTATATTTTTACCCATATCATTCCAAAAGCTACTAGCTTGAGAAGACTCATACGCTGACGCAACCTCGGATGGCATGCCATTATAACCATGTCCATATGTTCCATTTCCGCTAAAGAATGACGTGAACACATTTTTAATCTTTGACCATAATGAACTTACTGTTTGTGATATAGATGAATTATTTATTAGATTATCTAAGTTTGCCTTTAATTCGTCAACACCGCTCTGCAAATATGTCTTTAGTGTATCATACAAAGAGGTTTCTTCAAACAGATTCCATCCAACACTGACTGGAAATGTTAACGGACTAAGTACTTGTTTAGCATAACCAGTTAATCTACTTTGTATAGTACCACTATCACCACCTATAAAATCAAGAATATCCCAACATTCTTCTAACATAGACTGTTCAACTTCTTCACCTGTTAGTGACTCATAAAGTTTAGTTCCTATTTCCCAGCCTATAACTAATGACGCTATAACTGACAGTGTTACTGTGCCCACTGATACTGCTTTTCCATTAAAGCCAATAATACCTTTACATTCAGATTTAAGTAATGCTGGAAGCTTTGTTGCGAGTAATGTCTTAGTGGCGGCGGCTAAAGCTACCGAAGTTATTGTTAATAACACTGTTCCTAAATCTACACCATTTAAGAAGTCAGTTATATCTTTACCAACCTCATCCCATTTTATCTTTCTAATAGCGGTAGATATAGCTTCAAACAGACCGTCTTTTATAGCGTTCATAGTATCTATTAAGTCCTTACCACTAAAGCCTTCAAAGAAACCATTTATGCCGTCAGCTACTTTTGTGCCCAGATTTGTCCATGTATCTTTAATTGATACTAGGTCATACACACCATTAACTAAATTGTCAACAAGTGTGCCCAATTTCCATCCAATATTCCAAGCATCAACTTTACCTATACCATCAGCTATATGCTGTCCAATTGTAGACCAACCTACTCCTTCTACAGCAGTATTAAGAGTATCTAATATACCATTAGCCCATGTGTTAAATGTATCTACAGCTAAAGACAGTGGGTTTGTCTGTACGAAAGCGTTGATTCCAGATGCTATAGAACTACCAAAGTTAGTCCAATCAAAAGTTGTTCCGAACGTATTTAAAAATGTTAATGCTGTTTTTATTGCGTTTCCTATAGTTGTTCCCAACGCACTAAATAAATCCTCAGTTATAAGTCCATTAAGAAAAGTTGCTAATCCTTTACCAAAATTAGACGCATATGAATAAATCGTATCCCAAGGTATATTCTTTAGCACATCTGTAAGTTTAGCACTTAACTCAGCTCCTAACTCAGTGAAATCCCAATTACTAAATGCGCTTTTTATTTTGTCTACCCAGGAATTGGCTTCTACATCAACTTTCTCCCAATTCCAAGCATCACTATCAGAGGAGCCACTGCCTCCACTACCACCACCGGAACTGTTGTCTTGTTCAATAACAATCAAGTCATCATATTCAGCTAACTCCTCATTAGCTTCTGCGGCGGCGGAACCAGTTCCTCCTATACTCTTTGCAACGCTCTCATTACCTTTCTTTGCCTTATAATAATAACTTTGTCCGGTAAGCAGTGCAAAGAAATTAGCTAAGGCATTCATAGCTGTAGTTAAATAATTGATAAGTGTAGTAAGTGCTGGCACTACATATGAGAAGATAGGCTGAAAAGCACTAACTAAACTTGCCTTAAATCCACTCCAACTATTCTTTAGTGTGTATACATCATCTGCCACATCACTGAATTGCTTAGACATCTCACTTAATCCAGTAGATATAACAGTACGTAATTTTTTGTATAATAAGAAAATACTTCTAATACCAAAACCATATTTTAATACAGTTGTAAGCATTTTCTTGAATGAGGTATTGTGTGTTTTTCCGGTTTCTGTAGACTGCTTGCCGACACGCTTTAAACTACTTATAAGAGATGAACATGATTCTTTAACACGTTGCATCCAAGACTTACCTTTAGATAAATTAGAACTCATCTTAGATGCTGAGTTTGCGGCGGTGTCTAAATTATTAGCCATATATATTGACTGTTGACGAGCTAATGCCATTTGATTTTCTAAATCTTGATATCTAGCTGTGTTTGCTCCAGACATAGTATCTGTACCGGCAGCCTTCATAGCTTCTTCTTGAGTACGCAACTGCGCCAGCTCTTGTTCTAATGATTGAACCTGCTCTATCTTAGGAGTAAACTCATCAGCATTTGCATACTTTTGACCAGCTTCTGTTAACTCTTGTTGATACTGTTGAGCTTCAATCAACTTAGCTTCAAGGTCAGCAACTTTGTTAGTCCACGCTTCCGTTTCAGCAGAATATCCAGAAGTTGCAATAGATTTACCAAGATTTTGTCGAGCGTCTTGTAACTCTTTATTTATGTCTTGTATTTTCTGTGTTATGTAGTCATACTGTTCTGTATGCAGTGAAGTAGCTTCTAATGCGCTTAGACTGTCTTTAGCTTGTTTTAAACTAGACGATACTTCTTTTATCTTAGTTTGCAGTGCTGTATATTCTGTAGTTGGAACACGTTTACTTGCTAACTCAGTCATTTGACCGTTTAGCTTTTCCATCTTATTGACGCTGTTCTGCAAGTTTAATCCCATCTTTTGTATTTTAGCGTCGGAGGCTTGAATAGCTTTCTGTGCTACATCTCCAAATCGTTGCATTTCTGACTTAGCGTCACTTGCATCTACACCAACATTTAATGTAATATTGTTTGCCATATCTTAACCTCCTTTCTACTGACTATTCCAAATCTGTCTAATAAGCTGGTCTGCTTCTTGCTGTTCGACTGTCTGTCTATTCCAAACAAAGTAACCTGGATTCTTACGTTTGAACTCTTGTTCATGTTTTTCTAGTTTCTTTCCGTCTACCATTTTACTTCGTATATTAACTACTGTAGCTAACACACTTTCTCCGACTGAAATATAGTGTCCCATAAATGTCCACCAATGCATGTACTCTACACTTCGTACTTCCATATTAGCTGTATTATTTATTGCGCTTGCTATTAAGTGATTGTCTTGATGCCAATCAACTAATTTATGTGATGATTTACTGCCAATCTCAGCTTGACCGCAGTTAAAGAAGTCAAACATCTGCGCTACAGCTTCACTAACTTTATCCTCTGTATCAAGATACTCAAATACGTTATCTAATGAAAAACCGTCGTAGAATATCACTACGGCGGTTATCAGTCTTTCTCGCTTTGGTAAATCTGGGTCCTGGAGTGCATCAAAGCAATCTAGCACCATTCTATAATCTCCATCATCCCGAATACCAAACTCTTTATCATCTATTGTAAGAGTAGTTGGTAGTTCAAACATTATTTACTTCCTTTTCTCTTATGGTCTTTATTTACATACTTCTCAGTTCTTTTCTTCATCTTAGCTAAACGCTTATTTAACTCTGACTGAATAGTATCGGTATACAGATTTAACAATGTTTCTAGTATGACTGCAAATCTATATTCACCATCCTGCAAATCAAACATTGTACCACCACTAGCACATACTGAACATATGTCATAATCAAACAGATAGTTAACTATGTCTCGTGCTTCTTTATCAAGTTCTTTAAACTTGGTAGTAAACACACCTAATGCTTCTTCTGCGTTATCATTATTATCTTCAAAGAGTTCTGCATACTGTGACTCTAGTTCGTTAAGTTTGGGTATTGTTTCATCTAATCTTGCTATGATACCCATATCACTTGTGTTTAGCTTTATAACTAAATCTTTATTTCCATTGATAGTGTATTCAGTTTTTAGACCAATATTAAGGTCTATATTATTTATTGTTGTTTTTGACATTCTTTTTATCCTCCCAAATAAAAATCATTAGCCTACTGACTCTGGTGTGAATACGAAATCATCACTGAGCTTATCAACAGTACCTACTACTGGAGCACCTGTGCTCTTGCCGTTTGCATCAAGTCCATCATTTGAATAATAAACGTCGATTGGCATATTGACATTTGAATCTCCACCAATAGCAGTATAAGCTATTGTACAACCATCATGCTTCTCTGCATCATAAGCTCCCGCAGTACCTATGAAAGCTGTAATGACATAGATAGTGAAGTTGTTAAGTTCTGTAGTTGCGTTTCTACGTCTAATGTCATTAAGAAATGCACCAAGTTTACTTCCACCAAGAATAAGAAATGGGTCGAAAGTCTGCTGTGGCTGTGTTCTGTTGACATCTGTATAATTGATACCACGAATATCTGTCATAGTCTCAATATCTGCATTATACTCGATAGATGAATCCTCAGTACGTGTACCAAGAATCTCTCTAACAGTATTAGTTCCTTCCTTCCACTCTGCAACAGTGATAAGAAGTTTACGTGCGGCTCTTTGCCTGTCAGCTAAGTTAAACTGTTTAATTGCCATAACTTTTATCTCCTTTACTCGTTATTATAAATTACTCTACTTCTATCTAAATACTCGATAACTATTGATATTGTGTACATAGCAAGTGGTGGTGTTATCTCAGTATTTATTCCGTCAAATCTAGGAACATCTGTAGTAGTGTCTATACTGTCTATAGTACACTCTTCTCCAAAATCTGGATAGTTCCCTAAATCGTCTTGTGCTATCACCCAATCGAGAAGTTTTTGAACATCTTGCAGTTCATCTACATTCTCATTTGAATAGTCCGACGATTTAATTATTTCCATATCCGATATTGACTTAAATGTAATAAGATTAAATGTGTATCTCTTTTGTACACTACCGTCAATAAATGGTTTTGATAAAGCCTTGTCTTCTGCTGTTGTGAGTATCTGTATAGTGTTATCTTTAGCATCTATAAGATTGAAGTACAGAGGACTATTGAGTATGTCTTCACAAGTTATAAGATAATCTATAACTGCTTGGTTCTTATCTATCATAATCCTCTCCTTTTACATTCTGCTTCTAAGTATGCTGTGAGCTTTGAATCCATTTCACTACTCTTTTGAGCAAGCATAGTTTCAAACCAAAATGCTCCACCACCTCTATGATATGTAAGAGGTATGCTTGTAGGGTATTTCTTCTTACCAGCTGGAGAACGAAACATAGCTTCTCCCATAGCGTCATATCCTATAAAGTAGTTTGGTCGATATACAAATCCGTAGTACTGATAACGTGCATAATCAGTTCGCCATTGTATCTCTTTAGGACCTATTGCAACTGAGTCTCGTAATGCTCCCGTTTTAACTGGTACATACGGAGTACATAATTCAGCAATAATCTCATTCATACCTCTACGCACTTTAGGACTATCTACAAGGGATAATAACCAAGATGTAACTTGGTCAATATAATCTTCATTCACTACTTGTAGTCTCATCCATGCCATACATTAAATACCTCTTGCTAAATAATGTTCATTACATCTACCTGCTCCTACATTTATAGTTGATTCTTCTACACTCATACAACCTTGAAGCTCTTTGTATTTTGCTATCAGGTCAGTAGAACGTCTGCCTGATTGATACTCGTCTATAGTATCTTCTACTTCTCCTCTTATGATAATATCTCCCTTACCTAATGTAAAGTAGTTTGCCATCTCATCATTAGGTTTTTGTACCCATAGATACTTTTCAAGAAATCTATCATCTTTTCGTATACGACAAATAATGCTATTAGTTTCTAACACTGTTTGTCCTATCTTTACTTTTTCGTGAATATCTTTCCAAAAAGCACCTGTGATTACAGTTTTATACCAACGCACAACTTTAGTCTGCGGGTCTGTAAACTTGTTATATACAGTTATTGTGGTTTCCCACCATGCTGGGAAGTTTGAATTATTCATTAGTATAATCTCCCTTCACTATATCCTTCGGGGCATTCATACGCCATAATTTCCATTACACCGTTGTTATACCAATGTCTACCCACAATTTTAGATTTATTAGATTTATGTGTACCTCTTCCGGGAACATACCCATCTGGACACTCATACGCATATACAGTATCTACACCGTTAGTAAACCAATGTTTTCCGTAAGCAGGATTATTACTTCCTTTATTAGCAAGTTTAAGCTTTTCTCTTACATCAGGACGCTTTGCAGGATTTTTATCACCACACTTTTTACCTTTTTGTATTCTGCTTAACTTTGCTCTTGTTTCTTTTGAAGCTTTTTTACCTATGTTTGCTTTACGAATTTTCTCTCTAGTTTCTTCGCTTACTGAATGTCCAACTTCTCTGCCCGTTATTGTTCCGCCTTTTGCAAGATTATAATAATCTGTTGATTGCACAGCGTCATAATAACCTATCCAATAAATCTCCTTAGTGTCAAGTTCTTCCTTTGAATACGCTATATCTATTATCTCGCACTTAAAATTTGTTTTACCATATTTGTGTAGTGCTTTTGCTATTAAAGTACCACTGCCAAAATAGTTTGCATCTAGCTTACTACCTTTATGTTGTCCTATATACTTTTTAGCATTTCTTAGGTTAGTTGTCAAATAGATATAACCATATATATTATTCATCTGGATATAAACCTCTATATGTGAGTCTGTAGCCTTTACTATTTCTTACACCTTGTAAGTATCTAAATACTGTATTCATAAGCGGATTATCTTTACTGTTCTTCGATAACGCTCCAAAGATGTCACTAGCATCAACTGAGTTATAGCTAACTGATACACCATCATTAGACTGTGACTTTATATTTGCGCTAGTTTCTGCTGTATTTATAACTTCTCCCTCTGCATCTCTAGTAACTGTTACTTGTTTACCAAGTAATAATGCGTCAGCTTCTAATTTAGCTAAGTAGATAAGTCTAAACATACATCTAGCTAACTCTTCTGGATATTCAGTCTCGTCTTTGAGTCGATTAAATGTATACCAGTTTACTATAGTCTCTGCTTCATACTCAAAAGTATTAAAAGTGGTTTCATCTAACGTCCCACCCATATTTTGATAATCAGCATAAGTTAGGTACATTGACTCCACCACCTTTCAATTACTTTTTATTACGTCTTGTTCTTGGCTTTGAGGTAGCTTCTTCTTTAAAAGCTGACTCAAAGATTTGAGATTCAGTTTCCTTTGATTCTAACTTAGGCTCTGCATCAGGTGTGCGTGGAGCTTTACGCTCCACGTCTACCTGTACATATCCGTTAGCTAAATATCTAGGTAACTCATTATCGGTAACTCTTATTATTCTATTTGCCTTACGAACAACTGTCATAATAAAACTCCTCTTTAGTTTGTACCTGTACCAGTTCCACCACTATTTGATACATTGAACTGAATAGCATTTGACTTATTCTCAAGTACGAATACATCCTCGAATGACTCTTCATAGTAAACCCACTTACCTTCAGACATAGCTGATGGAGCATCAAGCTTACTGAATGAGTAGCTAACAGGTGTGATAACTGCGAGTGGATGAACAAGGAACATGCTAATCTGCTGTGCATCATCAGCTATCGCATAATCTGTTGTGAACTCATAAAGAGTCTTCATAAGTGTTGAAGGAACACCGATAACCTGTACCTGGTCAAGTCTATTAACACGTCTATCAATAGCGTTAGGACCGCTTGTAATATCCATAGAACGTGAAATCTTCTCAGCTTCTTTAAGAATAGTAAGAATCTCAAATGGAGCATAGAGAATACGTCCGTTTGCAGGAACTCTACCATTATCCATATTGAGCATCAGTGAATCGAATACTGAAAGGATGTTTGCTGTAGTAAGAACTGTTGTGTCTGCTACATGTGTTTCTCCTGTATCAGGATTCTTCATAGATGTCCAATCTGCATAAATCTTTGAAATGCAGTAAGCATCCATCTCTGGGAACTTATGCTCATCATTAAATACCTGAGTAATGTTTCCGATAGTTGCTACCATATTTGTCTCATCAATATCTCTAGGATGAACAAGTGTAGACCACTTTCTCTGATTCTCAAGTGTCTTTGGAACCCACTTGTTACTAAAGTTTCTCTGTGCAAATGCAATAGTGTCTCTATCTGCATCTACACGTCCTGTTGTACTGATTGATGGAATCTCGATTGTCTTAGAGTTAATCCACTTAAATCTTCCGTTATTTGGAGTTGAATAAAGTGCTCCATAATTAAGAACATAAGGGAAGTTCTGCTCAAGTGCTCTTTGATAATCGTCAGCATAGTTGAGTGAACCCATAGCTGTTGAACCATCATAAGTTCCCGCTGTACCATTATTTGCTGGTGCTACATAACTTGTTGGCATAATTTTAATCTCCTTTACTTATTTTGATTTGGATTTTGTCGGATAGCATTAAAATGGAATCCGAACGGATTATCGTTTGTCGGTTGATTGTTTGTATCCGGACTCACTGAATTAGAGAATTGTGGCTTTGGTGCTTCTGG
This sequence comes from uncultured Lachnospiraceae bacterium, assembly GCA_900315945.1. Classification (GTDB taxonomy): domain Bacteria; phylum Bacillota; class Clostridia; order Lachnospirales; family Lachnospiraceae; genus RUG191. Next base: position 51,381 of record ONAZ01000022.1, on the reverse strand, counting down.
TTCTTTCTTCTCTACTTGTTCAACTACAAATGCATCTGCATTATCTGCCGAATAAGTTGTAACAAAATCCTCTGCTCCTAAAATCTTATCGCCTTCCATCTTCAATTCTTTGGCAAGCATAGAGTTGATAAAATCTCGTTTAGCCGCATTACTTGAAAACTTCTTTCCGCTTGCAAACTCTTTTACTGCAAACTCATAAGCCTGTTTTGATAACTGTGCTTTATAGTTATCTGTATCCTGCTTATACTGTGTTTGTAGATTACCCAACTGTGTCTCTAGCTCAGTTAGTTTATCTGCATCAGTGCCAGCTTCCTTAAGCTGTGCTTTCAAGTCTTTCAAATCCTTATCTCTAGCTTTGAGTGTATCATTAAGCTGATTGATTTGACCCTCCTTACCGGCTACTTCGTTGTCAAACTTATCTTTGCTAACATAGTTACCCTCAGATAAATCTGCAAACTTTGCTCCGCTTTCTTTCATCAGCTTTTCAAAACTCTCATAAGTAAGCGGTTCTGTAGACTTCTCAAAAATCTCTTTAATTGTCATTGTGCGTCCTCCTCATTCATTTATATCTGTTTTATTTAATCGTCCATTACAGTGTGGACTGAATGGCATTTGTTTTAACGTCTTTATGCTCGACATTAGCTCTCAAACTACGTAATAGGAGAGGAGTGCCCCCTACAACCATCACGTAGTTATTGGAGAATAAAAAGAATTGTCAAAACAACAATCTTTTACATAAATATTATACGACATAATAATTATTATGTAAACTATTTTTTATCCATGCTATTTATAAAAACCACTGACAGAAGCACGTTTCTTCTGCATAGATAAACCACAGTCTTTACTGAACTGTCTATACTCATTATTGAGCTGGCTAATCTTTGCTTCATACTCGTCCATGAGCTTTTCATTACCCGCATTTTTAGCCATTATATATCCCTCTTTAGCATATCGAATAGATGTCTCATAGCTACGCTGTACTTGAGTACATTCATACATAGTTAAATGCTTTCCGTCTTTAGTAGTATAACCGTCATGATTAGCTTTTTTCAGTTCTTCTAATTCAGCTAAACTCCATATAGGTGTATGTGCATCTATAACAACAGCCTGAGTTAAATGCTTACAGTTCCACTCACCTATAGGACGTCTTATCGCACTAAACTTATGACCATATGTATCTTCAAAAGCTCTTTCATTTTGGAGCTTATCAAAGTTTTCTAGCGTGAATATATGTCCTTGTATTGGCTCATGGTCAGGTGCTGAAAAACTATGTGCTGATAATTCTATTCCATCTGCGTTTATTTCATCTGCTATCTGCTGTTGCACCTTTTGATTGATTTGACGTACTCCACCTAATATATTCATACGAACTGTGCTATCTAAGCGTCTTGTATGTCCGCTATCCCAATAAACTCTACGTAGCCCACTGTCGTTTAACTGCTTTAGTGTTCTTCTCATAGCACTATCAAAATCCAAAACTCCGGTCTGTACAGATTGAACTGCCTCATCTATAACGCTTTGATAGGTGTCAGTTACAGACTGAAACTTTAATGTAGTTCGATTCTTGGCATCACGAATATAAAATCCAGTTGCTTTAGAGTTAGACAGATTCTTAAACGTATCTGCGGTCTGTTTTCCTATAGCATTAACACTTTGCTGTAGTCGTTTATTAGTTTCATAAGGTACTTGTGCAGTTCGTCTATAATCATAGAACGGACGTGCTCCTTTATAAGTATCTACTGCTACGTCCTTTATCATTTTCTTAACTTGTGTCTCTTGGATATTTAACACTGTAGCTATCTGTTTATTGATACTTCTAACATCACTACCTATTTTAAGTAATTGTTGAAGTCGGTACACGTCTGTCTTAGACAATGTACCAACTTCTTTTACTCGTGTTGCAATAGTGTTAATGACATAGCTTTCTAACTGTATCTGTCTATCAATAAAGGGCTGTATTAAGTTGTCAATATCTACATCATTGAGCATTGTTCATTCCCTGCTTAAAACTATCAGGACTTCTTTGAAGTGTATCATCTAATCCGAGTTGTCCCATATCCATCTGCGTCATTATATTATCTTCAACTGCTACTCTATTCTCTTCCTGTACTTCTAACAGTGCTTCTCTAGCTTGTCTCTCAGTCTCGCCCATGTACCACATACGTAGTTCTTTCTTACTCATAAGACCATTCTGTAGAAGCGTCATTCTCTTTCCAAGTTCTTCTTCTACGTCAACTAAGATACTGTCATCCCACTCGAAAGATACTTCATACTCCCCGGCAGGTGTGATGTCATATAACTCACAAAGTACATTCATTACATATACTAGGTCTTCAAGACATATCTGCATAGCTTTTTGAATCTCAGCATTTGTCTGGTAACTTCTCTGCTTCAATATTCTAAGCTCGGTAGCTGTTCTTGCTTCTGCTGTATCTACCTGAGAAAGTGTTCCTCGTGAAAGTCCTGTTACATCTTCTATATGCATCAGTATAGTATTAAGTCCACTAATATAGCTCGCATCACGTAGAACTGGTGCATATTGATTATATGTATCTCCGTCTGCTCCAATATCTACTGGTCTATAAAGTCTCTGCTGTAAATGTCCCATCTTAGACGTAATGATAAGTTCACCCTTATCATTTCTAACCTCAGTATCACGTAAAGCATCTCTGTCTATATCAATAGCTAGTTCACCACCTTCGTACTCCCAAAGAAGTCTGCTGAATTGCTTGTCGGCTTCTTCGATAAGGTGAATAGCTTTATCAAAACCACTAACACCTAGTGGACTATGAATATCTACTGTATTAGCTTCTGGCATTTTGAAATATGCAAACAAAAGTCTGTCTACATTCTTTATAATAGTAGTTTCTTCTATATTCTGCCACTCAGGTACTGATTTAAGCGGTATCTGCTGTCCTAAATCATTGTTGCTGTTCTGTGTCTTTGCTGTAGATTTAAAAGCCATATTTGTTATAGTAACTTTGTGATTAGCGTACTTATGATGCTCTAATCTACTGTATGTTATATCTTTATCAACTTTACGCTCAATAAATGCCGCTTCTGTAATATCTCCGCTACCATTAAATGCTAATGGATAAAAGTTATTGGCATATACAAAGTCAAACTCCATATCAGCTTTATCTAACTTAGTGTTTAGTGTCAGTGCATTTTCATTAGTGTCGTTATCGTCTGTATCATTCATTATTACATATGGCTTTATTACAAGTCCACCTAATGCGATACCACATTCCATTTGTGTTCTTAGTTTTCTAAGTACCTTCTTTTGATATGTCTTGTTAAGATACTCAGCCCTTTGTGTTGGACCTTTTGGCACTAATTCTTTAACTGTAGCTTGTGGATGAAACTGTGATGTATTATATCTGCTAAACTGATTTGTATTAGCGTCTGTAGCATTGCTAGAAGCGTTTTCTTTGCTTTCTGTAGCGTTAGTTGTATTATTTGTCGTATCTGCTTGATTATCCTGTTTAAAACGCTCTAAAATGTTCTCGCCTGCGTTCTCTCTAGGTGTCTCAACTTCCTTCATTGGAGTAGTTACTTCACTCTTAAACTCAAGCAGTGCTGTACGTGCTTTCTCGTTTGCTATCTGCTGTGGAAGTCCAAGCCCAACTATAACACTAGGGTCATCAAAGGTTGCTGACTTTAACCACGGAGAATGTCCTGTGTACATAGCTTCCCATAGCTGTATTTGATTCTGCATTGCGCTCGACATAACAGGTGCTACATGTAGTACGTTTTCTATTGATTTGGTGCCTATCATCTTAGCAAATACCTCCTTTAATTTTTCTAAGATTTGAGAAAAACTAATCATCATCTTCCTCCTTATTTGTATCGTCAATACCTTTTATGTGCTTATCTATATCATACTTTATGTATGTTACATTACCCGGTAGATAATCAAATGTATTAGTATATACAAGTATCTCTCTTGGTTGGAGTCGTTTCAGCATCTCTTCATATCCACGCATACCGGCTTCTATGTGTTCTGCTGATTTTCCACCACCTACTGCTGATACTGCTACAATACTGTCTATAGGGTATCCGTCGAAACACCAATCCCAATCTTCTTCCAAACCGTATCGTATGAGTGGTATCACTGTAATGCCCCGCTCCTGCCAATATGCTGTAATCCAATGCATACGATATTTATTAAAGACTCTTAACGCTTTTGGAAAATCTATATAATAAGAAAAATCGGGTGTTATGACAGCCCCATATTGTGACAATACATCAACATATCTATCTGGAAAATTCCATACACACTCAAACTTAAAATCATACTCAAAGAAATGCACTCCGGATGCTTTAGATTTATGTCTGGCTCGCTTTGCTTTCTCAAACTCTAACCAATCATTTATCTTAGGCATCTCATATACGGGCTGAATAGCTGGTATGTCATATTCACCAACACCAATATATTCTCTTACAGATGTATTTAATAACTGCGGCATTAGTTATGTCCCTTTCCTGTACCTTTCTTCTTACCTCTAGGTGCATTACTTTTAGTGCGTCCACGCTTCTCTTTAGTCTCGCCCTGCAAATCATCAATACCCTTTGTTTTCTTTAGAGTATTATCGCCGGTATTATAATTCTTACCTCGATTACTGCTACCTCGCTTATTCGCACCGTAGACACCTGATGTGTCTTGTCCTTTCCACGACTTGTTGCGTCGTGATTTGATTCCAGTTGCTTTATTTGCCATATCTTAATTACCTCGTCTATTGCAATATCTTTCCAATGCGTACCTTGTAGCGTCTATGCTGTGGTTATTTTCATCTGGATAATCACTAATCCAGTTACCTTCTCTGTCTTGGAGATACTCATAGTGAGTAAACTCTTTGTAAGTCTTAGGGCACATTCGTCTGTCTATATAGATATGATTAAGACCTTGTAACCACTTTATACCATATCTAACAGAATCTGGTCCTTTGACTGCTCCTCGTATATATGCTCCATATGCTTTAAAGTCCGCTACTGATTTCATCTCTGCGCTATCAGCAGTAACTAACTCTGCTCTATCTATCATCTTCTTTTCATTATACAGAGTATCAAAAACTACCTGGTTTCGTGTCTGCACAGTGCTGTATTCTCTAAAGATATATAAATCCAGCTTCTTAGGGTCATAATGCATACGCACAAATCTAAATGGGTCCTTAGCAAAGCCCCAATCTATGCCGTTATAAATCTTATCGAAAGTCTTCCACATCTCTGTATACTCAAGTATATTTCCGTCAAAGTCATATACAGGTACTTGCTGACGCATATCGAGGTCGCAAGCATTAGGAAATACTCCACCACCAGTTCCAACCGGCATACCTAAATACTCATGCTGATATGCTTTCTCGTTAATGCGTTTGAGGTCCTCAGCTTCCTCTATGAACGGCTGACCTAGCCACGACTTAGGCACATCCAAATAAGTGTTTGACACTACAAGAGTATTTTCTCTGTCAAGACTTTCTTCTGCATACTCATTAGCCCAATTATCAATAGAAATAGGTGGATTGAAAGTACGAAAGTCCCAAAATAACTCTCCACCTCTCATGGTAGACTGCAATACTTTACGCAATTCCGCTTCGCCAGCAAACTGGTCTAGCTCTTCCCACCAAGTAATTCCTATATATCCCTTCTCAACCTTGATAGACTTTACTTTATTAGGGTCATCCATACCCATGAAGAATATCTTCTGCCCGGTTGGCTTATACACAATAGGGTTAGAGTAAGTCTTAGGTATATGAAACAAGTCCTGCAAACCCATTTGATATATTCCCCATGTAACCTGAGAATATATACTATTCTGCACAGTATTGCCTACTTTACGAAAGCACACTGCATTAACAAGTGGGTTATTCATAATAACTAACGGAATAGAAATACCTCCGATAAATGAACTCTTAGTAGAACCTCTACCCCCTTTAAGACAGTAATGAGTATGACCATGATTCATAATATCTTTAAATACTTCATCATAAGCAGGTATTATTAAATCTTGCATCTTTATATTTATCATATCTTCTTATTCTCCCTATGAAAACAATATATCACGTTATGTAAACTTTCACAAGCAAAAAAGACCATGATACAGATGCATCATGGAAGTTCTTGCGACAATACAATCATAGAACTGCTCAGTATTTTTTGCGAGACAATACAAGACCCTTAATTGTGTAGAAAATCGAGCCCCAATACATTGAAGTTTTTACTCAGTATTTTTTGAGAACGACAGGGAGCCAGACATAAAAATCCCCCCACTCGTTTTTCCCGAGTGGGGGCTGATTATGTAAACTTATGCCTCTAGCTGTGCGTTGTTCGCTTCAAAAATGAAATCTAGTACTTTTGAAAGTCTGTCGCTAGTATCTACATATAAATCCCAGAACATATCCCATTTTTCGTGATACTGTGCATCTTCGCTGTATTTGCTAAGATTTATTCTAGTGCATACATGATACTTATCTTTTGAAGTATAGAACACTTCAAATATATTTGCATTTGAATCTTCCGCCTGTACTGTGAACTTATGTTTTTTAGTGTTCGGATTAAGCTGATACTCATCTTTATAAGTAATGTTGTCATACTGTGCTAAAACGTCAAGCACTAAATCATGATGTAATTCAAGTTTCTGTGCTGTTGTGAGCTTAACTGTATTTGCTTCGCATCTTGCTAAAACTTCCTTTGTAAAAATATTATTTGTCATAATAGACTCCTTTCCGCGCTGTGCGCTGTAAACTTTTTTATTTATTTTCTGACTTTATTATATCAAGGAAAATTATATAAGTATACAATAATTCTGTCATTTATATCGAATATCTGTGAACTTTTCAAATGACAGAATCTTTATATAAATGACAGTTTTTTAATATATCAATTATGTAAACTCCAAGTTATAATATATAGTAGAAATATATGCATGTTCACGAACATGAGAAAGGAGAAAAGTATGAACACATTATGGAAACTCCAACCCCTGGGCGACTGCCCGGGATATTATGTAAACTTGCTATATATGCATAGACATACATATGTACAGCATCACATATGTAATGGGAGCGGGGTAGAGTCCCGCTCCTTTTATATTACACGCACACGCAACGAACTTTAATGACTTCGTCCTTTACCATATTTATTTTCACTATATAAAAATACCTATATATAATAGAAGAAAATGTTTCACGTGGAACATCCTGCTAACAATATTTAGCTTGAAATGTTTCACGTGGAACATTCATATTTCGCTTGCTGTCTGTACGGGAATTTCCTGTTTCCTAGTGTGTAAATTCCATATAAGCAATATTTATCTATATTATATATACTTTATATACTTAATGGTGAATTGTTATTATTTACTTTATTTATTATATCAGTATATTGTAATAGGATAGATATATTAGTTTTTATATATACTAACTATCTATCCTACTTATTGCTTATCTTTATTATCCCGCCGATTTTTTTTTATTGAGCTATATCTATTGGCATAAATACTGCTATTGCTTCATCATTCTCCCACATAATTAGTGGCTGTCTATATGAAGCCATACCTGAGAATGTTATATTATCTGGTATTTTATTTGCTATTATATTATGGTTATAATATTGTTTAAAGAACTTAGGATTTATATATTTCTTATTATCACCTGAAATAAACTCTACTAACTCCTTATTATCTGCACCCACTTCTTTTAGTCCATTATACTTAAAATCTACGTGAGTTTTATCTTCCATTATTGATGTTATCATACGCTCTATATTTATATCCCTTTTTATTGCAGGATATAGTGTATCTGCTTCTAATACTTTATTTAACTCCAAATCTTTTTTAGGGGCCCGGATTATATAGTGAGTATCTATAATAATATAGGCATAATCCTTGTCTGATTTATAATCAAACATAAACTGTGATGGACTATATTTATAATTCTCCCCGATTATAAAATACTCCAATGCTCGATTTAATTTTGCTACTGATAATTCCATAATCTTAATTCTCCTTTCTTTTTATGCTACATACTCTATATACTTACCATCTTTTTTAATACATCTTATTTCTCCAATAGTTGTCTTAAATATATATCTCATCCCGCCTTCATATGCGCCATACTGATGAATCAGTGTTCCTGGAATCTTTGTTCCATCTTTTAATACAATAATCTCCATTATGCTATCTCCTTTCTTACTCTACGTTTTCTTGCCCTAATAGATATTAGATTTGGCAAATACCCTTTTCTTCTTTCTTCCAAATATATCTTATAGTCTGCTCTCATCTCCGCCGCACTTGCGTAGGTTGCTTCAACTTCTTCTCCATATCCATAGTCTGTGATTATCTCATAGACATCATATGTTTTCCTTTCATAACTCATAGTATTATCTCCTTTCTATCTTTGACCAAAAGTTTTCGATTCCCATTACTACCCAATATGCTTGCTCTAAAGTTAATCCCATAAGAATTGCTTGTCCATTTGTATTATAGATATTGCATCTATTTCCATTACTTATTTCATATTCAAGATGAAGAACCCCGTCCTGCTCTTCTCTTTCATCCATCATTCTTTTATACCATTTTTCCTTCTCATCTAAATACATAATCTATATCTCCTTTCTACATTTTTCTAACATGATATTAAATCCATTCTCACGCTTTATTAGATATATTATAAATGCTATTATGAACCATCCTATGTTTGCCATCTACTCAGCCTCCTCTATCTTTTCTACCTGCTCATTTGTAAAGAAGGCAGATACCTTCATAAAGCAGTGTCCATGCAGTGCGTCAACAACCTCTTCATTTTCTCCAGTATCCTCATTCTTACGTTTCTTAGTTGAATACTTCCAAATAGGAAACTTTGCCACACATTTTTCTCCTTTCTTTACCTGGTAGCCTAAAGACTTCCAAGCATTGTATGTATGAATAGGCTGAATCTCTTTAATCTCAAGAATCTCACCATCATCCATTTCTAGCTGTAAAACTCTTCCTGTATATTTCAATACTCCTTCAGCCACTAATCTTTCCTGCTCATTTGCAATAATTTCCTTATTCGTCATAGCTGTTCTCCTTTTCCATCTCTGCATAATATAAATCTTCCAGTTCATAATATTCCTCATCAGTAAGTCCGCTTGCATCAAAATCCTCATAAAATGTTTTATTTAACCAATCTCTAAAAGTCATAACTAATTCTCCTTTCTTACACTTCCTTATAATCTGCTAACTCAATATAAAGTCCTTCAAGATTATCCTGCTTTCTTGCTTCTTTCACAGCATCCAATTCCATAGCTATTTTCCTAGCTTCTTTTGCATTGTCAGCTTCAACTTCTGCCAACACTTTAACTTCCATATCATCCTGATAATTTTTTATTATTGAAAACTCTCCAAGCATTATGTACTTCATAACTACTTCTCCTTTCTGTGATAACTTATATCGTTATCTATTCTTTATTTCTAATTATATTATACAGTGGACATTTGTACTTGTATATAGCGAATTTCTGCGAATTGTATCAATTTTCTGTCATATAGTAAAAATGCACAAAAGCACCAGATTTTTCATTTTCCAGTGCTTTTGTGCAATTTATACAACAGCTTATTTCCAAGCAGAACATATTCCTTTGCCATCATCTACAGAATCAGTGTCTACTATATCTCCCCAATACTCACATACACCGTCATCATCTCTCCATTTGCAGTTTTCGCAACATTTATTTTCTTTTCTCCATTGTTCATAACGCTTTTTTCTGCCTTCTACATCTTCCATAAACTCATCAAGAAAAGCTATCAGTCCATACTTTTCTACAAACGCAGTGACATCCTTTCCATCTTTTATTGCTTTATATTCTTCCGTATATTTCATAATATTATACCTCCTCATAAAACTTTCTATTAAAACTTGCAATGGCTGTATCCAGTTCCTCTTTAGTGCATCCAGTCTTAAATGCTATATCTCCTAAAGCATTATATACCTTATGGTTCAACTCAGTCTGTTTATCTAGCTTTTTATATGTTATCTGTCGGAATAAAACATATATTGGATTGTCAGTCTCTATTTCCCTAACAATAACTACTCCGTCTTCTCCCTCTACATAGATATGTCCACGAGCTTCATCCACAAGCATATACGTATTGTCAATAAGACGTTCCATAACATACTCATCAAACTCTTTTCCTTCTAGCTCTTCAGGAATACGAATTGTAGTAATCAAATCTCCTACTTCTATTTCCTTCTCAGCAACTTTTACTCGATAGCTGTCCTCAGTCTCAACTAATCCTGCTTCATAAACTTCCCACTTATTTGTTGTTTCATAATGTCCTCTCATATTAGTTCTCCTTTCTTAATATGTCGTTACATATTGTTTATCTTAATTATATTATATAGTGGAAAAGACAGTATGTAAATCATAACATACTGTCTTTTATATCAAATATCTGTTGTTTACATAACTTTATAATGTACTGCATATTCCCCATCCTCTATAGTTGAATATGGAATGATATACTTATAATTATCATTATCAAAATCCTCTTCCGTTACTGCAATCTGTCCCACTGCTACATAATCCTTATTCGGAAACTCTAACACTTTAGGATACATTGTTATCTCATAATACTTATCCATATATAAATCTGCCAGAGCTAGTACTTCCGCTCCTATCATAGTTGCAAGTTGTTCCATGTCCTCTGCTTCTTGCTTAATTCTATCTATCATTAACTGAATATTTACTGCCCGGTCTAACTCTCTTCCATATGCTGTCATAGTTCTAATCCTCCTTAATATAATCTTTTCCTAATATCTCTGCATATGCTTCGGATATATTATGTACTTTAGCTGTTCCATTTTTAATTGCTAACAGATGGTCTGCCCATGCTAATATTTCCCTTTTTACAGCATCTCTACCATGTAAGCCTCTCTCCCAAACACATCCGTCCGCTGATATAATCTTATACGTCTTTATCCAATATTTCTTGAGAGGGTGATAAAACTCACCCTCATCAACTACTGTTATTCCATATTTATTTTCTAACGTCTTAAATCCATATGCCATATTATTTATCTCCTTCTAATATTCCTTCTAATTCTCCTATTAACCATGTTGTAGCTCTACTTAAATACTCTGCCTGCTCATCTAGCATTTCCAGTCTAGTCTTTGCATTTTCCGGGTCCATATATTTAAACTTGTTCTTTAAAAGCATACGACTCAAATCCTCATTAGTTGCATATGCCAAGTGATTGTAACTGTGATATGCCCAATCAGTGTTTTCCAAAGCATTTATTGTAGCTCGTAGATTAAGCAGTCCTCCATTTTTCATTTTACGTCTTAGATACTTACATAGCCATTCTGCATAATTCATAGTGATGTATCCACGTTTGTTTATTTCCGGAATGACACGACCTTTTCCTCTTTTCTTATATTCTTCCATATCACTACGTTCTTGTATAGTTATTCCAATGAGTGCAGTCAGCATCTCTGGAGTAAGATATTCTACCACGTTATCACCCCCTTATATTCCTGCTCTAATACATTCATCCAGATATATACGATTTCCATTATATCTAAAATACGCTCTACTGTCTCCATAAGGTGGCTTCATTCCAACTGTATAATATACTTTGCTCTTATGTACAGACTTCTTACCGTACCAAGCTCCAGCTACAAAGATGATATAATCATCTATTCCATACTGAATATCCTTTATCTCGATTCCTGACCATCCTGAATAATACCCAATATATTTCTTTTCCAAATACTTCTGCTTTTCTGCCTTTGTCATAATGCTATGCCTCCTCTCTTTCTTCCTTAATATGTGCTTCAACAATATCCAGCATACGCTCTAAGCTATTTCCATGTTCCTTATCGAACTTCATTACCTGCTTATTTGTAGCGTAGTATCCACGATAGCCCCAATCCTGTAGCTTGTCATTGATGAAATCCATCATCCAGTTAATTGCTACATTTCTAGTCTTTCTCCTAGTATTGAAGCAGTCATTATATAGATGCTCCTTTCCATCTCCATAGTCTATAATCTCCTCTGCAAGATACTCCTCATTTACTTCATTGTTATCCATAAGATAACCTCCAAGTATCTCATTTGTATAGTTCATGTTTGTTCTCATATCCTTAATCTCCTTTCTTTACACTTGTTCTGTGCTTTTCTTTATACTTAAAGTATATAGTGGTAAAATATTGTTGTATATAAGCAATTTCTGTCTTTTATATCAATTTTCTGTCATCAGTCAATATCTTCCAAAGTAGTAACTGTCATACAATGTGGGTCAATTCTTTCTCCAACTTTCATCATTCTAACTACACAACCTCTCTCAGTTGGCCAATCGAATACTACAACTACTTCCTGTCCAGCGTGAAGCATTGGTGTATTTGCCCACTTAGCCATTTCCATCACATCACTATATCCAAAGTCGCTATGTATGCATACTGCATTATTAGAAATGCACACCTTTCCACCTTCAAGATAGATATGTCCTTCTGTATGTAGCTGTCCATGATTCTTAGTATCAAAAGCTACACGCACATTACATCCTATACAATATGTAGTATCTTCAAATCCATCATGGTCTTCCATATTAAGTGTTAATACTGGATACTTTCCAAAGTTCATAGCCGTGGCAATTTCTGTTCTCTCTGTTAATAGTTTCATAATATTCTCCTTTCCTTATCACTTTTATTTTAATAAACTGTAGTAGTTGGCTTCCTTTGGAAGTCCTTCTGTATCGAAGTTGTATCCTACAACCTATCAATGTCGTGATATATTCTTTAAGTAAAGTATAGTGTGGATAAAAAAGTTTGTAAATATCAAATATCTGTCATCTTATATCAATATTCTGTCATTGATTTATCCAACACGTTTTAAAGCGTTTTAAAGCTGTTTTTATGATTTGCTATATAATAGTAGAAAACGTGCAAAAAAGACACGTTAAAACGCTTGTAAACACGCTAAAATACTAGCTTTTTGCACGTTTTCACATATGCAAAAAATCAGTTTATCCATGCTTTTTATCCAGATTTTTCTACCAACAGTATCATATGAATATTTGTGCATATGTTAATTTATTATAATTAAGTCCTCTTTTATATATACGTGCGCTTGCGCATCTGTGCAACGAACTATAATGACTTCGACCTACAGTAGAAATATTTTTAAGCATAAAAAGAAGATAGCACCCACATATATAAATGTAAGTGCTATCCCTTTATAAGAAGGAAAAACATCACGGCGGCATGAATCAGTCGGATATTTGTTCTATAGATACTGTCTGGTTGTCTTCTGTATCTTCTGTTCTATTCATATCTATATTAACTACTACTTGTTGAGCCTGTACTTGCTTTCCACGCTCTACATCATCTATCAATACTTTCTTTAACTCTCTAGCGGCGGCAGTACGTTCACTTAACGGAGCATCTAAGTCAAACTGGTCTTTAACTTCGCCACGCATTACTGCTGTAAAGTATTCAAGTACTTCCTGTCTATCTGCTATACATTCACTAGCATATAACTCCGTTCTATATGCTATCTCATCTGCTATATAATCTTTCTTTAATAGCTCTCTAGCTTTCTTACCTTTATCTTTGACTTTAAAGCCTGCTTTCTCAACTGCTTCTGGACCATCATAGTTAACCATATAAGTATCTATGAATCGTGCTTCTCTAAAAGTCAGTGGGTGTCTGGTATGTGTTACATACTGCTTTTTATATGTTTCTGTCTGTGTGATTGGCTTAGCGTCTGTCTTGTATCTGTTAATCTTAGGTGTTTTGCCTAATTCATACTTAGATACTATATCCTTAGATAGACGCATAATCTCATTGTCATTCATTTAATCACATCCTTATAATTTATGTTGTCTCGCTTCTTTATATTCTCCCACAGTTTATTATCAGTTGGCAATTCCTTACCCAACCATGTGTACCATAAATCTCTTAGATACAGAATAATCTGTAACTGAGAATAGGTACTAAAAATCTCCTCACTACTGCTTCTATGAGCATCATAATCTAGTTCGGCTTTTCTTAAACAATACTTAGTTACAGGCATCTGTTTATCCACAGAATAGAATTGATTTGTCGTATAGAGTATTCTAAACGGACAATTCATGTTAATAGCAAGCTGTAACTTTTTGATTGTTTTGATATTACTAGCCATTTACTTTCTCCTGCTTTTCTTACGACCTCTTTTAGTCTTCCGTACTTTCGCCATTATACAAATCTCCATTCATATCATTACCAATGTAGTTTGCATTTCCATCATCATTCTCGACTGTGACCTCTTCGATAGGTATTGTATAGTATTCATACAGAATGAATCCTGCTATTGTAGCAAACCACAAACACAATGTTACTATAAAAGCTATGAACCATCTTTTGCTAGTCGCTCTTATTTCACGTATCATCTCGGTTGCTAAGGTTTCGTTATCCATACACTATCTCCTTTCTATTAGTTTAACATATTATGTAAACTAAAACAATGTCATTTATTTTTTAGGTCTAAAATGCTCACACACTTGTTTCGGATTAAACTTGGCACTATATCTACAATATGGCTCGTATGTAGGCTCTTTTCCTTTTATCTTTATATAAATAAAGCTTTTACAATTACTACATTTTCTTACAGGTCGTTTCTTCTTTCTTCGTGATTTTTTAGTATTAACATATAACTCACTTTTTATATTTTCTTTTGGCACTTTGTGTATCAGCTTATGACAATTTTCACATAATGGAAGTAAATCATCTGCTTTCTCGTTTCCAATGTGCATATAAGTTAAGTGGTGTAATTGTAAACTGTCACATTTATTATGACACATACTACATTTCATATCTTTAGGAATATATTGCTGTCTTAATAATGCCCAATGTTTACTGTTTAAATATTCATTATATCCTATACAGATTTCACCTGTATCTTGACAATGTATCTTCTTTTGTGTAGCAAAATATTTGTTCATTTTACACTCTCTTTTTCTTCTTGTGAACATTCACCATCTTCTCTATGCCGGATATTATGTTAACTACTTTTATATAGTCTGCATTTACATCATAAGCATATTGATATTCTTTAGGGTCTAATCCATTTCCGGCTACTATTGCTTTCTGCTCTCTAGTTAGTTTCTTTCCTCTTTTCATTCTCCGCCTCTAATAAATCTATTACTCTTGATTTCTTAGTTTTCTCTAAGCAGGTCTTTCCATACCCGATTCTTCTATATTCTTCCTTCTTTAACTTACGATTACACCGCAAGCATCTGTCATATAGTTGTTTCATTTTATTCTCCTTAACAAGGGTAGCAGGACTCGAACCTGCACATCTGTGAGCCAAAATCACATGCCTTGACCGTTTGGCTATACCCCTACATTTGCTATGATAGGAATTGCACCTATTCTCCAAGATTATTGCCTTCTTGAATGTACACTACACGCATAGCAACTAAAGAAATAAATCTATAGTAACATTATACTACGATATACTACATCTGTCAACGAACTATAATGACTTCTTCTTTAGTACGAATAAAAGTTAGTAAATACATAATCTATCGCAATAGACTCATCTATATTACCCTGCTTTATGCTGACTTCTACTTTTTGAATCAGTCTCATAAGATATGTTAAATCTCCTGGTGTAAATCTGTTAACACACTCTTTAGCATTTCTTATCTGCCACTGATTAAGTCCTGTAGTCTTAGCTATATCGTTACTTGTGCATATCTGTACTTGTAATACTTGTCTAGTATTGTTATACAAGTTTGAAAGTATAGAGAATGTAGGAACTTTTAACTCTTTCAAATCTTGATATAATTCATAAGCTAATTTAGGTTTATCTTGTAAAAATGCTTTTATAAAATCCCACAACGTATCTCTTGGCGGTACATATAATGTTCCATCTTCTAACAAAGATTTAAACACACCATCTATATCTACATCACAAGGTTTTCCATATTCTCTTACACAACCATCAACATAATGCAGTATCTTATCAATCTCTAAAAGACAGTGCCCATAATTATAATCACATATCTCCATCAGTATCTCACAGTTTCTATCATTCAAGTCAATCTCTTTTTGAATATAACGCTTCAATATGTCGCTTTTAAGCGCATTAAACTCAACTATGCTATCTTTATACGTCTTTAGCATTTTCAAGCGTTTATCAACGCTTGAGAGCGTTAAAATGAGCATATTATCACGCTGTATATTAGCTAACTGAGAATATATCTTTTCATTTGTTAAAAGCTGTCTATCATCATATAGAACATATAGTCCGTTAGTATCAAATAAAGACGTGCTATTTAAACTACTCCATATCTCATCTATATTATCTGCATAATACACTGACAGCTTTTTTACCTTTGCTATCTGCTGAATGTACTGTCGTTGAACCTCATACTCTTCTCCTGTGAATATTAGGAAGTTAGGTATGTTGTTCTCTTTTATTAACTTCTTTAACTCTTGTACTTCCATATATGCTCATTTCCTCTCTGTATCGTGCCCATCTACGTTTACTGGCTTCACTTATTTTTTTACGCTGTTCATCAGTTAAAGGCTTTTGTGATTTTTTAACACTTTCACTTATTTTTTTCTTTGTTTCTTCACTCAATTTTTTACCTTTTTTAGGAGATGGTTTGCCTTTTTTAGCAAGACTTTGTTTAAGTCGAGTTTCTTCGGAAGCTTTTTTACCTAAACGAGATTGTCTTAATTTTTCACGAGTTTCATCCGTAACAATTCGATTTTTTGAGGCTTCTGATATACGTTTAAGTCCATCCTCTGAATATACCTTAACAGCTTTTTTCTGAGATTCGCTCATTTTTTTACGAGATTCCTCAGTATGCCGTTTACCTTTCATACCTGAAACATTACCTTTGTGACTTTCAGATAATTTACGCTTATGTTCATCCGAAAATGTTTTACCTTTATTTATATTACGCATAATCTCTTTTGATTCAGGTCTTTTGTGCCATTCTGTTTTTGCTTTTCTCATTTTCTCTATAACTTCTGGAGGTCGTTTTCTTCCTCGATTAGTTTCCGCCATACGTTGTATAGCAAACTCATTAACAGGTAGCTCTTTATGTGCATCACTTAATCGTTTTATTTGTTCAGGAGTACGTTTTAATCCTAATTGAGTTACATCGCCCCCTAATGAAATATTATACCCATACTCTCGATTTGTAGTTTTGTATTTAGCTATGAGATATTTCTCACATTCACAAGCCACTTCTTTTGATAGGTTTTCAAGTAAAACTATATGCTTAATATTATCCCAGCCGTATTTTTGTATGGCACTATAAAAATGTGGACTACCTGAATACCCCTTACCATTCTCCCATCGTTCATTAACTGTTTGACTCGTTATGCCTATATATAGTTTATTAGCAGGTGTTATATGCACATATAATGTAAATGTACTCATTACGTAAAACCTCCTCATATTTTAATACAATTATTATAATATGAATGTTATTAAAATACAAGTGCTTATTTATACTACTAACTCCAAACTCTACGGCAGTCTAATATAAACATGTCAAACAGCGCACCTTTATTTATTCCCGTTATACTCATCTTACTTAGTGTGTTTGATGCTACTTTGATGCCGGCTGAAAAATACATCTGTCCTTCTACATCATCTTGTGCAACTGCTTTTCGCATCTCTTTACCACACACAGCTTTAAATGCTCTTAGAAATAATACCATATCATATTTATCTTCATCATTTCCTTTAGTGTCTATAGAGTCAAGAATCTTTAGTGCGTTTGCTGTTGACACCTCAGCTATATTATCTACTACTTTTTCCACAAACTTATAAAATGCTTCTACACCTACTGCATACAGTTTATTTACATCTCCTGGAGTCTCACATAAATCCTGCACTATCAACTCACCAGCATTACTGAGATTACCTTTACTTAGTCTTGCGTAGTCTAATAGTTCTGCAGGTGTGTATGGTGACATGTGATATATACTAGCTCGACTCTTAATAGTATCTAATAAACTAGACTCATCACATACAGTCATTATGATATATGCTTTCTTAGGTGTTTCTTCACATATCTTGAGCATAGCATTTTTTGCTGATATGGACATACTGTCTGCATCTGCTATCACATATACCATAGTGTCATTTATAGTGTAGCACTCTTTTATCATTTCCCTAACAGCATCTATCTTAGGTTCTATAAAGTTACATCTGCTTTCTAGTGCAAATGCCATAGCTTTTGCAAGTGTCTTTTTACCACTGCCCTCAGGACCTATTATTATGCTGAATCTAGGAAACTCATCCATCATTATCTGTTCATCTATTATTGTTAATAAATTACTCTGTCCTATCATTTAAACCTCCCAGCATATATGCTTCAATAAGATATTTAGGTGAACTGTCATACTTGACTTCTGTATTTATCTTAATAAGTAAGTCTAATAAATCACTTATCTTACCATATTCGTGAAACATATTATCCAAAAATCTTTCATTGTCATTAGTCTGCGGAATATTTAGATATTTAAAATCACCTAATATTATATACTTCTTAACTTCAAGCACAAAAGTAAGGTATTGTCTTACGAACTGTTTTAAATCCTTTCCAGCACTATGTATTTCTTCTATGATTCTAATTATTGCTTCCTCATCTTTGTGTATAATAACATCTGTTAATTCCATCATAGTATCATAGTCTGCTACACCTAATGCTTTAACTATATTTTCTATAGTCAAGTCTTTGCTGTATGATAAACATTTATCCATAAGAGTTATAGCATCACGCATCCCACCATCTGCTAACTTTGCAAGGTATTCCAGAGCTTCTCTATGTGGCAAACATCTATCATCTTTAGCAACACCCCATTCATTAGCACATATATAATCTAGTCTATCTACAATACCTTGCTGACTTATTCTTTTAAAGTCATAACGTTGTACCCTACTAAGAATTGTCTTAGGTATCTTTTCCGGATTAGTAGTGCAGAATATAAATATTGACTTTGCAGGTGGTTCTTCTATGAGTTTTAGAAATGCTTGCCATGCTGTATTACTAAGTGAGTGACAATTATGTACTAATATATCATCTGCGAAATATGTATGGTCGTTTTCAACTTCTAAATCATACATTATAACTTCTCTTTGAGATAATTCTGTATCTGTGAAACGACTAAGGAACAATTCGTCATTATCTCCTCGTTTGTAAATCTCAACACTGTCCACCCTAAGTCTTTCAGACATTCCTCTTTCTTTGAGTCTTTCAATAACCCATTTTTCCATCTGTGGCTTTTGCCATCTACCTCTATTGCAATTTTCATTGTTGGATAACCAAGGTCTACTTTGTAACACCAAGGAAGTTGACGCTCTTGCCAATTTAGACTCTTTGTGCTGATTGCATACTCTAAAATCCAACCATCTCCTAATGCTTCGTACAAGTGTATCTGTGCTATGGTATACTTCCCGTTGCCACCCCGTTGACTTTTCCATTGGTGTAGTGTACCATTCTTCTCTTTTGTATTCAGCATCGTTTGTATATTCTTTTCGCTCTTCATCGGATTGTTCTTCTTCATACGCTCGGATGATTGTTTCCGTAGTTCCTTGCCATATTCTGTATTCGCCAGTTGTATATTCGACTTCGTAATCAGTTTGTTCTTGCACTCCACAGAACAAGTCTTTGTTTTGTAACAATTCCGTATCTGAAATTCTTTTCCACATATTTGACATTTTACTGTTTTCATCTTCGGCTGATAAGTTTTCTTTCGATACTCCACCGAACATTGATGACAACAAAACTTCACGCCCTTGTGACGATTCTGAAAACTCTTTCCACAATTTTGACAAACTTTCTGTATCATAAACAATATCTCCTTTTTGCAAATCACAAGCTTTTATCCAACCATTATTAGTAAAGAATAAATGCTCTGCTGTTGTTATGTGCTTTCTATTGTTTATGATAACACAGCATAATCTTGAGGTCAACACGCTCGATTTAAAAATGTGTGTCACTTTATTATAACCTGACATACTTTGAACAACGTCACCTACTTTTATATCTTCAATACGTTTATAACCTTTTCCTTTCTCTACTTTAATCCAAGTACTTGCTGGAAAGCACTCATCTATAATGAATATCTTATATTCACTATCCAAACTCTTAGTCTTTGCCTGCTGTATTATGTTTCTTACATCTTCTACACCGCTATTGCTAGCCGCATCAAGTTCTATTGGAGCACCTTGATTCTTATTTATCTCATTAGCAAATATTCTAGCGCAAGTAGTTTTTCCTGTCCCAGCTCCACCTACAAACAGATATGCATTTCTAAACTCTGCGGAGTCTAACTGCTGTTGTAATATAATCTTTGTGCTGTCTTGCTCTACTACATCTTCAAATGTATGCGGTCTATACTTTACTGCCAAAGTTTCTTTAGCCATTCTGGTCTTCCTTTCATTGATTCATTCTCTTCATTACGATTCTGTTCCAACTCTCTCATAAGACATTCATATTCAGGACTGCGTCCGTCTTTACCATACTTTTCTTCCATTGTTATATCATCTAGTATCCAAAATACTATGTCAGAATTATGTACAAAATCAGATGGTATATCTAAATATTGTTTATTTGAACATTCAATATTTCTACGTGGCACAGATGCAAACTCCTTACCATTTCTAATCATGCGAGCCATCTTCGTTCTCCTTAACTATCTTCAAGTTTTTAATACCTAACTTCTCTTCAATCTCTGCTACAGTCATTTCTACTGCAGGTGGTGTCGGTCGTATCCATATGAGGTCCATACTAGATAAACAAGCGTCTCCATCAAATATATGAGATAGCTGCATCTCTGAGGGCTCAAATACTCTAGTAATATAAAAGTCATCATCTATTGAATGTAAATCATCGGTAATATTATCTAAAACTAATACCCGATTGACCTTATCGACAGCACCATACTCTAAAAGAACTTCATGAACTCGGTCTACAATATATTTCTTACCTTCATTGTCAGTTACTATCATCCAATCTTTCAAATCTGCTTTAGTCATTGTTTTATTCTCCTTTAAATATTTTTCAGGTGTTATTTCGCTGTAAAGTTTTTTATCACTATAATATTCAGCATCACTGGTGTATGTTAACGAATTAGTAGTGGGTACAAAAAGACCAATTGGTATAGGATATATATCATTATCTAATGGTTTTGCACCAGTCACCCAGGTAATGCCCTCTTTTTCCATTTTCGCCAACACTTTGTTCAATGTTGCTCCATCCTCTATCCAAATCTTAAAGGGCTTAGTCATTGTTTATCTCCCCTCTATATCTATACTTAGCAAAGTGACATGTATGACCATATCTATCAGTACACTCCATATCAAGTGTATCTATGTTATACTGCTTACGTAGATTAAATATGATAGCTGATAATCTAGTGGCTCCATATAAATCATATGCTTCCATACTTGTAATCGTTTCCTTTTTCTGTAGATGTTTTAATACCTCATTTGTCTTATTAGTCTTACTCATTGTTATTACCCTCCTTTGATTCAATCTTGAATAGTTCTAATGATTCATCCATTATCATTCTTGTAAGTGCTTGTCTAAATGCTACTGCCGCCATAGTATTCTTTTCAAAGATACTACTATGAATATGCTTAATAAGAACACATAAATCTGCTCCTATCTCAGGTACACTTCCCTCTATATCAATATTTACATAACCTTTGTTTACGTCTGCTTTTAACATTTCTTTTTATCT
>ONAZ01000022.1:0-29627 GCA_900315945.1 uncultured Lachnospiraceae bacterium | reverse complement strand
ACCAAACCACATTTCATCAACATTTAGTTCTTCACACAACTCTGTTATATCTCCATAATCAGCATGTAATGTAATCCATTCAACAAGTCTTTTTATAAAAGTTATATCTCTTCCTGTCATCTTATTTGGTGCTTCTGAACCAAAGTCTAATACCTCATTCGTCATTTTCTAATGCCTCCTTTAATATCTTAAATAGTTTCTCATCAATAACATAATAGTTATCAGTATCAGGTCCAAAATTAAACGCTAGTGCTGAATAACTCTTACCCATTTCAAATGCTTCTTCTTTGTTCTTCTCTAACCACTCTTTCTTAATACTGAATGACTTTTTATTCTCCACGCAAGTCTTACACTCTATGAGCATATCATCTGTGGTAACATCACCCTTATTAAATGCTGTTGCACCGCTGTTGGCAACTTTCTTGCCACCAACAGCTTTTGCAACTGCTTTTTCTTGCTTGTTAGAGTAGAACCTAGTTGGTCGTACTTTCATCTTCCTACTCCGTATTCTTCTTTTAATTCGCTATAGTGGTTCATAATGTAAAAACATATGTCCTCCGTAAGACCTTTACGAGATAATGCACACACTCGAGTCACATCAAACATGTTAGTCACACCACTAATCTGAATACGCACATAGTCAATAAACTGCTCCTTTGTTGGTTTCATGTTGTTGTCCTCCTTACTTCTTTTCTTTTAGTTCTTGATTTAATATATCTCTAACTCGTCCGTTAATAGTTGCTGTAGAAGACTTGATGTCCCTAATACTATTATGCTGATTAGTTAGAGTATCCTTAATTGCGATTGAGTGATTTATTATCTGTCCTAAAGCATTTTCAAGTCTATTGATTTTTGTGTTTGTAATCTTTATCTGCTCAAGAAGATTATTTACTCCCTCATTCTGCAATTTCTGTATCTCATATAACTGATTCAACCCTAATATCAAAGTATCTAACTGTGGTATGTTCTGCACTGTTACTTCAGGCTGTTTCTGCTCTTTTTGCGGTGTCTGCTTATCTTCCATAACTACTACTGTCTTATCAAACTCAAGTGATAAAAACTCACATAGTTTTTTAAGTAACTCAGTATTCATCTTTCCATTGTTCACAGCATTAGATAGATATGAAGCATCTTTACCTAATACCATTGTTGACAACTTCTGTCTTGTGATTCCGCAATTCTTAATTGCGTTCTCCACAACTGTTGTGTCAAAGTAACTTGTCTTTCCATAAATGTTTCCCATAATCTTATACTTCCTTTCTTTCTGTTATTGAACTTTTTATTATCCATCCTTCCCAAGTTATGTTAACCAAGTCTTCTCTTATGTTCTCTACATCCTCAATATCTCTAATGATACCAAGTTTACTGAGACAGATAGGACCGATTCCATAATGTCTTGAGATTGGATTAGTTAACTCTTTACCACAGCAATAGCAAGTTATAGTAGGCTTTGCTAATCCATGTAGCTTCATGTAAACCATACCTTTAGTTTCTTTCTCAACTGTACCTTGCATTATTCGCATAGGCATTGGCTTATCATTATTCCACTTGAGCATAAAATCAAAATCAGGTGTTGCTTTCATAGTCATATACTTTTTTACAGTGATTTGATATTCAGTCTCACGCTCAAGTGTGTCGCTAGAAACATCTTTTGACGTGTCTGTGACACTCATATTTGCGTCTTTATTATTAGATAGTAGTTTTATGTGTATATCGTCTTTAATCGTCTTTAAAACGCTCATAGCGTCTTGAATTGATTTGTACTCAGTGCCGTCTATCTCGACAGCACCTTTCCAAGTTTTCAACATACTAATCATCTTTATTATCCTTTCCAAATACATCCTCAAATACATCATCTAACAACTTCTGTCTCTCTTCTTCATCCATACCTAATATCTCATCAACACCGTCTTTTGTAAGAGTATCAATATTATGCTTACTTCTAATAACGCTATCCATATCTGTCATAAAAGACATTGTATTCAATAGCTCACGTATCTCAACTTTATGAGTAGTACAATGTGATTCTATTGACATCATAATGAGCGGTATGAACTGCATAGTATCTGTCTGTCTACCAAGTTCTCCTAAAACTGAAATAACGTCATCAAGTGACATTGATGTAACTCCTTCTTCATTTGTTTTCATAACTGTTGTTCCTTTCTTATTTAATATATCGTATACTAATGTTTACTACTCTTACATTATATATCGTTATATAATGTTTGTCAATACAAAAGTTTTCAATAATTTTTAAAAAATGAAAAAGCGCACAGTCTCGACAAACTGTACGCTTTTTCTATGTGTTTGGGATAAGTGTTATTGCTAATAATATATCACTCTTCTTCTGGTTCTTCAAGACTTATTTCATCACTGTCTATTCTGTCCGCTATCATCTGTTCTATCTGTGCTAATATATCTGGTGTATCTGCTAGATACTGCTTCACTGCATCTTGACCGTGTATCTTCTTTTCTATTATCTCTCCGGTATCTATGTCTACAATATTAAACCAAGCACCTGACTTATCTACTATTCCATATTTCATAGCTACTTCTATTAAGTCTGCTAGATAGTCTATTCCTTCAAGATATTTAAGAGTATAGAATCCTGTTCTTCTTGTAGGGGGACAAGTCTTATTCTTTTTCATAGTTACCATTACTTTATTTCCGGCTGGGTTCTCGACACCCCTAGTCAACTTCTTATTATTATCGTCTATGTACTCTCCCATTCTAAACTCAAGTCTTACTGAACAGTCGTGTTTCCAACCTCTACCACCAACAGTCTTTGTACCACCGAACATACTATTAAAATCATCTCTTAGCTGATTTATACCTATACAAGTACATTTATGTTTATTGCATATACCTACTGCTCTACCACCAAAGTCAGTTAATGCTTTAGATATTCCTGCGTATGTCTTTTCTGTCAAATCTTTACCTAATGCTTGTGCTGAGACCATTACACCGAAACTATCTATGACAACTAAACCTAATTCACCAGTGTCCATAGCATCTAGTACAACATCAAATATCTCCTCTGCACTCTGATTTTCCGGCTCAAACATTATAAGACTGTCTACGTCTACTTCTAACTTATTAGCCCACACCGCATCAAATGTATGCTCACAGTCTACCCACATTACTTTTCTAGCATCTTCTAGTACTTGATAATTAGCTACTATATCTAATGCTGTAGTTGTCTTACCTCCATGCTCTTCTCCATAAAACTCTATTAACTTACCAATCGGCAATCCACCAAATGTCATATATGTAAGTCTAGGACTTGTGAATGGTATTCTTGCATATTCGGTCTCTGATAATCCTGTATGTAGTAAATCTGCCTTAAACTTCTTATTAACATCTTTCATCACTTCGTCTAAAGTACTCATTCTATTCATTCTCCTTCCAAATCTGTATTCCAACAAACCACTTTAACCATACAATTTCAATTTCAGTATGTCTCTTATATCTTGAATACACTCTTATAGTTGGTATTAAAAAGAATGTATACAATTCTCTTCCATAATTAAGATTCATCTTTCTCACACTCCCTCTTTAAATCTTGAATCTTATTAAAACAAATAGGTGCTGAATCTGTGTTGAATGTCTTTAGCCATTCTTTTAGTGGTGTGCCATGACTAACAGCGTGAAGTACATCCGTAGTTCTTATTCTTTCATTCATATACTTCTTATAGATTTCATCTGAAATATCAACTATCAGTTTCATACTCACCCTCACTTTCTGCTATATCATTCATTGCATCCGCATATCCACTGTTGTAACCGCAATCATAAGCACCTTGTAAATCTGCTTTATATTGTTCCGTACTAAAATTACTTTCCTCAACTTTGTCTGTCTGCTCTAACGCTTTGATTGCCATTTTAAGAGTATCCACATCATCAACTGTCACATAACAAACAGAATCATCATTTTCGGTTACTTCTTCTAAAATATCTTTTAATGTATTTATTGCTTCTTCATTTGTCGTCATTCTCCCACCTCCATCTTTGCTCCGCAGTTAGGACAATAATCACCTTCTTCAAGACTTTCTTCATGGCAACAAGAACACTCAAAATAATCTAAACATTCATAAGCTCCTGTATAATAATCACCTGTCTTTATCCAATGCCCTTTCTTCGGCTGTTGCTCTAAGGCTTTGAGAATCACTTCTAAGTCCTCTTTATTGAGATAACACGCTTCATATTTGTACATTTCGTTATCAAGATAAGCTTTAATGTACTTTATCAGTATTTCTATTGACACTCTTCATCACTCCTCTAATATATAAACCTTAACACCTTTCTTCCTACCGAACTGAATTGCTTCGTTATAACTATCAACAAAAATATCTATTGTAGTCGTACCCATAACAGCCATACTTCCTGTGTCATGTACATAGAAGTCACCGTAGCCCTCTATTCGTATAGTCTTGTGCCATAATCTTGTATCATTACAAGCAACTGTTACTCCGGCACATGGATACACACCATCTGCACAGTTATTTCCGGTATGTGTATAAGCTGTTAATTCATATGTTCCTATGTATTCGCCTTCCTCTACTTCCTGAACCCAAAACGTAGGTGGAACTTCTGTTGGTGGATATGCTGTTAAACACATCCCCATCACTATTAGCGTTTCAAACATTTCTATTGACCTCCTATTCTTGACCATTTAGTTGCTTTAAATACTCTTGATATGTAATACCAAGTTTTCGTGCCTCGTGACTACGCTTTTGAGCCAATCGCATTTTTTCTACTGTTTCAGGTGATTTTGGTTTTCGCATTTTTTGTTTCGTTTCCTCTGATTTGGGCTTACCTTTCAGTGCATCACTTCTCTTACGATTAGACTCCTCAGTTTGCTTTAATCCGTTGGGATAACGCTCATGCATAGTTTTTCTTTTTTTCGCAATTCTTTCGGGAGCATTTTTCTTTAATGTGTCACTTATATGTCGTTTATGTTCTTGTGAAAGTGGTTTACCCATTCTCGCTAGAGATGCCTTTTTTGACAACTCACTATAATTATTATTGTATCCATAAGTACACCATTCTAAATTGTTTACATTGTTATTATGTTTATCTTCATCTTTATGATTTATACAAGGAAGATTATCTGGATTAGGTATAAAGGCTTCGGCTACAAGTCGATGAACATTATAATTCTTACATACATTATTTATGGATAAAGTTACACTTTTATATATTCCGTTTGACAACTTCAATATCCGACCTTTCAAGTTTCTACAATGACTGTCAACTCTATCCATACTTCTAACATTCCCAAAATTGCTCACCTGATAATAGCCCTCGTAACCTCTAATATCTTTCCATATTTCTTGCATAATAATAGCACACCTCCTTTTTAGATATTATATATCTAAAAAAGTTATTAGTCAACTACTAACGTGAAATCCTATCTAATTCTATGGAGGTGATTCTGTGGCTTAATACTTTCTTAGCACTGCTTAAAAGCTCTTGAGCGTTCTCTATCTTTGCTTTCATTGTCTTATATGCTCTATTATATACGATATTAGTTATCTGCTCTTGTATGCTCTCTAACTCTGCTATAGAGTCTTTATCTGCTACTGTACCGCTATTTAATTCATTACGCTTGCTATGATACATTTCCTTATATACTGCTTTACTTATATCATCACGTATTCCTAACTGCTCACACGCACCGCTTGCCCAATATATAAGTGTTGATAGATTAAGAACAAAATCATCTAACTCAGCATCAGTAGGCGGATTCTCTCCATCTTTAAGGCAATCTCTTATGAACTGTACATACTTGTCTAAGTCCTTAACATAAGGCTTTATAGTATCTTCTACCAACTGATTTATAGTCTTTGAATGTTCCTCAACTTTATCTTTAATATCGGCTATCTTCTGTAAGTCTATGTTATCTATTCTCATATGGTATAGTCCTCCTATTCCAATGTGATATTGCTAACTCTCTTGACTCTGTATCATCTCTTTCATCTTCACCGAGCAACACTCTTCTGCCTCTGCTTTGACAATCAGTGCAATATACATAAGTAGTATATGCTAACTCTCCTTTTATTATTGTCTTTGACTTCTTTGCTAATGTACTAAACCCACCACAGAATGGGCACGGCTTTATTTTAGTCAATCCTAGTTTCTGCATCTCTGCAACTCTCATAAATATCTCCTTTCTCCCATACCATCTAGTATGCATGTTTCTATAAATCTTTGCATATCATAATCAAAGAATATACGTTTTTTAGTTCCATGTATTTCTACCCACTCGCTTGTATCTTGAGCATTTACATTTAAACTTTTTACACCGTCTAGTCTATAACGCTCATATAACTCTATTGGTATAAAATATGTTTTATCACAAGGTATGAACCAACATATGATACCTGCTACTACTCCCTTTATCTTACTAGCATCTAACATTCCCGTTCGTTGATTGAATGTTACATTAGTAAATGGAAGTCTGTGAGAATGTACTGTTTTACATTCTATATAAAACTGATACGGATAATGATAGACGATAAAATCACAAGGATTTCTATATCCCAAATAACCACTTGTAGGGTCTGGCAGTCTTTCAACTGTAGTATCTGGTACTGCTAAAAATCCTTTTTTGATTATCTCTTCAAAATCTTTTCCTCGTTGTATTCCTTTTTCATTATGCATCTATGTTACACCTCTCTTTATAATCACACCAACTGCATGTCTTCTTAGGTACATCATTCGGTATTGGTGGTACTTTTAACTTCTTAATGTATTCATCACAAGTCTCTATATATCCTATTAAATCTTGTTTCATATCATCAGTAACATGATACATAAATGCCTTCTTAGTGCAGTTATCTCTACACTCATATAAGAAGATAACATCATCTAATCCAAACGCTATACTGTAGGCAATAGCTTGATGATAATGTGATGGGTCAACTCCATTTCTATTTGCAAACTTAAAACTAGCCTCTGTCTTTATCTCTAATATGTAGTAGTGACTATGATACTTTATTATTCCATCACACAGAAAACTCATATTAAGTGTCTTATGATATAACTTTGTTTCATACTCACCAGCTTCAAAGTTTGGCTCTTTTACTATATCTAAGTACTCATCTAGTCCACGCTGTCTTACAAAATCAGCTACGTTGATATATTCACAGTCCATATTATTAGACTGCATATCTATTACCGCTTGCTGTATTCTTTCATGTCTGTCTGAACCACTCTCACATATACCTACTATAGTACTATTAGAGCTATGTTCATCAGCCTGTGCTCCGGTCAATACATAATAACTCTGTCTAATACAATTCATCCCGCTTGGCTTATATGCTTTAGAACCTGGACGAGAGTTCTTCTCGTCCGTAAGCTCTATTGACCTAGTTAAGTCGTGTAAGAATGATTGCTCTACTGGTAAATCTTCTTTGAGTGCATCTACCAGGTTTACTATATTTTTTAATGATTGTCGTGACATTATTTATACTCCTTTATTCTGTATACAATTCAATCGTAATATTATCAAATGCCTTGACTAACATATCCACTAGCTTCTTAGTATATCTGTACTTGGTCTTATTTAGGCGTATCTTCTGTAGCTTATGATATTCCGTATTATAGATATTATCAGTATCTTTAACTAATCCTAAACATCTCTTTGCATGAGTCTCATCAGTAAAGAAACCTGACATTTGATACATATCTTTTCCCTCTTCATCTGTATATTCATACAGTATGATTAGAAAAGCATTTCCTTGATATAGTTGATAAGTAACTACCTTATCATAATTAAATATCTCTGCTTCACCTATCTTATCTTCCCAATTCCAATATAGTGCCATATTTATTTCTCCTTTCTGTCTTACGACAATACACTTTATTTGATATTAAACATTATATCACGATATACTATATATGTCAAATAAAAATTGCACTGACTATTTCTAATCAGTGCAATTTGATTTATGATACTATCATTAGTGCTATTATCTGCACTAAGTCTTCATCTACAAACTTAATAGCTTTATCATTATTATAATGTATCTCTACAATATCTCCTCGATATGCTCTAAGCTGGTCTAACAACATAGATGCATTTATAACACAGTTATAAGATTTATATTTTGTACTGCTAACATACTCTATAACCTCATTACTATCTCTACTCTTATTTGCAACTCTTATACCATCTTTCTCAAAATATAAACGTATTGCATTATCATCATACTTACCTACAAACAATGTAATTCTTTCAAGAAGTGCAATAAAGCTGTTTTTATTTACCTTACATATGCTTGCAAACTTTTGAGTTACTAACTTATCTAACACTGCTACAGGATAATCCTCTACATCATCTCCACGTGAGCTATAGATAATACAGTTATCAGTCTTGAATATCATCACATCATCTGCAATATAGTATTGAATATCATCTTGCATTATTCCTAATAAGTCAACTAACTTTAATGACATAAGGACGTTGCTGTTAATAATTTGCTTGTTATAGCTTGCTATCTTTTTCTTATCTGTCGCTAACAACTTATCACCAACATAGTAATTCTTAATTGCAGGTAACTCATCAGTATTTGCAAGTGATGGTTTTACAGATTCTATAGCTAGCTTTATATCTTCTAGCTTAATCTTATCTTTGGCAAACTTAATCTTATTACTGCTAATATATGAATGATATGGGTCTGGGTATATAATAAGTTCGCCATCTTCATCTGGCTGTAGCTCTAACATGTATGTTCCATTACCCTTAACCTCAAGCCCATTATCTTTTACAGCAAGATAAATATATTCACTTGTCATTTTTGAGATTAGCTTGGCAAACTGTTCTACATATGGTGTTACATCAATCTCACCCTCTACGTCTGCATCATCTAAACTTTCAATAACATACAGATAATCATTTCCAGTGCATGTAGTTAACATAATACTATTATTGTTAACGTTTATTCCTATTAACTGAGTTATTGGAATCATCTTATCATTACCTGCTCCCTGCACAGCTTTGCTTAACATTTCTTTTAACACTTGAGTTTTTATTTTCATAGTTTATTCTCCTTACTTTTTAAAATCACCGCTGACTATTTTAGGTACAGCATGTTCCCAATCTATTATATGATGTATACGTTTGTGTGTATCTCCCATAGTGTATATTTTAGTGCATGACGGGTTTGTTATTATAGTGAAAAATGACTTGATGTATGTACCTGAGTTTAAATATAGTTCCGTCATACCTCCAGAATTAGCTTGCGTTTGCAACTGGTCCAATGATGCGTTCGCTATAGTAAAAAACAATTTACCTTTACCACCTAGATTTACATATGTGTTAACATCCTCATTAACTCTGCCTATAAATGCAAACGGCTTATGTGTATTGCAAAAAAATGAATTCATAGCTTTTCTTGCTAACTGCTGTTTCCATACGTTTGAGCCCATGCCTCCTATAAAATCTCCAGTCTGCGATAATGCCACAGTGTCAGCCTGTGATGTGTCTAAAAATTGTAATACACACTCAAACAGACTATCTAGGTCTCTATGATATTTAGTGGCAAACTTACCATTATTATCTAAACGACTTCTAAAACATGTGTAATCGTCATCCAATTCTAAAAAATAATCGTAGCCCAAATCGTTAGCAATTTCAAAACACGCATTTCTAGCATAAAATATCGACCGCCTTTCACTACTATTATCCACAGTGTCATAACGATTTGATATATCTAATTTATCAAATATATATATGTCAGTATTTGGCTTAGCTTCATACAGACGTTTATACTCATCAATAGTCACATCTTCATTATCAAGTACTAATACTATAGGTCCTGTATAACCATTATTACGTAAAGTATTATATGTATATACTTTGTCAGGTCTGCCGTGCGTTAATATAAACGCTACAAAATTATTTCTTATTTGTATCATCCCCGCTCTCCTCAAGTATCTGTTTAATATCTTTTGAAAGTTTTACATATCCATTTGCGATTGCATCATCAATATCTATAATCACTAATGCTGATTGCTCCATAAGTTCCTGCATCTCTTTACTTGCATGAGCATAATAATCTGCTATCTTTGAATAGTTGAAAATTATATGTCTTGTTGCGGCAAGTCTTAGAAACTTCTTTTCTTCTTCCGTAACATTTGATTTATTTATAGTTGCAATAAGTTTGCTATATTTTTTAGGTTGATATAATTCAGCGAGTTTTGGCATCTTATTACTAGGTAAATATTGAGGCTTCATAATCTTCTTACTGTATTTCTTATCTTCATTAGAAGTTTCCACAGTAAATAATTCACTTTGTTTCACTTATACTACCTCCTCTCCATACCACTTCTTTGTAATTTCAACGTCACAACTAAATGGCATCTTTAATATCTTCTCTGCGGCTTTACTCATAGTATCTGCTAATAGTTTAGAACACTCTTCCATATTCTCTTCTGGGCACTCAGCTATTATCTCATCATGCACTTGAATAAGAAGTCTAAAGCCTAACTCTTTAAGTCGCTCATTCTTATTTAAGTCTATCATAGCTAGCTTTGTTAAGTCTGCGGCTGACCCTTGAATACGTGCATTAACAGTCTGTCGTACTGCTTTAGATATTTTAGCTCCGTTGTCTACTATCCAAATACCTTCAGCATTAGCTTGTTCAAAGATTTTACGTTTCTCCTTAAATCTGCAATTATGTAGTCTTGTAAGATACTTTCGTATAGTACGCTCTGGTATCTCTTGGTCTACATTATCTTCGAAGTCTAATAAATCATTATCTGGTGCAACTCCATTTTTCCATTTAAACTCATATTCATCTAACTGCAAATCGGGCAGTCTACGTTTTCTACCACATACTGTAGTTACATAGCCTAATTTTTGCCCCATAGATAATGAGTCCTGCTCAAACTGACGTATCTCAGGAAACTTCTTAAACAGATTAGCTTTAAGTCGTTGTGCTTCTTCTAATGAACAATTAAGCTGTTCTGCAACACTCTCATCACCTCTGCCATACAAAATGCCTAATAGAATTGGCTTTGCTTGATTTCTACGTTCTTTATATTCAGCAGGATTTTTATGTCCATTTTCATCAAACTCACAACACTGCTCATACGGTATATTAAAACAGGCACTTGCTACTTCACTATATAAATCATTTCCATTAAATCTTGCATTAAATAATTTCTCTGCACCGGCTTCTTTACAGAAGGTTGCCAAACAAGATGGCTCCTGCTGTGAATAATCACTAGACATCAACACATAGCCCGGACTTGCTACAAACATCTTTCGTATGTCTTTATTATGACTAGGTATATTCTGTAGATTAGGATTAGAACTGCTATATCTTCCTGTATCTGCACCATATTGATTGAACTTACAATGTATCTTTCCATCATTAGGATTTATACAATTAGGAAGTTTATCAATATATGTATCAACTAGCTTTGATAATGTTCTATACTCTAGTATATCTTTAGCAATAGGTAAATCTATCTTACTCAGTATATCCTCACCGGTGCCCCTTGGATTCTTTTTATCTACTACATCTACACCTATAATGTCATATAATAGTATAGCTAATTGAACTGGACTTGCTATGTTTATACGCTCGTCTAGCTTGTTATTTTGCGTTTTAGCTTTATACTTAGCTATTTTATCATCATACTGTTTTAAGTCGTTATAAAACACTTCTAGCTTGTCTTCAAGTAGCTTATTATACTTTACAGATAACTCTTGTTGATAATCTAAATCAATCAACACTCCGTTATCTTCCATCTTAGTTGTTGCATCTACACATGGCATCTCTATATTTTTCATAACCCAATATAGTCTGCGCATATCTTCTCTTTCGTTATCTTCCCTAAGAAACTGTCTTTGATAATCATATAATTCATATGTTATCTTAGGGTCGTTAGCGGCATACAACACTGCTGTCTTTAATGGCACCATTGTAAATGGTATTCCTTTAAATAAATCACCAAACGAAAATGCTTCATCTTCTTTTCCGTTAAGCACATACTTTGTGTGAAGCGGTTTCAATTTGTTAACCAGTTCATTTTCATTAAGTAGTCTCTGCGCTAGATAACAATCCCATGTACAATAGATATTATTCACACCTAGATTTCTCAGCACTCGCACATCAAAATCCGCATTAAACATTATTACATCAACATTAGTATCTAACAATCTAGTGAACTGCGGTACTATAATATCTGGACTTAACTGATTTGGTATTTTCATATTAGTTATATAGCTTATATGATTTATTGGTATATATGCACTTTTTTGATTTGGTGTATATATACATATACCGGCTATCATATCTAACAACGGGTCAAGTCCAGTTGTCTCTGTATCTATACTTATAACTTTATTTTTCCTACATTCGTTAAGATAATCACACAAAGTAACCTTATCTTGAATAAGCATGAAATCATCTTTTAAATGACCTAGTTTACTTTCAACAAGTTTCTGCGCTGAGGAAATTCTGTCTAGTAGACTACTACCCCCACGTATTACAGTGGGGGTAGCTTTGTTTACTTTAGACTGCTTGGCAATTTTCATATCTTTTGACTTATCATTCTTACGCATAGGCATATCGAATAAATCAATAGTTCCCATAAACAGTCTCCTTATTAAAATGAATCACTTGGTGTACGTCTTCCACTTCTACGACTAGACTCTCTACGTGTCGGAGCTTCTTCCTCTTCATCACGTCTTGAGCTTCTACGTCTTACTGGCTCATCATCTTCTGGCGGAAAATATCCGTTTTCAAGATAGAACTCCATATCTTCTGCTGACTTATCAAGCACTATACCACCAAGAATATTAGGCATATCAAAGTCATCAAGTATAGTGTCATCAGGCTTGTCTTTAGTAGGATAAATCTCATATGTAGTTGTAGTCTCCTTTGGTTTACCATTTCTTTCAATCTCAAAAGTCTGCGAACATATAGGGTCTGCACCCCATCTTGAAAGTACTGAGGAAAGTTTACTAAAGAACTTCTTACCTCTCTCCCAAACTTGTACCTTATCCTCGTCTTCGTTATAGAGCGGTACGAACAGCTTTGCTACCTGAAACTTCTTAGCCCTGCAGAATGGACAATCATCAATAGGCTGATTGTATTCTCTAAGACAATTAACGTAGCGTTTCTTACCATCAAGCTCTACTTCATGTACAGCATATCCTTCAACATCATCTGCTGAGTTATACAGAAATCTTACTGTTGCTACATCCTTGTCATTCTTGAGAGAGAAATATCCACCCCCTCCATTACCACCATACTTGTCTGCATCTCCTGCGTTAAATCGTGCCATAGTTTTTCTCCTTTCATAGTTTTTATAGTTTATGGCTTTATGCTAAAGCTATTCTTCGTCATCCTCAAATAGCTCTGCAAACAACTTAATTGCTTCTTCAGCATCCTCTACTAAAAACTCTAATGTATTAGTATATAAATCCATAGCTTCTTTTAAATCATCAGTAAAACGTGCTATTAGTCGTTGGTTAGATAGATTATTAGTTAATCTAAAATCTATTCTACTATCCTCAACATTTATTTGAATAGTATCCCCGACAAATAATATCTCAGCAAACGGATATAATGCTTCGATTGTTTTTCTCCACTGATAGATAGTAAGCACCGGCTCATAGTTCAATTCAAAATCATCCTTAGCTATTACCTCAGCTACTCCAGAATTAACAACAGTTAACTCTACTTTGTCACGCTTTACATTAGTTACCTTTGAAACATATTTGTTCCACTTATGTCTGTAGTATTCATTTGTTTTCATAGTACGTTCTCCTTTTCATAGTTTTTAGAGTGTAAACTTAATTACATTAAAGATTATATCACGATATAATAAACATGTCAACTAATATTTTTTGCTATATATAATCTTGTAGCCGTTACTGTCACAATAGTCGTGATATAGTCTAGCATCATTATCTACTTCCCAACTTTTTAAACAGTATATTATATTACAGTATGATAATATATGTAATATCAAATCTACAAACTGCTTATCTTCAAAAGGAAACATTTCTGCTATTTCGGGCAGAGTTATTATATGCTTTGTACCGTATATGTGATGATGCTTTTCAGTATCCATCAAATGTTCCTTTGCTTTAATAAAATTATCTAAATCATTTCTATCACCTATTACAAGTATCATTCGCTATAGCCTCCATTAAATCGTTCACTAAGTCTGTATCGTCAAAATACAAACTTCTAACATTAGCTTGAGTACGTTGTTTGTTAACTGTTGAGCCACCTAACAGATAGTCTATGTGGTCTACTAAATTAGGAGCTAGATTTAATACGGGTTCATTAGGATAGTAGCTCTCTACAAATACTTTAAATACTAAATCATCACCCTTTTTTCTGCGTACCCAAAAACCATATTGATTATCTCGCCATACATAGATGTCTGCCCATACAGCCATTTCTTTTGCTATCTTATTAGGTATTCGTATACATGGAAAACTCCACCACATATGATTCTTTGGTGTACCTAATCCTGGTGCGATATTGCCTTCATCATAACAACATGTAAACGCACAAACTATTCCGTCTTGAGATTCTAGCTGTTCTGTACGTTCCTTAAAATCTCTACATATGATGACATCATCTTGAAGATGCCACACATTCTGCTCTCCCCACATCTCATATGACTTATGACACGATACTACCCATGACACTAAATTACCTTCATGTTTAGTATCTATATAATTATAAATATCTTCTTCTTTAATTCCTTGTGCTAGCATACTTGGTATTAAATAATTATCAACATACCACAGTCTTGCTTCACAGCTATGTATCATATACTTCATTCTATCCACTCCAAACCTACCATCTTTAAAATCTTATCTATGTCACTTGGTTCATCCACATCACAAGTATAATCATTTATCACGGTATAGTTAGTATAATCAATCTTGTTTAGCGGTGTCTTTTTTATTACTTGCCAAAGCTCCCACATGATAGGCTTTCTAGCAAACAAACCTTGTTGGTCATATAGCTTTACTAAAGATATAGCCTGTCTTAGATGTCTCTGGTCAACTACTTTCAGTGCAAATGGTTCTGCCCACTCTTTATAGAATCGTTTATCAAATGGTGGAGCACTAGCAAAAAACTCTATATCATCTGTTTGTGTATCTATAATCTTCTGTATAGCTTCTTGAGAATAAATTACATCTCCAAACAAATAACATGCTGGCTCTTCTGTTGGATAAAAAGCATCACACCAATAACTGTCACATTTATTATATTCATACGCTACATATTTATTCTCGTGAGTTAATAGCTGTACACCGAACTGTAAGAATATATCATTATTAGAACTGATAGCTATGTCATACTCATCGATGTCATGCTCTTTCAACATTCGTATTGTTCTTTCTACTATTGTCTCTCCATTTATCTTTAACAACTGTCTTGGTGTTTCCCATTTCTTATATTCACCACCACACATTATAATGTATTTCACTTTGTAACCTCCCTTAATATATTTGACATAGTACAAGTATTATCTAATATCTGCTCTTTACTTAATAACTTATACCAATTCGGAGTCCATGAATTATGTAGCATAAGCATATTTGTTGGTTTTAAATCTGAAAGATGATAAGATTCTACAAAATAAAGATATTTATACTTATCAGGTCTTGATATATCTCCATCTATCATATAAGTTTCAGCCCACTTATTAGATACATCACAGATGGATATTTCTTTATGGTTTAAAACGTATGGGTCAGTAAATCTATTACCTACTATATCCCAAGATAAAGGTGTTATATCTAAATCTGCACTATCAATTATGTTATCTTGATATTTAGCCCACTTTCTAAACATTTCTGAATTAGGTTCTGTATATAAATATCCGATAGTGTTTGTTCGTTCTTCTACATATCCCATCATGTTTTCTGTAGGTAACTCATCTGTAATCATAATGGTATCTGTATCTAACCAATATCCACCATTATCTCTAAGTACATGAACTCTTACTATATCTGCTACTTGTGGTAATGTAAAATGTTTACGTAATTCACTTATGGGTAAATCTGTATATTGATTTAGATTATCATATGTTAGCATTGTATAATCATGTTTCCATGTTTGCATACATAATTTAATATAAGCTGGCATCTTACCTTCCCAAAATGTATATATCATCAGAAAACCTCCCACCTTTCTATATTATTAAGTTGCCATTCATCACATTCACCTATATCTTTAATGCCTTTTGGGAAATCTATTTCAGTGAATAATTTACCACACACATTAAATCGCAATCTATCTCTTGCTTTTTCTCCTGCACTGTCATTATCAGTAGCTAATACATAATGTCGTATAGGCAACTGTCTTAATTGTTTAAATTGCTTTTCACTGCCTAAACCATTCAAAGCTACTGCATATCTACCCGACTGCCATAATAATATTGCGTCTATCATAGATTCAGTTATAAACAATTTTTTTGTTTGAATGTGTGCTTTTCGTAACTCATATAGACCATATAAAGGTTTTTCAGCGTTTTTTGGGTAGTTAAACCATTTTCTGTCTATACTACGTCTTGCTACAAACAAACAGTTTCCATTAGCATCTCGCACTGGCATAGTTATACATCTTGTCTTAATATCATATCCTAAGTCAAACAAGTCTATGATATTCTCATCTACTATTCCTCGTGTCTTCCAATACTGATGATAAAATCTATAGCTGTCTAATTCTTCCTCACTCACGAAAGTATTAGATTCACTAGAAATACTCCTACCCAAAACATTATTTTTATTGGTAGTGTTATTACGTTCCATATCAATTTCAACATCTTGTCTCTCCTCTATTTGTACCGTTGCAAAGTTCTGTATTAACCATTTCATACCCCACTTACCAAACATATCATCTTTGTTAAAACAGTATGATATTACTTCGGGCAGTGTGTGTACTTCATTACACGCAAAGCAGTGAAACATACCATCACTCTTTCGTATTCCGGCAGATGGTCTATTCTCTTGCCCATTACCATGAAACGGACACTGAACCATTATATCTTTACCGCTGTCTTGCAATCGTTGTAAGTATGGTATGTGATTGATTGATAATTGTCTCTGCAACTCCGTTAATACTTCTTCACAGTCTGCATTTATGATAGTATCATTTATCTTCAATTATCTTCACACCCTTTGTTATCATTCTTCTCTTATAATCATCAAACCCCATAAAATCACTCCAATGTTTTAACCAAAACTCATAGAGTTCATACTCTGTTGCTTCGACTATCTTACCACATTTCACTTTCATTACGTACCGGCGCTCCTTTTACAAATAATTTACAATCATTATAATCTTCGCCACGTCTGTCTTCAACACCGTTTTTTGTCTTATGAAGACACGTTTGACCAGTAACACATGCATAATTACATATACAGTATGTGCTATTGCTCATGTTTCTATGATATGCACATTTACGACACATAGCTTTATTATGTTTTGATTTATGATTTCTCACTGACTCCATTTTAATACCTCACTATCAATAAACTTCCGCATCTAGGGCATACTACTTTCATTCCCACATCACGCTTAGTTATCCAATTAAATCTGCTATCACACTGCGGGCAGCGTGGTGTTATGGTTCGTATAATTGGCTTTCCGTCTTCATCACAACCATCATCTTCTTCCATAATCAACAACTCTTTATACGCACTCACTAGAACACATCCTCCTTCTTCTCTATCTTTCTCTTTGTCTTATGCTCAATACTTCCGCTAGATTCACTTATGAACTCACCTATATCTGGATTCCATCTATAACTTATCTTGTCACCTACTCTACCGTTTCTTTGCTTCTTTACTTGCAGTGTCATAATTCCATCCGGACCTTGCTTTAGTGCTAAGACGATTGTAGCATTATGACCAATGCCGTCACTGTCTCGAATACTCTCAAGCTCTGGTAAATCATCACTATCTTTATCAACTGCTCCGTTTCTATTAGCTTGCTGAACGACTAAGATAGGTACTCCTAATTCCATGTTAAGCATTTTCAAGTCTTCACTTATATTAGTTAAGGAAGTGGTTTTATTGTCATTTCTCTTACCACGTTCATCACTTAGATATGTTATACCATCTATTGCTAATACATCTAACTTATGCTTCTTTATAAAGTGCCTTAGCTTTGTTACAGTGATATGATTCTTAAAATCTAATGGAGTAGCAACTATAAACTTATTGGTACGATTTTTTAATTCATCAATATATTTCTTATAACTCTTATCATCAAAATCTTTCTTACCCCACATAAGCCCATTATTACTAAAGTTCTTATGCAGTGTATCAAATCTGTAGCCTATACTTAGTTCGCCCATCTCAGGACTGATATAACCAACATTAAAACCTATCTCCCATATGTGCGTGACTATCTTTTCAAGTATCCATGATTTGCCTTGATTCAGTCGTGCAAAGATAACAAACAGTTCCTCTTTTCTATTGATACCGTGTATTATATCATCTAACTCCGGGAAGCCTGTTGTAAAGAACCAATTCTCTTGATTATCACGTCTATCTATAAAAGCATTATATCTATCTGTAGCTTGCGAAATAATATCTGTTCCACCTAATTTATAATCCGGCTGTAAATCTTTCATAGCTTGCATAAGATACTCGACAGCATTATTGCTATTGGTCTTCATGAGTTTAGCTACATTCTGTACAATCGGAACTGTCTGGCTATAGAGATATTCTTCTCTAATAGTATCAATAAGATACTGCTCACTCTCATTAACCTCAACAACCTCAAAGCTGTTAAACTGAGATAAGAAAGAAGCAACATCTGGAACATTACCGTACTCTTTATAATGCTCAACAATAAACTCATATTCTTCTTTATACTCCGGAAAATAATCTGCTGTCAACTGATTAGATTCTATGATAGATATATCTTTTGTCTGTAAAACTTGACTTAATATCTGTAGTGCAACCATCTATCTCATATCCTTTCCCTTTAATTCTATTACTTCACTCGTATAGTAAATCCTACTAGCTGTCTTTGCACCTATCAATTCTGCTAACTTCTTTACATCTGTACAATTAGTAGTGAAGATATTAGATTTCTCGGCTAGTATACGTCTATCAATTATACTGTAGAATTGAGCATAGTCATATGCGGACATATTAGTTAGTGCAATATCGTCCCACACAACCAAGTCTACATTCTTTAGATTCTCTATATATGATTTAGGCAATGGGTTATTAAAGTCTTTCAACTGCAATAATAACTCTGCTGTGCTGACAAACATACCTTTAAGATTATCATAGTTACCTATTGCTGTGTAATGAAAGTATGTATGTAACATTTTAATTGCCCAACTTGTCTTACCGTTACCTGTTCGATTACTACAGATATACAGATTATTACCTTGCTCTACAAAGTTTACTATATCTTTTCGTATCTCTGCTAGTCGATTAAATGCTTTCTTATCTCCGCTGTTATCTTCTGTTAGATATAAAGCTATAGGTTTCTGCTTTGCTTTAGGCAAACCACTATGCTCCATTTGATACTTCATTTGAAAGAATACTGCACATGTATCACAGTCATCTTTACAAGTATCTTTATACCAACATTCAGTATTTCTCGTTTCCAAACTTCTCTATCTCCTTTCGTTTATCACTATGCTCTACATATAAGTCACCACTCTCATTTAATCTATCGTGGGTATTATTACTTTTTCTCTTATCTGTCTTTAACTCATAGAAATTATTCCAACCATTATCTAATGTCTGCTGTACTATCTTACGTTGTGTTATAGTATCGTCTGATAATTTACTCAGAGCATTTAACTTACCTTTAAAATGATTACTATATAATGGTGTATTTGCTTCTCTACTATTTTCTAAGAATAGATTTAAAGCATCTACTAATTTCTTTGCTAAGATAGTATCTGTTGTAAAATCATTTATCATACTAACACATTTATCATAGAGTGATGGTTTTTTAGTTTTAGATTTTTTACTATAACCGAATTCAAAATCTGTATCTATATCTTTAGATATAGATTTATTTAACTTATTATCATTATTTAACTTATTATTAGAAGTATAATTTTTTACACTTGGTCGCTCGACCAGAGATAATTTTTTACACTCGGTCATTTGTAGTGCTTCAAATTGTTCTGTTATAGTATAATATGAGCGTGAGCCTCTTTTGTGTTCGCTTGCTGTGTTTATACAGTCTATTAGTCCCAACTCTACTAATTTTGCTAGTCTCTTTTTTAGCATACTTTCCTTAATATTAAGTATAGGTAAATCTTCAAGTATTTTAGAATGTTTCAACCACACATATGGCTGTTCATCTTTAGTGGTCTTTATCATACTTGGCTGTGACACCGCGTTCTGTATATAGTCCATTAGCAATACGTCTGTCATATCTATATCATATTTAATTAACTCTTCTTGATTAAATCCTAAAATTGAATAACGCATTTTAATCTCCTTTGTAAAATAAAATAGCTCATGCAAAAGAGTGATGCCGCACTCAATCACATAAGCTATGGTTAGCTGAATTATGAGGTTCATAGCTGAATCCGGCATAATTCAGCTAACCTATTTGTGGGGCTCGGGTAATTCTACCCGATAGTGCTTACTTGAACACTAGACAATAGTATATTAACATGATACAACGATATTGTCAACTACTTTCTTTTATTGCCGTATGCTTGTAATATTTCTTCTATCTGTGAGTCTACTTCACCGTTAACGGTGTCCCATAAGAATGTACGTTCTTTCTCTATATCACAGTCTTCAGGTATACTTCGCTCCTCACAATATTCTACCGTATAATAACTTTCAGATATTTTTATACTGGCACGTGATGAGGCTTTTATCAATGTAGTTGTAGCTTTACTGACATACTCAGCTTTCTTTGTTCTTGCCATTACGTTTCTCCTCTCTTATATCAGTTACTATACAAGCAATTCCAATAATTGTTATTGCTCCAATAATAAATCCAAATATAAACCAAGCAATGCTTAAAATAATACTCATTTCGTCTCCTTCTTTATCTTACCTATTCTTAAGGTTACTACTTCTTTTCTGTCTGTACATTTATCTAATAAAGATATGAGATTATCTTTAAGGCGCTTGCTTTCATCATCTTGCTTATTATTTAATGCATATATAAGCGACTCAAGATTATCTATATCTATATATTCTTTAGTCTTGATTATATTATTCTTATTAAAATATTCCCTAAGTTCATCATCAACAGTAGCTAACACCTTATCTTCATTTAAGCTGTCTCTACTTGACACTGATTTTGTAGCTTTGTAACCACCTGTCTCATACGTATCTTCTGTCATAAGTGCTTTAATCTCTTCATTTTCAACACTACATAGTTTCTTATAATCTTCTAGCATAGCTTTATTTTCTGCATATGCTGGTATAAGTTCGTCTAGTGTATGTGTTGACACCACGTCTGTAGATTCTATTTTTATTCTTGCCATCTTTTTATTCTCCTTATTTGCCTAGTATTCTTTTGAAAAGATTAACTAACATTACTATAGCATTGTACTTCCAATAATCATATGTACCGTCTCCGGAAGTATTGTGGGCTATTATGTTAACATAACTTAATAATACCCAAATGATAAATGCTAACGAACAGCCCACTAAAC
The DNA here is from genome assembly GCA_900315945.1 of uncultured Lachnospiraceae bacterium. Classification (GTDB taxonomy): domain Bacteria; phylum Bacillota; class Clostridia; order Lachnospirales; family Lachnospiraceae; genus RUG191. The sequence goes on along the minus strand of ONAZ01000022.1, from coordinate 7,973 downwards.
TATAATATATTATGTAGTTTTTCCAGTCATATCGTTTTAAGAGTGTTAAGAGTTTTTTCATTTTATTTATTTCCTTTCTTGCAATACTTCTGCGTTACACTGCCCATAAAACCGTTACGTCCCATTACTATTTGAGACTTAAATACTAACAGCTTTGAAATATCTGACTCTTTCCAGTAACGTGTCTGTCGAGTCGATTTCTGCTCAGGTTCTGGAAGATACTGACACATTTCATCTTCTGGGTGAAGTCGCTTAAACTTGTACCAGTTACTTAATGTAGGTACACTTATATTTAATAATAGTGCAACTTCTACAGCCTTTAACATGCGCTCTGCCATTTTATCACTCCTTTCTTCTAAACATTTACATTAAACATTATATCACGCTATTTAAACATTGTCAACTTAATAAGAAGTCAAGCATCTGTTCTTTATTTTGTTTAATTACTCCGTCTACTATAGCGTCACTAAGCTCTCCCTTAGATAAAACTATGTCATGCACACGTTCATCTATAGTATCTTTAGCCATTATTGTATAGATAGTAAGATTCTGTGTCTGTCCTATTCTGTGACATCTATCTACACACTGTTCTTTAAGTGCCATATTCCAAGGCTCATCTAAGAATATCTCTACTGTGCCCGCTGTTAATGTAATTCCTGTACCCATAGCTCCTGATGTGCCTAGTATTACTTTGCATGAATTATTCTTTTGAAACTTATCTATCATCTGTTGTCTTGTATCAGCATTTATTTCACCTGTTATTACAGCAGGGTTATATTTAGCTAATCTCTGTGCTATAGGTGCTGTCATTTGAGTCCAATTAGAAAACACAACTACTTTCTTACCGCTCTCTACAGCTTCTTCTACAAGTTCTTCCATTCTGTCTAGCTTTGCTGACTCTTGAATAGTAGAAGATAAGATACCCGTATATCCAGTAGCTTGTCTCATTCTAATAAGTTCTGCTAATGGATTAGGTGCTGACTTAATCTTATCTATATTATCTTTAATCTCTGCTGACACTTCTTTATAAATCTTAGCTTGCTTTGGAGTTAGCTCAACATACTCATCAATATAAGTCTTCTCAGGTAAGTCTAATGCTTCTTCTTTAAGTCTTCTAAGCATTATCTCATTAAGTCTTTCCTGTAATTCATCAAGATGTCTGTACTCAACTATTTGATAATTATTGAATCCACCCATCACACAATAATGATTTCTAAACTTATAGAAAGAGTTTTGTTCATAACCAAGCCACTTGAGAATAAAGAATAAGTCAAGCGGAGTGTTCATAAGAGGAGTACCAGTCATAGCTATCTGTGTCTCTGCACGTAGCTTTAACATTCCTTTGCCTTGCTGACTGTTAGGGTCTTTAGCTTTATGACACTCATCAAATGCAATCATTCCTATCTTCTTAGACTTACATAACTTTACAAGTTCTGAAACAATGTCTTGATTACGCATAGTCTCAATATTAGTGATAATGAAATATGGAAGTTCATCTATATCAAATACATCGGACATTTTATCATTTGCACTACCAATGACTAAATTGCCATTCTTTCTTCTGCGCTGACCGAGTATGAAAGGCTGTTCATTTGAATGAGTCTTAACTTCATTATACCAATTCCACTTTAGACCATTAACTCCGCAAACTATAAGACAATGCTCATATCCATATATCAGTTTCTTTGCAACTGCTATATCTATAACTTGTTTAGTCTTACCGAGTCCCATTTCATCACCAAGAAGCCATCTAGTATGCTGTAATCCGTAATTGAATCCCTCTATTTGATGCTCATATGGGTTTGTCTTAAATGAGAAGTCACTAGGCAGTTCTACTTTAGGCTGTTCAAATGATACATACTTACCTGTTAACTCAATATCAAAATCACTAAATGCTTCTAATAGATATTGTAGCTTTTTCAACGGTACTTCCCATTCTTTGTTATCTGGGTTCCAATAACGTGTAGGCAACTGACGTATTATGTCAACCACTTTTTGATTGTAGTCAAATGAGATATACATAGAATACTCTACGTCACATCTATTGCTCTCATCTACTCTAATAGTTATCATAGTTTTCTCCTTTTCATAGTTTGTTTGCGTGCTGTTCTTCAACACGTAAACATTATATCACGACATTATTTCATTGTCAACACATAAAAAAAGAAGTGCTACATTATATAGCACTTCTCAAATTATTTATCATTTCTACTATTAAAGCTCTTTCTGCTGTAGTTTCTGTATTATGATATAAGTTAGATATGAAGTCTGTCAATTCGTGACATAGATTTGACATAGCATATATAAGCATTTTATCCACGACTTCATATTGTTGATAACGCATTTTTGCATCTATATACTTATTATATGTAGAAAACAAATCGTTGCTATCGTGTGACACGTTGTTTGACGTGTCTAGCGCACTCATATTTCGATTTTTATTTATTTCACGACAAATATATAAGCTAGCAAGTCTAATACAATTCTCGTAGCTTGTAGCGTCTTGCTCAAGTTCTGCTATGCTGTCTTCTATTAACTCCATATCTAACATAATATCACCTCTTACTGATGTTTAATTTTTCTCATAGCTTGTTCTATAGCTTCTCTTACCTTAGGACTTTCAGTAGTTTTGAGAATATCATCTAACTTTTCTGCTACCTTTTGTTCTGCGGTATGTCTGCTATAGCCGTGTTCATAGCTATCATATGAATCATAAGAACCTCTGTCATAACTGTCATATGAATCACGACTTACATATCTTCCGTCTGCTCCACGACCTCTTCTATAGCTGTCGTTGTCTTCATAATTGTCTCGGCTATAATCGTTGCTATCTCCTCTATAAGCACGACTTCTGCCACCGTCACGACCATCAGTAGTACCACGTTCATAAGAAGTATTAGACATAGCATTATTATTTCCTCCTTCATATGACCACATTGGCATATGATTAGAAGTGCCTTCTTCCATCTGCTTGTCTTTCTTCATAAGACTTTCTACCATTGTTATAGCTGATGAAAGTTTATAGACATCATCAAGACTTTCCTTGTCAATATCGCCTCTTCGAGTTATCTCGTTAAGTTCGTGACAAAGGATTTCTTTTAAATCTTCATACATTCTCTTAGACATAACGATTACCTCCTTTATGCGATACGACTAACTACTAGGTTAGCGTTCTGTACATTTATTGCTGGTGCAGGTGTTGTTCCTGGAGTAGCACTTTCACTTGTGTTCTCTACTGCTATATTGAAACAACATCCTTTTGGAACTGTTATTATTGCTGTAGACGTTACATTAAAGTAATTATCTACTGCCGCCGGTGTTACTATTGCTCTGCTAGTAAGCACTGGTTCACCGTCAATGGCTATAGCAATACTGATAGGACCTACTGTTCCGCCCTCAGGCACTGCTATATTGCCATTGAAAGTGACTTGATAACGTGCAAAGCAGTTATTAGTAATACCACGTAGAGTTACAATTCCACTGCCATTTCTATGAATGACATAACCTTTTGGACAACCTATTGTTGTATTAAGTGTTACAACTTGATTAGGCTGAACAAGCTGAATTTCGTTTTTTGTAAATTCCGCCATATTTATTTACCTCGTTTCGATTTATTATTGCGTTTCTTGATATTACAAGGTGTAGATATAGCCCTTTCAAAACTCCAACCTTTACTGCGTATTCTATCATGCATTAAACCATAATCTAAGTTAAGTTCATCACACCACTGTTTTAAGTTTTGAGTTTTATTATTATATGTATATAGTATACAATTTCGTCTGTTATTTACTTGTTCTGATTTAGGTATCCAGGTACAGTTATTGGGTGAATAATTTTCATCATTATTTATGCGTTCAATAGTTAATCCTTCTTCATAGCCGTTTTGTATAGCCCAATTATAGAAGTTTACAAAATCATTAACCCATTCATCACAGATATGTATACCTCTACCACCATAATTTTTGTAGCTTTTATCATTTCGATAATAACATCTACGTTTCATTCCAGCCCACACACGATATAATTTTGTGTGTGATAAATTATGTTTGTATTTTGGTATATGTCGTAAACATCCACAACTTTTAACTGCACCGGATTTTAAATTATTAGATGTAACTTCTGTATAATTACCGCAATCACATAAGCATTTCCAACGAGATTGACCTCGTATATTATTTGCTACACGTTCAATAACAGTTAAATTATTATATCTATTTCCCGTAATATCAATTAACTTTGACATAATACACCTCCAACATATTGTAATAGATTATATAACAGTCTATCATATTATATTAGAGATGTAAACAATATTAGTAAAATACTAAACATTTCAATTTAATGAAAAGATGTTTGCTCTATAGGTAAATTACTAACTAAAACTGTCCGCAACCACATCCGCAACCATTATTGTTGCAAGTGAAAATAGGTGTTCTTCCATATACAGGAGTAGTAGGAACAGGACAACTATTAAGTCTGTTATAAAGCTGGTCTACTTCGTTGCTGAAACCTTGTGCAATAAATGCGTTCTGTGCAACCTGTGAAGCGGCAAGGTCTTTCATAGCTACCTGCTGACGAAGGTTAGCTATCTCATCATTCTTAGAATCTATCTTATCCTGGCAGAGCTGGTCTTTAATAGACTGAATACCACCATTGATAGTATTAAGAATTGCCTGAGTATTCTGTGTATCTGTTGTTCTTGTTGCGCAAGCTTCTCTTGCAATATCAGAACCAATACCTGCAATACCAAGTCTGTTATCAGCACTTGCCTGAGCTATCTGACTCTGAATACCAAATGCTGTCTGCATATTAGCCATCTGTCTTGCATTTGCTCCCTGCTCTACATTTGCAAAGCCATTAGCAAGTGACATCTGCATATCTCCACAGCAGTTGCAAAGCTGAGTACTCAGTGAAGCAATACCATCTCTAATAGAAGTGATGTTATCATTGAGCATAGCGTTCTGGAATCCGGTGTTTGTGTTGTTGTTAATTCCAGACTGTCCATTAAGAAGCCAAGGAAAATCATAACCTAACTGCATGTTTCCGTAACCTCCACCGAATCCATTTCCCCATCCGCCACCGGCAAATAAGAGAAGTAGAATAATCCACCAACCGTCTCCGCCAAATCCACCGAAGCCACCACCGTAGCCTCCACCGTACATTGGAGCGACTGGCATTACAAGTTCGTTAGAACCATTAGATAATGACATAGTATTATCCTCCTTTTAATTTATTTATGTAATCTTGCAAGTATTACCTATAACTTAATGCCCATCCTTTGAGCCATCTGCATAGCACGATTAACAGCTTCTTGATTTATACGACCACTCTGTACTAAGAAGTCTACGATTTGATGTGGGTCGTTCTGCATCTGCTGAGGTACATTCAACTGCTGTACTAACTGCTGTGCTTTATTCATAAGGTTATTGCTTTGCGTTTCTTGATACAGTTTGTTCATCTTTGCTCTCCTTCTTACTCATAGTCTTAGGTTTTAAATCATTTATCATAGCTCTTATTTCATCTAACTCACTTCTAGTTACAAATTGAGAAGTATCTATAGATTCTCTTTCAGGTTCTTGTTGAGTTTGTACTATTTCTGTATATGTAAATGCTCTCAGTGGCATTGGTATTCCGCTAGTATCAGTCGATTTAATATAGAAGCACTCACTTTCACTATCCATTAACAGCACACTATTTCCAGGTGCTACTGGATATGCTTTAGCTCCAGCTTCACCTTGCACCCATATAATGCTAGCTGATGAATTGTTATTGATAGGTGTGTTAGATACTGTCTGCTGAATTGGGTACTGCTGTTGATAAGTAGCCGGTACTTGATAGTTTGGCATTGGTAAACCATAGTTATAAATAGCCATCTTTAATTCTCCTCTCTTTTCCAATAGTAAATAGGTATCTCACTACCACTATCCCAACTGTCAAAATAGTTACCGTCTTCTACAGCTATTACATGACTACCTGTAGCTAACAAATACACTCCGCTTGGGTAGTCTTCGCAGAAGTCTTGAACTGTATAACAGTCCGGACACGTATTAGGCAGTGCATACTGTTTAAAACCTTGACTCTTTAAATATGCTCCCCATATATGATTAGCTGAGGGCATATCTTTCATAGCAAATCCTTGCATAGCTACAGCAAGATATGTGCTATCCCAATCTTTCTCTGTTACTTTCGCTATTGCCCTTATTACACAATCCCCTACATAATTTCCTTGGGGATTCGGATTGTACTGTACAAACATTGTTACTCTCCTTTAACGCAAAAAGAGCACAGACAGATGAGCAATTATTCTGTGACATTATGTTAACCAGTTCTTCACTAATATCTCTCATAGTCTGTACTCCTTTTAGATTTATACTTAGAGTATATGTAATATTCAGTTGTCTAACTTGTTCAAAAACTGTACAAAAATTGCACGAAAAAAGAGCACCTGTTTGGCGCCAGGTGCTCTCGGTGAGAAAGGGTATGTATAGTACTAGAGTACTCGCAATATTTTAGATTTTACTTTCTTTGCAAGTTTACTAACCTTACTTTCACTGACATTCATAGTTAGTGATATTTGCACATTAGACATACCGCTTGAGCGTAGATTGAAATACTCTAATTCATCTTGAGTAAAATTACACTGTTCACGAAAATACGCTAATTCGGGATTTGTAAAATCATACACTTGCATCCTTGTTTTCCTTGTCTATATTGTACTGTGATACACGTATCAGTGAACCTATAAGTACTGCTATTACATCTAATGTAGCAGGTATCTCAGCTTCGTATGGTAGTCCCCATATCTTAGCTAACCCAAAATACGCAACTGAAAGTGCGGGCAGTGCTATAAGACAAGTCCATTTCAAAAAATTATACACACGGTCAGGAAGTTTCATAGTATATTCTCCTTATCTATAAGATAGTTTTGTAGATTTTCTTTGGCTTTCTTTAGACTATCTACATCATCTCCGTTTAGTGCATGAGATAATAATGCTAACATAGATTGTTGCATTACTCTATTCCCCTTTTCTAATTCGATAAGTCTTTTATTGTCGTTATCAAAAAGTTGTTCAAATCTCTCCACTTTCTTTTCCAACGATTCAATCCTCTTGTTTTGAGACTCTTCTGGCTGTTTAGCTTTTTGAATAACTCTAATAATCACCGTAACTGCGGCAGATATAGTAACTATAGCGCCGCACAGCGCAATTAAAAATGTATATAATTGAGCCGGTGTAAAAGAAATAGTATCGTGCATTATCTTATCCTTTTTGCGTAGTCTAAACAAATCCAACCAGAACCATCTGCAAGTCTACCAAAATTATTCTCAACTTTATCAACCACTACATCACTGAATGGGGCTATACCTATCTTATCATAGTTAAAGCCGGGTCCTATTCTCAGTGCAAGATTCGACACTAAAACCATATAAGTCATTTTTTCAAGTCGTGCCTTATCTTCCTTAATCATCTCTTCATCTATAGTTACATCAGGTACAAAGTTCTCATCTTTCTTTTCATACTTAGACTTCATTGGCATTGGAATATACCTCCTTTATAGTTTACATAATAATTATACATATAAAATTGTCAAGTGTAAAGTTCTATCTAGTTAGTCAACAAAATGCTTTTTTATCTCACTAACTTATAGCTCCGAGATGATATAATTTAACCGTAACTGTCGTACTGCTTACAGCATCTCCATTGTCATCTACCAATCTAATAACTAGCTTATTCGCTCCCGATGGTCTAAAAGAAGCATAACGACCGCCAGCCACTTCCGCACTTATCCAACGACCATCATAATTTAGATTAGTAATAATCAATCCTTGTCCTGTTGTGGTTTGGTTAGTTAGTGTTATGGTATCAAGTTCTAAATCAGATAAACTCTGCTTTATCTCACTAATATCATTTTCATGCTCATTTGTAGCTCCTGATAAATCTTGCGCTTCTGTCTCAAGAGGTTCATCACCTATC
>ONAZ01000009.1 GCA_900315945.1 uncultured Lachnospiraceae bacterium | reverse complement strand
ATGTATATACATTACAGTTTTTGGATTTCCTTAGTGATATAGATAAATATCTGGATGGAAGTTCTGAGAATATTCTTGATAAGTTAGAGAAACTCATTAGGGATGAAAAGATTACAAAAGAACTTATTGATACATATATTAATTTGTACCCGACGAAGGTATATAAGAATCTTTATGAGACAGGAGTAGTATATGCTATTACACAAGGATAGAGAACAATTTGAAGCTGTTTTAAATGCTGTTTCTAATGAATTAGGAGTGCCGGTATCCATTGTCGAAAAGGATTATTATGTTACGATGATTCTGAAACAGTTAGCGCTAAAGGAGCCTGGTTGCGTCTTTAAGGGTGGAACTTCATTATCAAAATGCCATCATGCGATTAATAGATTTCCTGAATGTGTTACTAAATGCGATGGTGGATGAATTGCCAGCTCCGAAAAAAAGTTGAATAATCGCCTAAACTATTGATAATCGCCTAATATATGATATAATTTAGGCGATAAGGAGAAACGCTATGCGAGAATTTAATTACAGTAAGTATAAAGATTACAAATGGGATAGTGAAATTTTAGGTTTAGTCTCAGGTATACATGAATATAGAGGAAGGCAGGAACTGCATTTAACTCAGAAACCAGCTGTCTTAGATAAGCTAGTTGAAGTGGCTAAGGTTCAAAGTACTGAGAGTTCAAATGCGATTGAGGGAATTTTTACTTCAAATACAAGATTGAATCAATTGATGCAGTCAAAAACCACACCAAAGAATCGTGATGAAGAGGAGATTGCTGGCTATCGATTTGTATTGGATATGATTCATGAAAGTTATGAGTATATTCCAATTTCTTCAAATTATATTCTTCAGTTACACCAGAATCTTTATCGTTTTTCCAACAGAAGTATAGGCGGTCATTTTAAAAACAGTGATAACCACATTGTTGCCAGGGATGAAAATGGCATTGAACATGTTATATTTGAACCATTTAGTCCCTTAGAGACACCTATTGCTATTGATAGAATATGTGAAGAGTTTAATAGAGTGTCTGCTACCGAAGAAGTAGATACATTACTTTTAATACCAATATTCATTCATGATTTTCTATGTGTGCATCCTTTTAATGATGGCAATGGACGAATGAGTAGATTGTTGACAACATTGCTACTCTATAGAGCTGGTTATGTTGTGGGTAGATATGTATCTTTAGAAAAAAAGATAGCTGACTTAAAAGACTTGTATTATGACTCGCTTAACATGAGCCAAAATGGTTGGCATGAAGGAGAAGATGATCCGACTCCTTTTATCAAGTATATACTAAAGACCATAATTGCAGCTTATAAAGATTTTGAGGAGCGAATTGAAATTATTGATATAAAGGAACCTGCAATTGAACAGGTAAGAGCTGCCGTTTATAAAAAAATAGGCAAGTTTACCAAAAGTGAAATAATGGAAATGTGCCCAAAGCTAGGGCGTGCATCGGTGGAAAACTCGTTAACAGCACTTGTAAATGAGGAAGTGCTTGAACGTCGAGGACGTGGCAGGGGCACTTATTACGTAAGAAAAGATGCACTTGTTTGATTATTGAACTTATTTTATTGGAAGTAAGTCACTTGTGGTCAGATTGACCACAAGTGGATTTTGAGGTTTTAGGATATGCCTAAAGCGGGCGACATAGGAGCACAGGTTACGGACAATAGTATCAGATAATCCACATGCAGACTTTATATTGAGAAACGGTAATAGAATACAAATTAAGAGAAAGGATAATAAAGGAAGAAAATTACATAGTGGAGAAATGCTAAGAGTGGCGAATTTAAGTCAAATAGCAAAACTCTCCATAAATCGCGTAATTTCGAGCTTTTAACAACATTTAATAAGATATGAAAGAGAAAACAAAGATACTATTCATCTGCCACGGCAATATCTGCCGTTCTCCAATGTCAGAATTTGTACTGAAGGACATGGTGGAGAAGCTTGGCATTAAGGACGATTTCATAATAGAATCAGCTGCCACCAGTTCTGAAGAAATATGGGGTGGAGAAGGAAACCCCATATATCCTCCTGCCAAAGAGATGCTTAGAAAGCAGGGGGTTGGAAGAACTCCTTACACGAATTTCTCCAGCAAGAGGGCAAGGCAGATAACGAAGGCTGACTACAATAAGTATGATTATTTGCTCTGTGCTGATTCTGCCAACATAAGAAATGTTATAAGAATAACAGGTCCCGATACAGAAGATAAGATTAAGCTGATGCTTGATATTCCAACTAGGACAGGACGAAATATTGCTGATCCTTGGTATACGGGAGATTTTGTTGCAACCTATGAAGATGTTAGACACGCGTGCATTAATTTATTGAAATATCTTGGGTATGAAACTAGTAAACTATAAGGGCTTAAGCATTGAAATTTGTACAATATTCATGAATTATTAGATTGTTTTTTTAACACATTTAATTAATATAAATTAAATGTGTTTTTTTTGTGAAGATTTTGGTATAATTACTCTGTACGATTATAGAATCTAGAGGAAGAGAAATGGTTTTAAATTATTATTTTGATGCTGCAAGCATTATAGCCTTTGTTATGTTAATAGCTATGGTGGTATCTACAAAGCATATAATGGACTATAAATTTAGAGTACTATGCTATTTGACTGCCGTATCATGCCTAATACCAATTTTAGATATTTTAAGAACATATGTTATAGATAACAGAATGAGCGTTGTTTTAGTTTATGTGGTAAATATGTTATTCTTCCTTGTTCATGCAACGGTAACATTCTTATTTTTGATGTATGTCATTTCACAGGTTGAGATGAGTGAGACTCGCTCATTAATAAGGAAGGTGCTTTTGTATGTGCCTCTTGCAATTTGTACAGTACTTATTGTTATTACTCCATTTTTCTCTACAGTATTTTATTATTCTGTAGAGACAGGATATGTAACAGGGCCACTGTATTTTCTAACTAGTCTTGTTCCTACATTATATTTTACATGGGCTATTATCTATACCATAAGGAAGAGACATGTTCTTAGCAGGTCTTTTATTATTATGATAAGTCTTGTGGCAATTGTAAATGTTGCTACAATCATATGTCAGCTTATTTGGCCTGAAGTTATAGTAAGAAGCTTTACTATTTCTATGTCAGCATTTGTTATGTACTTCTTTGAGGAGCACGGTCGTGTTGCAATCGAAGAGGATACCAACTTAGTTGGCAAGGAATATCTATTAGAAGTTGGAACTAGGATGGCAAGGAACAATTATCCATTTTCCATAATTCTAATTAGGATTACTAATTTCGATGCTTTATCAGATACTTTTGGTCACGAGAATACTAAGGCTCTTTCACGAAATATAGCAGCTTATGTTGGGAATCAATTCAGGCTTGGAAGATGCTTTAGAATTAGTGAGTCTACAATTGCAATTCTTAACACCGAGATTGATAAGACGGATGAATTAACGCGCAGGTTATATGATGAGTTGAGTGATAGTTGGAATATCGAAGGTCTTGATATTTCATGTGATATTCTTATGACATATATTAATTGTCCTAAGGATACAGATGATGCAGAGAACATGTCTGCGCTTATTCGTCATTTTAATAGAATGGAGAGAACTGCAGGCGGTGTAATTGATATTGATGAGTTACATATTAATGAGCACATACGTATTAAGCTTGTGGAAAATGCAATAGAACGTGGTCTTAGAAATAACTCATTTCAGGTTTTCTATCAACCGATACATTCTCTAGAGGATGATACATTTATGACGGCAGAGGCTCTTGTTCGACTAACAGATCCTGAGCTTGGTTCGATTTCTCCTGCAGAGTTTATTCCAATTGCTGAGAATAATGGTACGGTTGTGGCAATTGGTAATTATGTCCTTGAAACTGTATGTCAATTCATTGCTGATAATGATATGGAAGAGCTTGGTCTTCGTTATATAGAACTTAACCTTTCTGTAATCCAATGTTTGCAGAAGGATTTTATTGAAAATGTTGATAATATAGTTAATAAATATAATATTGATCCGAAGTACCTATGTCTTGAAGTTACTGAGACTGCTTCTAATTATTCTCCTACAGTATTCAAGCGTAATCTTGAAACCCTCGGTGAAAAGGGATATTCACTGGCCCTTGATGATTTCGGAACTGGATATGCTAATATAGAGAGGATGGTTACATCTGATTTTAGAATTGTCAAATTCGATAAGGAGATGACACAATATTCTTCTAGTGAAGAAAGACTTCAGAATGTATTCGAGAAGTTGCAGAATGTAATTCATTCTATGGATTCTAAAGTTGTAGCCGAAGGTGTTGAGACCAAGGAGCAATACGATTATCTTAAGAAAATTGGTTGCGACTATATACAAGGATATTATTTCTCTAAACCTGTTCCTAAAGATGAGTTTGTTGAATTTATTAAAGCCAATAATTAGGACACATATTCGTAACATTTTAAATGTATAATTGTTATGTTAAGGTTTAATTTTTGGAAATGTGTTATAATATATGAGGACTATATATGAAGAATCATGACTTGAAGAAGTTCAAAGAATTAATTAGCGATTATGATGGTCATCCAATGGTTGATAAGATGAAGACATTTGTTCAACATGGAGATATTACAACATATGATCATTGTCATAGAGTAGCTAAGCTTAGCTATCTTATCAATAAGAAGTTACATCTTCATGCTAATGAGAAAGAGCTTATTCCAGCTGCGTTTCTCCATGATTTTTTCTTATATGATTGGCATAAAGAGCCGAAGATTCCTATTCGTAAATTTACAACAAAACATGGATTTACGCACTCAAAACTTGCTGCTGATAATGCAAGAAAGTTTTTTGATATTAATGATAAGATGCATAGCATTATAGTTTCACATATGTGGCCACTTAATATTACTAAGGTACCAAAGAGTAGAGAAGCTTTAATTCTATGTGTTGCAGATAAATGTATTGCTTTAAGAGAGACATTATTTGAAAGAAAAACTGCAAAGAACTAGAAAGAAAGGGAAGCGTATGAAGAGATTAATAACCCCAATTACACGTTCCATTAACAAGAAGAGTATATCGAAAGGCGTTGCGTTTGCTCTTACGTTGGTGCTTGTAGTAGCATCTTCTAATGTTGCATTTGCGGCTAAGTCGGTAACGCAGATTACACAAGAAAAGCAACAATTACAGAATGAAATAAAGTCCCTAGATCAGGAACTTGTTGGAATTCTTACTAATATTAATGAGTTGGAAGCTGATATATCAGATAAGAATGCTGATATTGCTGATGCAGAAGCAGACTTGAAGGAAGCTCAGAAGGAAGCTGACAAGAAGTACGAAGAGATGAAAGTTCGTATGAAGTATATGTATGAGAAAGGTGATGATAATATTATCACTATTTTCCTTGAGTCAGGAAGTTTGTCAGAATTCATTAATAAAGTTGAATATGCTAATACGGTATATGAATATGATAGAAATCAACTAGATGAGTATCAGTCAATGATTAAGCAGATGGAATCACTTAAGGCAGGACTTGAGCAAGAGAAGGTTGCACTTCAATCTCAACAGAACAAGTTATCTGCACAGAAGAAGTCTCTTGATACTATGATTTCTACGAAGAAGTCACAGGTTGCTGATTTCGATACGCAACTTGCTAAAGCAAGAGAACTTGCTGCAAGACAGGCAGCAGCTAACCAGGCATCAAATTCTACACCATCTAAACAGGCTAATTCATCTAGCGTATCAGGTGGCAATAAGAATCCTGCACCTGTATCAGGAACTGGTGGTGGAGCAGTTGTAGCTTATGCTTCTCAATTTGTGGGTAATCCATATAAGTGGGGCGGAACTTCACTAACAGAAGGATGTGATTGTTCTGGATTTGTATATAGAGTATTCCAGCATTTCGGTGTTGATTATGGAAGATTAACATCTGATGGATTTGCTACAGTAGGTCAGGAAGTAAGCTATGAGAATATGCAAGCTGGTGACGTTGTTGTATATTCTGGTCATGTGGGAATATATGATGGAAGTGGCGGAATTGTTGAAGCTCAGAGTTCAAGAGCTGGAATAACTAGTGGAAGAGCAGTTAACTGCAAGCCTATAATTGCTATAAGACGTTTAATCTAATTGTATAAGAAATAGTATATGGACCATAAAGCTAAGAAAACTAGTTCTAAGAAAAAATTATTTATATTTATTCCGATTGCAATAGTAGTCGTGGCGATAATTGTCTTTGTATGCTACAGAGGATTTAAGTCTAAGGAGGCTTTTATATTCTCTGAGCATCTTGATGATGTTGCTACGACAATTAATGGAGAGAAACTTTACTATAAGGATCTCTCTTTTTATGTGCTTTATGAAGAAGAGAAGGTTGAGAAGGAAGCGCAGATTTACAATCCTGAGTCAACTAAAGATTGGTGGAATACATATCTTAATGGAGAATTTGTCTCTGTTTCTGCTAGAAATACAGCCATGAATATGGCGATACATGATAGGATAATGTATGACCTTGCCAAAGAAAACAACATTACATTAAATGAAGAAGAGAAGGCAAAGCTTGTTAATAGTCAGAATGATTTCTGGGAAGATCTGTTAGATGAGCAGAAGAATAATATGCCTGTATCAAGAGATTTCATTAATGAGACTATTGAGCAAATTGCATTAGGGGAGAAGTATCAAGGAAAGCTTGTCGCAGAAAAAGGTGTTAATTATTTCGAGTATAATTATGATGGTTATGAATATAACAACATGATTAAGAATGATTACAAAATAGAGATAGATGATAATTATAAGAAGTTAGAGTTTGGTGAGATTACAATTCATCATGATAAAATTAATTATATAAATGGTGTTAACGGACCAGATGAAGTAAAGAAAGATAAATAAACATTTTAAAGGGAAAAGTAATGAAGATAGGAAGAAATTCACCATGTTGGTGTCTAAGTGGTAAGAAGTATAAACAGTGTCATGAGGCTTTTGATAATAAGCTTAATTCACTATATAATCAGGGATATGAGGTCCCAGATCACGATCTAATTAAGGTGCCAGTGGAAGTAGAGAGTATCAAGAAGAGCGCCAAGATTAATATGGCTGCCCTTGATGCCGTTGCTGAGAAAATATGTGAAGGAATGACAACTCAAGAGATAGATGACATTGTAAGTGATGTTACGACTAAGATGGGGGGCATATGTGCTCCTCTTAATTATGATGGATTTCCTAAGAGTGTATGTACATCGGTTAATGAGCAGGTCTGTCATGGTATTCCCAGAGAGGATGTGGTCCTTAAGTCTGGAGATATCATTAATGTAGATTGTTCTACAATTCTAGATGGATACTTCTCAGATTCATCAAGAATGTTCATGATAGGAGATGTGTCTGAGGAGAAGAAAAGGCTTGTTAAGGTGGCAAAAGAATGCTGCGATATTGGACTTAAGGAAGTTAAACCTTGGGAACCTATTGGAAATGTTGGTGCTGCAATTAAGGAATATGCACACGATAATGGTTATACCATAGTTAGAGAAATTGGTGGACATGGTGTGGGACTTGAATTCCATGAAGATCCTTGGGTTAGTTATGTGTCTAATAGGGGAGAAGGAATGATTATGGTTCCTGGTATGATGTTTACCATTGAACCTATGGTTAATATGGGCAAACATACTATTAAGACTGATCCTATTAACGGATGGGAAGTGTCTACCTTAGATGGCAAACCATCTGCTCAATGGGAATACCAGATTCTTGTAACAGAAGATGGGTATGAATTGATTTCGTGGTAATGAAATAAGGAATAATGTTACAACATTAAGAAGGGATATCTTGCTGGCTTTCTCGTCACCAATCAGGATACCCCTTCTTATTTTGAGTTCTCAATACTGTCCAATGGACTGTACCACCTTTCTATAAAATTTTTATTAAGTTCGATTAATCTATATTAAATCAAATCTTTTTCTCTTACTCAATTCCCTTTGCTTCATTCCTTTTAACTTCACTCTCTCGCCCTACGGCACAGCTTAAATAGCTTCTATCTAAAAGTTGGATTTGCATCTTCGTCGAATAAGATCTCAACATATACCAGTTGAGCCTGGTTCCGTTTTACCAATTACTTATGCTGGTGGTCCGTACCTCCTTTTCTTAAGAATCTCATTATATAACCTCTCCTTATGGATTGGTTATTCGATAGGCTTCTTTTAAATGACCTGTTAACCTAGAATTTAAAGTTTATTGCGATTCATCTAATCCTCACTAATTGATAACCGCTTTTTTACTATACTACATTTACTACTATATTAAGTTTATATCTTTTAATTCTAGGTCAACTATCAGTCATTTTATTAATCTAAAAGTATTGTCCACGATATCTTTACTTCATCGCTGGTATAAACCTTCCACAATACTTTTACATCCTATCTATCAACCTTAATCACTTAATTAAGTGATTTAGTTTGTCTTGGTTTGTTGATAATAGAATAATACTACGCATTAAGAATTTTGTCAATAAAAAATTAGAAAATTTACTCAAATAACTTAAATTGTCGCAAATTGTCAAAAATCTTACTGAAGTTATCAGACAATTTATACAAAGAACGCTTTTGTCAAGCATATTTTTTATATAATGCAAAGGTTTTAATTGTCTTGGACAGAAATACATATTTAATATAAAGCAATTTTCTGATATAATTACATGGTGTGTAATTAATAGAAATATACTTGTTTTGAATAAATGATTATTAAGGAGTGAGTAGATGAGTTTACTAGATAAGATTTTCGGAACTCATAGTGAGAGAGAAATTAAACTTGTAGAGAAGACTGTTGATGAGATTGAAGCACTTCGCTCAGAGATGATGTCACTTTCTGATGAAGAATTGCAGGCTAAGACAGATTACTTCAAGAAAAGACTTAGTGAAGGAGAGACTTTAGACGATCTTCTTGTAGAAGCATTTGCGGTAGTTCGAGAAGCTTCAAGAAGAGTACTTGGTATGGAGCATTTTAGAGTACAGCTTATTGGTGGTATAATTCTTCACCAGGGTCGTATTGCTGAGATGAAGACTGGTGAAGGTAAGACATTAGCTGCAACGGCGCCTGCATATCTTAATGCCCTAGAAGGCAAAGGTGTTCATATTGTTACAGTTAACGATTACCTTGCTAAGCGTGATGCTACAGAGATGGGTAAATTACACGAATTCCTTGGATTAACTTGTAAGCCTGTGCTTAGCGATATGGACAGAGATGAGAGAAGAGAAGCATACAATGCTGATATTACTTATATAACTAATAATGAAGATGGTTTTGATTATCTTCGTGATAACATGGTTGTATACGAGAACCAACTTGTACAGCGTGGTCTTCATTATGCCATTATTGATGAGGTGGATTCGGTTCTTATTGATGAGGCTAGAACGCCACTTATTATTTCTGGTCAGTCTGGTAAGTCAACTAAGTTATACGAGATGTGTGATGTGTTGGCTCGTCAGTTACAGAGAGGTGAGGATCTTCCTGAATTTTCTAAAATGGATGCCATTATGGGTGTTGTTCAAGAGGAGACAGGAGACTTTATTGTTAATGAGAAAGACAAGGTAGTTAATCTTACAGCCCAGGGTGTTAAGAAGACAGAGGAATTCTTCCATATTGATAACCTGGCTGATGCAGAGAATCTTGAGATTCAACATAATGTAATTCTTGCTCTTCGTGCCCATAACTTAATGCATAGAGATCAGGATTATGTAGTTCAAGATGATCAGATATTAATCGTAGATTCCTTTACAGGACGTATTATGCCTGGTCGTCGTTATTCTGATGGTCTTCATCAGGCTATTGAAGCAAAAGAGCATGTTAAGGTTAAGAGAGAGTCTATGACTCTTGCTAATATTACATTCCAGAACTTCTTTAATAAATATGATAAGAAAGCTGGTATGACTGGTACAGGTCTTACAGAGGAACAGGAATTTAGAGATATCTACGGTATGGATGTTATTGAGATTCCAACTAATATGCCTATGATAAGAGTTGACCATGATGATGCAGTATATAAGACTAAGAATGGAAAGTACATTTCCGTTATTGAGGAAGTTAAAAGGTCACATGCCAAGGGACAACCAGTTCTTGTTGGTACAATTACAATTGACGTATCAGAGGAGATTTCTCGTCGTCTTCGTAAGGAAGGAATACCTCATAATGTGTTAAATGCGAAGTTCCACGAGAAGGAAGCTGAGATTATCGCAGAGGCAGGAAAGCATGGTGCTGTAACAATTGCTACTAATATGGCTGGTCGTGGTACTGATATTAAGCTTGATGAAGAAGCAAAGGCAGCAGGTGGACTTAAGATTATAGGTACAGAGCGTCACGAGTCGCGTCGTATTGATAATCAGCTTCGTGGTCGTTCAGGTCGACAAGGTGATGTGGGAGAATCTAAATTCTATGTATCTCTTGAAGATGATCTTATGAGGCTATTTGGTTCTGAGAGACTTATGACTGTATTTAATTCTCTTGGAGTTGCTGAGACTGATGAGATTCAGCATAAGATGTTAAGTAATGCTCTTGAAAATGCTCAGAAGAAGATTGAGAGTAACAACTTTGCAATAAGAAAGAATCTTCTTGAGTATGACCAGGTTATGAATGATCAGCGTGAATTAATTTACGAACAGAGAAGAAGAGTTCTTGCTGGTGAAAATATGAAAGAACAGATTCTTAACATGGTTGAGACTGATCTATATAATGCAATTGATATGTGTTGTTCTGATGAAATACCAGTTGATAATTGGGATTTGTCAGAGATGAATTCAGTTATACGAGAGATTATTCCTTTCGAGAAGTTCGATGCAAGTACACTTGATGATATAAATTGTGTGGATGATCTTAAGGAGAAGCTCCTTAAGAAGGCATACGAAATGTATGAGGCGAAGGAAGCGGAATTCGATGATGCTGATGCATTTAGAGAGATAGAGAGAATTGTACTTCTTCGTGTTATTGATAAGAAGTGGATGGAAGAAATCGATGATATGGATCAGCTTCGTCAAGGAATTGGACTTCAGGCTTATGGTCAGCGTAATCCGGTTGATGAATATAAGATGGCAAGCTATGATATGGTAGATGCTATGAATGAAGCCATTCGTACAGAGACTGTTCAGATGCTTTATCGTGTTCGTATTGAGAAGAAGATGGAGCGTGAAGAAGTAGCGAAAGAGACTGGAACTAACAAGGAAGAAAGTGTCAGAGGACCTATGCGTAGAAAGGAAGAGAAGATTCGACCTAATAGTCCATGTCCTTGCGGCTCTGGTAAGAAATATAAGTTCTGCCACGGACGTGCATAAAAGTATTATTAGTATTTTGGAATAATACTTTTTGTAGATTGAAAATATGATATACATACATATCTTATGATGTAGCAATACTTAATAGGGAATTCGGTTAGAGGCCGAAGCAACAGCCATTACTGTAAGAGATTAGGTAATATGTGTACCATTGAACGGACACCATTTGTGAATGGATAAGTTTGAGAAGGTTTATTACTACGTACACTGTGTGTACAATCTACAAGCCAGGAGACCTGTCATAAGTGAGGATTATTTTGCTTGGGTGAGGGAGCAGAAGATACCGTGTATAGATTCAGTACTTAATTGTGGGTATGTTCTCAATCTAAGTATTGTGTTTTGGTGTTTAATATTAGTTTCCCTGCTTTGTTGTATAGCAATGCAGGGATTTTGTTTTGCTTATAAATATTTAGAGGAATTCTTAGTGACAGAAATGGAATGGGCTTTAATATGAAAGAATTATTGAAGAAAATCAAGGATTTTCTTAGTTATAAAAAGAATAGAAAAATTGTTATTGT
Organism: uncultured Lachnospiraceae bacterium; assembly: GCA_900315945.1. GTDB lineage: Bacteria > Bacillota > Clostridia > Lachnospirales > Lachnospiraceae > RUG191. The sequence continues at coordinate 69,757 of ONAZ01000009.1, read as the reverse complement.
ATCCTTAATAGGAGTAGTAACAGTTGTAGGTATTACTCTGGGTATAACATTTGCACCAGCCAGTAGTTTGAATGATTCGAAGAAGAGTTCCTCTTCGAGTGATGGATTGAATGTTACAGCAAGTACAGATTCTGTAAATGGAACTGTACAATTGCAGAATTCTGACCAGCAGAATGTTAATTCTATTGTTTCAAATGAGAGTGCTAATGCTGACAATGCTAGTGGGAAGAAAAGCGAATTGAACTCTGCAGCAACGTTAGATATAAATTCTCATAACGAAAAAGGAGACATGGCGTTAGATAACGGCGGAGGCAATGCTGAATCATTTATATGGGGAGATGCTAAAGCGCCTGCAACTGTGAATTGTACAATAGCAATAGATTGTTCTTCAATTAGTCGTAATGGAGCACTTACTTCAGCAGGCTTTCCAGAGTTAGAAGATTACGCTGCTAATCCGGCTATACTTGGGGCTAGAAATATCACAGCTTACGATACAAATGGAGATGGTAGAGTAGGCGTTGACGAAGCGCTAAAGCAGGCTTGTGACAGTAATGGGATACAATATGAATTCAAAGGTTCTTCCTATGTGAGAGGAATTAATTATCTATATGAATTTAATGCAGGACCAAATAGCGGATGGATGTATAAGGTAAACGGAAGAAAACCTAATAAGGGTTGCAATTCCTATTATCTTAATGGTGGCGAGGATATATTATGGTATTACGTAATAAGCTATTAGATAAAAGAGGACTTAATATAATACATCCCTGGTGTGCATTTCTTTATCTTCTTTTGGCGTTAGTTCTTACAATGTGTACGATGAATCCGTTTCTTATTGGTACATCACTTATTGCAGGAATCATTTATGAAATACATACAATTGGATTTAAGAAATTCTCAAAATATATAATAGGGCTTGTATTAATTGTTGTGATTACAACAATTGGTAATATGTGCATTTCACATAATGGAGAAAATGTTCTATTTATGGTAAATGACAATAGGATAACTGTGGAAGCGGCTGTGTTTGGAGTGGTTTTTGGAACCATGTTTGCAGCGGCTTTTCTCTGGTGTGACATTATGCAACGAATAATTACTGGAGAGAAGATAACCTTTATGTTTGGAAGCTTCGTTCCTAATCTCGGTCTTGTTATTGCCATGACTCTTCACTATATCCCACTTCTTAAGAAACGTCTGCAGGTGGTTAGAAATGCTCAGGCAGGAATGGGAAGAAATAATAATTCGGGGATTTTTAAGAAGATAAGACAGAGAGGTAAAGAATTCTCCATTGTGATAGCATGGTCCCTTGAGAATTCTATTGATACGTCCAATATTATGACGTCCATGGGATATGGAATAGGTAAGCGTACAAGTTATTCTAATTATAGAATAAAAAGGCTAGATATATTATTTCTTGTGGTAATAATTGCATTAGCGGTTCCTTCATTTATAGTGACGTTATCAGTAAGCTATAAAGTTTATTATTATCCCACATTTGGCATGATGTGTGATGTAAGAGATATTGTTGTTTTCTGGATATGTTATTTGTTGTATATGCTAGTTCCGATTTTGGCAGAAAGGGTAATCAAATGGCATTAATTGAGTTTTGTGATTATAATTTTGGATATCCTGGAAGCAGTGAAAATGCACTTTCCAATATTAACCTGTCTATAGAAGAGGGAGAATTTGTACTTGTCTGTGGACCATCAGGCTGCGGTAAAACTACGCTGATAAAGCAGCTTCTTCCTGCGGTTTCGCCCTATGGTATTGTAGAAGGTGGTCTATTTATAAGTGGAAAAAGGATAGAAGAGATAGATGATAGTGAATTAGTTACTATGTTTGGCTATGTGGGACAGAATCCTATTAATCAAATGGTAACTGATAAGGTGTGGCACGAGCTTGCATTTGGCATGGAGAACTTAGGCCTTAGTCAAGATGTAATGGAACGAAGAATAGCAGAGATATGTGAGTTCTTCGGAATGCAGAGTTGGTTGGATAGGGATGTCTCGACACTATCTGGTGGTGAGATGCAAATGGTTCATCTTGCTTCAGTGATGGTAATGGAGCCTAATGTTCTGATTCTAGATGAGCCTACAGCATACTTAGATCCTCTTGCTGGCAGAAATCTCTTAGATATGATTAAGAGAATAAATATAGAGCTTGGAACTACAGTGATAATAGTTGAGCATCACCTTGAAGAAGTGTATGGAATGTCAGATAAGGTTGTTGCAATGGGTAAAGCACAGATACATCATGTGGGTACTCCTAAGGGAGTAGCAAAAGAGCTTGGCTTTAAGGCAGGGCTTCCGTCGTCCCTTCTTATTGCAAAAGAAGTAGATGATGGATGTAGTGATTTGCCCCTTACTGTCTCAGAGGGACAGAGGTGGATTGCTAAAAGATTCGAAGGCGTATGTCTAGATGAATATAATGAGAAAATGGTCTCGAAAGAATTTGAGGATTTCTTCTCTAGCTCATCTAACAATAAGGAGTTAATAAAGTTAAAAGACATTTCCTTTTCTTATGATAATACTAAAGCAGTTCTTGAGGATTGTAATCTTAGTGTACATGAGGGAGAGATATTTGCACTTTTAGGTGGAAATGGAACAGGTAAAAGTACTCTCCTTCAAATAATATGCCAGACATTAAAACAATCATTTGGTAATATCTGGATATTTGGAAAGAAAGTAAATGGAAATAAGAATGTGCCTCTGGGAAACGAAGCTATGGTTTTTATGCCACAGGACGCTATGGCTTTATTTACTGCAATTACCGTAGAAGAAGAACTTATGGAAGCTCTAGAAGGTACATCTGTTGATATCCATAAGAAGAGAGAGTTAGTAAGCGATATGCTTCTAAAGATTGATCTTACAGGATGTGGAAAATATCACCCATATGATCTTAGCAGTGGGCAACAGCAGATGCTTGCATTAGGTAAGCTGCTTCTTCTTAATCCTAAGATAATCTTAATGGATGAGCCAACAAAAGGACTTGATTACAATAGAAAAATAGAAATAGGAAATAGGATAAAACATTTATCAGAACAGGGAATAACTATACTTCTGGTAAGCCATGATATAGAATTCTGCGCAAGATTTGCTAATCGTTGTGGTCTTATGCATAATGGTAGGATTGTTGCAATTGACAGAACAAGGGAATTCTTCTCGGGTAATAAGTTTTTTACAACAGCATCTAATAGAATTGCAAGAAGGTTTATCCCCAAAGCTATACTCCCAGAGGAGGTGATTACATTTTGCAAAGAAGAAATGTAAGAGCCAGAAGGGTTAAGGCAAGGGAGGTTGTAATGATAGCAATTCTTTCTGCCATAACAGTCTTAGGAGATCTATTGTCATTTCCAATTCTTCCTATTCAGGCGGGAACAGGGATGGTGATTATATCTGGAATAGCCTTTGGCCCTGTTGTTGGTGTGATAGTAGGAATGCTGGCAAGGTTTATTGTCAATTTCTTTACAGGACAAGGAATATGGACTATCTGGCAAATGTTTGCCTGGGGGCTTCTTGGCCTTATTGCAGGAGTAGTCTTTTCTAAGATAGATATTGAGAAGCCACGTTCGAGAGATTTTAAAGTGTTAATTGGACCAGTTAGTGCTGTTCTATTTATGGAAGTGCTGGCATACATATCATATCTGATCTGGCCAAACTCAGAAGCAACTTTTATTGGGTGGAGGATTTATGTGTTTGGGTTTGTTGGATTAATTATTGGAGCTATTATTCAGAGAAAAAGAATGCCGGCAGATGATATTACGTTAGCGGTTTTTACGCTTTTTGTGGTGTTCATAATCTATGGTGGAATAATGAATCTAGGAACATTGTTCATGAGTTCTATGAGTGCCGCAGATTTGTCTTTGGATGCACTTAAGGCTTTGTATATAACTGGCGCGCCTTTTGACTTATGGCATGCATTTAGGGCTTCGGTGTTTGTATTTATATTTGGTAACAGTGTTCTTATTAAGCTAGAACGAGTTAAGATAAAGTATGGTTTTTATCGAGTCCGGCAGGTTTAGTTGAGTGCGTTAATTACTAAAGCGTAATTAAAAGATTATTACATATTGTTTTTATAGAAGAATTATAAATAATGAAAGGAAGTGTAGAAATGTTAAGAGAGAAAGGAATATCTAGAAAGGTATGTGCTATTGTTTGTTCTATTGTAATGGCATTGTCGTTGCTTGGCGCAGGAATTACTGTGGACACAATTACAGCAAATGCAGATGGAGTAGTAACAGCGAAGATAACGTATACTGCTCAATTTGATGGGGCGTTCCAAGATGTCAAGCTTAGTACCCCGGTGGCATCTGATACTGCTGAGAGGTATGGGTACGTGGATGCGGTTGCTCCTTCTGCAGGCGTATCGATGTTAGATGTGTGGGTGCAGATTCATAAGGATTTGTATACTGAGTTTAATTCAACTAATAAGGATGAATATTTTGTTGTTGTTCCGGGAACTTATGGACCTCAGATTAATAGAGCGTTTAAGAGGGGTGATGGAACTACTTTACTTTCATGCGGCTATTATGTAAATGGCCAAACTGCAATGGGACTTACTGATATAGTAAATGAAGACAGTGTTGTAGATATCTTCTTATATCAGGATGCACAGTACTATGCTGATTGTTATACAAGATTTTCTGATATGTCTCTTTCTGATGGATACCTGTCTGGAAAGCTTCTGATGGATACTTATGATAATAATTATAATCTGAATAGTATTCCAGTAGCTAACGCTGAAATAGGATGGCTGGATATTAATACTTTAGAGATTCTTCCAGCAAATCCTTTTGTAGCAGTAAGAACTGGTGAGGATGGTAGCTTTAGTGTAGAGATGCCTAATACTTCTAAGAAATATATGCTTACAGTATATGATTCTGATGCCAATAACAAAATTCTTGTTAGAACACTTTATATCAAGGATTATCCAACTCCTTCTGTAATAACAGAGTCTAAGAGTCAGGAAGAAAGAAGAACAATATATAGTGATACGGGGAGATATCTTTCGAATAATAATAAGAGTATAGTATATGGGGATCAAAAGGAAGGATATCTTATTGGACTTGGAAGAAGTGGACAAGCTGTAGATTCTGGTCTTTATTCAGGTTATTACGAGAGTGTAAGAAACAAGATTAAATCAGATGGAAAATTCGATAGTGTAGCAGAGTGTGCTAAAGTCGTAACTGCGCTTAATGCTATAGGTTATGATCCAACTAATATAGATGGTGTGGATATTACAAGACAGTTAAATGACGTTGATAGTATTGAAGCAAGTGGTAATAAAGTGTATGGCTTTGCTTATGCATTAATTGCGCTTGATACCAAGAACTATGAGAGCTTAGTAAGAAATCAGTATGTTAATAAATTATTAGAAGCACAGCTTTCAAACGGTGCATGGGGGTGGAATGCTAATGGTGCTGACATAGATACTACAGGAATGGTTCTTGCAGCATTAGCACCATATTACAATAACAATTCAAGCGTTAATGCAGCAGTTAATAAGGCACTTGATTATCTGTCTAATGTACAGGCTCCTTCAGGTGCATTTGCATCAGGCTTAAATGAGAATTCGAACTCTACTGCAATGGTTCTTCTTGGATTATCAGAACTGGGAATAGATGTTGATAATGATGTAAGATTTATTAAGAATGGAGTATCTGTTGTAGACGCTCTCTGTTCATTTGCAGTTGAAGGCGGTGGATTTGGATGGACTGATAATGTTGAAGTAAATGACTATGCAACATATCAAGCCTATTATGCTCTTTGTTCTTACTTTAGACATATTAATGGAATGAACAGATTATTTGATATGACACCTGAGAAAAATATTGTAGCTGTAACTACATCTAATAAAGTTACGTCTGTGCCAAAGACGGGAGATAGATTCTTGAGATTTCTATAATGTAAAGAGATTCATGACATAAAATATCCTCAGATATTTTAATTCTTGGTTTATAAAAGCGAAGGATTAATATCTGAGGATTTTATTTTTTCTTATAGTATTTTTTGGATTTCTTTTAGATCGTCTGAGCTTATCTCTTTGTCGCTGTTTTTTCCATCAAAGATTGTCTGAGCCTGCTCAGGAGTAAGTGCTATTCCATCTTCGCTGGCAATTGTCATTATTTCTTCTGGTGAGCTGGCATTCATAACTTTTACAAGAGTCTTTTGCAAATTTGGGTCGCTTATCATGTCTTTTATTTTATCCATAGATTTCTTCATTGTGTATACCTCCAATCCGGACGAACCTTTTTCAATAATTATAACATATATATAGCTTTTTGTGGTATAATGGCAATTGGGAGCATATTTATGCTTCGACACATATTATATCATATATTGGAAGGTAGGGTTTTTGCATGAAGAAAAAAAAAGCATCATCTAAGATTCTTAAGCCTATGTTAGGCTTTCTGTCTGGTACAATTTTGGGAATTATTATAGTTATGCTACTGATGCAATTTGGCATACTTAATTTCATCGTGGCAACTATTATCCTAATTGTCCTTGTTGTTGCTACCTTTGTGGGATTATTCGCGATTGTGAAAGCGCTGTTAGAGCAGTTAGTGACAGTAGTTACAAAGGGCGAGTCGGCAAGGATAACCAATCCCAAGGCAAAGAAAAAAATAGAAGAGTTATCTCAGAGAAAGGATGAGCTTGGTGACATGGTTAGAAACATTCAGGGAAGTGTCAATGATATAACCAACGTCGTTGCAACAATAAGAGAAGCAACTGATGAATTGGAAGGAACAACCGTTTCTTTCAGTGAATCCTTCGAGAATATGTCATCGGCAGTGTCTGATGCAGAAGAAGCCGTAACGGTAATTGGAGACAACTCCTCTACGCAGGTGGCAGAGGTTGAGGAGCTAAGAGAAAAGATAGATGCTATAGGCAGAGCGATTGATAATATAGCAGAGAACATAAGCAACCTTAACAGTGGTGCTGAGAATGTTAAGAAATGTAATGATGACGCAGAAGATATTATGAAGGAACTTGTTAGAATGAATAATATCAATGCGGATGCAATCGGTCAGGTTAAGTCTCAGACGGATAAGACCAATAAGTCTGTTAATGAGATTCAGGCTGCGGCAGATATTATTACAGGAATAGCAGGACAGACCAATTTGCTTGCGCTTAATGCATCCATTGAGGCGGCGAGAGCCGGTGAACAGGGCAAAGGATTTGCGGTAGTTGCCGAAGAGATTAGGATATTGGCAGATCAGTCTAAGACATCTGCTGACCAGATTACGGGCATAGTCAATGAACTAATGGCTAATTCTGAGAACAGCGTTAAGATTACAGAGCAGGTTGCGGAAGCATTTGCAGAGCAGACGGACAAGATTACTTCTACGCAACAGATATTTGGACAGCTTAACGAAGAGGTTGACGCTGTTGTTGATTCAATTGCCGCTATTGATACAGAGGTTGATGGAGTTTCTGAGCACAGTAAGATTATAGAAATCGGTATTGCCAGTCTTACAGAGACTGCGCAGGAGAACGCCCGCGGAGCAGAAAGTGCGATTAGTAATGTCTCTAATCTGCGTAGTTCGGTTGGTACATGTAACGAGAACACTGAGCGTATCACCAAAGTATCTACTACGCTTACAGAGACAATCAAGGGCATGAGTGATTTGGCACAGCAGAAGGTTGAACAGATTCAGGATTAGTACTCAGGCGGTATGAAAGCAGATTTTAAATTACATTCACAATATGAACCAACAGGGGATCAGCCTCAAGCCATAGATAAACTTGTGAAAGGTTTCAAAGAAGGAAATCAGATGGAGACTCTTCTAGGTGTTACTGGTTCTGGTAAGACATTTACCATGGCAAATGTTATAGCAGCACTTGGAAAGCCTACGCTGATACTATCTCATAATAAGACACTAGCTGCACAGCTTTATTCTGAGATGAAAGAGTTCTTCCCAGAGAATGCTGTAGAGTATTTCGTGTCCTATTATGACTACTATCAGCCGGAAGCTTATGTGGCATCCACTGATACATATATTGCCAAGGATTCTTCTATTAATGATGAAATAGATAAACTTAGACTCTCTGCCACAGCATCTTTAGCAGAACGAAAAGATGTAATAGTAGTATCGTCTGTATCATGTATCTATGGAATTGGTTCACCAGAAGATTACGAGAATCTAATGGTATCTCTTAGACCTGGAGATTTGAAGGATAGAGATCAGGTTATTAGAGAACTAATTGATATGCAATATGTAAGAAATGATATGGATTTTGCAAGGGGTACATTTAGAGTTAGAGGTGATGTACTAGAGATTTATCCTGCTAATATATCAGAATATGCATATAGAGTAGAATTCTTCGGCGATGAGATAGATAGAATAGTTGTTATTGATACAATAACTCATGCTGTAAAAAAAGAAATGAATCATGTGGCAATATTTCCTGCATCTCACTATGTTGTTCCAAAGGAGAAGATTGAGGCAGCATGTAAGGAGATTGAAGTTGAATTAGATGAGCGAGTTAAGTATTTCAAATCAGAAGATAAATTAATTGAAGCTCAACGAATAAGTGAGAGAACTAATTATGATATTGAGATGCTAAGAGAGACTGGCTTTTGTAGCGGTATCGAGAATTACTCATGGTATTTAACCAGCCAGAGAAAAAAGGGAATGCCAGAGACATTAATAGATTATTTTGGAGATGACTTTCTTATTATAGTAGACGAATCACACATTACCCTTCCACAGGTTAGAGGAATGTATGCAGGGAATCTCTCTAGGAAGAATTCCCTAATAGATTATGGGTTTAGACTTCCTTCATCGAGAGAGAATAGACCTCTTAATTTTGAAGAATTTGAAAGTAAGATTGATCAGATGTTATTTGTGTCCGCTACTCCAGGAGATTATGAGAGAGAGCACGAGCTTCTTTATGCAGAGCAGATAATTAGGCCAACAGGACTTCTTGATCCGGAGGTTTCAATTCATCCAATTGAGGGCCAGATTGATGATCTTATAGGAGAGATTAGAAGTACAACTGATGCAGGGTTTAAGACATTAGTTACAACTCTTACAAAAAGGATGGCAGAAGATCTTACAACTTATATGCAGGAACTAGGAATCAAAGTTAAGTATCTTCATTCTGATATTGATACTCTAGAGAGAACAGAGATAATAAGGGATTTGAGGCTGGGAGTATTCGATGTACTTGTTGGAATTAATCTTCTTCGTGAAGGACTTGATATACCAGAGATTGCCCTTGTTGCAATTCTAGATGCTGATAAGGAGGGATTTCTTCGATCAGAGACATCCCTTATTCAGACAATTGGTAGGGCTGCGCGTAACACAGAAGGTCGGGTTATTATGTATGCAGATAGTATTACTGATTCAATGAAGTTGGCTATTGATGAGACTAACAGACGTCGAGAGATTCAGAAGCAATATAATGAAGAACATAACATTACACCAACCACTATTAAGAAAGCAGTTCAGGATCAGATTAGCATTTACAAGGAAATAGCTGCAGAAGATAACGAGATGCTTACTGGTGTTGATGCAATGGATAAAGAAGAACTTGAAGCATTAATTAAGAAGCTGACTGACAAGATGGGTAAAGCTGCAGCCGACCTTAACTTCGAGCTTGCAGCAGACTATAGAGACCAGGTGATTGAGCTTAAGAATTCGCTGAGGGATATGTAGTTAATATACTTGAAGCCACCAACAAGTGGTGCTATAATTTCTTCATATAATAAATGTGTTCAAAATGTGTTATAAAGGGGGGGTTATAATGGAGGAGAAACAATCAGTAGAGGTACAGAACAAGAAGAAGAATCTCTGGTTCTATCCGCTAGGTACAGTTGGGCGCGATATGATATACGTTCTTTTTACGAATTTCGTATATCTATATGTACTATATACTAGGGATTTAACTAATGCACAGCTTGTTGCTATTACCGCAATTATGGTTGCGGCAAGAGTATTTGATGCAATCAATGACCCACTAATGGGTAATATTATTGAAAGAACTCGAAGCAACTTTGGTAAGTTCAAGCCATGGCTTGTAATTGGTCTTATTAGTACATGTGTAGTTGTATATGTTACATTCAATACCACACTTCAAGGATGGCCATTTATCTGGGTATTTGGAATAGTATATTTCCTATATTCAATTACTTATACAATGAATGATATAGCATATTGGGGAATGATTCCTGCATTGTCGAAGGATAATAATTCAAGGAATCAATTTACATCAAGAGCAACACTTTTTGCTGGAATTGGAAATGTTGCTGCATCAGTGGCAATTCCGCTCTTTACTACAGGTGCATATGCTCTTGGTGGAAATGCTCAGACAGCATATGGAAGAATAGCTTTAATAATTTGTATTTTAGCTCCAGCTTTCAGTTTATTTACAATCTTTGGCGTTAAAGAGAACAGAGATGATATGGCAAAGCCAGCTACAAAAGTTAGCTTAAAAAAGATTGTTAAGACAATTGGCGGTAACAAGCAACTACTAGTAATGTGCGTGTGCTTTTTGATACAGGAAATTGGTAATAATATCGCCGTAGGAGGCGTTGGTGCTAACTATATTTATTTTGAATTTGGATATGAAGGTGGCCTTTATTCCACATTTACAACGATAGGAATGGCTGTTACTGCGCTACTAATGTTGTTCTATCCAATGATTTCAAGGAAGATTAATCGTAAGCCACTTCTTAAGATAATGATGGTGGTAGCTGTTATTGGATATATAATTCAGTTTGCTTCTGGATTATTAATGCCTACGGGAGATACTGTTAAGTTCTGGGTATTTACAGTAGGATTTATGCTTGCCAACTTTGGCCAATATGGATTATATCTTGTAATGATGATTTCTATTATTAATACAGTAGAGTATAACGAGCTGATATTCGGTACTCGTGATGAAGGAATCATTACATCTATGAGACCATTTTTGACAAAGCTTGCAACATCACTTGTAGTTGTAATTACAACAGTAACATATATAATATGTAGAGTTACAGATTATACTAACGAGATTCAAGACTTAGAACAGCTTGCCAATGAAGGAGCAATTAGCGCAGAAGAGAAGTCTGCTCAGATCGATCAAGTTATTGCATCAGTTGGTCATACACAGAACGTAGGACTCTTGATTGCACTTACACTTATTCCTTGTGCATTTATGCTTATATCATGGTTTATATATCATAAGTTCTATAAGCTAGATGAAGATGAGTATAAGAGAATATGTGATGAACTTGAATTAAAAAAGACAAAAGATGTTGTTGAAGAGTAACTAGTTTGTTTTTGCTTAAGAAAAGTAGGGGGTATTTAATGAAGAAGTTTTTAATTGTATTAGCTAGTATAATAGGAGTTCTTGTACTAGCGGTTGCAATATTTTTAGGGGTATTTGCAATTAACGAGTATAAGCCTAAGGATGTGGAAGACGTTGAGGTAGAGAATCCTCAAAAAGGAGTATTGCAGGCGGGAACACCTGCGTCAATACTAACATTTAACGTGGGATATGGCGCATTGTCTTCTGATCAGGATTGTTATTTTGACGGAGGAAATACAGTTATTCCTGAGAGCGAAGATTTAGTTAAGAAGAATCTTGATGGTATGGCAGCGATTCTTTCTAGAGAAAAAGCAGATATTAACTTCTTGCAAGAAGTAGATCGTGATGCAAAGAGAAGTTACTATATAGATGAACTTCCTATATTCCAGAAGGCTACGGGCCAGTCTTCTATGTTTGCTCCTAACTTCGATGTATTCTATGTTCCATTTAACAAAGGTATGGGCAAGGTTAAGGCTGGAATAGTTACTATGACAGGCTATGGAGTAACATCTGCTACTCGTTATCAGCTTCCTATATCATTTAGTTGGCCAATATCAATGGTGAATCTTAAGAGATGCTTATTAGAGACTCGTATTCCTATTCAAGGAAGTGATAAGGAATTGGTACTTGTTAATCTACACCTAGAGGCGTATGATTCTGGTGAAGGAAAGATAGCTCAGACTAAGCAACTTATGGATCTACTCTCTGAGGAGTATAAGAAAGGCAATTATGTTATAGCAGGTGGTGACTTTAATCAGACATTTGAACCTGTTGCGAATTCCTTCCCATTAACAGAGGATACGAAGAAGAATAATAAATGGGCGCCAGGTATAATTAATAATTCTGATCTTGCAGAAGGTTTCTCATTTGCAGTTGCAGACAATGTGGCAACTTGCAGACTGGACGATACAGCACTCAGACCTGACACCCAGCTATACATCATTGACGGATTCATTGTATCTAATAATGTAACAGTTAATGAAGTTAAGAACCTTGATGAGAAATTCGCTTACACAGATCACAATCCTGTGAAGATGAATTTTACATTACAACCATAGTGCGACGAGGAATGGTTGATTGGTTCATATTCCATAGTTGGTAAAATGTGTCTAAAATGTGAACAAAAAGTCTTTACGGAATAAAATCTATTTGTTATAATTTCGAGTGTGGCAAGAAATGGTTTTGCCATATAGAAGTTAAATTTATCTTATTGTAAAGAGAGGGGAGTACAAAATGAGAAAGAAGTTATTGGTATTATTTGCAGCAGGAGTAATGGCTACATCACTTCTTGCAGGTTGTTCATGTTCAACTAAGACAACTACAAATGATGATGGAACAACAACTACAACTACTCAAAAGACTGATTCAAATGGTACAACAACTACTACTACAACGACAACAGCTAAGACACCTGTTAAACCAGAAGGTGATATAACATTTGCTGATTTACAGACAAATTATGCAATCTTAGTAGAGTGTTATAATCAGGTAGAGAGCTTATACATGAATAAGCAGATTAAGCAAGATGACCAGGTTGAGAATCTTATGGGCGAAGCAAAGAAGGTAATCGAAGAGATGGGACAACTTCAAGAGAGTGATTTCAAATCTCAGGATGATTACAAGAAGATGAATGATTCTATGGTAACAATGATTGAATCATTAGGTAAGATTGTTGATCAAATGCAAGTAGTAGAATAATAACTATATTATAAGTTAAGTATGTTTAATGGAGTGTGGTGAGGTTTACCACGCTCCATTTTTTTCATGTTTATTAATAAAAAGATGGTCTGCTTAAGGTTGAAAAGGGGACGCGGACCTTTTGTCAACATCTGATTCTAGCATAGTTGATACAGCCATTCAACAATTTACTAGTGAAGAAATGCAAAAGAGAACATAAAACATCCCGGGGTAGAGTATCGAGAGCATCTTTTTTATCTACGGCGCTATTTACGTTCGAGTCAGCATAGCGAAGGTTTTTGCGCCGAAGTCTTCGAATCTAACCCAATAATTATCCAGATTATTGTTGCCGTTGTTTTTTCTGATATACTCATCGAAGTTGAATGAATCCATGCCAATAGCACGAAGATGTTCTCTATATAGCATACAGCCTTCCTCCATGGTTCGCCGTAAGAAGAACTCATTGATATTTCCATAGGAAACACCATATAGAGCAAGCTCCGGAGGGAAGAGCTTTGTATTGTTCAAATCTTCATAATGTGTTAGATGTCTATTCTCGATTGTAAAGTTTAAAAGGGGTGTTTCTAAGTAATATAGAGTTCCTTTTAGATTATTAATGAATCTTGGTTCTGACATAGTCTGACATTCTCCTTTCATATTCTAAGGCATATTCCGTTGTCAGAATATCCGGGTAAGTCAAATCCTGTAGTGCAGGATATATATTTGACAAATCAAATTCTTCATTAAGCATAATAATCATATCAAAAGGGTCTTCGCCGTAAGGCGCCACATAGACATTTCGCATAGCTTCGTCAAATGTGTTATAACTATCTCTATAATAATCATTTTCGAAAAGCCCCATTCCATTGTCGAATACAAGAGGTATTTCGTATCTTGTGCTATGGGCGTTGTAAAATAGACCGAAGTTTCTTGTGTGCCGGTCTACATTACCGATAAGGCAATCTATTATTGCAAGGTCTAACATATACTTAAGGGTGTCTTTGTATTCAAGTCTTCCGATTACAGATAGTTGCTTCGCGCACCATTTAAGCTTGGATATTGAGTCTAATGCAATAAAATCTTCATCTTTTGTTGACAAGCCTTGTCTGTTAAGTAGACTTTCAAACGATATAAATGTATATCCGTCTAATTCAAAATTTTCTGAGTAAACACCTTCATAGCTTTTCCCTTCATATATAAAGCGACAGAGTTTTTGTTGGACACATGGAATGGATAGTTGCCTGCATATATCACTTGCAATAACCTCAACAAGGTGGTCGTTTAGAACTACTCCTGACATGATTGCCTGTGATTTGACGAAATAACGCCGATTATGTGTTGTGCCTTTTAATTGATATCCATTAGTATCGGTTCTGTTTAGTACTTTGTCTTTCTTAGAAAAATAGAACTTGGGAATAGTTTTGTTGTCATCTGCTACGATTAAGTATTTATTTGAAGATGTGCTATCTCTGAGTATGTCAATGTCCTCTATTGAATCCGTCATTATGTATTGGTTTAATGATTTAATGTCATTTTTCGTCTCATAATAATCGTCAAGAAAATCCTGTAGGTCAGTCCAATTAGGATTATCTATATATCCAAAGGCACGCCTCGACAACTGGGAGGCATAATTTACAATTCTAAGAGAGAGCCTGCTGGTATCTATAGATATTCGCGTACATAGTTCACCATCAATATAATAGTCAAGGGTTGTCTCTTTGTTGGCATCCATATTTTTGATTCTCTTGCTGAGAGCCTGCTTGGATATGCCTGCTTCTAATGCGAGGCTGGATAAGGTCTCACCACTTTTATATCTTCCTATAATGGTATTTAATTGTTCATTACTTAGCTTAGGCTTTCTGCCTGCATTTCTGGTATTAGCCATGGTATCATCTCCTAGAATAAGTATATAATAATGAAGACTATTTAGTCAACTAATTAAAAAGTTGACAAGGGGACCGGTCCTTTTGTCAACTTCCAATAATATGAATAGAGCCTCAGAGATTAATCAGTCTCTGGAGCTTTTTTGCGTGTACAGTAAAAAAACGGAACAGTCTCGTTTCGCAAATCTTAAATTTGGATTCAAATGCGAAATGAGTTATGATATTGTTTCAGTCGACAAAGAAGCTAATATTATTCGAATTAACTTGAACTTGAAGGAAAAACTATTAGTCTGATTTATCATTTCGCTTTGCGGAGCTTGGAGTTAAGGACGCAGATTATGGGCATTTGTATGAGAACATAGTCGCTTTAGAACTATTACGTCGAGGATATGAAGTCTATGTAGGCAAACTATATAAAAAAGAAGTCGACTTTGTTATATAGATAGAAGATAATCAATTGGGATTAGTTTGGGATAATACAAATATCTACGGAGGATAATACAGTATGGAGCTTAACGAATTATTGGAGTGTTTTAATAATGGAGATACATTGGGAGATGATTTTTCTGTAATAGAGACAATGCGCTACTACAGCAGGCAGGCGCAGAAGATTACAATGGAGATTAATAATACCTATCACGAGCCGGAGGAGCTTGCAAGTCTGTTCTCTGAACTTATCGGCAAGCCAGTTGGAGAGGGATTTGGTCTGTTCCCTCCATTCTATACGGATTTTGGTAAGAACATTACAATAGGAAGAAATGTATTTATTAATGCCGGCTGTAAATTTCAAGATCAGGGCGGCATTACCATAGACGAAGGAGCGTTGATTGG
This sequence comes from uncultured Lachnospiraceae bacterium, assembly GCA_900315945.1. Classification (GTDB taxonomy): domain Bacteria; phylum Bacillota; class Clostridia; order Lachnospirales; family Lachnospiraceae; genus RUG191. The sequence goes on along the minus strand of ONAZ01000009.1, from coordinate 54,069 downwards.
TCATGGCGTGGTTCTTGCCACTCTCGACCACGACTTAGACCCGGCCAAGAGGCAACAGCTACATCCTGCACCTATACATATAGGAAGAAATGTATGGATTGGTGCAAATGCTACTGTGACAAAAGGCGTTACAATAGGTGATAACGCAGTAGTGGCAGCAGGAGCAGTTGTAACAAAGGATGTTCCTAGTGGAGCGATTGTTGGTGGCGTACTGGCGAAGCTTATAAAGTATGTGCAGGACTAACAAAAGTCCTGCCACAGGGGATTTGTTAGCTGGCGAGAAGGCGAATCCTAGGAAAGCACGCAAGAACAGCTAACAAACCCCTCAGCGACAAGGCATGTTATACCCGATTTGTTGGAACAATAATCGAGAAAGGAAAAGCATAATCCATATAGCAGAGAAGTGACGTAGAATATAGCTATTTTAAGAATAGTTCATACAGTAATTATCGTGAGAACGAGATTTCAAAAAGTCTTAATGAGGAAATTATAATTGAGGCTTTTTTATTTTTCATTGTTACGTTAATTAACGAGGATGGTTTCCCCCTTCCTTCCCTTCTCCTTCCTTCTCCTTCCTTCTCTTTCCTTCCTTTCCTTTCCCTTCCGTTCTGTTCCGTGCCAGAATCACCATCGGAGACCAAGAGGGCAGACCGTGAAAAGAGCAGAAGATAAGCGGGTTTCAAGGTTGTTGAGATATGTTTATGAGTGGTGATAGGTAGTATGTGAATCATACTTATGGTGGTATGTAGGGTATACTTCTGAAAATCAGAATCGAAAGGTGGTGAGAGCTATGGGCAAATTATCCAAGTATGAGCAAGAAACAATAATCAATTTCAATGCGGGTGAATCTGATGCAGAGGTATTCACCAGAGATAAAGCCGTTATTAGAAAACTTGATTCGTTGGTTAATGAGTATCCAGAGGTTTATAAGTGCATTGGTGAAACAGATATCGACAAGACCTATTCAATGCCCAAACAGTACGTTAGTTATCGTAAGCCTAGAAAGATATCTGAGGGAGTAAAAGAGCAGCGAAGGGAGATGATGAAAAAATTAAATCAAGTATAATTTGAAACTATGAACTGATTGTTTTATAATGAACACAGCATAATGGTAGGAGATATTGTGTATGAAATATGCTGAGTTTTGCACAGGAATAGGTGGATTCACACTTGGAATAGAGAACTCTAAGTTAGATGCTGAGCTTGTGTATGCAAATGAAATTGATTCAAATTGTGAGAAGACATATAGATTAAATTTTGGTAGAGGATTTGATTCATCAGATTTATTTGAAATAAACCCTAAAGAATTGCCAGATTTTGATATGATGTGTGCTGGATTTCCTTGTCAGCCTTTTTCTATTGCTGGACAGCAAAAGGGGTTTGGTGACCAAAGAGGAACAGTTTTTTTTAAACTGTTAGATATCATCAAAGAGAAAAAGCCTAAAGTTATATTTTTTGAGAATGTTCCAAACTTAAAGAGACATGATGGAGGAAGAACATTTCAGCAAATAAAAGAATTGCTTGAAGATGAGGGATATGAGTTACATGATAAGATATTAGATAGTAGCTATTTTGGAGTTCCTCAGAGTCGACCAAGAATATATATTGTCGGATTAAGAAACGATGTTAAGGGGAAAAAAGAGTTTACTTTTACAGAAAAAATAACTAAGAAAACACCTTTAAGACCGTATTTGAATAATGGAGATTATTCAATTCCGATAAGTGATAAATGGCAATTCTATATTGATTTATACACTGACAAAAAGAATGAAGAGGATAGCCCGTTTCCTTTACCAAAAACTAGAAAGCACTTGGAAAGAAAAGCAGAAGGGTGCGATTTGGACGATTGTGTATTTCAGATTCGTTCTAGTGGTATCAGAGCTTATTCAATAGATGAACCGTTTCCAACATTTGCAGTTAGTAATTCAGGTGGTGGTGCTATGATTCCTGTTTTGTCAAAGGAACGTAGACACTTAAATCTAGTGGAAATGAGAAGAATAATGGGATTTCCGGAAGAATATGATTTGTCAAAGGTTTCAAGAACTGATGCCATAAAAGAACTGGCGAACGCAGTATGTCCGCCAGTCATAACATCAATTTGTAACGATATTTCAGTAGTTATTGATTGAGTAAATCTGAAATTCCAACAGCGTATCTTACTAAGCGGTCAACGACATTTTCGTTGGTCGCTTTTACTATGGATGATTTTTCTGGAGCTACTAAAGCACATGTTTCATCACATTCCTTATCGCAGATAAAACAAATCTGTCTTTTACATTTGTTACAGTAATGACATAGAGCTTGATAGTTAGTCAAAGTGTTTTCACCACCTCTATCAATAGGGATTCTATGGTCAAACTCCATTGTTAATCTATCCTTAGCAAAAGAGTGGGGCGCAATATCGGTAGAACGCTTAAGTATCGCTCCGCAAAAATTGCATCTGTTGTTTTGTCGTGCAAGGATTTGTTCTTGATCACTTTTGCTTAGTTGAACACGAGTAGATTTTGCATTTTCATTAAATAAGGTGTCATGGTCTTCCTTTTTAAGAACATACTGACGATTACCTTTTAATCCTTCTGCATGGACACTTGAAAAACCTTCCTCTGTCCATAATTCACTAAATGGTTTGTTGGCATCACCATATCTATCGCTTATCCAGGATTGATTGATTTTAGTTCCGAGAATTCTTTTGATTTCTTTTAATCTATCATTAGCGCCAACTAGGTCAGCTTCGGAACATGTTTCATATTTGATTAAAAGAAGTAATCCTGCTATGGTTCTTCGTTTGGTTAGCCAAATGATTTTGTTATCAGGGAATACTATTTCGTATCCTCTATCATGCAAAGTGGCTTTTCTAACCTCGATAATGTCCTCAATTTGTAACATAAAAATCTCCTAGTTCATAAATAATTTATAAGGTTCTACATTTAATGCGGATGCTATTTTTTCTATATTATCTATAGAAATATTTCGACGTTCACATTCGATAGCACTTATGTATGTTCTGTGTAGACCAGATAGCTCAGCAAGTTTTTCTTGAGAAATATCATTTTGAATTCTATATTTCCTAACGTTATTTGCGAATATATTCATTAGTGTCATGGAATCACCTCAATTTACAATAATTAAATTATAGTGATTCGAACACAATAAGTCGACAGACAATAAGTATCATATTTGATTAGCACCTCAATCTAAGGTGCTTTTTTTAATATCAATTTTAAGGAGGACAAAGAAAATGATTAACACAGAAATCACAACAACAAAAGGAATGGAGCAGGCACAAAGATAGATGGAGCAAGGCAAAAACCGCTTGGAAACTTTGGAGCGTATGACAACAAAGGCTTATGAGGATTTTCTCACAGAAACAATCACAGAGCCAATGTTCAATTCCCTTGTGGAGCGCACCAAGAAAGAGTCTGAGGACTTGATGAAGCAGATTGCCCATGATGAGAAGCATCTGGCAAAGAACGGCAAGACTGACGGAAATGCAAGAAAGTGGATTGACCTTATCAAAGACTATGCCGATATCACAGAACTTGATGCTGACACCCTTAATCGCTTGGTTAAACAAATTGTTGTTCACGAAGAAATTACTGAGGACGGAATAAGAAATATCTCGATGGAGATACATTACAACTTCCGCCCAACAGACGAATCAAAGACTTACAATCTATCTGAATACGCAGAGGCAAATTCTGTTGCCGAAGCTATTTAAGACAATTCTATAAAACTTCTCCGTACCAGAGTAGCTATTATTATAGCTACTCGGTACACCCTTATATTTTCAACAAACTTGGTATAACACAATTGTTAGCCAGCGATGGCATTCCGGGGCACAACATCCAACAAAAAAGCTAACAAAACTCCTGCCACAAAGGATTATGTTAGCCGCCAGTACACATTACTAGGCAACAAAGCTGACATACAGCTAACAAAACTCCCGCCACACAAGAATTGTTAGCCACAAAAAACAGTCTCACGCAATGCATTCCCACGCCAACCCCTACATATAGCGTTACATATTAAGATTTACCACAACTTTAGAAAATGTTCTTAAAAAAATACAATCTTTCTCAAATAATCCTTGCAAACCCTTTGAATCTATTGTATATTAGTACGTGCTGTGACATCGATAGCTATGAAGCGTGAGGTTGCTGCTGAGTAAATCAGCAGGTTTTCCGTGGAGCGAATGTCAAGTTACTAAAACTGACGACAAGTCACTGTACAAATAATAAGTCTGTAAAGACTGCAAACGCAGTCTTGTTAATACAGAAACTGTCCGTGAGGATTGTTCCTAATAATTATAGGACACACACGGTAAAGTGTACAGTCACCGCTTGTCTCACTATTAAAGTGCGAAAAGGAGGCGACTTTTTTTATGGCAACTCAATTTATGAGAATCACACTTAAGGCATATGATCACGAATTAGTTGATTCATCTGCTAAGAAAATCATCGAAACTGTAAAGAAGAACGGATCACAGGTGAGTGGACCAGTACCTCTTCCTACTAAGAAGGAAGTTGTTACAATTCTTAGAGCTACTCACAAGTATAAGGATTCTAGAGAGCAGTTCGAGCAGAGAACTCATAAGAGACTTATTGATATCATCACACCAACTCAAAAGACTGTAGATGCTCTATCAACTCTTGAAATGCCTGCTGGTGTTGATATCAACATTAAGATGAAAGAGAAATAAGCTGTGTTTCGACAAAGTCGAGATATTGCTGGTCGAGCGAATTCGTGCAGAGCACGAAAATAGAGCGAGACACCTTGTAACTAGTATGAATGCATTATATGCGTTCCGCTGTAGATTAATTAGGAGGAAATAATAATGAAGAAAGCGATTTTAGCTACAAAGCTTGGAATGACTCAAGTATTTGATTCAGAAGGTGCTTTAATCCCTGTAACAGTTCTTCAGGCTGGTCCTTGTGTAGTAACACAGGTTAAGACAGTAGAGAACGATGGATATGAAGCTGTTCAAGTTGGTTTTGTAGACAAGAAAGAAAAAAGTGTAAGTTCAGACAACAAGGTATGGCACAGACATGGTGTTAATAAGCCAGAGATGGGTCATTTCGAGAAGGCTGGCGTAAGCGCAAAGAGATATGTAAGAGAATTCAAGTTTGAGAATAGCGCTGAGTACAATCTTGCTGATGAGATTAAGGCTGATATTTTTGCAGAAGGCGATAAAGTTGATGCAACAGCAATCTCAAAAGGAAAAGGATTCCAGGGTGCTATCAAGAGACTTGGTCAACATAGAGGACCTATGGCTCACGGTTCTAAGTTCCATCGTCATCAAGGTTCCAATGGTGCTTGTTCTTCACCTAGTAAGGTATTCAAGGGCAAGGGAATGCCTGGTCATATGGGTAGCGTTAAGGTTACAATTCAGAATCTTGAAGTTGTACGTGTTGACGCAGAGAACAACTTGCTTTTAGTTAAGGGTGCTGTTCCAGGACCTAAGAAGTCTTTAGTAACAATTAAAGAATCAGTAAAAGCAGCTAAATAATTGAGATTATGAAAGGAGGAACTTTACGATGGCTAAAGTATCCGTATACAATATGGACGGCAAAGAAGTTGAATCAATCAATTTAGATGATGCCGTATTCGGTGTAGAAGTAAACGAACACTTAGTACACATGGCAGTTGTTCAACAGCTTGCTAATAATCGCCAAGGAACACAGAAGGCTAAGACACGTTCTGAAGTTCGTGGTGGTGGTAGAAAACCATGGAGACAGAAGGGAACAGGTCATGCAAGACAAGGTTCTATCAGAGCTCCACAGTGGACAGGCGGCGGAGTTGTGTTTGCTCCAACACCTAGAGATTATTCTTTCAAGTTAAATAAGAAAGAGAAGAGAGCTGCACTTAAGAGTGCACTTACATCAAGAGTTTTAGAGAACAAGATAGTTGTTGTAGATGAACTTAAGATGGATGAGATTAAGACAAAGACATTTGCAAATGTTATGAAAAATCTTAATGTTGACAAGGCATTAGTTGTTCTAGCAGATAATGATAAGAATGTAGTTGCATCAGCAAAGAACATTCCTTCTATTAAAACTGCTTCAACAGAGACAATTAATGTATATGACATCTTAAAGTATAATACACTCGTTCTTACTAAGGACGCAGTAAAGAATATTCAGGAGGTGTATGCATAATGGCAAACGTACAATATTATGACGTAATTCTAAAGCCACTTGTAACTGAGAAGAGTATGAATGGCATGGCCGATAAGAAGTATACATTCTTAGTACATCCTGAGGCTAACAAGACAATGATTAAAGAAGCAGTTGAGAAAATGTTCGAAGGAACAAAGGTTAAGTCAGTTAACACAATGAATTGCGAAGGCAAGACAAAGAGACGTGGAATGACTTATGGTAAAACTGCTAAGACAAAGAAGGCAATCGTTACATTAACAGAGGATAGCAAGGAAATCGAGATTTTCTCTGGCTTATAATATGTCATAAGGAGGGACCCACTAGTGGGAGGATTCCTTGTGACGAGGCGACGTTTTGCGAAGCAAAATGTTGGTGGTGAAAGCTTTCGATAGATGAAAAGAAAGGAGAATTATAATGGGAATTAAAACATACAACCCATATACACCTTCAAGAAGAAATATGACAGGTTCTGATTTTTCTGAAGTAACAAAGAAGACTCCTGAGAAGTCATTAGTAACTTCTAAGAAAAAGAACGCTGGTCGTAACAACCAAGGTAAAATAACAGTCAGACACCATGGTGGTGGTAACAGACAGAAATATAGAATTATTGATTTCAAGAGAAAGAAAGACAATGTGCCAGCTAAGGTATTAGGAATTGAATATGATCCTAACAGAACAGCTAATATTGCACTTATCTGTTATGCAGATGGTGAGAAGGCATACATTATAGCTCCAGAAGGACTTAAGGTTGGAACAACAATCATGAATGGTCCTGAGGCAGAAGTAAGTGTTGGAAATTGCCTACCACTTGCTAATATTCCTGTTGGTACTATGATTCACAACATTGAGCTTTATCCAGGAAAGGGTGGACAACTTGTTCGTTCTGCTGGTAATGCTGCACAGCTTATGGCTAAAGAAGGAAAGTATGCTACACTTCGTCTTCCTTCTGGTGAAATGAGAATGGTTCCTCTTAATTGTAGAGCAACTATTGGAACAATTGGAAATGCTGATCATAACCTTGTAAAGATTGGTAAGGCTGGACGTAAACGTCACATGGGTATTCGTCCTACAGTTCGTGGTTCTGTTATGAACCCTAATGACCATCCACATGGTGGTGGTGAAGGTAAAGCTCCAATCGGACGTCCTGGTCCATGTACTCCTTGGGGTAAACCTGCACTTGGTCTTAAGACACGTAAGAAGAATAAAAAGTCTAACAAGCTAATCGTTCGTAGACGCGACGGTAGAGCTATTAAGTAAGGAGGTTATTATGGCACGTTCATTAAAAAAAGGACCATTTGCTGACAAAAGCTTATTAAAAAAGGTTGACGCTATGAACGCATCTGGAGACAAGAGTGTAATTCAGACTTGGTCTCGTCGTTCAACAATCTTTCCACAAATGGTTGGACATACAATTGCTGTACATGATGGAAGAAAGCATGTACCTGTATATATCACAGAAGATATGGTAGGTCATAAGCTTGGTGAGTTCGTTGCAACTAGAACTTACAGAGGTCATGGCAAAGATGAGAAGAAATCTAAAGTTAAATAATAAACAGTAACAGAAAGGAGGCTTTCTCATGGCTAAGGGACATAGAAGTCAGATAAAGCAAGAGAGAAATGCAAACAAAGACACTAGACCTTCTGCTAAGTTATCATATGCAAGAATGTCAGTTCAAAAAGCTTGTTTCGTATTAGATGCCATTCGTGGTAAGGATGTACAGACTGCACTTGCAATCGTATCGTACAGCCCAAGATATGCTTCAGGCGTTATAGAGAAGCTATTAAAATCTGCTATCGCAAATGCAGAGAATAACTATCCAGATAAGAATTATAGTATGGAGAACCTTGTTGTAGCAGAATGCTATGCTAACAAGGGACCTACAATGAAGAGAATCAGACCAAGAGCACAGGGTAGAGCTTATAGAATCGAGAAGAGAATGAGCCATATCACAATTGTGCTTGATGAGAAGTAAGAAGGAGGGCAAACATGGGACAAAAAGTTAATCCTCATGGCTTAAGAGTCGGTATTATTAAGGATTGGGATTCTAAGTGGTATGCAGAGAAAGGTGAATTTGCAGACAACTTAGTTGAAGACAATAATATCAGAAAGTTTCTTAAGAAGAAATTATATATAGCAGGCGTATCTAAGATTAATATTGAGAGATACTCTGATAGGGTTAAAGTAATAGTTTACACAGCAAAGCCTGGTATCGTAATTGGTAAAGGTGGAGCTGAGATTGAAAAGGTTAAGTCTGAACTTCAGAAGTTAACAGACAAGAAGCTTGTTGTTGACATCAAAGAAGTAAAGAGACCAGACAAAGATGCACAACTTGTAGCAGAAAATATTGCTGCACAATTAGAGAATCGTGTGTCTTTCCGTCGTGCTATGAAGTCTTGCATGTCAAGAGCTATGAAGGCTGGTGTACAGGGTATTAAGACATCTGTATCAGGACGTCTTGGTGGTGCAGATATGGCACGTACAGAATTCTACAATGAAGGAACAATTCCACTTCAGACACTTCGTGCTGACATTGATTATGGATTCGCAGAGGCTGACACAACTTATGGTAAAGTTGGTGTTAAGGTTTGGATTTACAAAGGTGAAGTACTTCCTACAAAGGGAAATAAGGAAGGAGGAAACCAGTAATGTTAATGCCAAAAAGAGTTAAACATAGAAAGCAGTTCAGAGGTTCTATGGCTGGTAAAGCTACAAGAGGTAACAAGATTACTTACGGTGAGTATGGTATTGTTGCAACAGAACCTTGCTGGATTAAGTCTAATCAGATAGAAGCTGCCCGTGTAGCTATGACTCGTTACGTAAAGCGTGGTGGTAAGGTTTGGATTAAGATCTTTCCTGACAAGCCTGTTACAAAGACACCTGCTGAAACTCGTATGGGTAAAGGTAAAGGTGCTTTAGAGTATTGGGTTGCAGTTGTAAAGCCAGGAAGAGTATTATTTGAAATTGCTGGCGTAGAAGAAGAGATAGCAAGAGAAGCTCTTCGTCTTGCAACACATAAGCTTCCTTGTAAGTGTAAGATCGTTTCTCGAGAAGATTTAGAAGGAGGAGCAAATGAAAACTAAAGATTATTTAAAAGATTTAAGAACATTAGCTCCAGAAGAGCTAAATGCTAAATTGGTAGAAGCTAAGAAAGAGCTTTTCAATTTGAGATTCCAAAACGCTACTAATCAGTTGGATAATACAGGAAGAATTAAGGAAGTAAGAAAAGATATTGCTCGTATTCAGACTGTAATGACAGAGACAGCATCTAAGTAGTGGGAAAGGAGAATTAGCGTGGAAGAAAGAAATCTTAGAAAGACACGTCAAGGTGTTGTTGTAAGTGATAAGATGGATAAGACAATCGTTGTTGCTGTTAAGGATAACGTTAAACATCCACTTTACAACAAAATCGTTAAAAGAACATATAAATTAAAGGCTCATGACGAAGAGAATACAGCCAATAAGGGTGATACTGTTCGTGTTATGGAGACAAGACCTCTATCTAAGGATAAGAGATGGAGACTTGTTGAAGTAGTTGAGCGTGCAAAATAATAGAAGGAGGCTACAACCATGGTTCAACAAGAAAGTAGATTAAAAGTAGCCGATAATACTGGAGCTAAAGAAATATTAGTTATCCGTGTTATGGGTGGTTCTACAAGAAGATATGCCAATATTGGTGATGTAGTAACTGCTACTGTTAAAGAAGCAATCCCTGGTGGACAAGTTAAAAAGGGAGATGTTGTTAAGGCAGTAGTTGTACGTACCAAGAAGGGTGCCCGTCGTAAAGATGGTTCTTATATTAAGTTTGATGAGAATGCTGCAGTTATTATTAAAGAGGATAATACTCCAAGAGGAACACGTATCTTCGGACCTGTAGCTAGAGAGCTTCGTGATAAGTCATTTATGAAGATTGTATCACTTGCTCCAGAAGTATTATAGGAGGACGATCGATGGCAACAATGAAAATAAAAAAAGGCGACGAAGTAAGAGTAATCGCTGGAAAAGATATTCATAAGGAAGGCAAAGTTATTGCCGTAAACCCTAAGAATAATACTGTTATAGTTGAGGGTGTTAACATTATTACAAAGCACCAGAAGCCAAGCATGGCTAATCAGGCTGGCGGTAGAATTGAGTCAGAAGGTCCTATTGACATTTCAAATGTTATGCTCCTTCACAAGGGTGAGCCAACAAGAGTTGGTTTTAAAATGGACAAAGATAAGAAAGTCCGCTTCGCTAAGAAAACTGGCGAGATAATTGACTAATTAGGAAGGAGGCTAAAAGGTGAGTAGACTAAAAGATACATACCAAAATGAAATAGTCGAAGCTATGACTAAGAAGTTTGGTTATAAGAATAAAATGGAAGTACCAAAGCTCGAGAAAATCGTTGTAAACATGGGCGTTGGTGAAGCAAAAGAGAATGCTAAAATTCTTGATTCAGCTGTAAAAGACATGGAAGCAATTACAGGTCAAAAAGCTGTTGTTACTAAGGCAAAGAACTCAATCGCTAACTTTAAGTTACGTGAAGGAATGCCTATTGGATGTAAGACAACACTTCGTGGCGAGAAGATGTATGAATTTGCTGATCGTCTAATCAATCTTGCACTTCCTCGTGTACGTGATTTTAGAGGTGTAAATCCTAATTCTTTTGATGGAAGAGGTAACTATGCACTTGGTATTAAAGAGCAAATCATCTTCCCGGAGATTGAATATGATAAGGTTGATAAGGTTAGAGGTATGGATGTGATCTTTGTTACAACAGCAAAGACTGATGAAGAAGCAAGAGAGTTACTTCGTCAATTCAACATGCCATTTGCTGATTAATTTAGGAGGGAATTTATTAATGGCTAAGAAATCAATGAAAGTTAAGCAGCAACGTAAGCAAAAATTCTCGACTAGAGAATACAGCCGTTGCAGAATTTGTGGTCGTCCACATGCATATTTAAGAAAATATGGTATTTGCAGAGTATGTTTTAGAGAGCTTGCTTACAAGGGACAAATCCCAGGCGTAAAGAAAGCTTCATGGTAAGTATACAAGGAGGAATAAAATCATGACAATGAGTGATCCAATTGCAGATATGCTTACAAGAATACGTAATGCAAATACTGCAAAACATGATACAGTTGATATTCCTGCATCTAAGATGAAGGTTGCTATTGCAGGTATCTTAGTAGATGAAGGATATATTGAGAAATATGACATCGTTGAAGATGGAGCATTTAAGACAATTCGTGTTACTATGAAATATGGTAGTGATAAGAATGAGAAGATTATCTCTGGTATTAAGAGAATCTCTAAGCCAGGTCTTCGTGTTTATGCTGGTAAGGATGAGATTCCATCAGTTCTTGGTGGACTTGGAATCGCTATTCTTTCAACAAATAAAGGAATCGTAACAGATAAAGAAGCTAAGAAGCTTGCTGTTGGTGGTGAGGTTTTAGCGTTTGTTTGGTAGGTCATAAGGAGGGGCCCGCTTGCGGGAGGATGCCTTATGACAAGGCGACATTTTGCCAAAGGCAAAATGTTGTTCAATGCATTTTCAAAAAATGCTATTTATAATTCGTTGATAAGTTTAATTTTATAAGGAGGTACGGGCATGTCACGTATAGGAAGAATGCCAATCGCTATTCCTGCAGGTGTAACTGTAAGTGTAGCAGAAAATAATCGTGTGACTGTAAAAGGTCCTAAGGGAACTCTTGAGAGATCACTTCCTGTAGAGATGGAAGTCAAGGTTGAGGGCGAACAAGTTACAGTAACAAGACCTAATGACCTAAAGAAGATGAAATCTCTTCATGGTTTGACAAGAACTCTTATTAATAACATGGTTATTGGTGTAACAGAAGGTTATGAGAAAGTTCTTGAAGTTAATGGTGTTGGATATAGAGCACAGAAATCAGGAAAGAAATTAACACTTAACCTAGGATTTTCGCATCCAGTAGAGATGGAAGACCCTGAAGGACTAGAATCTAGTGTGGATGGTAATAGAATTATCATCAAAGGTATAGATAAAGAAAAAGTTGGCCAATACGCAGCTGAAATCAGAGATAAGAGAAGACCTGAACCATATAAGGGTAAGGGAATCAAGTATGCTGATGAAGTTATTAGACGTAAAGTTGGTAAGACTGGTAAATAATTAAAGGAGTGATATAGAAATGGTTAATAAGAAATCAAGAGCGGTTGTTCGTAACGATAAACATAAAAGAATCCGTAATAACATTTCTGGTACAGCATCTAAGCCAAGACTTGCTGTATTTAGAAGTAATAATCATATGTATGCTCAAATTATTGATGATACAGTTGGTCATACACTAACTTCTGCGTCAACACTTGATAAAGAAGTGAAAGATGGTTTAGAGAAGACAAATAATGTGGAAGCAGCATCAAAGCTTGGCGAAGTTGTTGCTAAGAAAGCTCTAGATCAGGGTATTAAGACTGTTGTCTTTGATAGAGGCGGCTTTATATATGCAGGTAAGATCAAAGCATTAGCTGATGCAGCTAGAGAAGCTGGATTAGAATTTTAAGGAGGTTAGCGTACATGAAACGTGAAATTATTGATGCTAGTCAATTAGAATTAAATGAAAACGTGGTATCGATCAAGCGTGTAACTAAGGTTGTTAAAGGTGGACGTAATATGCGTTTTACAGCTCTAGTTGTTGTTGGTGACGGCAATGGTCATGTTGGTGCAGGTCTAGGTAAGGCTACTGAAATTCCTGAAGCTATCCGTAAGGGTAAGGAAGATGCAATTAAGAAGCTTATTACAGTAAAATTAGATAAGAACCACAGTATTACACATGATATCACTGGAAAACATACTGGTGCATCAGTTCTTTTAAAGAGAGCTCCAGAAGGTACAGGTATTATCGCTGGTGGTCCAGCTCGTTCAGTTTGTGAGCTTGCAGGTATCCAGAATATTCGTACAAAATCTCTTGGATCATCTAACAAGCAGAACGTAGTTCTTGCAACTATCGATGCGCTAGCTCAGTTAAAATCTCCAGAAGAAGTTGCTAGACTTCGTGGTAAGACTGTAGAAGAGATTCTCGGTTAAGGAGGAAAAATAAATGGCTAAGAAAAAAACTTTAAAAGTAACACTTGTAAAGTCTCCAATTGGAGCAGTACCTAAGAATAAGAAAACTGTTGAAGCTATGGGATTAAGAAAGCTCCATCAAACAGTGGAGTTGCCTGATAATGATGCCACACGCGGTATGATCAGACACGTAAATCACTTAGTAGAAGTTGAAGAATAAAAAAGGGAGGTGTCATAATGGATTTATCTAACTTACAGCCAGCAGAAGGCTCAAAGCACAGTGATAATTTCAGACGCGGTCGTGGACATGGTTCAGGAAATGGTAAGACAGCCGGTAAGGGACACAAGGGACAAAAGGCTCGTTCAGGAGCTCCAAGACCTGGTTTCGAAGGTGGTCAGATGCCTTTATATAGACGTATTCCTAAGAGAGGATTTAAGTGCAGAAATTCTAAGAACATAGTTGGAATTAACATGTCAGCACTTGAAGTATTTGACAATGGTGCAGATGTAACTGTTGATGCACTTATTGAGAAGGGAATCGTTAAAAATCCACGCGATGGCGTTAAGATTCTTGGTGGCGGTGAGCTAACTAAGAAGTTAAATGTTGCGGTTAATGCTTATAGCGAGAGTGCGAAGGAAAAGATAGAAGCTTTAGGTGGTAAAGCAGAGGTGATTTAATGTTTGAATCTTTTATAAATGTATTCAAAATAAAAGACCTTAGAAGACGTATATTATTCGTGTTCTTGATGCTTATAGTAGTAAGACTTGGCTCAGGAATACCTGTTGCAGGTGTTGATCCTGACGTATTTAAGAATCTATTTAATAGCGCCGGAGACTCAATGAGCTTCTTCGATGCTATTACTGGTGGTTCTTTCGAGAAGATGTCTGTATTTGCACTAAGTATTACACCTTATATTACATCATCAATTATTATGCAGCTTCTTACAATAGCAATTCCAAAGCTTGAAGAAATGCAACGTGATGGTGAGCAAGGTCGTAAGAAAATGACGCAGATTACAAGAATAGTAACTGTTGCATTAGCAGTTTTAGAATCTACTGCTATGGCTATAGGATTTGGTAAGAGTGGATATCTTACAGAATATAATGCGTTATATGTAATTCTTGTAGTAACAGTTCTTACTGGTGGCTCAACTGTCCTTATGTGGATTGGTGAACAGATTACTGAGCATGGTATAGGTAATGGTATTTCTATTGTACTTATTATTAATATCATTTCTCGTATTCCTAGTGATTTAACATCATTATATGAGCAGTTCATTAGTGGTAAGATTGTTGCCAAAGGAATTCTTAGTGGTCTTATTATTGCTGCAGTAATTATCGGTACTGTAATTCTCGTTGTGTATTTGCAGAATGCCGAGAGAAAAATACCGGTACAGTATTCTAAGAAAGTACAGGGGAGAAAGCAAATCGGTGGAAATTCAACATATATTCCACTTAAGGTAAATACCGCTGGTGTTATGCCTGTTATCTTTGCTCAATCACTTATGCAGACTCCTGTTATTATATGCAGTTTACTTGGAAAGAATAATGTGGAAGGCTTTTGGGGCCATATACTTAAGGGATTGTCACAATCTAATTGGTTTAAACCGGATCAATTTGTATATACCATTGGTGCTGTAGTATACATTTTGCTTATAATTGCATTTGCATACTTCTATACATCAATTACATTTAATCCGTTAGAAATTGCCAACAATATGAAGAGACAAGGTGGCTCAATTCCAGGAATTAGACCTGGTGAACCAACAAGCGATTATCTTCAAGAGGTGCTTAATCATATCATTTTCATTGGAGCAATTGGATTATCCATAGTTGCAATTACTCCTATCGTATTTAATGGTTTGTTTGGTGCAAATGTATCATTTGGTGGTACATCTATTATCATCGTTGTTGGTGTTGTAATCGAGACATTAAAGCAAGTTGAATCCCAGATGATGGTTCGTAACTACAAGGGATTCTTGGAGTAGGTCTTTAAGGAGGTTTTTATATGAAAATTATTATGTTAGGCGCTCCTGGTGCTGGAAAAGGAACACAAGCAAAGCAAATTGCAGGAAAGTATTCTATTCCTCATATTTCTACAGGTGATATTTTCCGTGCTAATATTAAGAACGGAACAGAGCTTGGCAAGAAGGCTAAGGAATATATGGATCAGGGACTTTTGGTTCCAGATGAGTTGACATGTGATTTGGTTGTTGACAGAATTGGTCAGGATGACTGCAAGAATGGTTTTGTACTTGATGGATTTCCAAGAACAATTCCTCAGGCAGAAGCACTTACTAATGCTCTTAATAAGCTTGGTGAGAAGATGGACTATGCTATTGATGTAGATGTTCCGGATGAGAATATTGTTAAGCGTATGTCTGGTCGTCGTGCTTGTCTTGATTGCGGTGCTACATATCATGTTGTAAGTATCCCTCCTAAGAAAGAAGGAATCTGTGATGCATGTGGAAGTAAGCTTGTATTAAGAGATGATGATAAGCCTGAGACAGTACAGAAGAGACTTGATGTATATCATGAGCAGACACAACCACTTATTGATTATTATAAGAAGGCTGGTATCTTAAAGTCAGTTGATGGAACACAACCTATGGAAGATGTGTTTGCAGAAATCGTTAAGATTTTAGGTTAATAAAATTTGCTAAGAGGAAAGATTTACTTTCCTCTTAGCTGTTTTATAAAATGGAATATCGAAATGAATATTTATCTAGGAAAGTCCCTTGCAGGACATGACAAAAATCATATTTATGTAGTTTATAAAGAAGAAGATAATTCTTTTGATTTAGTAAATGGTACAACGAAGACCATTAATAGTCCGAAGGTGAAGAATAAGAAACATGTTCAGCTTATAAAGCATTTGCCAGAGGATGTAAAATCAAAGATTAAAGATATAGATGAGTTGGACGATAATTTGATTGAGGATGTTATAGCTAGTTACAATAGCTATCTTGATTCTAAACAATAGGAAATGTTTAATAAAAAAGGAGATTTATATGTCAAAAGCAGATGTAATTGAAGTAGAGGGTAAAGTTCTTGAAAAATTACCAAATGCAATGTTTCAAGTTGAATTAGAAAATGGACACCAGATATTAGCTCATATAAGTGGAAAACTTCGTATGAACTATATTAGAATATTGCCTGGTGACAAAGTAACAATCGAAATGAGCCCTTATGACTTAACTAAGGGAAGAATTATTTGGCGCGATAAATAAATTGTCAAGACCTGCTAAGCGATTTTTGTCATGAGCGTGCAGGTGCTTGACAATTTATTAAAACAACAAAAAAAGTCCTTGACTAGTTCAAGGGCTTTTTGTTATACTATTAGATGCGTCTATGGGCACATTGCGCCCATTTGCAAGAAGTTTGTGGAAACAAAGTATTATGATGAGAAGGGAGGAAACCCCATGAAGGTAAGATCATCAGTGAAGCCTATGTGCGAGAAGTGCAAGGTTATCAAAAGAAAGGGTAGAGTAATGATTATTTGCGAGAACCCTAAACACAAACAAAGACAAGGCTAGTTATTATACTCGTGTCGTATATTTATGCGCGGCTAATGCAAGAATAATTGCATTTCATAATATATTCGGCGGGATCGTCTTACATACCGGGACGGTTAGTCTTGTAATTTCGCTTACCAACTACATAGTGTTGGGTTTGCGTTGCAGTCACCGATTTAGTCGGTTACAGCATATAAGACTTCTTCCACTTGATTTAGGAAGAAAATGGTAGTGTAGTTAAAGTAGTAGAAAAATGGAGGTGTAAACACACATGGCTCGTATTGCAGGTGTAGATTTACCAAGAGAAAAACGTGTTGAGATTGGCTTAACATACATCTATGGAATCGGAAGAGTAAGCTCTAATAAGATTCTTGAGGCTGCTAAGGTTAGCCCTGATACACGTGTAAAAGATTTAACAGATGATGAAGTTAAGAGAATAAGTGCAGTTGTTGATGAAACAATGACAGTAGAAGGTGATTTGAGAAGAGAAATTGCACTTAATATTAAGAGACTTCAGGAAATTGGATGTTATCGAGGCATTCGTCATAGAAAGGGACTTCCTGTTCGTGGACAGAAGACTAAGACTAATGCTAGAACTCGCAAGGGTCCAAAGAGAACTGTTGCTGGTAAGAAGAAATAAGTCATGATTATAATCCCTATGAAGAAGGGATAGATTATTATGACGAAGATACATTACATAGTAATGTTGTATGTAGAGTTTGTAAAGAATTAAAGAAAGTAGGTTAGTTTAGATATGGCTAAAGTTGCAAAGAAATCAACAAAAAAGCGTGTAAAGAAAAACGTTGAACGCGGACAGGCACATATCCAGGCATCTTTTAATAATACAATTGTTACACTAACAGATGCACAGGGAAATGCTCTATCATGGGCAAGTGCTGGTGGTCTAGGATTTAGAGGTTCAAAGAAATCTACTCCATATGCTGCACAGATGGCAGCTGAGACAGCAGCAAATGCTGCACTCGTTCATGGATTAAAGACAGTAGACGTATTCGTAAAGGGACCTGGTTCAGGAAGAGAAGCAGCAATTCGTGCTCTTAATGCATGTGGCATTGACGTAACATCAATTACTGACGTTACACCTGTTCCACATAACGGATGTCGTCCACCAAAGCGTAGAAGAGTTTAATAGGAGGGATTATCTAATATGGCAGTTAATAAAACACCTGTCCTCAAGAGATGCAGATCATTAGACCTTGATCCTGTATATCTAGGATATGATAAGAAATCAAGAAGAAAGTCAAATAGAACAGGACGTAAAAAGTCTGAGTATGGACTTCAACTTAGAGAAAAGCAAAAGGCTAAGTTCATCTATGGAGTAATGGAGAAGCCTTTTAGAAATTATTATGAGAAAGCTGACAAGAAGAAGGGTATGACTGGTGAAAACCTTATGATTATCCTTGAGTCTAGACTTGATAATGTTGTTTTCCGTATGGGATTTGCTAGAACTCGTAAGGAAGCTAGACAAGTTGTTGACCATAAGATGTTCTTAGTTAATGGTAAGAGCGTTAACATTCCATCTTATCTTGTTAAGGCTGGAGATGTTATTGAAGTTCGTGAGAAGAGCAAGAACATTCAAAGATTTAAAGAAATCACTGAAGTTACAGGTGGAAGAATCGTTCCAGATTGGCTTGATGTAGATGCAGATAATTTACAGGGTACTGTAAAGGAAATGCCTACAAGAGATCAAATCGATGTACCAGTTGATGAAATGCTTATCGTCGAGTTATATTCTAAATAATAAGTGTTTCGGGGAAATGGAGGATTTTAAATGTTTAATTTTAATAAACCTAACATTGAAATCGCAGAGATTTCAGAAGACAAGAAGTATGGAAAATTTGTTGTTGAGCCATTAGAGAGAGGTTATGGTACAACACTTGGTAATTCCCTTAGAAGAATTATGCTTTCCACTCTTCCTGGTACGGCAGTAAGCCAGATCAAGATGGATAATGTCCTTCATGAGTTAAGCACAATTGAAGGTGTTAAAGAAGATGTTACTGAAATCGTTATGAACGTAAAGGAACTTGAGCTTCGTGACAATGGTGATTCAGATGAACCTGTACTTGCATATGTAGAGTATCAGGGCGAAGGAGTTGTAAGAGCTTCTGACATCGTATTTGGCGGAGATATAGAAGTTATTAACCCTGATCTTGTTATTGCAACATGCGGACCTGGTGCAAAGTTCTTTATGGAGCTTACAATTACTAAGGGACGTGGATATGTGCCTGCAGAGAAGAACAAGACAGAAGATACTCCAATTGGTGTAATAGCTGTAGATTCTATCTACACTCCAATTGAAAGAGTTAACATTAAGGTTGAGAACACTCGTGTAGGAAACGTTACTGATTTCGATAAACTTACATTAGAAGTTTATACTAATGGAACAATGGCTCCTGATGATGCGATTAGTTTGGCAGCAAAGGTAATGTCAGAGCATTTGAAATTATTTATTGATATTTCAGAGGTTGCAGCAAATGCTGAAGTAATGAATGTTCAAGAAGACGTTGAATCTCCTGTTGCAAACGATAAGAGCATTGACGACTTAGAGCTTACAGTTCGTTCATACAATTGTCTTAAGAGAGCAAACATCAATACTGTTGCTGAACTTACTAATAAGACATATTCAGAGTTATCTAAGGTTAGAAATCTTGGAAGAAAATCACTTGATGAAATCGTAGATAAACTACGTGAACTTGGAGTATCACTAGCAAGAGAGAATGACTAGGAGACTTTTGTAAAAAACATAATAGGAAACTGGGAGACTAGTAAGACCGCAGGCGTAGTCTTCTAGATTCTTAGGTGTAAACAAGGACGCTTGCCTAAATAGTAAGCTTAGCTTACAAGGGCTGGCGGTGCTGCGTTATGCTAGGCATAGGCAGCAAGGAGTAAGACGCAAGACGCATTTTTTACTTGTATTGGCATTTAAGGAGGAATAGAAAATGGCAAAGTATAGAAAATTAAGTAGAACATCATCACAAAGAAAGGCTTTACTTCGTGGTCAGGTAACACAACTTCTATATCATGGAAGAATTGTTACAACAGAGGCTAAGGCTAAGGAAGTATCTAAGATTGCAGATGGTTTAATCGCACTTGCAGTTAAAGAGAAGGATAACTTCGAAGAAGTAACAGTTCAAGCTAAGGTTGCTCGTAAAGACAAGACTGGCAGACGTGTTAAAGAAGTTGTAGATGGTAAGAAAGTAACTGTATATGATACAGTAGATAAGACTATTAAGAAGGATCAACCTTCTAGATTACATGCTCGTAGAGAGATGTTAAAGGTTCTTTATCCAGTACAAGAGGGTGAAGGAAAGAAGATGAAGAAGGTAGATATGCCTAATAAGTTATTTGATGAGATTGCACCAAAATATGCTGATCGCAATGGTGGATATACAAGAATCATCAAGATTGGACAACGTAAAGGTGATGGAGCATTAGAAGTAGTTCTTGAACTTGTTTAATCAATAATGTAAGCAAGACCTTAACGGTCTTGCTTTTTTGAATATCCAGCTAATTTAGAAGGACTATAAGGATGGATGTTGATAGAGTAATATTAGATGAGTACAATCGAATAAATGATATTGAGAAGAAATACGAATTTGTGGTAAATCACAAAGAGGAATTTGATCTCAAACATAAGCCAATTGCTGTATTTGATTCTGGTGTTGGTGGAATAAGTGTTCTAAGAGAAATGGTTAAGATAATGCCAAATGAGGATTATATATATTTTGGCGATTCCAAGAATGCTCCCTATGGTACAAAGAGTACAGAAGAGGTACGAAGACTTACTATAAATAAAGTGGAAGAGTTTATGGCTTATCCTGTAAAGGCTTGTGCTATAGCATGTAATTCTGCTACTTCAGCGGCTGTAAGACCTTTGAGAGAAAAATACCCTTATCTTCCATTAGTTGGAATAGAACCGGCTTTAAAACCTGCATCATTATATAAGAGGCATCCTAGAGTTCTTGTACTTGCAACGCCTATGACTATAAAAGAAGAAAAGTTTAGGATGTTGTTTGAGAAGTATGAAGATAAGGCAACGATTTATGGACTTCCTTGTCCTGGTCTTATGGAATATGTTGAAGAAGGTAAAGCTAAGACACCTGAAGTTAAAAAGTTCTTAGAAGAACTTTTGTTGCCATATAGGAATGGAACTATTGATTCAGTTGTTCTAGGATGTACCCATTATCCTTTTGTGCAAGATACAATAAGACAAATACTAGGTCCGGGTGTTAGAGTATTTGATGGAAGCGAAGGTACTGCTAGGGAGATGAGAAGACGTATACAGGAAGCAGGAATACTTACAGATAGTACTGATATAGGTGACGTTGTGTTTCATAACAGTATAGATTCCACAGATAAAATAGACTTGTGTTATGAACTACTAAACATGGAATAATATGTACTAATAATGACACATATATAGGAAAGAGCATATTGAAAAATATGCTCTTTTGTTATATATTATTAGTTATGATAAAAAACTATAAATGAAAGAGAGTGAGGAAATGGAATATTATTTTTTGCTGGAAATAGCATTAATCTTTGTTGCCACAAAACTACTTGGTATTTTGTGTAAGAAGATTCATTTACCAGAAGTTGTAGGAGCATTAATTGCTGGAATAATAATTGGGCCTTCGCTAATAGGAATAGTTAATTTTGAAGGTGACAGTGGTGTGTTTTTAGAGTATGCTGCAGAAGTTGGTGTTGTTCTTCTAATGTATGGAGCAGGACTAGAGACTGACATTAAGGAACTTAAGAGTAACGCTCTTGCGTCTTTTATAGTTGCAGCTATAGGTGTTGTTGTACCACTTGGCTTAGGTGCAGGTTCTTATGCACTGTTTTTCCATGAGAATATAATGGAGAGTACAGAGCTTTTGAAGTGTATATTTGTAGGTGTTGTGCTGACGGCAACCTCTGTTAGTATAACGGTCCAGACACTTAGAGAAATGGGCAAGTTAAAAGGGGCCGTCGGAACGACTATTCTTGGGGCGGCTGTTATTGACGATATTCTTGGTATTATTGTCCTTACAATTGTTACAAGTATGGCGGATCCATCTGTAGAGATTGGAAGTGTATTTATTAAGATAGGTATATATGCTGTCGTTCTTGTTGTATTATATATCATCGTTAAATTCTCTGAAGGCTTTCTTGCTACTAGAGATGGTAAGAGGAGAGCATCTATTTTTGGAATGGCATTTTGCTTTATTTTAGCATTTGGATCAGAAGAATTGTTTGGAATTGCTGACATTACAGGTGCGTATTTTGCAGGACTGATGCTTTGTAATTCTAAGATAAGCGATTACTTAGATCATAGAGTAGAGACTATTAATAACCATTTCTTTAGTATGATTTTCTTCGCAAGTATAGGTATTAAAGCAACCTTCTCAGGAATGGGCTTGAATATGTGGATATTTGCGATAATTCTTACACTTGTTGCTATTATATCAAAGCTTTTTGGTTGCGGCCTTGGAGCAAGAGCAAGCAAGTTCAGTTGGAAAGAGTCAATACAAGTTGGTGTGGGAATGGTGAGCCGTGGAGAAGTGGCCCTTATTGTTGCTTCTAAAGGTCAGCAAGTAGGACTTATAGACGGCGAATTGTTTGCGCCTATTGTAATTATGGTTATTGTTACAACATTAATAACACCGATATTGCTTAAGGTAGCGTTTAAAGACAAACCAGAAAAAGAGGCTACTGCTTAAAAAATAAAGGAGTGATTTGTATGTGGAGTAGACCAAAATTAAAAGAGGAAGCAAAGAAAGTATTTACATTTAATTCAGAAAACTATTGGAAAATGGTACTTGCAGGTTTGATTATTATTATAGTATCAGGTGGTCTAGGTGGTACTATCTCCGGATTTGTAGGTGGATTTTCGGGCTTATTTGGTAGCAAGAATTCCAATAAGCACAAACATTATGAATATCAGACTGTATCAACAGTTAATGATAAGACTGATTATCTGAAGATAACTGATGAAGATGGAGATATTTCTAGAGTCTATGTACAAGGTATTGATAATACTGATGAACTAGAGGACAGAATCGAGAAAGAGATAGAAAAAGGAATAAATAAGAACATAAATGGTGATTATGGTACTTGGGATAACAGTAAGGCAGCGGCTTATGGATTCATGGGCATGTCTATTGTTATGATTGTTATCGTGGTTCTTATTATATCAATTATATCCTTGGCTATTGCATTTGTATTCAAAGCATTTTTGATTAATCCTATAATTCTTGGTTGTCAGTCATTATTCTTAAATGCTTACGAAAGACCAGCTGATTTGAAGGATCTTGGAAACGGATTTAAGAATAAGTATATGAATAACGTTAAGACATTATTTTTAAGAGATTTATTTGTTTTCTTATGGTCGTTATTGTTTATTATTCCAGGAATAATCAAATTATACGAATATAGAATGATGCCATATCTTATTGCAGAGAATCCTAGTATGACACACAAGGAAGCTTTTAAGAAGAGTAAGGAAATGATGATGGGTAATAAATGGAATGCTTTCGTATTAGATCTATCATTTATTGGATGGTTTATTCTTAATTCACTTACATGTGGAATACTTGGATTATTCTATGTTAATCCATATTATTTTGCTACTGATGCTAACTTGTATCGTGCAATTAAGAAAGAAAAATTAGAGTCATAAAATGTTATATGACAAAGATATAAGAGAGCCATTATTTGAACTATTAGAAGAAAAGTATGGAAAGTCTCGTATATTTGAAGAGAAAATAATAGGTGGCGCTAGAGCTGATGCTGTTA
Source organism: uncultured Lachnospiraceae bacterium (assembly GCA_900315945.1). Taxonomy (GTDB): domain Bacteria; phylum Bacillota; class Clostridia; order Lachnospirales; family Lachnospiraceae; genus RUG191. Next base: position 30,590 of record ONAZ01000009.1, on the reverse strand, counting down.
TGATTACAGAAGATGCCATATATGGTATAGAGATTAAAAGCGACGCTGATACTTACGCAAGGTTATCTAGACAGGTGAAATATTATGATTATTACTATGATTATAATTATGTTGTTGTAGGTAGCAGCCATGGTAATCACATCATTGAACATGTGCCAGACTATTGGGGAATTATTACCGTAGAAGAAATTCAAGGTGGCTTAGATTTTTATTTCTTAAGAGAACCACAGACTAATCCTAATGTGGATTGGAGTCGTAAGATAGAGATTCTGTGGAGATTTGAACTTGCTCATATTCTAGAGATTAATAATATGCCGGCCTACAAGCAGAAATCAAAAAGGTTTGTGGGGGATAAGATAGTGGAGAATGTATCTCATGATATACTTCAGAAGCAGTTCTTAGTAGAGTTATTCGAGAGAGATTACGATACAATAGCAGATAGGATAAATGAGTATAGAAAGAATAATGGCAAGAAAGCAAGACGTAAACGAAAATACAAAAGGCGTCGAAAAAGCTAGGAGGATAAGATGGTTAGAATAGTAGCAGACAGTACATGTGATTTATCACCTGAACTTATAAAAAGATTTAATATATTAATTCTTCCGCTTCATGTATTATTAGGCGAAAAAGAGTATAAAGATGGAGTGAATATTACTTTAGATGAATTATTCAAATGGTCAGATGATAATAAAACTACACCAAAGACTTCTGCACCTTCTGTAGAAGATGCTACATCTCTATTTCAACCTGTAATAGATGCTGGTGATGAGATAATTGCATTTTCAATATCACAATCAATGTCAACCTCTGGAAATGTAATGAGAATTGCTGCAGAGGAAATAGAAGCGGAAGACAGAATAAGTGTAGTGGATTCGAAGAATCTATCAACCGGAATAGGTCTTCTTGTATGTAAAGCAGCAGAGATGGCACAGAAGAATATGTCAAGAGAAGATATATTAAAGGGCATTGATGAATTAATACCTAAGGTAAGAGCAAGCTTCGTAGTTGACACACTTACTTATCTTCATCGTGGAGGAAGGTGTTCTGGAGCAGCAGCCTTTGCAGGATCTGCCCTTAAGCTTCATCCTAGAATAGAAGTAGTAGATGGCGCGATGCAGGTTGGAAAGAAGTATAGAGGAAAGTACAACAGGGTAGTACTAGAATATGCAAAAGACATGGAAGAGGCAATTCTAAAGGCAGATTCTACAAGAGTATTCATCACTTTTACAGGCGTAGCTAAAGAAATAGAAGATGCTGTAAGAGAATATATTGAAAGTCTTAATAAATTTGATGAAATATGTATAACACATGCAGGGGCAACTGTAGCTAGTCACTGTGGATATGGAACACTGGGAGTATTATTCATTGCTGAAGATTAAATTACTAATAAAGGGGGAGAATTATGGCTAATAAATCAGGTCAAAAGCTAAAACTTCTATATGTTATGAATATTCTTTTAAATGAGACAGATGAGAATCATCCGCTTAATGCTAATGAGATAATAGATAGATTAAGCGATATGGGTATTGAAGCAGAGAGAAAAAGTATCTATTCGGATATCAGTATTCTTCTTGAGTATGGATTGGATATAGAGAAGTCTGAAGAGTATAAGGGCGGATACTATATTGCTGATAAAAGTTTTGAACTTGCGGAGCTTAAATTACTCGTTGATGCTATTTCTTCATCGCGTTTTATTAGTGAGAAAAAGGCAAAGGATTTAGTTGATAGGATAGCAGGTCTTGGAAATGTATATGATGCACGAGAATTATCTAGACAGGTTGTAGTGCCTAATAGGAATCAAGGCCGTGGAGAGAAGACATTCTATGCTATTGATACAATTTATAGATGTATTGATAATAATAGTAAAATATCCTTTAGGTATTATAGATGGAATGCGAAAAAGGAAAAAGAATATAGATATGATGGAGAACATATTATTGTAAGTCCAGCTTGTCTTATGTGGTTTGACGAGAACTATTACCTTGTGGCTTATTCTGATAAAAGAAAGGACATTAGATACTACAGAGTAGACAAGATGGATTCTGTGGAGGAAGTTGATGAAGAAAGGGAAGGGATTGCAAGTATTGATCGTAAGAAAATAGCTGCAATTGCTAGAAACTCCTTCGGCATGTATCAAGGTGAGACAAGAAATGTAAAAATAGTATGTGATAATTCTATTGTAGGAGTCTTTGTTGACAGATTTGGGTATGATATAGATATAATAGAAAAGGGAAATGAGTCTAGAGTAACTATAGAATTAGAAGTTAGTCCTCAGTTCTTTGGATGGCTATCAGGATTGGGCGATAAAGCCTATATTGAAGGTCCTAAAGATGTAAGAGATGAATACAAAGATTATATTAAAGCTATTCTTAAAAATTACTAAAACAAAGCGTAAGTTTGTACTTTGCAAACTTACGCTCTTTTTATTCTTGAAAGTCTTCTAAGCTATCAGATGAAGCTATTAACTTATCTAAATGTCTTAATATGCTATCCTTCATAATTCCTTCATAATGCTCTGCTTGATCACGAAGGAATTGGATTTTTCTAACTTGTCCCTTCTCCATATAACAATCTCCTAGCAACGTATAATTCTTGCTCATGTCAGTTTTGACTGCTATTCCATACTCTAGGACTTTAATGGCATCGTCGTATCTGTTCCTTAGCATTAATTCGTTGCCGTAATCTACTAAGGCAATTGTAAGGTCGTTGAAGTTTTCACCATATTGTTGCATTTTTTCGAAATTCGTCACACCATATTCTTCTTTTAAATCAGTATTTGTTTTCCCTGTGAGATTGAGAATCTCTTTAGCAGAGAGATCTGAGAGTCTATTCTCGATTTCTTTGACTTCTGGATCATCAATTTCACCAATAGGGAATTTATCTAATGGTATTTCTAGAAACTTCAAATTGGATATGTCTTTTGCGGGAGTAGAATTTGCTTTTCTTTCTCTCTCGTAGAAGGCATCATTATCATTATCTATTTTTTTGTTAAGATATCTATATCTTAGTGCAAGTGCAATCATTCCAACTAGCACTATGCCTAGAATAGGAAATAACATTTGTGCATCCTTTCCATAAAGTATGTATATTTTTTATAAAAAAAGTCAAAAAATATGTATTGAATCTGATATAATAAGTAAGGTGTAAAATAAAAGTGAATTTATTATAACACATTTTTAGATATGTAAGTGAAGATTATGAGGTTTCTTATGAATAAGATTAGTAAGAGTATAGTACTGGTAATATCTGCAATGGTACTTTCTGCAGCATTTTTTGTTGGCTTTGAAGTGTCAGCGGCTAATACAACTAATACTTCAAGTAATACAACATCTAATTCGACAGGCAAATCTAATACAGAAAGTTCGACTAATAATGAGAAGACAATTCCTAAAGGTATAACAATTGAAGGAAAAGATGTATCAGGACAAAGCGTTACGAAAGCAACAAAGACAGTTGATGCCTCTTTAGGAGATTCAAAAAGTACAGTATTTAAACTTGTGGCTGGAGATAAGTCTGTAGATGCAACAGGTAAAGACTTGGATTTGTGTGTTAAGAATTCTGATGTAGCAGAAAGAGCTGCTAATTATGGAAATGAGGGTAATCCTTTATACAGATATAAAGCCTCTAAGGATTTGGAGTCCGGCAAGGGTAAGGATTTCAAAGTATCTCTTACTGCAAAGAATGCTTCTGTAGCTAAGTATCTTGAGAAGAATAAGGTATACCTAGATACGAAAGTTGTTAATAATGGTTTGAAAAGAGAGAATGGAACATTTCAATATGTGCCGGGAACTCAGGGGAAGATAGTTGATGTTAATCAATCTGCGGATAAAATTGCAGATTATATTAGTAAGGGATGGAATGGTAATAGTAGTCAGATTGACTTAGTTGTAGAGACCAAGGATCCTATTGGAAGTCAGGAAGAACTATCTTCTGTAAAAGATTGCTTAGGAAGTTTTAATACTGATTTCTCTTCTTCGGCAGCAGGAAGATCTAAAAATGTTAAAAATGGATGTTCTAAGATAAATGGTTCAATTCTTTATCCTGGAGAGACATTCTCTGTTACTGATGCTGTAGTTCCATTTACAGCAGAAAATGGATATGAACTTGCAGGTTCTTATGAAAATGGAACGACTGTTGAGTCATACGGTGGAGGAATATGTCAGGTGTCATCAACTCTATATAATGCAGTTATTAGAGCTGAGCTTGAGATTGTACAGCGTAATAATCACTCCATGATAGTTACTTACGTTCCACCATCTGCAGATGCAGCCATTGCTGAAGGAATACTTGATTTTAAGTTCAAGAACAATCAAAGCACACCAATCTACATTGAAGGATATTGTGAAGGTGGCAAGATTTATTTCAATGTATATGGTAAAGAGACTAGAGATTCTAATAGAAAAATTGACTTTGTCAGTGAAGTAACATCTCAGACAGAAGCAGGAGTGTCATTTAAGTATTCACCTGAATTACCAGCAGGAACAATCAAGAAAGAACAAAGTGCTCATACTGGATACACAGCGAGACTTTGGAAGGTTGTTACTGTAAATGGACAAGAACAGAGCAGAAATGTATTTAATAATAGTACATACAAGCCAGGTAATACCATATATGCAATTGGAACAGCAGGGCTATCAACTGAAGGAAAAGCAGCAATTGATTCGGCCATAGCAACAAATGATGAAGCGACAGTTAAAGCAGCAGTGTCTGGTGCACCACAATCTGCGGCTGCTCCCGCTGCTGACCCAGCACAACCTGAAGCAGCACAACCTGAGGCAGCTGCTCCGGCGCAATAGTCGATAAAGGATTATAATATTAAAAGGATAAGACTGCTCGTAATTTGAGCAGTCTTTTATGGTATGATATAATATGAAAGTGGGAAAATTACCAGAAAATGTACTTAAACGTGCAGTTCTGAAAAAAACTAATAATGTTAGAAAAGAAGTATTAATAGGAGCGGGAGTTGGTGAAGACTGTGCTGCGCTTAAATTAGCAGAAGATGAAGCGCTAGTTATTTCAACTGATCCAATTACAGGAACAGCGAAGGATATTGGTAAGTTATCAGTATATATTACAGTTAATGATATTGCTTGTTCTGGAGCTGAACCCTTTGGCATAATGCTTACCATACTTCTTCCAGACAAATCTCTTGAAGAAGAATTAAGAGAAATAATGTCTGATGTATATGACGTGTGTCATGAATTGAACATTCAGGTTATGGGAGGGCATACAGAGGTTACAAGAGTTGTTAATCAGCCTCTTATCTCCATAACAGGTGTTGGAAAAGTAAAAGAGAATAAGCTGCTTAATACTGGTGCCATTAAGCCGGGGATGGATATTGTTATGACTAAAGCAATTGGACTTGAAGGAACTAGTATTATTGCAAAAGAGAAATATTCTGAGTTAGTTAATCATTTCAATAAAGAAATGATAGAAAGGGCTGTAAATTTTGATAAAGAAATATTAATAGTAGAGGATGCTAGAGCTGTAAGGGAATTAGCATCATCTATGCATGATGTTACTGAAGGTGGAATCTTTGGAGCACTTTGGGAAATAGCAGAAGCTTCTAATGTTGGCCTTGATGTTGACCTTAAGAAGATTAAGGTTAGACAGGAAACAATAGAGATATGTGAATTCTATGGAATTAATCCATATAAATTAATATCATCTGGTTCCCTTTTAGTAGCAGGTAAAGATGGTAAGGCTATTGTAAATGCATTATCAGAGCAGGGAATTGATGCTACCATTATAGGAAAAGCAACTGATTCTAACGATAGAAGATTGATTAGTAACGATGAAATAAGGTTTTTAGAGACACCACAGAAGGATGAATTGTATCAGGTGATTGGAGGAAGAGACTAATGAAGGAAAAGATACTTAATTACATCGAAAAGAATAGCCGAATAGATATACATGACCTGGCTGTACTTGTGGATGCAGATGAGGCAAGCGTGCTTAATTGTCTTGAAGAAATGGAAAATGAACATATAATATGTGGTTATCATACTCTTATTAATTGGGATAAGGTAGGAGTTGAGAAAGTTACGGCTCTAATTGAAGTAAGAGTAACTCCTCAAAGAGGAATGGGATTTGATAAGGTGGCAGAACACATTTACCATTACCCAGAAGTAAATGCTTTATATCTTATATCTGGTGGTTTTGACTTTATGGTTATTATTGAAGGAAAAACTCTCAGAGAAGTATCTGAATTTGTATCAGCAAAGCTTTCTCCACTAGAGTCTATTCTAAGTACTAAGACTAATTTTATTCTTAAGAAGTATAAAGATCACGGAACAGTAATGCAGGCAGGTCATAAGGATGAAAGGGCATTGATTTTACCATGAGAAACCCACTTAATAAAACAGTAGTAGAAATTGAACCATCAGGAATAAGAAAATTCTTTGATATTGTAAGTGAGATGAAAGATGCAATATCCCTTGGTGTTGGTGAACCTGATTTTGATACACCATGGAGAGTAAGAGACGAGGCAATTTATTCATTAGAACAGGGAAGAACTTTCTACACAAGTAATGCAGGACTTAAAGAATTAAAAGAAGAAATAGCAAATTTTTTAGATAGAAGATATGATTTGAAGTACGATCCATATGACGAAATGCTTATTACAGTTGGAGGATCTGAAGCTATTGATATTGCTCTTCGTGCAATGCTTGATCCAGGAGATGAAGTATTGATTCCTCAGCCTAGTTATGTGTCTTATGTTCCTTGTGCAATTCTGGCAAATGGAACACCTGTTATTATAGAATTGAAAGAAGAAAATGATTTTAGGCTTACAGCTGAAGAGTTAGAAAATGCTATTACTGATAAGACAAAGGTATTAGTACTACCATTTCCTAATAATCCAACGGGAGCTATTCTTGAAAGAAAGGACCTTGAACAGATTGCAAAGGTTGTAGAAAAACATGATTTGTTTGTACTTTCTGACGAGATTTATTCTGAACTTACATATCTTGAAAAACACGTGAGTATAGTTAATATTCCTGGAATGAGAGAGAGGACTGTTCTTATAAATGGTTTCTCAAAGTCTCACGCAATGACAGGATGGAGACTGGGATATGCTTGTGCACCTAAGGAAATTATTGAACAAATGCTGAAAATTCATCAGTTCGCAATTATGTGTGCACCTACAACAAGCCAGTATGCAGCAGTCACAGCCATTAGAGATTGTGATAAAGAAGTGGCAGATATGAGGGAAGAGTATAATGCCAGAAGAAGATATTTGCTTCATAGATTTGAAGAAATGGGGCTAAAATGCTTCGAACCATTTGGCGCTTTCTATATGTTCCCATCAATTAAGGAATTTAATATGACTTCCGACGAATTTGCAACAAGACTTCTCAAGTCAAAGAAGGTTGCAGTTGTGCCTGGAAATGCTTTTGGAGCCTGTGGCGAAGGTTTTCTTCGAATCTCATATGCATATTCTCTAAGTAATCTGAAAAAAGCTTTAGATAGAATAGAAGAATTTGTTAATGAATTAAGAGAGGAACAGCATGTCTCTTAATATTGTATTATTTGAACCGGAGATTCCTGCTAATACAGGAAACATAGGAAGAACCTGTGTGGCAACAGGGACAAGGCTTCATCTTATTGAACCTCTTGGATTTGTTATTAACGATAAAATGATAAAACGTGCCGGCATGGATTATTGGAATGATTTGGATGTAACTATCTATGATGATTATCAGGATTTCTTGTCTAAGAATCCTGATGCTAATATTTATATGGCTACTACAAAAGCAAGGAATGTATATTCTGATGTAAGTTATAATGATGGAGACTATATAATGTTTGGCAAAGAGAGTGGGGGTATTCCAGAAGAGATTCTGGTAGAGAATCCTGATAAATGTGTGAGAATTCCTATGGAGTCAGACATTCGCTCTTTGAATTTATCCAATTCAGTTGCTGTTGTATTATACGAAGCATTGCGTCAACAGAACTTTGGTACACTTAACACAATGGGAGAATTACATAGACTGTCATGGGAATAATTAAAGCGAAGGATGTATCCTATCAATATATTAGAAGAGACGAAGATGATAACATTGAGGATATTAATGTAGCTCTCGATAAAGTTAATATAGATGTTGAAAAGGGTCAGTTTATCTGTATACTAGGACATAATGGTTCAGGTAAATCTACTTTTGCAAAGCATATTAATGCACTTCTAACTCCAAGTGAAGGAACTCTTTGGGTAGATGGAATTGATACTTCAGAAGAAGAGAATGTTATGGAAGTTAGGCAGAAAGCTGGAATGGTATTTCAAAATCCCGACAATCAGATAATAGCAAGTATTGTTGAGGAAGATGTTGGATTTGGTCCTGAGAATATGGGAGTTCCAACTGATGAAATATGGGAAAGAGTGATTAGAAGCTTGAAAGCAGTAGATATGTGGCAATATAGAGATCACTCACCTAATAAGCTCTCAGGAGGTCAGAAACAGAGAGTGGCTATAGCAGGTGTTATGGCTATGGAACCGGAGTGTATTGTTGCTGATGAGCCTACAGCTATGCTTGATCCAGTAGGAAGACAAGAAGTTATCGAGGCTTTACATCAGCTTAATAGAGAGAAACATGTTACAGTTATTCTTATTACACACTATATGGAAGAGGTTGTAAATGCTGATAAGGTATTTGTGATGCACAATGGAAAAGTATCACTTCAAGGTACGCCTAGAGAAGTATTTTCTAAAGTGGATAGATTAAAGGAATTAAGTCTAGATGTACCGCAGGTTACACTTCTTGCTTATGAATTAAAGAAAGCTGGATTAGATATTAAGGATGGTATACTTACCAGACAAGAATTAATAGATTCTTTACCAAGGTAGAAGATTAGGGGAAACCATGTCAATTATATTAGATAAAGTATCTCATGTGTATTCGCCAGGAAATGCTTATGAGACAACAGCACTTTCAAATGTGTCACTTAAAATTGAAGATAATGAATTCCTTGGAATAATTGGTCACACAGGCTCTGGTAAGTCTACTTTGATTCAACATATGAATGGTCTTCTTAAGCCAACTTCTGGAACAATATATTACAATGGAAAAGATACTTCTGATAAGAATTTTCCCAAGAAAGAGCTTAGAAGTAAAGTTGGAATGGTGTTCCAATATCCAGAGCATCAATTGTTTGAAACAACTGTTTTTGAGGATGTATGCTTTGGCCCCAAGAATCTTGGTTTGTCTAAAGAAGAGATAGATGACAGGGTGTATGAAGCATTAAAGCTTGTAGAGTTCCCTGAAGATTTAATATCTGCTTCTCCATTTGATTTATCAGGTGGTCAGAAAAGGAGAGCAGCAATAGCAGGTGTCCTTGCTATGAAACCAGATATTTTAATTCTTGATGAACCTACAGCAGGTCTTGATCCGAAAGGAAGAGACGATATTCTTGGCATGATTAGCAATATGCATAAATCTACAGGCAATACTATTGTGCTTGTATCTCATAGTATGGAAGATATAGCAAGGTTTGTTGATAGGATTATTGTTATGAATCACGGGAAAATAGAATATGACAATACGCCTAAAGAGGTTTATAAGAATTATAAAGAACTAGAGAAAATGGGGCTTAAAGCTCCAGAAATAACATATCTTATGCATGATATGAAGCGTTTTGGATTTGATGTATCTTCTGATGCTACAACCGTTGATGAAGCTAAAGAGGAGATACTTAGACTTTATGGCATAAAGTAAAGGATAATAATAATGTTTAGAGAACTTACTATAGGTCAATATTACCCGGGGGAATCAGTAATACACCGTCTTGATCCTAGAGTTAAATTAATGGGTGCACTTTTATTTATTGTCAGTGTTTTTTTAGCAAGCAATATTTTTTCTATACTTGTTGTAACAGCATTTCTCGTTATGATAATTGTGCTATGTAAGGTCCCTTTGTCATTTATGTTAAAAGGGCTTAAATCCATTGTACTTCTTCTTGTTATTGCAGGAATTTTTAATTTGTTTTTGACTCCAGGAACTGTGCTAGTTCAGTTTGGGTTTCTGCATATAACAGATGTTGGAATTAAGAATTGTATCTTTATGATAATAAGAATGATATATCTAATTGTAGGAACATCAGTTATGACTTTAACCACAACTCCTAATGGACTTACTGATGGGCTAGAGAAATCCCTTGGATTTCTTAAGAAGATAAAGATACCTGTACATGAAATAGCAATGATGATGTCTATTGCTCTTCGTTTTACACCTATTCTTGTGGAGGAGACAGATAAAATTATGAAGGCTCAGATGGCTAGAGGAGCTGATTTTGAATCTGGTGGTGTTTTTAAACGAGCAAAAAGTATGGTGCCAATTCTCGTGCCCCTATTCGTATCAGCATTTAGAAGAGCTAATGACTTAGCGCTTGCCATGGAAGCTAGATGTTATAATGGTGGTGATGGTAGAACGAAGATGAAACCATTACAATATAATCAAAGTGATAAGAAAGCATATGTTATAGAGGTTTGTTTTGTTATTTTAACAATTGTTGCAAATGTGTTATATAATCGCTATGTTAGTGGCTTGTTTGCGAACATGTTAGGCATGTAAGATGTGGCGCTTTTTGCGTCACATATTTTTTTAAGTATATAATTTGATAGTAAGAGATGGTATAAGAAATTGAGAATAAAACTTATAGTTGCATATGATGGCACTAATTATCATGGTTGGCAAGTTCAACCTAATGGAATTACAATTGAAGAGGTGTTAAATAAAGCATTATCAGATTTATTTGAGAGAGACATCAAAGTACTTGGGGCGAGTAGAACTGATGCTGGTGTACATGCACTTGGAAATGTAGCAATATTTGATGTAGATTCCAAGATGGAGCCTACCAGGATTAGTTATGCGCTCAACACAAGGATACCTGAAGATATTACAGTACTTGATTCCTGTAAGGTAGATGATGACTGGCATCCACATTTTGTTTCATCCGTTAAGACTTATGAATATAGAATACTTAATAGAACCTTTCAAGATCCGTTAAGGCGTCTTAATACTTATCATTATCACCATAAGCTTGATACTAATGCCATGAAAAGAGCAGCAAAATACTTCGAAGGAACACATGATTTCTCTGCTTTCTGTTCTGTTAAAGCACAAGTAAAGACCTTTGAGAGAACACTATACTCTGTCAATGTTATTAGAGAGGAAGACGAAATAATTATTAGATGTAGTGGAAATGGTTTCTTGTATAATATGGTTCGTATTATGGTAGGAACGCTTATTGCAGTTGGTCAAGGTAGGATTATGCCTGAAGAAATATCAGATATTATAAAGTCAAAGGATAGAGAGAATGCTGGTCCTACCGCTCCTGCCCAAGGTCTAACTTTAATAGGGATAGAATATAGATAATATGATATAATACGATTATAGGTGGATTGTATGGACGTTAAGAAAAGAAGAATACTAGTCGTAGATGATGATATAATGCAACTTAATATGATGAAGAATTATTTGAGGGAACATTACAATGTGACGGCGGTTAATTCTGGTAAATCAGCGCTTAAATTCCTAGAGGGACATGAATGCGATTTGATATTTTTAGATTTTATTATGCCTGAGGAATCAGGAGCGCAAGTCTATTATAAATTAAAGGCTAATCAGAAGACGAAGGATATCCCAGTTGTTTTTCTAACGGGATTAAATGAGAAGAAAGTAGTTGTTAAGACTTTAACTGAGTTAAAACCAGAAGGATATATAATTAAACCAGCAAGTAAGCAAGATTTGGTTGAAAAGATTATTTCGGTATTGGGATAGAGGAAAGTTATGATAGATGAAAAAGAGTTTAGAAATTTTGGATTTGATTTGAAGAAAGCAGAAGAGTTTACAGGTGGCGGAGAAGAATTAGAAATTGCCCTCAAGACATTTGCAAAATGCTATGAAAAAAATCGCTTAGATATAACTGCAAATTTTGAGATGGGAATGTACATTCATTATGTTACGAATGTTCATTCGTTAAAGAGTAATCTTAGAACTATTGGCTTAGAAAAGCTGTCTAAGACAGCTGAGAAATGTGAAGCTCTGGCTAAGAAATACTCCAAAGAAACTCCTAATGCAAGGGAAGAAGCAGAGTTTGAAAAGACCAATCAGATACTCCTACAGGAGTACAAAGAAGTGGTGAACTTCATTAATGAATAGTTGTCTGATGAAGATGATAATTCATCAGAGGATAAGGAAATTAATAATAGTAGAGTAGTGTCACTTCTCGATGATTTTATTATTGGATGTGAGGACTTTGATGATGATAGAGCAAGAGCTGATTTGAAGGAAATATACAAATACAGAATAGAAATAATTGCTAAGAATCATATAGACCTTGCTAAGAGATACATAGAAGAGTTCGAATATGAAGAAGCAATTTCTGAAGCGAAGGAAGCTAAGAAGAATATTGATGTGTAAATAGTATTTCCTACAGGGGGTATTATATGTATTCTTATTTTTATATTGCATTTTGTATAATAACACTTGTTCTAACAGTTTCTATACTTATTAAGATTCTTTTGTCTAAACCATCGGTTGTTCAGGCTGTTGCTGTTATGTTCTTTGCAGCGCTTATTGTCATTGAAATAGGTCTCCTTCTAGAATTTAGAAGTGATTCACTTCCTGAATTAGTAATTTCATTTAAGACAAAATACATAGGTATGGCGGCAGCATCCCTTATACTACTCCGCTTCGTAGAGGTTATTTGTGGTTCTAAGATACCTCGTTTTGTATATGTGATTCAAGCTATAGTTGTAATAGCAATCGTTGCACTACTTCTTCATATGGACTATGAAAACTATGTCCTCACTGATTGGGAAACTGTTTCTGGTCGAATTAATGCATTATCTTCTGTTGAGTTCTTTGTATTAAATGTTATTTTCCCAATAGACCTTTTTGCTATTTTTACTGTATGTTCAGCTATATGTGTTAAGGCAATAAAGCGATATAAAGGTATAACTAAGATACGAATTGTTTTTATACTTGTTGTTGCTCTATTATTTGTCCTATCTACAATAGCTTATTATGCTTCTGATTTTGTTGGAATAGATATAAGTATTTACTTTTTATTTGCTATTGTATTAAGTCTTGCAATTCTTCTTGTGAAATTTGACTTTTTTGATTCCATTCAGGCGGCTATTGTAAATGTTATGTTTAGAGGTCCCTTAGGAATAATTGTGGCAGATCAAGATGATAATATTATTTTCCATAATGCCTCTGCCAGAAAGATGATTTCTAATATAGAATCATTTCATCGAATTGATGAAGATAAGATGTTAGAAAGGATTTATAAAGATGGTGGTGGAGACTATGAGAATGGGGATAACACATATACAGTTCACGTAGATGAAATAAGAGAAGCAAATTATCTTGTTGGACATCAGTTTGTAGTAAGCGACGTTACTAAGCTTCACAACAAGATGGACGAGTTAGAAAAGATGACAGAATTAGCTAATAGGTCTAATGAGGCTAAAAGCATTTTCCTTGCTAATATGAGTCATGAAATAAGAACGCCAATTAATGCAATTGTTGGAATGGATGAGATGATTCTTAGAGAAACGGCAAGTGACATTATTAAGGATTATGCTATAGATATAAAGTCTGCAAGTCATACACTTCTTGGCATAATAAATGATATTTTAGATATTTCTAAGATTGAATCTGGTGTATTATCTCTAATAAATGGGGAGTATAAGCTTAGTCAGGTTGTTCTTGATGTAAAAAATATTACTGAAAAGAAGGCGAAGGATAAGGGGTTATCTTTTAGTATTGAAGTTGATGAGGATATACCTGAGAATTTATATGGCGATGAGCTTCGTATTAAACAGGTTATGATTAATATAATTAATAATGCTATTAAATATACGAAGGAAGGAAGCGTAAAAGTAAACATTTCTTACTTAAAAGTCGGGGGAGATGATAAAAAAATAGAGTTAGTTATTGATGTAAGTGATACAGGAATAGGCATTAAAGAAGATGAAAAAAACAAACTGTTTACTAAGTTTCAGAGACTTGATGAAATTAGGAATAAGAACGTGGAAGGCACAGGGCTGGGACTTAGTATTGCTAAGAGTTTTGTGACGATGATGGATGGTTATATTGATGTTGATAGTGTCTATGGAGAAGGTACTACATTTTCAATACACATCATTCAAGAAGTAACGGACCCTGAAACTATTGGCAATATAGATGATAGAGCAGTTAATAATAAAAGGAGTGATAATGAGCATATAAAACTTATGGCAACCTCTGCTAGGATTCTCGTTGTTGATGACAATGAATTGAACCTTAAGGTTCTATTAGGTCTTCTTAAAATAACAAGAATTAGCATTGATACAGCAAGCTCAGGAAAAGAATGTATTGAGAAGATGAAAGATGAACAATATGACTGTGTTCTTCTTGATATAATGATGCCAGAATTAAATGGTGTTGAAACTCTCAAGGTGCTAAAGGATAAGAATATAAAGGGTGATGTGCCTGTAATTGCTTTAACTGCTGATGCAACGGCAGGGGCAGAGGATTTGTATATTAGTTTGGGCTTTGATGATTATCTTACAAAACCAATTAGTTATAGTAAGTGTGAAGAGGCGTTAATAAAGTATTTGCCAAAGAATAAGTTACTTAATGATGAAGAGATCGAAGAAGTATTGAGAGAAGCTGGTAACAAGCCGATTGTTCTAGTCATTGACGATTCGCCGGATAATCTTAAAATGCATAAAGAATTATTAGCTAAATCATATCAGGGTGTCTTTGTTAAGAATAAAAAGATGGCTGACAAGTATCTTGATACTCATCAGCCAGATTATATACTACAAAAATATGAAGAGTAGAATGATTATGATATCATTTTGTTATATGAGGAAATGTGTACTTCATTAGGAGTATGCATTTCTTTTATTTGCGATGTTTGTTTTTGGTCATAATCAGTAATACCTTTTCCTGTATTAGGATAAAAATGGGAATAGATGTTGTCTGCTGTAAATAATAGTAAAAGAGCAACAACAATAGGCAAAAGAATCTTAGTATTAATCTTTTGAATTAAGTTATCAATAAGAGGTGCAAGCACATATACACAAGCTATACCCGCTATTCCAAATACCAACAATCCTTCTGCACATACTCGACCATTGATGTTGAGAAAATATCCAGTGTAATCCCACCACTTTTGACCGTTATGAGTAACTTCGAGATACCACGATGTAAAATATTCTACAATACCGCAGAGAAGAACTGCAGTTAGAAATTCTAACCAAGGTTTTTTTCTGAATTTGTAAAGAGCAATTAAAATCATAATTGCACCCGTTCCATATATAGGAAGCCATGGCCCGTGTAGTACGCCCCTGTTTACAAATACACCATCCTCTACAAGATGTATTGATACTTCCCATATCCAGCCGATGAAGCAGCCAATAAAGAAGATAGATATTAAGCTTATAATCGAGTATCTTCTTAGATAGTGAAGGGTTTGTAATGGAGCTTTTTTGTTTTTTCTTTCTGTAAAAAGAGGATGTAGTTTTTCTGGATAAAGTTTACCGCTTGAAATATCTGAATACATATCTGCAAGAAGGAGAGTTTCCTCTTGCTGGTTAATTCTTTTTACTTTGTCATTATAGTATAATACTATGCCAAAGACATTTGTAAAGAAACCTTTTATTCCAGTATACTTTTCTGGCTCAGAAGGTGATGATTCATATATTGCTTTAAGGTCTGCGTATGCAACTTTAAGATCTTCTTCACTAGGTGCTTTACACAAGTACTTGTCATTTAGTAGTTCATACCCTTCTATTTTGTTATCTATGGCTTCTTTTCTTACCTTTAGATAGAATTGGGCAAATGTTGCTTCCATATAAGGATTTAAGAAGAACAGTCCTAGAAGCCCTGCTGTTAATATGTTAAGTAGCTCCCAACCTATGAATGTAAGATATAGAAGGAATAGTTCCCATTTATGCCCATTCATCATTTTGCGAGATAATGTGATAGCCTGCTTTGAATTAAGTTTTGGATTCTCTGCAAGTATAAATGATGTCATGGAATATGAGAAATACTTAATTATGCCACCTATAATTGTAAGACCCCATAATATAATGAGTATTTCTTTTATTATAAAAGTAAAGCATGCTCTAAAATACGCTTTTTTCCCAAATAGAAAAAGATAGCTTCTAGCAGTAATCTTCTCATATGTCTGTCCTTCTAGAAATTGACGCTTAGTAGTTAACCAAAGAGCATTTTGTATGAATGCCCTATAGCTAAGAAATATTAATATGCCAATAATTAATACAATTATTGTTGATGCAGATGGGTCAGTTATTACCTTTGCAACTGATTTGTAAAGGGTAAGAATTATAGAACCGGATTTGAAATTATTGACTAATGAGGCAAGAACACCATTTTTATAACCTAGTGTTATTATTCCCACCTGCTCATCAGGTTTGTTTTCGTTAATGGTTTCGACTCTTTTTTCAATATTAAGTGCTTCGTCTTTTTTGTCGTAAATGTAATTTGTTATAGCTTCAGCTATATCGTTACTAGAGTCATAGACACTATTATTAATAATAAGTTCTCCGTCTTCGTTATAATATGCATTTTCAGCAATTTTAGATGTTATATCGTTGTAGGTTTCTTCATTACCGCCCTTTAGAATTGAGAATATATACGTAGAAGATGTATACATTACACCAATAACTGCGCATAGAAGTAAACTAATAACAAATATAAAGTAGTGGTTTTTGACAGAACTTTTTGCCTTTGTTTTAATCTCTTTTCGATTTATTTTCATATGTAGTGCCCTTTCATCTAAAATCTTGCATATTATACCATAAAATATAGATTAGTGGTATAATGTGAGTTGAATTGTGATAGTAATTACATGATGAATTTTGCGAGTACTTATAGGAGAAATACCATGATTGCAATTTTTATTTTGCCAATATATATCCTTGGAAATTATTACGTATGTAGATGGTTTATGAAATGGCTTGATACTATATGTAAAGGAAAACTAAAGATAGGTGTTAGAGTTGTTATTAACATTATATATTGGGCCCTTTGCATGGGAATGTATATTGCTGCTTTATTGCCGGAAGGTACGGTTCGAAGAGTCTTTAATGTAGCTGGAACTTATTGGTATGGTGTTGTTATATATATACTTCTTATTGTGGGAATACTAGATTTGACTAGAATAATTATTAGGAAAGTTAAGAAGATTCCCAAGACAGAGACTACAATTACTAGACCACAATTTATATGTATTGGTTTTGTAGTAGTGGCTATAATTGCTACTATAGCAATCTGGGGAGGTATCCAGGCTAGAACAATTAATACTGCTGAGTATGAGATAGAAGTAGATAAAGATGCAGGAAATATAGATTCACTTAATGTTGTACTTGTTGCGGATCAACATATGGGATATTCTGTGGGAACAGGTATGATGGAGGATATGGTTAATAAGATAAATGCATATAATCCTGATATTGTGATTATGGCAGGAGATATCTTCGATAATAATTATGATGCTTTAGCAGAGCCTGAGAAATTAATAGAGATTTATAAAAGTATTAATTCGAAATATGGTGTCTATGCAGTGTATGGTAATCACGACATTGATGAAATGATTATAGCTGGTTTTACATTTCCATCAGATGGAAAGCTTGTTGCCGACAGCAGAATGGATGAATTCTTAGAGAAGGCTAATGTTATTAATCTTAGAGATGAATATGTATTGATTGATGATTCTTTCTTTATATATGGCAGGCCTGATTATTCCAAAGAAGGACGTGGAATAGATGGAAGAAAGACACCGGCAGCTCTTACATCAAATCTTGATAAGAAGAAACCAATTCTTGTAATTGACCACGAGCCAAGAGAGTTGCAGGAACTAGCAGATGCTGGGGTAGATGTTGACTTATCAGGACATACTCATGATGGACAAATTTTCCCTCTTAATCTTACTAGTAAAATAATATGGGAGAATTCAAGAGGCCTACTTAAAAAAGGTGATATGACAAGTATAGTAACATCTGGTGTTGGCTTTTATGGGCCAGGAGTAAGAGTTGGAACAGAGGCAGAGGTTGTTGATTTGAAAATTGATTTCAAATCAAAATAAGACATAATGAAAGGGGACTTTATGGAGAAGATTACAAGATTAAGACAAAGGTTTGTAAGTACATTTATTAGAGTAGCAAAGATAAGAAGGCCTAGTTTGGTAAAGGGGAGGAATAGTATTCTTAAGTTGCCTAGTGTTGTAAAAAATGATGGCAACACCAGGGCGCTTGTTGTTACAACTGCTGGATTTATTAAGAGGGGTTCTCTCGAACCATTATTTGATGCTTTGAAGAATGAAGGAGTAGAATATTTTATATACAGTGGTATAATGCCAGACCCTACAATTGACTGCATTGAAAAGGCACTTAAAGTCTATAAAGAGAATAATTGTGAGTGCATTATTGCTGTAGGTGGTGGTAGTGTTATGGATGCTTCTAAGATAATTGGCGCAAGAGCAACTAATCCAACATTGCAGGTTAGGGATATGCGTGGAATGTTCAAGATTAAGAATCCAATACCTGATTTGTATGTGGTTCCTACTACTGCAGGAACAGGCTCAGAAGCGACAGTAGCGGCAGTTATAACAGATGAAGTGGATGGGACTCATTATAAATACGCAATAACAGATTTCGGCCTAGTGCCTAAATATGCTGTTATGTATCCGGAGATAACATTAAGCCTTCCAAAGCATATTACAGCAGCAACAGGAATGGATGCCCTTACTCATGCTGTGGAGACATATACTAATTTATATGCGTCTCCTATGGTAAAGATGCTTGCAAGAAAATCCGTAAAGATGATATTTGATAATCTGGAAAACGCATATAACAATGGCAATGATATAAAAGCAAGAGGAAGGATGCTAATGGCATCATACTATGCTGGAGTTGCATTTACTAATAACTTTGTGGGATATGTACATGCAGTTGCCCATGCATTGGGAGCTCTCTATGGTCTTCCTCATGGATATGCTAATGCTATACTTCTTCCTGTTGTAATGGATCAGTATGGACAAAGTGCTTACAAGTCTCTTGCAGAACTTGCAGAGGTTGTTGGTATAGAAGGAGAATCTAATAAGGAAAAAGCTGAGAAGTTCATTGATGCAATAAAACAAATGAACAAGAGGATGGAAATTCCAGATAAAGTAAAAGAACTAAAGGAAGAGGATTTTGATACAATTGTTTCCCGCGCTCTAACAGAAGCTAATCCATCATATCCTGTTCCTGTAATATGGGATGAAGAAGATGTGAAACTATTGCTTAGAAGAATAATTGTGCGAGAATGATTATAGTCCACCATCAATTCCTATAATTTGCCCTGTCATATAGGAAGGTGAATTGAGGATAGAAAGAACCAATTGTCCTACGTCTCTAGGCGTACCCAAACGGCATGCGGGAATTTCGCTTTTTAATTCTTGCATTTCCGACTTAGTGAAGCAGGAATTCATGTCTGTATCTATTACGCCACAGGAAATTGCATTAACTGAGATATTACTAGGTGCCACTTCTTTTGCAAGTGATTTTGTGAAAGAATTGACACCTCCTTTTGTTGTAGAATATGCAACTTCACATGAAGCGCCTTTTTCTCCCCACATAGAAGAGATGTTTATAATCTGTCCTTCTTTTCTGTTAATCATTTCCGAAAGAAATGATTTGGTACTATAGAAGAGGGAATCTAGGTTTGTTGAAACAATTTTATTCCAATCCATATCTGACATATCTGTTATAAGCCCTACATATGATATTGCCGCGTTATTAATCACAACATCAATGGAATTAAAATCAGATAGTATGGTAGGAACAACAGTTGCCCAGTCATTTGGTTTTGATACGTCAAGCTTATACGCCTTAACATGTACATCAAAAGTTTTTTGGAGTTCTATCGCATATTCTGTTAGATTGTCAATATTATTAACGCAACATAGGGCAAGATTATAGCCGGCACTTGCCATAGATTCGGCAATACCTTTTCCTATTCCTCTAGATGCGCCACTAATAAATGCATTTTTATTCATTGTTTCAACTCCTTTTTATAATTTCTATATAAGATTTTAGCATATTATATTTTGATGTGATATAATAATTTACATAGATGACAATCTATAATGAGACATTTAAGGAGGGGTTGCTATGAAGATTAATATTACGGGAAGAAATATTGAACTGACAGATGGTCTTAAGGCTGCGGTGGAGGAGAGGCTTTCTAAGTTAGATAAATATTTCCATAAAGATACTGAAGCAAACGTAACAATGTCTGTGGAGAAGGAAAGGCAAAAAGTTGAAGTTACTGTTCCAATGAAAGGCCATATTATTCGCGCCGAGCAAGTTAGTAATGATATGTATGTATCAATTGATCTTGTTGAAGAGGTGATTGAAAGACAGCTTAAGAAGTATCGTAGCAAGCTTGTAACGAAGAAACAGACGGCTGGTTATTTTAGCGATGATTTTGCAGATATAGACGGTACAGATGATGATGACGAGATTAAAATAATCAAAACTAAGAGGTTTGGAATAAAGCCTATGTATCCAGAAGATGCTTGTGTTCAGATGGAGCTACTTGGTCATGATTTCTTCGTATTTATGAATGCGGAGACTGATGAAGTTAATGTAGTATATAAGAGAAAAGGTAATACATACGGGCTAATCGAGCCAGAATTTTAAATTTCGTGAATTATAGACAAATGCTATTAGTGTAATATGTAATAAATAACGATGAAGTGCCCATAATTCTAGTTAAGAAAGAATAATGCGACCATAATTTCTTGTATAATCAGAAAAATGTTTTAAACAGACAAGAACTCTTAGAATTTCTAGGGGTTCTTGTTTTTTACATTTTATTAATTAATTGTTAAAATCAGTTGAACTGTTTTTATAAAAGGGGGGAGTTATGAAGCAGGAAATAATAGGTAGTGTTGTGCGAAAATGTAGGATTGGAAAAGGAATCACGCAGGAGAGGCTGTGCGAGGGCGTTTGTTCAATAAGTACACTTTCAAGAATCGAAAATGGTGACCAATATCCATCAAGGAAAATTTTTACTTTGCTTGTGGAGAAGATGGGAGAAGAAGGAATACTCTATGATGATTACATGGGAGATTATGATTATGAAGTTTTTAATCTTTCGCGTATGACAATAAATTATCTTGAAAGAAATGAAAAGTCGAAAGCAGAGATTTGTATAGATAAACTTCGGTATATTACAAGTGATGGTCAAGACTTTGATAACAAAGAAAACTGTATATACAAATTTGTTGAATTGCTATTTGCAAACGTAGAGCTTGAGATTCATAATAAAATAGGAGATAGCGTTGAATTAATACAATATGGATATTATCTCTGTGAAGAAGTAGGCAAACTTCTCGATGTTTGTAAAAAAGCTAGAATAGATGATGATAAAGCGGTTCTAGATAGAATAGAAGTACGTATGTATAATCTTATAGGGATAGGTAAATATCTCCAAAAGGATTATAAAGATGCTATCGATATATGGGTTAAACTTGTAAACGGATACAAGGAGAAGAGTTGTGATGGAATCATGTATCCTAAAGAGTTGGCGTCGTTATATTGTAATATTAGCGCTGCTTTATCAGGCCTTGAGATGTATGATGAAGCAGAAATGTTCTCGGAACGAGGGCTTAAGTATTGTTTTGAAGGCGGAGGCCTTAAATTAGTTCATAGATTGCTTTGGAATAGGATGTATTGTCTGAAGCAAAAAGGAAATGTCAATAAAGCTTACATAGATCTGGCTCTTTCTAAAGCCATATGTAATTGCATAAAAAAAGATGTCTTAAAGGGAGAAAAATTGAAAAAACTCCCAAACACCCCATATTTAATACAATTATTCTAGACACTCTAGCTTAAATGGTATAAACTATAATCGCGTTTATTAAAGGAGTGAAATGATGAATATAGTTGTTTTGGCTGGAGGATTAAGTACTGAAAGAGATGTATCCTTCAAATCAGGAGAGATGATTGCTTCAGCACTAAGACAAAATGGACATAATACGATTCTTCTTGATGTTTTTATGGGATATTCCGATAAGGAAGAGGACTTGGATGGGATATTTAATAGGAGCAGGGAGGTTAGTGTTAAAGTTGGAGATATACCAACAGAGGCACCGGATATTGTTGCAATCAAACGTAGTAGAAAGGACAAATCAGATAATTTCTTTGGACCTAATGTAATTAGATTGTGTCAGATGGCTGATATTGTATTTATTGCTCTTCACGGAGAAAATGGAGAAGACGGTAGAATTCAAGCGGCCTTTGATCTTCTTGGTATAAAATATACGGGAAATGATTATATAAGCTCTGCTATTGCCATGGATAAAGGAATGACTAAAGGGCATCTTAGAGGATATGATGTTCCATTTCCAGGTGGTTTCTCACTTAAGAAGCATGAAAGATTTGTAGAGTCAAATAATGACGCACCTCGTTTTCCATGTGTTGTTAAGCCTAGTTGTGGAGGCTCGTCAATAGGTGTTTCAATTGTTAATAACATTATGGAATATGAACATGCTCTTGATGAAGCATTTAGATGGGAAGATGAAGTTATTGTGGAAGATTTTATTAAGGGAAGAGAATTCTCTGTAGGAGTTATTGAAGGAGTAGCACTTCCTGTAATTGAGATTGCACCTAAAGAAGGCTTCTATGACTATAAGAATAAGTATAAAAAGGGTGCTGCGGAAGAGACTTGCCCTGCTGATATTCCAGACGACATATCTTCTAAAATGCAGTTATATGCAGAACGAGTTGCAGCAGGTCTTGGAATTGAGACTTATTCTAGGATGGATTTTATATTAGATGAAAAGGGTGAAATATATTGCTTGGAGGCTAATACACTTCCAGGTATGACACCAACGAGTCTACTTCCACAAGAGGCAGCTTGTATTGGTATTGACTATAATGACTTGTGTGAGGAAATAATTAAGATTTCTCTTAAAAAGTATAAAAGAGGTTAGCCTATGAAAAATATGACATTAAAGCAAATTGCAAAAGCGGTAAATGGTAAACTTTTTTGCGATAATAGTATTGATAATAATGCTAAAGGCGTTGTAATGGATAATCGCTTGGTGCAAGAAGGCTATGTGTTTGTTGCTATTTGTGGTAATAGAGTTGATGGTCATACTTTTGTAAATGATACAATAGAAAAGGGAGCGCTTGGAGCTATAGTTGAGAAAGAAGGAGACTATATTGGACCATACATACTAGTCGATTCTACAAAAGATGCACTTCGGACTCTAGCAACATATTACAGAGAACAATTGCAGATACCAATTATTGGTGTAATAGGTTCTGTTGGAAAGACTAGTACCAAAGAAATGATAGCTTCTGTGTTATCTGAAAAGTATAAGGTTCTTAAGACGAAAGGGAATTACAATAATAGTATTGGTTTGCCCCTTACGATTCTTTCTATTACAGAGGAACATCAGGCTGCAGTAGTTGAGATGGGGGTTTCTGAGTTTGGTGAAATGGAGATTCTTGGTGAAATTGCCAAGCCGGATATAGTGGTGTTTACTAACATTGGACAGTGCCATTTAGAGAATTTCAAGACAAGAGATGGGATTCTTAAAGAAAAGACTAGGGTACTAGATTACCTTAATAATAATGCAACCGTTGTTGTTAATAATGACGATGACAAATTATCTACCATTGATGAAAAAAGGATTCCCAGAGATGCACAAATTGTTACTTATTCATGCAAAGATGACAATAAATCAATGTATCAAGCTTACGACATAAGGAACATGGGGCTAGAAGGAATGAAAGCTAAGGTGAGGGGTGAGGTTTCAGCAGAAATTACAATTCCTCTTCCGGGTATACATAATGTTAGTAATGCCATGTGTGCTATAGCTGTTGCCAATGCCCTTGGAGAATCAGTAGAAAGTATTATTGAAGGTATAAAGAAAGTCGCTACAATTGCAGGAAGAAGCAATTTTATTAAAGTAAATGGTGTAACAATAATTGATGATTGCTACAATGCTAATCCTGCTTCAGTTAGAGCTGGACTTGGTATCCTGGGAATGTCAACGGGAAGAAAGATAGCCATCCTAGGAGATATGGGAGAGTTGGGAGATGATGAGCTGAACCTTCATAGAGAACTATCTGAAAGTGTGTTAGATAATAAGATTGATATGTTATTTACTGTTGGTGAATTATCGAAATCCATTGTTGACGATCTTAATGGAAACCAGATAGAAGCAAAGTCTTTTGTCGGAGACGATGGTAAAGAAAGACTTCTTGATTATGTGATTCCGAAAATAGAAAAAGGTGATACCATTCTAGTAAAGGCATCTCACTTTATGAATTTTCCATTTATAGTTGATAAGATTAAAGAAGCGCTCGAATAAGACGAGCGCTTCTTTTTATATGTAAAATGTTTTATTTAGTTTCAAGTGCTTTTTGATTGTTAAGCTTATCTGCAAGAGACTTATCGTTTTCTACTAGCATATCTTCCATGATTTTATGGGTGTAATCTGCAATATGCTTTTTCTCTTCTTTTTCTAAGCTATTAGGATCAATAGGTTCTCCAATTGTAATAACAACATTTCCTTTTTTTATTTTAGGTAAATGGTTTTCGAATATGTCGGCAGTTCCACTTAGTACAACTGGGATAATAGGACAACCTGTTTTTGTAGATATTTTAAATGCTCCTGCTTTAAATGGAATCATTTTGCCATCTTTTGAGCGAGTGCCTTCGGGGAAGACGAAGATTGATATTCCCTCCTTGACATAGTCTATTGCTTTTAGAATAATTTTTAGTCCCTGCTTTGTATCTTTTCTGTCTAGGAACAAGCAGTATAATCTCATCATCCAAAGATTTAGACTTGGAACTTTTTTGAAAGCTTTTTTAGCAATAAAACCAGTTCTCTCTGGGAACAATGTATACATAATAATAACATCGAAGAAACTATTGTGGTTACCTACAAGTAGTGCGGGTTTGTCTGGGTCAGTAGGGAGGTTCTCCATTCCTCTTATATCGAGTTTAACTCCACTTATGAATAGACAACATTTGAAGCCCCATTGTACAGTGCGAAGAGATGCTATATCTCCTGCGTGTCTATTAAACTTGCCAATAATCCACTCTACACCCATTACAGGTAAACCTAGTGTTAAAAATAAAAATACATATAAAACTGTAAGAATTGTTCGTATCATAATGCCTCCAATCCAATGAGGAATTATAGCATATTTTTAATAAAAATCAAAATGTAAAAACTTGTTATTAGAGCGTTTATTATGATATAATATACAAGTTGATTTATATGCTTTTTGAGGAGAGGCTATGATTGATACAAGACGTGCTCATCATATGACTAAGATGGCCATGTTCGAAAAAAAAGAAGAGGACAAAATTAGAATTGCTGATAATTATAGCAAGAAGAATTATGTTAGCCTTTGGACAGTTATATATGCAGTGGCTGCAGTGCTTTTCTATTTAATGTATTGCGTAGTTGGAGTGTTGATTATTATAGCGGTGCATACAAGAGGTGTTCCTGCCATTGCATGGATTGGGTTTGGCGTAATTGCAACTAGTGGTTTTGTGTTTCATACATATTTCTACATAAAAAGTGGCAGGAAAAAGGCTGAAGAACGATACGATGATAGTAAATCAAAGTGTGATTATATTATGCAGCAATATAAAGAATTAGATAATATTTATGACGAGAGTTCAAAAAGCTAGGAAGATTTATGAATAAAACAGTTAAGATTAGAGATGCTATGAGGAATTTCTTTTTCTCTAATAGCTCATGGCTTAAGATTGTTGGAAAAGGATTAATAGCCCTTTGTAGCTTTCTTATAATAAATCATTATTTTGGATATATAGAGTTTCTTACAGATCCGCTTTTCGCGATTATTTTGGCTATAGCGTGTGCGTTCATTCCTATGAGGGCTGGGGGATTAGTTGTTATTATATATACCTTTGTTCAGTTAACGGGATTGTCAGGACAGGTTGCATTAGTAGCTTTGATTCTTATTGTGGCTTCTTATGGCATAAGTGTTTTTTATGGTGCAAAGCATATATTTATTATTAGCTATATACCCATTGCCATGCAGATTCAGATGCCTTACCCAATAGTTGTGGGTTCAGCATTGTTTGGTAATATGAGAGATGTTACGTCTGTTATATGTGGTGGCATAATTTCCTTTTATTTGAAGACCATTAGAGAGAATGCTTCCCTTTTTATTGAAGAGAATAGCGATATTACGGTAGTGGATGTTATTGCACAGAAAATGGTGACTAATCCTTTGCTTTACATCTATGTTACAAGTCTTGTTGTGATGTTTGTTGCAATTATTTTAATAAGAAATCTTAAGATTAGCAGATCTTGGCTTGTTGCATTGTTAGTAGGTATATTTGCTGAGATGGCAATTATGCTTATCGGTTATGTTATTACCGGCAATATAAGTAGAGTGCCTGTGTTATTAATGGCAAATGTTGTAGCTTTTATTGTCGGATTTGCTATGACTTACATCTTCAGAGATCTCGATTATGAAAGAGTAGAAAGAGTTCAATTTGAAGATGATGATTATGTATATTATGTAACGGCAATACCTAAGATAGAGTTGGCAAAAGAAGAAAAGAGAGTTACAAGAATTACTCGTAATCGTAGTGGTTTTTATAACGCAGGGAAAATAGAAAAAGAGTCTGATTCATCTGAAAATGATGAGGAATAATAGATAAATGATAACTAAGAAAGGAGGAAGTTGATGGATTTTATTACTAGAGTAAAAGAAGCCATGGATTCATGGACAGGTGATTATCTTGGGCTATATGTACCAGATATAACATTAATTGATGTAATAGAAGTAATAATACTTGCTTTCTTCTTCTATAAGTTATTGGCGTGGTGCAAGAATACAAGAGCTTGGACACTTCTCAAAGGTGTTCTTATTATTGTGGTGTTTTTTGTAATTGCTGCAATTTTGCAGATGAGCACCATACTTTGGTTGGGGGAGAAATTACTTAGCGTAGCGCTTATTGCTGTTGTTATTGTATTCCAGCCTGAGCTCCGTAAAGCGTTAGATGGGCTTGGCTCTAGGAGCTTGTCTTCCCTATTTAGAAATATAGGATTTGCAAAAAGTGGAGACAAGAGGTTTACTGATAAGACTTTAAATGATATGGTCAAAGCCGCTTATGAAATGGGAGCTGTTAAAACTGGAGCTCTTATTGTAATAGAGAACAAGGTCAAATTAAATGAGTATGAGAGAACAGGGATACGATTAGATTCTGTTTTGTCTAGTCAGCTTTTGATTAATATATTTGAGAAGAATACTCCATTACATGATGGAGCGGTTGTTGTTGAAGGTGATAGAATTGTTGCGGCAACCTGTTATTTGCCAATATCTGATAGCAGAAATATCAGTAAGGAACTAGGAACCCGTCATAGAGCTGCGCTAGGCGTTAGTGAAGCTACTGATGCCACAACTATTATAGTATCGGAAGAGACAGGAAAGGTTTCAGTTACACACGAAGGAAGACTAATTCATGATATTTCTAAAGAAGAATTAGTTAAGATACTAAAAGACATACAGATGCCAGAGGAAGTTAGTGAAGACAAGACTGGCAAAGCCTTCTTTAAAAGGAGGGTGAGCCATGAAAAATAGATTGAAAAATATATTTCTTAATAATATTGGACTAAAACTATTGGCTGTTTTGTTCGCTATAGGTTTGTGGTTTGTTGTTATGAACGTTAACGACCCTACGCAGACAAAGACGTTTACTACAAATGTTGAAGTAATTAATCAAGATGTTATATTATCTCAAGGAAAATATTATGAGATAGTTTCAGGTGATACAGTAACTTTTAGAGTTTCTGCAAAAAGATCAATTCTTGAACAACTATCAGGAAGTGATTTTGCGGCTACGGCAAATATGGAATATATAGAGAACAACCAGTATGTTCCTATAACAATTAGTCCGTTAAAGTTTGCTGAAAATATTAGTATTCCTACAAAGACTTATTCTATGGAAGTAAATATTGGCAAGGCAAAATCTAATCAATTTACAATTGTTCCTAAAACATCAGGAAAACCAGCTGATGGTTATGGAGTAGAAGAAGTTACTACTAATATAAAGACAGTAACTGTTTATGGACCTGAGGATGTGATATCATCAATTGCATCAGTGGAAGCAATTCTTCCAGTAGATGGTGCAAATAGAGATGTGACTGATTCAGTTGCGTTAACGCCGGTTGATAGCAGTGGCGAACAGGTTGATACATCTAAACTTGATTTTAGTAGGGACAAGGTAGAGGTTACAGCATCAATTTGTATGGTGAAGAACATACCAATTAGAGTTGATACATCTGGAAATCTTTCTGATGGGTTAACACTGGCTTCTATAACAACTAGTCCGGCATCTATCTTGATAAAAGGTGAATCAAGAGATATTAACAGAGTTACTGAGGTTGTAATACCGGGATCAGTTGTGAACTTAAGCAGTATTACAGGAGATTTTGAGACTACAGTTGATATTAATCAGTATTTGCCTGTGAATGTTAAAGTTCTTAATGCGGATGAAGCTATTGTTAAGATAAAGGTTGATGTCAATAATAAGACATCAAAAGTATTTAAAATTCCTACAGATAACTTGACAATCAATAACCTGGCAGCTGGATTAAAGGGCGAGTTTGATGATAAATACGTCAATGTAGAAATAGTTGCTTTGCAAGAGCAATTAAATAAATTAAATGAAAATACAATAAGTGGTTTCGTAGATGCAAGTGGTCTTGCTAAAGGAACACATTCTGTTGTAGTAGTTCTTTCATTAGATAATGAATATCAAGCAAAGACAACAACGACAAAACTTATTGTAGAGTAGAGGAAATAATATATGTTAAAAAAGAGAGTAACTATTACAAATCTATCCGGGCTTCATATGGGAGCTGCTGGTAAATTTTGTGACGAAGCGATAAAATATACTGATACAAAGATACAATTTATATACAAGGATAATTATGAAGCTAATGCAAAGTCTATGCTTAGTGTACTTGGAGCCAGTGTACAAGCTGGGCAAGAAATAGAAATTGTATGTGATGGTCCTCAAGAAGAGGAGGCGCTCATTTCCCTCGTTGAGTTGGTGGAAAGTAATTTCGGAGAGTTGTAAATAATTATTAGGGAGGAAGAATAGTGTTAAACTATAAAAGATATAAGAGGAATCCTGTTGTGGATTTTCCTGAAAGAACCTGGCCAAATAAAGAAATCGAGAAGGCACCTATATGGTGTAGTGTAGATTTGCGTGATGGTAATCAGGCCTTAATAGAACCCATGAATGTTGAAGAGAAGATGGAGATGTTTGAACTTCTACTTAGACTCGGGTTTAAAGAGATTGAAATAGGATTTCCTGCAGCAAGTCAGATTGAATATGATTTTTTAAGAAAGCTAGTTAAAGAGAACAAAATACCTGATGATGTTAAAGTACAGGTGCTTTGTCAGTGCCGTCAAGAATTAATAGATAGGACCTTTGAAGCAATAGAAGGGATAAAAAATGTTGTATTTCACATTTACAATTCTACATCTACGCTTCAAAGAGATGTGGTATTTAACAAGAATAGAGAAGAGATAATTGATATTGCCGTTGCTGGAACAAGAATGGTTACAGAGGGAATGAAGAACTTTGATGGCAATGTTCAGCTTGAGTATTCTCCTGAGTCTTTTACTGGAACAGAATTAGAATTTGCTCTAGAAATATGTACTGCAGTGCAGGATGCATGGGATAATGCAAATGACAATCCTATAATATTTAATCTACCTGCAACAGTTGAGATGAATACACCTAATGTATATGCAGATCAGATCGAATGGATGAGTACACATTTCAAAGATCGAGATAAGGTAATATTATCTGTGCATCCTCATAATGATAGAGGAACCGGTGTTGCAATTACAGAACTTGCCCTTCTTGCAGGAGCAGATAGAGTAGAAGGAACTCTTCTTGGTAATGGAGAGAGAACAGGAAATGTTGACATCTTAACTGTGGCATACAATATGTTTAGCCAGGGGATTAATCCTAATCTTAATATAGAGAATATCAAAGAGATTGTCGAAATATATGAGCGCTGTTGTAAGATGGAGGTTGATATGAGACATCCATATGCTGGAAAGCTTGTATTTACAGCATTCTCTGGCTCCCATCAGGATGCTATTAATAAAGGTGTTAAGGCGCTTAAGGAAAGAGGAGAGGAGATATGGGAGGTGCCATATCTTCCAATTGATCCTGCGGATATTGGACGTGAGTATGAACCTGTTGTAAGAATTAATTCGCAATCTGGTAAAGGCGGAGTTGCCTTTGTTATGGATACCATTTATGGATATAAGATTCCTAAAGACATGCAGAGAGAATTTGCTGATGTTATTCAGAAGATTTCTGAAAAAGATGGTGGTGAAATCAAACCAGAAAGAGTAATGTCGGCATTCAAAGAGCAATATTTTGAGCGGAAAGAACCATTTGAATTAATATTTGTTGATGTGGATGACAGATCAATAAATGATGATACTAAAGTGTCTGTTGATTTTAAGTATAGGGGTGAAAGCATGCATTCTGAAGCAGAAG
>ONAZ01000014.1 GCA_900315945.1 uncultured Lachnospiraceae bacterium | reverse complement strand
CTTTCTTCTATTGTATCTTTGTATGATTTCTTGCTAGCTCTGTTACCAAAAGCATCATAGGTATATTCACGAAGCAGGTTGTTATCTTTACTTACAGATGTTAGCTGATTAAGTGCATCGTATCCATAAGTGAATGTTCCATTATCTGTTTCATTGAAGCGATGCTTTACAACCTCTGTCTTATTACCTGATAAATCATATCTATAACTTAATGACTCTATCTTATCTCCCAGCTTATGAGTAACACTTGATAATCGTCCTATACTATTATACGTATAATCCGATTCCTGTCCGTTAGACATAAGCTTAGTAAGAGGTCTTGCCATCTTATCATAATTATATGATACTAACCTACTATCGTTCAAGCATATTGACGATAATAGACCATTATCATTATATTGGTAATCAAGCTTCTTCCCATCAGGATATGTCATTGATTTTCTCTTATTATTCTCATATTCATATAATACCCTGTTACCACTATAGTCTGTTGTTGTAAGTACGTGACCTAGTATATCTGTTTCTATTTCTATCTTACCATTTAGATCTTCTATCTCTTTTAAGAAGCCTAGTTCATCATATGACATCTTAACTTCATTGTCATCTGAATATATGATTTTTTCAACCTGACCTATAGAATTATAACTTATATTAGTAAAATTCTCATCTCTGTCTAGCTTACTTATCACACGACCCATGCCATCATAAGTATATACGTCGCTATTCATAAGCGGATCTGTAACCTTAGTTACATTACCATTTAAGTCGTATTCGTATGATGTTATCTCATCGAATTCACCTATTCTCTTTACTTCAATGAGATTCCCTACCGTATCATATTTATAGCTTGTCTCATTTCCTTTAGCATCAATAACCTTACTTAGCTTTCCGTTAGACGTATACTCATAAGAAGTAACATTTCCAAGTTCATCAATAAGCTTAGTCATATTTCCTACTTTATCATATAAAAATCTACGCTCTCCGCCCTCAGGTGTAATGATTTTAACAAGCATATCTAGTTTATCATACTCATATCTAATAATATCTCCAGCAGCATTTGTTTCTGAAACTATATTCTCATTATTATCATATGAAAGTTTTGTAACTACTCCCTGACGATTTCTAATTCTAGTAAGAAGCCCATTCTCATATGTATATTCTTCAAATGTATTATCTGAAAATGCTAT
Source organism: uncultured Lachnospiraceae bacterium (assembly GCA_900315945.1). GTDB lineage: Bacteria > Bacillota > Clostridia > Lachnospirales > Lachnospiraceae > RUG191. The sequence continues at coordinate 66,924 of ONAZ01000014.1, read as the reverse complement.
CTTTCTTCTTTTACCAGAAGGATAATACTCATAAGTCGTCTTCTCTCCAAGTTTATTAGTACTTGCAATTAGTCTGTTATTATTATCATATTCATAACTGGTTTCATTTCCATTATTATCGATTTCCTTTATAACATTTCCTAATCTATCGTACTTAAATCGTGTCACTTTACCCAAGGCATTAGTTATACCTATAAGTCTGTTAAGGACATCATACTTATACTTAGTTGTCGAACTATTAGCATCGGTCTCTTTTATTATATTACCATTAAAATCATATTCTACTGACTGGCTCTGTCCCTCTGGAAGGATAACCTTAGTTAGACGATTATTCTTATCATATACATTTTCTATTATTGCACCAGAAGGAAGATGCGTCTTAGTTATATTCCACATCTTATCATATTCGAACCTTGTTATATTTCCTTCTTTATCTATAACACTCTCTTCTAAATTAAGATTATTATACGCAACTTCAACAGACTCTCCATCAAAGTCATTGGATTTTATTACTTTACCAATAAGATTATATTCAAATGAAGCCCTATCTCCTTTGGCATTAACGATACTTGTTATTCTATCATTAATGTCATAGGTAAAGCTTGTCTCATTCCCATTTCCATCTATTGTTTTAACAGGACGATTGTACTCATCATAAGAAAATCCAACTTTTACACCAGTTGGCTTGATAATAGATATAACATTTCCATTATCATCATATTCTACTATAGTCTTATAACCATCTTCATCTGTGATTGATGTTACATGACCACAATCATCATATGTAAGTTCTCTCTTATTACCCTCAGCATCTATACGACTTATTAGATTAGAATTAGAATCATATGTTGCTTCTAATCTATTTTTACCATCAAGTTGAATTCTTTTAATGTTATTATTCTCATCATAAGATATTACACTTGCTACTCCTAGTGCATTTATCTCCTTTGAAAGCATTCCTCTTTCGTTATACTCATACTTTGTGACGAATCCATTCCTATCCTTATTCCATATTTTCTTTCCTTTATCATTATATTTAAATTCTTCTGTAGATTTATCAGGATAGGTTACTTTAGAAGTATTATTATTCTCATCATGTTCATATGTTGTTACTTGTCCATTGCGTTCTGTTAGAACAACTTTGTTATTAACATATTCATATGTCATAAATGAACCATCAATAAAGTCTTGTCTTATTATTCTTCCTTTTTCATCATATGTATTCTTTACCTGTGATATTTCATCTCCATTAAGCACTTCTGCTATCTGATTATCTGTTGAATACACATAATGATATCTATTAGAATTAGGCATGATAACATCTACGAGATATCCATCCTTATATTCATACTTTATTGTTCTGTCCTTGCTTGTGTCTATAGATGATATTAATCCTTCATCATTATAGTTAAACTTTATATATTCATTTCCATCATTAAATACATTTATTAGTTTATCATTGTCATACTTAAGTGTTACTCCTACATGATTACTATCTTCCTGTCGAAGCAGCAATCCTTCTTCATTAAAGAAGTATCTTATACTATCGCTGTCAATAAGTCGATACTTATAATCCTTATTCTCTTCATCCGACACTTTAACAAGTGTCTCGTCGTAAGAAAAGATATTATCATATACTCCATCTTCTGTCAGTTCAAAGAAGAGCTTATGGCCATCTGCCATAGTAATAGAAATAGCATCCTCATCATAGTTTGATAGTCTCAGGTTATAATTATGTGTATATCCACATCCTATCACGCTTTCTCTATTGTTCATCAGTGCATTGTAGAATCTTTCTAATCTTAATTCATAATCTCCTTCTAAGACAATATCTGTCTTCTTGTATACGAAATTACCTGTTGATAAATCAACAGGGTCTGTACTAAAGTAATGATTAAGAACCTGTCCCATCCCATATTCTGACAGACATTTTGCAAAGCTTTCGGTATGATTATATCTGCATATAATATTGTCAAGCTTCGGCTTTACATCATCAAATCTACTCTGATTCTGCGCAACATATGTACGAGAACTTTCAAAGGCAGCCATCATTGCCACATAATTTGGACTCTTTAATACATCATTTTTCTGATAACTATTTATATCTTTGTTGCTATATTCATTTATCAGGTTCGCTACTCCACTAAGAAGAGCAATTACATTGGAAAATTCACCTACGCAGCTATTTTCATAATTAATAACCTTATCTTTGAAGTCACTAATACCTTTCATAGTATCATTCAAATGATTGTCATAGTTACCCACCTGAAAAAGTTGATCAAAAGGAAGAATATCAGATACAGAATTTATCACACTATTAATCTCATTAACAGAATCACACATATCGTTCTCACATACATTTTGTGTTAGTGAATTATAATAATCCATCTTATCTGTGTTAAGTACTGCACCCAAATCTGCATCGACAGAATTCCACCCCCAGGCATAGAATACAAGTCTCATCTCAAGTTCAGTTATACCTTGTATAATTGCATCTTTACACCTATAATGTACATCACTAATATAATCGTCAATTGCTCTACTAGTCTCACCTTCAAGAAATTCACCAGAATTGAACCCTTGCATAGATCCAATATGCGTATCAAATCCCACGATTAGTTTCTCTTTGTACCTCTTAACATTATCGTACATTACATATATATCTGGATACTTAATTATATATCCCATAACATCCTCCCTTATACATAACACAAATAATACTTACAACGGACCTAGCGACGAAGTTTTGTTGCAACATCTTTATCGATATCATTAATTGCTTGACCAGCTTTCTTTATAGCTATTACAGTCCTTTTGTTTAGCAAACCATATGCATTAATAATACTATCCATCATGTGCATTGCCTCTGCACATTGTGACAAACAAGGTGATTCTTTTTCATTCGTACTTATTGAAAAACTATATTCTTTCGAGTTCACAATACGTGACCCTGTCTTTGATATATCATCTACTTTTGCATTAAACTGCGAGTTATCTATCCTTATTTGTCCCATCTCAATCTCCTATTTACTATTCTTAATAGTTCTTTCTAATTCCTTTATATCATTAGTTATATTTCCAATTGCACGTTCAAAAAGATTTGTTTCGCTCTTAAGCCGCTCAATCTCACTATTTATATAACCTAATACGAATTCGCGTCCTTGATCCATTCGATTCCAGTCCTCAGTTGCAAAGTATAGATTCAACCTAGCAATATTCTTACCAAATCCCTTCCAATCGCCGTCATCTTGCAAACAATTTCCTACGTAATTAGTTCTTTCCTTTCTTCCAGCAATAAACCATCCATAACCATTAAGCCTATTTCTTGCTTGTTCTAAACGTTCTATCCTACCACTTATAGCAGCACACTCATTCGCATAATTAGCTATTGCCGCATTCATCTTTTCAAGTGCTTTTTTATTCTCAATAGTAGTACCCATTGTCGTCATAATAATCACATCCTTCTATAATCTATAAATATACATCATTTTTTATTCATTATGGGTTATATTATACATTATAAGTATGCATTTTCAAATATATATGTATTTTAAATACATATATTGTTATGTATCACAATTTAGTTGTGTATTATTTGTGAACTTTTTTACACAAAAATAAGCCAATCTGCCAAGCAGATTGACCTATAAATCGTACTGATTGTTATTACTAGTTAACCCAATTCTCTAGTCTTGTATTTAACCTATTAATACCTTTTCCTAAGCATCCCCTATCTTTTTATTTATTGCATCAATCCATTGAATGTCATCTGTCTCAAATATTTCTAGTAATTTCACAAAATTACTTGTGCCATCAATATGGTCATTCTGATTCATTTTTTGTACTCTATCGCGCATATCTTTGTAGTTGTCGGCAGTTATGAACTTCATAATCTCATCTATCTGATCATTTCTACCCTTATAGCCCTTTACACCAGTATACTTCTCGATAAGAGGCGCATTAACAGCCTTTGCCGGCTTTTTAATAACCTCATATGTCCAATGCTTAGATATAATCTGCATGGTACATGGATTTCCGAAAATAACTATTTCGTCAGAAGCATTACCTATTCCATGGAAATCATTTATTTTATGCTTAATATCTTCATACTGTTCATAAGGTTTCTTTTCTGTATCACAAAACACAAACACGACTTCATAAGAACCATTTTGATATCTATCTTGATACCTTGCAGGAATATTTCCATTGCCTTTAGCATTATCCAAAGAAATATCGTAAATATCGTTCCATACATGAATGCTTTTCAGACGTTCCAAGTATTTATACTCTTCATTGCCCTCGCAGATAATACATATCTTATGTTTATCCGAGATTTTAGGACGTCTATTTGTCATCTGAAACCGCCTCCTTTGCATTTCCTTTAATGCTCAGCAACGTATTAATTAGCTCAGGATCAGGTAATGCCGCAAAGGCTCCTTTTTTATATTTTTCTATTAAGTCAGATGTACCCCTAACACCTTTTTCGGCTGTAAAATCCGCTAAAGAATAGACATATACTCCATTTTCATCTTTATCAACAAACCATATCTGTTCTTTTCTAAATAACCGCTTACAATCCATAAGATTTATGTCATGAACAGTAAAAATCATTTGAGCATCCGTATTGAGTTCGTTATTAAACATTGCTACGGTTGCTCTTGTAAGTTTGAAATGTATACTGCTATCCAATTCATCAATAACCAATATTCTCCCCTGCTCAAGAGCTTCTATGACATAGCTTGCCATTGCCGCAATTTTCTTGGTTCCAGTAGAGTCAAAGAGCATACTGGGAACCTGCACACCCTTATATGTTGATACAAGTCTAATCTGATCCATAACTTTATCAGGAATATCTAACACCTTTTCTTCTGGCCTTTTATTTTCAGAATTATCTTGAAGCTTAATATTCCCCATCTCTACATATTCATAATTATCCAAATAAAGATCAGCATTTTTTATAAACTCGACAACTTTTTCCTGAAGCATATTCTTATTTTTCATTAGTTCTATGGTATGCTCCATGGGAATATTATTCATATTAATGATGTCTATTTTTTCTGCAAATCCCATAAGTATCTGCTTCATATCATTAAGCGAAGAAAACTTACTTGAATCCATCAAATGGAATATCACATTGTTTTTTGCCACTACAGGTATCATTGTTAAAAGTTCCGTATCAATGCAACTAAACTCATCATTCAAAGTATCTCTTTTGAACCAGCAGATGCTTTTTTCATTATTGTATTTATCTTTAACCACTTCTAAGAATTCTTCATATACATACTCTTCTCTGTCTGAATCATACTTAAAATCATATGCAAATTTTCTACCATTATACAAAAATGTGACACCTAGTTCACATATATCACTGTCAGTAAAAAAATTAGACATAAGAACATTTTTTTTATTTAATAAAACTCCTTTGATTGCTTTTATACATCTTATAAGACATGTTTTTCCCACATTATTAGGACCATATATTCCGGCAGTCTTTAGCACATTAAAGCAATTCTCTTTATAAACATTTGAACCGAATTTTTTGTTTCTCATATCAGCCTTCATCGAAAAAGCAATGGCTTCATCAAATGCAAAACAATTTTTTGCTCTCACTTCAATTATCACAAATTTTTCCTCCGTATAATAATGGATTATTAGAATATTAATACTGTAAACACATTATATCATATATTATTTTTTATGCAATATTTTAGCTTAAAAAATAAGCCAATCTACCAAGCAGATTGACCTATAAATCTTACTGGTTGTTATTACTAATTAATCCAATTCTCAAGCCGCGTATTTAATCTGTTAATACCTTTTTCTAAGAAACCAAGCGGTCCATCAAGACTACCATTGTTATAGTAATCGTCTGCATTATACATGGATCTTAAATTTTCTTCTCTATTTTCATGTATTTACTCAGGCACACTTGCATATGCAGGAATAAATCTCGTACAAATAGAACGCAAAATTTAAAAAGCATCACGCCCCAATATTTAGTTACAAAGCTATTATAATGTATCTGACAGCATTTTTACAATAGAAAAACCTCCTAGCCAGTTGGCCAAGAGGTATACAACAATCAACAAAATGTATATATTCAACCCGAAAATAACTATCTAGTATTTTTTATTTTCTGCAGTTTCTTTGGATTTTGAAGAAGCATCAAAATAAGCCTTCTAACAACTGAATCTAACTCACAACACACGTGAATGATTACCCAATTCTTCCTACTATACTCTGCATAATCGTATGTCATCCTATCATCTAATATTTTTTTAGCATATTCTTCTACAAGGTTTTCAAACGCAACAAAATCACCATGGGCTATTTTATTTCTTAATTTTCGAAAATACTTAGCGGATATCTTCTTATTCTCTTGATCATCATCATCCATAAAATCTATAAGTTTAGAATCTAGTTCATATTCATGCTCCTCTTCAAGAAAAAGTTGGCATAAAGAATATGCTTTTAATAAATGATATTCATTATACTCATTATCCTTATATAGGGAATTAAATAAGTAGTCTAAAAGTAAATAGTCATTCTTATCACTTAAAAACGAATCTATCAATTCTCCCCATTTCTTAAGACAATCAATATAAGCCTCTGCCTTATCTCCACCTCCATACAATCTGGAATAATCTACTCTGTCATAATTCGATGAATAAATCCAGTATGGCACCGGCCGTGGATAGGAAATAAATTCCATTGAAGGTGAATTTATATACTGCAAAAAATTAATAAACTTTTCAGAACAATCATCTTCACAAAAACGACCATCAAAGCAATTTGTAGTCCAATCGCCTAATGGCATGTCTTCATATTTATAATCAAAATAAATACAAATCATATTTTGGGCCAGATTATTATATATAGTATCATCATCAAAACACTGTATATTCTTTTCAGGAAAGACTTTACTAAATAATTCTTTTACAGGCTCTTTTCCAATTTCTTCCCCAAGTATATTCAAACTTTTTATCCCGTGCTTTAAATCTTCTGCCAAACTATGCTGCCAGTTATTATGTTCATCAGAAGGAAGATTTGATATATATATCTTTAGCTTATTTGATATGCATATTGGCTCTATTTTTCCATAAAAATTTAATACAACCATCTTTCACATACCCCCCATTACGATAATAGTTACATAGAATTAAACATATTTCTTAAAAACCCTTGAAAAGAGAACAGCCTTATCAATCATTTCATTCATCAAATAATCATAATTAGAATGATTATCGAAGTTTAAACCTGGCATTCTCAATAGAATTTTAGCTGCCTTCTTTCCTTCTAGTCTCTGCCAGTCTGACTTCCACCAAAGTTTGCCATTGGTATAGCCCCACAAACAATATTTTATAAGCTGCTCCAATAAAGAGCCATAGGATTTTCATGGTAATTTTTAAATATACTTCTCTGCCTAGTTTTAAATGTGAGATTTCGAAGAAAATCACGAGTACTGATATCCCACTCAAAGAATTGAGATGAATTATTTTTTACATACTCAACAAAGATTTCTCCCATCTTTTCTCCGGCTGTGGTACCACTTCCTTTAGAAAGATCATTTATAATCCCATCTATTTTTAATTGTTCATTAAACATTAAAAACGGACATTTATTAAATATTAATACCCACCAAAATTCACGATATGTATAGATAGATTCCTTCTGCACTATTGCATCTATTTTTTCTAATAAAACAGTCCCTATAAAATGTCATAGAAAGCCTTTTCTTCATAGTCTATTCCCATAGCCTCAAAAGAATTTTTCTCGTTCTTAAGCTCATGAATAAGATTTGCAAGCTGATTTGCCACATCATCAAGGACTTCATCTGCAAAGGCCTCATCTTTACGTCTGTTATTATATGTATCAACCACTTGCTTCATTCGCTCTGCAAACTCTATGCTCTTAATCTTATTTACTCTCTGGAACTCCTCTATTGCATAAATTAACAATCTCTGAAGTGCTTTTATCTTAGTGTTTGGTAAATTGATTTTTTCTATACGAGCCATATACTCATCACTAAAGATATCAAAATCGATATACTTACCAGTCTCAAAAAGTTCCTCTATGCCATCAGACTGTATTGCGCCTTCAAGAAGCTTTCTGACTTTCATATTCAAGGTCCTTAAACACACCTAACAATTCTTCCTTAGACTTTTCTTCCTGTACTAGTAAATCCTGAAGTTCACTCTGTAATGATTTCATCTTTGTATCAAAATCAATATTTTCGTCTCTATTTACAAACTCAATATATCTACTTGGTACAAGGATAAAGCCTTTTTCAGCAACTTCATCATATCCTGCTGCATAGCAAAACTCTGGTATGTTTTCATATGTATTTTCATATCCTACCTGCTGCCAGTTATGATATGTTTCTACAACCTTTGCTCTATCCTCTTCTGTAAGCTCAATATATTTCTTCTCATAAGGGCTTCCCATCTGTCGAAGGTCCATAAAGAGTATTTCTTTTTCTCTATTACGATAGTGTTTCTCAACACCATTGTTATCAACAGTACGATCTTTCTTATTCTTGTTAAGAATCCAAAGTGTAACGCTAATATCAGTTGTATAGAAAAGGTTTCGAGGAAGAATCAGAATAGTCTCAACCAAATCGTTTTCAATAAGCTGCTGTCTTATTTTAAGCTCGGTGCCATCATCAGAAAGTGCTCCATTTGCAAGAAGGAAGCCCGCAATACCATTCTGAGAAAGCTTGGATACCATATTTAAAATCCAGCCGCAATTTGCATTACTTGTAGGTGGAACCACATATCCATTCCATCTTGGATCATCAAGTAGTTCATCATCTGCACGCCACGCTTTCTGGTTGAATGGTGGATTAGCCATGATGTAATCTGCTTTCAAATCCTTTTGCTGGTCATTAGAAAAAGTATTTGCTGCTGTCTCTCCAAGATTTGCCGCGATACCTCTTATTGCAAGATTCATTTTTGCCAGCTTATATGTTATATTTGTATACTCCTGTCCATAAATTGAAACTTTCTTCTTATTACCATGATGGGCTTCTACGAATTTAATTGACTGTACAAACATACCACCAGAACCACAGCATGGATCATAAGGTACACCATCATAAGGTTCAATTAATTCTGCAATCAAATTAACAATACTCTTTGGCGTGTAGAATTCTCCCTTACCCTTTCCTTAAGCAATAGCAAACTTACTGAGGAAATATTCATACATTCTTCCAATGATATCGTTCTCTTTGTCTTTAGTAGTATCTATCTTATTAATCTCATCCAGCAGAGAAGCAAGCTTTGTAGTATCAATCTGTAATCGTGAATAGTAATTATCCGGCAATGCTCCCTTTAAAATCGGATTGGTATTTTCTATTGTGTAAAGAGCTGTATCAATCTTAAGTGCTATATCATCCTGCTTTGCATTCTCCATGACATAAGACCATCTGCTTTCTGGTGGCAGATAGAAAACGTTGTCTTTTGTATAGAACGCAATATTGTCTACAAATTTTTCGTGGCCTTCTGCAATAATTCTTGCTTTCTGCTCTTCAAACTTGTCACTTGCAAACTTAAGGAAGAATAAGCTAAGTAAAACATGCTTATACTCTGCAGATTCAACAGATCCTCTTAATTTATCCGCTGATTTCCATAATGCCTCTTACATAGATACTTCTTTTTTTGCTTTTGCCATTTTTTGTCCCTCGCTCTTTATTATTGTTATTATTTTGTCTATATATTCTAACAATTATGCTATCCCTAAAACGGACATATAATCAAATATTATTTCCGCAATATCGCTAAGCTGACACTTAAACTCCTTACAAATTCTTTCTAAAACTTCCATCTGCACGTTGTCACCATTTTCAAGCTTTGCTATCGTTGCATGACTTAAACCAGTCTTTTTAATCAAATCTTTTCGCTTCATATCATTATCAATCATTAACTTAAAAAGTTTCTTGTAAGATACTGCCATAATTTGATCTCCACTTAACTTTGAAACAATTGTAACCACGCGGTTTACACGCCTTTTACATTATATCACAAGTTGTTTATGTTTGTTATAAAAATTCGTGCGAACGCATGAATTTCAAACACCAGAAAGACCCACACTCGTTTTAATGCGCTAGCAATTTTGTCATCTAAATTTAATTCCAGTATAACCAAATTAAACCAACATCAAAATCACCTCTCACCCAAATTTTTTAACCTCGATTTCAGCCCTAATAACAAACCCGCCCAGGTACGTCAATTACCAGAGTAATCTTCTCTGTCATTGACATTCCCGGACGGGTTCGTTTTATGTTAATCAAGGCCACTTAAGGATAAGTGTCCTAAATCCAATATTCATTTTTTAGAAATATGTCGACCTAGGGGATTCTATAGCTACTAAAACTATAATTATAATCAACTTGTTACTTCATTTTTCGGGCACCATTTCGGGCACCATTTTTGAATGAATTATATAAATCTATAACAAATTATATGGGAGTTGATATTCCAGAAATCCCAGTGTTTATGGGCTTTTATCGATGTTTATAAAGATTTATGGAGATTTATGAAAACCGGCTTCACATAACGATTCCATGTTTCATAAACAATAAGTATCTGTCACAAACAACTAATCAGATATTCTATTACTTTTGATTCCATATATCACAAGAATAATCATAAAAACAGACAATATGAATCCTACAAAAGCAACAATGTTATAAAAAATTTGCTGACTTAATATGTCACCATGTTCTCTTACATTAGAAGCAATTCCTTTTCCTATTACTGCACCCAAGGTGGCTATACCTAATAATCCACCCACCGCTATTCCAAGTGGTTTCTTTATGCTGAATTTCTTCTTAGTATTATTAGCATATTGTTCCAATTATTTATCCGATAATTTGTCCAATTCTTTGCTTTTCTTTACAGATAGCAATCCCAAACCCAAACCTATTCCTATTCCAAATACTGCATTAGCAATTAACACTACTATATTTATGTAATAAACATACAAAAAGACTATAGACATAACGAATACGAATATCATAAAGCAAAGAGCAAAAATATAATCTTTTTTAGTTGGATAGTTTTTAGCCATATAATTCCTCCATCAAAGGACAATCTTGGTTATTATTTCTCCATTCTAATGGATTTCTATTTCATATAGCTATAGTCTGATTCAACCTCGATTATCTATTCTCATATTGTGTATTACATTATACCTTTTCAAATTTTAACTCTCCAAACTCGTTTTTAAATTTTTCAAGAATATAGTCTATGAGGTTCGAGTCTTTTGCATTTGAAGCAATAATTATAGTACAAAGATAACCATTATCAACCGATTTGATTAAATAGGCTGCGTAAGAATTGTTATTATGAAATCTTCCAGTAGATTCATTGAATTGATATAAGTATCCTTCAATGTTGTTTCCTGTATATTGGCCAATCTCTTTTAACGAATAAACACTATTCTGAAACTCTTTTTTTGATTGTTCTTCAATATTGGTAACATAATTCTCATTTAAAGATAATTCTACGCCTATATCAGGATATTCTTTATGACCTGCTAACTGCCAAGAAACCCTATCATCAGAAACAATCTGAACATCTCCATCAAGAAACTCAGATACATCCCTACTACCTATATTGGTGTATATATTTTTATCTGTCTTTTTGATTAAAGGCATATCTAATTCATAAGAAATTCCGCTTTTTGAGAGATTAACGTGTTCTGTTACCAATTCTGGATATTCTTTTGTTTCTTTTTCTCCACATGACGTTATACACAACATTTGCATCATACAAAAAAGCATAAACACAAATATTTTAATTGCATTTTTTTTCATAAATTTTCGATTTCCTTTTTTAACATGTCAGCGTTTTCTAAAGTCAATACTTTTTCAGAATATACCAAATCGGTAATATCACCATCCTCCAATTCAGTGTATCCAAATTTTAATGTCGGATCATTATACTTAACTATAACAACACTATCTCCCGATGATCTAAATGGTTTCTGAACCCACTCTCCATTTTCATTAACATATATTAAACCGCTTCTAATCTCATCGTTATGGTTTTTATCAGTTGTAATCTTTACATCATACTCACCCTCAGGCAAATCTTTTTTATACACTTCATGAATATAGTCCTCAACAATTTTCTTTTTCAAATAATTATTCTGACTATCTCGAAGTAATCTTGTATGTCCATAGTCAAAATTATCTGAGGACCCTGTTGTTAAAACACATCTCTTTTGTCCATTATCCGCTTCTTTAAATGACAAATACACTGACGACCTACTCATAGAGCTTAATAGTGTATTAGACAATCCCTCAACAACAGTGGCTATTCCAACAGTTTTATTGAATGTATCCACATGGTCTTCGGATTCTAAAGAAAAGCTACCAACTGCATTAAAAACATCAAAATTAAAATCATCAAATCTTTTTTCTTTTATCGTAGTCCATTTAGGACCAATATACTCTCCTTTTGACGGAGCGTATATAGGCCACACATCACCTTTATATATCATAGCTTTATTATTATTGGAAATATACACCTTGTCATTATTATAACTATAAATAATCCTTTTATAGTCTTCAAACAATAATTCTATCTCACAGTTTTTTAATTCATGCGAATTAATATATTCTTTCCATCTTTCAAAGAGTCTTCTTTGATTATCTGTCATATTATGCTCATCAGCATTTAACAACAAACACAATGCCGCCTTAGATACACGTCTATCCCCATATTTATCAGTGTAGAATAAGACATCTTCAACATTTTCAAAATACATTGAATTAACATATTTATACACTTTACTCACAATACTTGATGAATTAACAGGGAAATTACCATCTAAACCAGCACACTCTAGTTCATTCAAAAACAATTGTTGCCATCCAAATAACATATCCACATTATTAAACGAATTTTTTGTTATTTCTTCAAACTGATACAGATTATTAAGTGCCGAATTATACAAGTTTTTCATACTTTCTAAATTCGAAACACCATTTTTCAAAAGAATACTTATATTATTAAGTGTTGATGCAAAAATTGGCATGTCAGTTTTAAATCTCTCTACTTCAGATAAAAAATAATTATAATTATTTATTTTATCATCAACATTTTTTATTTCGTCTATAATCTCGTCTTCGTCTAACACAGTATTAATGTTACAACTAAACATAGCATTGCGAACATTATTACACTCAATATTTATAGTCCAATTTATACATTCAAAAAAATCAATTACAGATATATGCGCACTCGCCTGATTCTTTGCAGCTGAAATTGCACAACCATCAAGAGAATCATTTAACACAAAACCCAACATCGTGAATCTAATTCCATTTACCATATCAAGATACTTATAACTATTATCTGCGAAAATATCTATTACACAATTAAGTTTATCTGGGTTAATCCTTATCCCCATGGCTACCACCCTTCTTATCTATAACATCATCCCTATTACACAAATCCTTAGCCTGACCAAGTATATCTTCAATTGCATCTGACAATTTCTTTTCTATGCTTTTCTGTTCGCACATCAACTCACACAATTTGGGATTTACAAGCATTTCCCTTTCAACACATTCATTTTTATTTCTAGTATACGAGCATCCATCAAAGTCTTCAAACAATTCTTCCCCATCTTTGACAAACGAATTTATTCTATTTGTATTATAAGTTTTATCGTCATTAAGCATATTATTTACCACCTATAAATTTAGCAGATGTCGCCAAAGATACAGCTATAGTATCATCCAACATCCTTAAACTATCATCAAGCTTAGAGAAATTTATTGAATCTACTCTTGCAATTTCTTGATAATGTGTAAACAAAGCCTTTTGATTGTCAGCGCATCTAATCATTATTTCCTTGACGGACACTGTTGATTCATCATCTCTACCCACAATAAGTGGAACAAATCTTCCAACTTCCTTTTGATTATTTTTAAGAAAATTTCTATATGTCTCATTAAACTTTATCGTATTATCTGCCATACACATCCCCAACAAATATCTATCTAATTTACCCAATTCTCTAGTCTTGTATTTAACCTATTAATACCTTTTTCTAAAAAGCCAAGCGGTCCATCAAGATTGTATGCTTCATTCTGTACTTCTGCAATCTTCCAATTAAGAGCATCCATATTAGCATCTAAACCATTTATAACTCGATTATATGAATTAATTATATTATCTAATTGAGTTAAATACCTGTTATTATATACATCTCCTTTAAAATCTTCAAACCTATTATCTCGTACTTGACAAATAATATTACGTTGCCCTTCGACATTTCTTTTATCTTCAGCCAATTTGTCATATACACGTCGCATTTCATCAGCTTTATCCATAAAGTCCTGTCTTTGTTGAACCTTAATCATATACTCAAATTGAGCTTTTTCTACTTGTTTTTTTACTGACTCATATGTCTCTTGTACAGCCATAAGCTATCTCCTTATATACTACATACACAATACAACAATCCTAGTCACAATATGTAACTCTAACATCATCAAAATATCCTTCTAAATCACTAAATCTTACATCGCAATCTTCTGACATTCCTTTTACTGGAATATTATAATTAACAAGTATCCCTTCATTCTTAGCAACTTCTCCAAGAAAGGCTTTATTCATATCAATAATTGTTGTAGCAATTTGTACGCCCTGTTTTTTTGTATACTTAAAGCGCATGACACCATGTAATTCATTTATCGCTTTACCCGTATTATTAACAAATACACACCATGTAAGCATTTTCTTAGTAAAATCATCATATGACGCACCGAGGAAAACCATATATACGGTTTCATTGTTCATAGGCAAATCCATTTTTAATATTAAATTTTGTGCATCAGATAGTAGTTTCTTTCCTTCTTCACTATTTGCAAAATCATTATGATATTTTATGTATTTCAATTTAATGTCCATGTTTGTATTCTCCTAATCAAATTACTTTTATCAAATATAACTCATAAAAACAATTATTACAACTCACTTCTCATAATGATCTAAGCAGCAAAAATTTTATCAAATTTAGGATATATAGTTGGCACTTGAACAGACAAATCAATCCCTCCCAAAACTTTCAAATTCACGTTTACAGAAAGAGCATTAACATTAAAGTATTCAGTTTCAATTGCTTTTTGACTCCTTATTCCTGCACCTATTCCAACCTGCGCACCTGCACTAACAGAAGCTTTTGCGCCAAAGAGATTCGTCGGTTTCTCCATATCTTTTCCTTGGTATTTACCATAAGCTCCATCAAATCCTCCTACACTTACACCTGCTCCAACAGCAGCTCCTGTTGCATTTCCATCAAATCCTATATCAAATGTTCCATCCTCAGGCTCAAATTCAAATCTGGCACTTCCATCGGCACAAGCTGCTTTTGCATATGCATTTCCTTTTATATTTACGTACTCATTTCCCAACATTGCCGAAGCATCAACTTTAGCAACTCCTACTTCACCGCTTGCTCGAGCGCCATAATATCCATCTCCCCAACCAGCCTTCGCTTCTACTTCTCCATACAAAAGTTTTACATTAGCTGTCACAGAAGCATAATCTGTCAACTGAGCATATGCATTGGTTTCAAGTACAGATGCCTTTGCTTTAATGAATGCACTATTATCACCATATCCTTTTTCGTAAGACGCAGATAGCAATGAATAACCTGCATAAGCATATGTATCTGTAGATAAACCTGCTACCCACTGATCCTCCGAAACACAAACCCCGTTAGAAACATAATCAAATGGATGCTCTTTTTTCATATTATCTAATGCCACAGTAGGCAATTGAGGATTATTGTTAATATCATCAAGCCACGTACCACAGTTTAGATTCAAATAGCCTCCAGAATAACAATTATTTCTAACATTAATGATCTGATTCTTAAGACTAACAATCCTATCATACATTGCATTAGCACCAGATAGTAAAAGCTGATCAGCTTGTTCAATTGAATTACAAATATCAAAAAAAGTAAGCCCCGTCCAATCAAAAGCTTGCTTAACATCATCTAACGGAACATCAGAGGTTGAAATATATGAAGACGCTTCACATAAATGCCCAAAAACCTCTCCTTCAGTATTAGCATATCCATTCTTTACACCATTTAAAAAATTATTTATAGAAGTAATTCTCTCTTCAGAAATAACGCCTCGATTATCAGACTCAATTTCTAAAATATCCTTATAACAAAGTTCCAATTCGGCTTGAATTGCCGCAACCACATCCATTATACCTGAATTAAGATTAATAACTCCTTTTTGTAAATAAGTCTTTAACGCATCAGCATAATCACCTTTAATATAACTTGAATTACATAGAATATATAGTTTTTTAAATTGCTCATAATAGTTTTCAATAATCTTATTTGATTGAGTAGAAACATCTGAACACATTTTTTCAAGACTTTCTATATCGACTACTAAGCTTCCATTATTTGCCATTATTTACTCTCCCAATCACCATTATATACCATTGTTTATGACACTTTAAAAATTTCCAGTAGAATGCCCATCAATTTTTACAGCGATTTCCTCATCTACTCCTATCCACTTGGCCATAGCATTATCCATAGCAATTTTGCTTTCATTCGACAATTGTGAATATTCTTTTAACAAATCATTCATTTCTATTAGACATTCAAAATAACGCTCTATACTACTTAATCTCACATTTCCTACGTTTGTCATAAATACGGCCTCATCGACCCCTTTACTTGCCGAAGAGTAATCTCTTATTTGTTTTTTAAATCCATCGGGATTATTAATAATTTCTTTTGCCATCTTTCTACCTCATAACAATTTGCGCTTCATGAATAATAGGCTTTATTCCTTTAGCAATGTCACAATAAGCACTATAATCTGTATTGTTTATCCTATCAATAACATCATCCATCTTAATATCTAGCATACGCAACCATAACAGCAATCTAATAAATTCATACGGAGATTTTTCTTGCGTCTCTTTTATCTTATTAGCCAATAAGCTTCTACTCAATTCAAATTCTTCCTCTGTAACAATATTCCTATATAATTCTCTTATTGATGTAATCTTTTTTTGTAATACAATCAACCCACAATCACATTCATCGAAATGTATTTCTAATCCCTCACCTTTTACCTTAATCATTTCGATATAAAAATACATAAGCCTATCCATAATACCAACTTTTTCATCAAACCTAAAACTCAAAATATCTATATCAGTATTATTTCTTGCTTTCATCAAAACATGAGCATCTTCAAGAATATAATTATCTATTATTCTATACTTCAATCGTATATCTTTATGTCGAAAAAAATCCAAGTTTTCTATTCCACTTATATCAATAACCGAATTACTATTTATATTCCCGCTTATCACCATTACAGAGTTACCTAAACTAACAAGCTGATTATAAGAATCTAAAAACTCTTCATAGGTAATATTATCCAAACTACGAATATAAATTGGCAAATCAAACTGTTTTGAAAGTTCAACTATTTCACATGATTTGTATATCGCTCTGATTCTTTCATCCTTATAATTGCTCTCAAATCTTTCTTTTGCTAATGATTTAATTTCAATAAACGTGTCTTCAGAAATATCTAGAGCAAATATTTGTTTAACAAATCGCTTAACGTCATTATCAATATCATCTCCATTTATCTTTAAAACAAAATATAAAAAAGAATTTTCTTCTAAAACCTTTACATCTTCATAATGATTGTCAATATATGTTTTTAGAATAAATGAAAACGCTGGATTATTACTATACTCATCATTATCAATAATAAAACTTTTCGTAGCGTATCCTATCCTACAACATATACCACAATATACATTTTCATTACAATTTTTATAATTATTGTATATAATCTTCAAATGTCCATCCCTCAAAAAAGACCTCATTAGCACTCGTCTAATGAGGTCACATACACTTTTACCTGAAAGCATTAGCAATTTGCTGATCTGTATCTTGTAAAGTCTGAGCTGTCTGGTCTAATGAACGAGCAATTTCATCAATTAGTTTCTGTGCATCAACAAATGATGGTCTAAGTTCTTGAAATTTTGCCTCGTAAGCTTCAACTGAAGCACCTTCCCATTCCTCACGCAATTGACTAAGAAGCGAATCCATCTGCTTAATTACGTGTTCAACATTGTCTCTCTCCGTACGATACTGATTTGCTCTAGTTCTCATAGTATCTGGAGTCATTCTAATTTGTCCAGCCATAACATTCTCCCTTCTTATTAAATTTATACATCATGGGTATTATTATACACTTATAATATATACTTTCAAGTAATTATCCATTAAAAATGCATATTCGTAGACATTAAACAAAACAATTGTGATTTTTTTGTGAACTTTTCCTACTTACTTTGCTCTTTTCATTTCCTTTTCAAACATTCTATTCCTTGCTTCTTTTAGAGCAGGATGTCCATCATACATTACATCATTTATGTTTTCTATTTCATGCCAAGTCTTTTTATTACAGGTAGGGCAATATATCTTTTTCTGATACTTTTTATAATAAGTAGTACCTATGCCAAAACCTGCAGCCTTAATCATTCTATGTTTCTCACTATATCTAGTCATTCCACCAAAAAAGCCTTTAAAAACATTCTCATATTTCTCTTCTCTAGTGTTTTTACACTTTGTACAGGTGCAAATATAAACCGTACCCTTTTTTCTCTTCTTAACTATTTTTACAATAGTAAAGTGTATTACTGTAAACAATAATACGAGAAATAGCGATGCACTACCAAATATACCTAAAAACATTCCCCAAGGAAATGAATTAATGCCATCGGGTGTATCAGATAAGACAGTATGATTTTGTTGCACCATAGGTTCATTTGAGGTTGTTTTATCTGCATCTGATTTTTCTCTTAAAACATCAAGTTTTTTCTGAAAATCTGGCGATTCTACCATTTCAAGTGCTCCTTTATAAGCAACAGAGTCCTTATCTTGTCTTAAACTGTTTGCTATAAGAGGCGATATTTGTTCAATTAAATTTATTTCTTCTTCACTCATTACATTCTCCTTCCAATAGTGTGTGTACTCAAAAGAACTATTAATTCTTCTTTCCTCCAACCAGCGGAGTCTTAATTCGTTTTACCTCATTACCAATTATATGGTATGCATCCCCTAGTGTTAATCTCTTAGCTTTTTCTCTCATTAGTGAAAGTGGGAAATCATAGATCTTACACAACTGCAAATCATCAAAGAATAACATATTCGCATTATCTTTGATAAATCTATAGATTTCTG
Source organism: uncultured Lachnospiraceae bacterium (assembly GCA_900315945.1). Lineage (GTDB taxonomy): Bacteria > Bacillota > Clostridia > Lachnospirales > Lachnospiraceae > RUG191. The sequence goes on along the minus strand of ONAZ01000014.1, from coordinate 47,664 downwards.
GTGCGCCATAATTAGCTTGCTCGTTTAATACATTACCAAATATAACCACAACATTCAACATCTTATATTTAGAGCATAACTTCTTAACACATTCTAAAGCATCTTTATTCTCACTAATTGTAAGAAGCGCATCTTCATTATTAACCACTATGACTCTAAGACTCTCGTCATATTCCATTTCACTTGCAAGAGCATTGTATCTATATTCGATTTCATCATGTATTTCATTAATCTTATCTACGATACCAGCAGTGCTTATTGTATACTGTACACGCGAATCAGAAGACAAGTCTTCTAATTTCTTTTTATAATTATCGAACACACATATTCGGGCATCATTTCTTTCATTTGCAATTGTACGAACAATATATCTTATGATATTAGCCTTACCAGAATTTTCCCTTCCACACACACTTATACAATTATTCTTAGCAAATTCTATGACATCTGGCGCAACAGTATCATAATCTAAGCCTACAACAAGCTGACCGTCATTATTAGTAGCATATTCCTCACTTAAGAATCTATCCGTCAGAAGCTCTGGTATCTCTGGAATAGGAACCGCTTTCATACCCTCGTATTTTGAATCCATAAGTTCAACGAACTTAAGCATATTGCTAACTCGATTAATCTCTTTCTCACCTTCAAATGCAAGATATGTCTGACATTCATATATTGCTTTATCAATTTCCACAAGGGCTCTTCCAGGTATCTCATCTGGGTATAAATTGGTTCTTCCAAGTAGTCCGCTGTACTCACTCTTATCATTATTAAAGAGGGCAATCTTCTTAGCAAAATTAGCAAGATATCTGTATCCGACTCCTGTTGTTGCCGCATTTGCTACAACAAAACTTATACCGACAGACAGACCTTCTCTTGTAAGCGGTAGCAATTCATCCTCCTGTTCAAAATATAATTCCTTAAGTGCTGTAAGATTGTCCACTAGAATAACAATTTGCGGTAAGTCATCATGTCCAGCCTCTTTATATGAGACAAATGAACTTACACCTGCCTCTAACAATCTATTACGTCTGTATTCTACCTGTTCGTACAAGTATTTGAACAGATTCTTCACACGCTCATCTTCAGATGGTACTACTACCCCTCCCACATGGTTTAATTTCTCAAGATTCTTAAGTACCATTGATGCAAAATCAAATACGTATATATTGACCTCATTTGGAGTATATATACTTGCAAGATTCTTAACAATGTCTGCTAGAAGATTTGTCTTACCATATTGAGATGAACCAACAATAAATGTATTAGAACTAGCTATATCAATTGTTGCAACATCCTGATTCTGTCTATCAGGATCATCATATATTCCAATTGGGCAAAGCATTTCATTAGTCTTGCCAATTGTAATATCATCGCATACTACAGTTTCAGGAAGTGGCGGCATACATATTTCTCCAACAGTATCAACACCATTTTCCTTACAATAATTATTAATATAGTCAACTACAGCTTCTAATTGTGTCTTGTTATTCTTGCTGTTATCTTTTTCAGAAGACTTGTATATTGTCTTCTTACCATTAAATTCAACCTTCGCAATAGAATAATTCTTCTTATTAACATCAACTTTCTCTGGAGCACCAGAAAATCCTGATTGGAACAACTCGAATATCTCATTATTACCAACCTGTATATATGCTCGACCAGGCTCCTTAATCTCTGCTGCAAGAGGTGATTTTAAAACCTCATTACTATCTTCCTTAGTCTGAACCTTGAGACATATCTTGAATCTAGAGTTAGACCAGATCTGATCATCCACCTGACCAGAAGGTTTCTGAGTTGCAAGAATCAAATGCACTCCAAGAGATCTACCAATTCTTGCAGCAGATATAAGTTCTTTCATAAACTCGGGTTGCTCTGCCTTAAGTTCAGCAAACTCATCAACAATTATAATAAGATGTGGAAGAGCCTCAGAGACCTTACCATCTCTATATAACTTAATATATTTATCAATATTATTAACTCCGGCCTCTGCAAAAAATTCCTGTCTCTTAAGCAGCTCTGCCTTAATTGATTTAAGGGATCTATCAATTGCCTTTCCATCTATGTTGGTTATAGCACCTAGTAGGTGTGGCAAATCCTTAAACTGATTAACCATACCACCACCCTTGAAGTCAATAACAAGAAATCCTATCTCTGTAGGTTTAAAACGTGCAGCTGCCCCCAGAATATAAGATTGTAGAAGCTCAGACTTACCAGAACCTGTTGTTCCCGCAACAAGTCCATGAGGCCCATCAAATTTCTCATGAAGGTTCAGATACACTATTTCGTCTTTTACATTTATTCCAATTGGAACTGCCATTGATTCATATATCTTCGAATCTCTCCAGACATCACCAACATCTAGATCCTTTGCTTCATAAATATTAAGTAATTCGAATAATGTAATACTCTTTCTAAGAGAACTATCTAAGCTTATGTCTTCAATAGTGACAGGTGTTACTCTGTCCATTAACATTTTCTTAGCAACACTATTAATTTGTTGGAATCTGAAGGCACTCTTATTAATCTTATCTTCTGTACTATATATCACTCCATCTTCATTAGAGTTAAGCTTAATAATATATGAACAGTAAAGTGGTAATAGTTCCTCTTTCTCTTCAAAGAATATAAAGGATGTATTAAGTTTAGAAGCATTCTCAATAAATCTAGAAATAGGATGGCTCTTAATACCATGCTCTTTCTTAACAAGGATTACATTATGCTTTCCACCTACATTCTCTGATTCACGATATGATAATTGCTTATATAAGTATTCAAATATAAAATTCTTACTATCATTATCATCAACAATGGTTCTAATTCCTTCTTCATTATTGAAATAAGGAAGTAGTCTAATCCAACTGAATTTATCTTCGTCTTCTTCATCCATCAAGAAGTAAATATCTATATCACCATAGTATTGTCTTGCCATAAGATCAACAATGATATTCTCAATTAAGATATTATTATATGCATCATCTCCAACAACACCTACCACATTAGCTTCTCTTAGCTTCAACACTATAGGTGCCTTTTCTATATATTTATATTGATTAGCAAGATTCATTGGTATCTGAGTTATATTATCCTCAACATCCATTGTCTCTTGATGCTTATAATCAACCTGCCTCTTTGATACAACTTTGCCTATTCCGAGATATACGTCTAGGAAGTCCTCATCCTCTGGTATTCTATCGAACAGTCTACTATCAAAATCTTTAAAGTGCTTAACATCTTCTTCAATGCTATAATATGTTTCTCTCAGATTCTCTAGTTCTTCATTACGACATTCAATAATCTCTTCTTCCTTACGTCTAGAATACATTGAATAGTCTTCTTTTCTCTTCTTACATTCTTTCCTGTAATCTCTCTTAGATGTAACAAGACTTGCTACAGAAGTAAGTACACCAACTCCCATAGAAAGAACTGCAAATACAGCGAAAGATCCACTTGACCCCATTACACCACGAAGTACAAATGTAAGTCCAAGCATAGCAATAGCTGGAAGTAGTGAGGTTACAATATTAGTTGTTGGTTTATTAGGTTTTGCAGGAGGATCTAATACTGCAATTTTCTCGTTATTCTCTTTAATCTTCTGTCTTGTATTTCTAATAAATAGAGGATAATTAAAATCATTATTCTTTATAACAGGATTAACATCACCTGTCTGCACCTCAATACAAGTTGTATCAAAATAAATCTTATGACTATCATAATAGAACCATTGATCTGCTAGATTAAAAAATGTCTTATTCTCAATAACTACGCCATTTTTTGCTTTCTCACCATTAATATATATATCAAGATTAGATATAAATGATTTTACAGTAAGGTTACCATCAAGCCACCTTAGCACAAGATTATCTCTATCAGCAAACTCACTTGTAAGTCTTAGATCAGCAGAATCAATATCTCCTATTATTATCTCTCTATCACTTCCAAGTCTTAGAAAATAATCAAATGAAGAAATTCTAGAATCAATATCTACTACAAACTTTACTCCAAGAAAGAATTCATCATTCAAGACTTTATATATTTCTATGCCGTCACCTGACGATAATTCTGCTGTTAATACTTTATTGTTGTCCTTTATAGCATACAAATCATCATTACTGCACTGAAGATTCCATTTGTCATTATCGAATATGAATCTTATCTGAAAATCCATATCATAGACTTCTCTTGGCAATCTAAAATCGCATCCAGAAATGGTACCAAGAGTCGCTTCGTTCATTTCTTTTTTCAGAATAAACTCCGCTTTATTTCTTTTATTACCAACTATAATCTTGTATTGATACTTCATCTTTTCCCCCTCTACTAATACAAATCTATTTGAGATAAATGGTTGTGCCTTGTCTAAAACCCAATTCTTCTAATGTCTTATTAAGTTTAATGAGTCGAATTGGATTCTCTATAACCATTTCTTTCTCAGTAATATCATCTGCATCAAGTCCAATGTGTAATACATTGTCTATTGCTTCTATCAAATCTCTTAGTGTTATATCAATAGGTGTCTCAAAATCGGTAGAATTATTATTTCTATCAACAAAAACAATGGTTATTTTTTCTTCCATACCTTCATACCCCCTCTATACTATTTCCACATCAAAATACTCATTAGAAAGCCTTAACCTATCACCATTCTTAAGACAGTATTCTCTATTCTTCTCAACCTTTTCTCCATTAATAAATGTACCATTCGTTGACTTCTCATCTACAAGATAAAACTCACCTAATTTCTTACTTATAATCACATGATTTCTAGATATTGTTGGATTACCGCTTATTGTATAATTACATGATGCTGACTTTCCCACCGAAAATACATTAGTTATTACTTCAACCTTATCATTATTGTTTTCTCTTATAATAAAAGCCCTTTTTTCACGCGCTATTATTGGTTTTGGTTTTTGTGTTAAAGGTTCTGGCTTACTCTGAACCAAAAGACCTGTTTCTGGCTCTTCATCAAAGGATTGATTCATCTGTTCTACTTCACGAAGATTAGTAGCTTTAACCATTAGATTACCTGTTGTCGATGGATTATTGAAACTAACTGTCTTATTTACATATGCATATATCTCATCAAGCGACTTATTCTTAGACTCTTCTATATATTGTTTTAATTGTAGACATTGTTCTCTTACATCCACATCTTTAATCTTTGTTGTATCAATAATGTTAATCCAGAAATTAATGTATACAATCATTTCTCTATTAGATATATAGGGTTCATATATAAAAAACAATCTTCCATCTTCTTCATTTACAAATACATAATCCGCATCAAGAACAAGCCTAGTATTAGACATTCTCTCATTAGACAATTTATTAAGCGTATCTATAGTTTGTGAAATAATAGAATACATAATGTCAATAGACACATTTTTCTTAAGATAGTTTCTAAGTGTAATAAGGTCTCCTGCCCCATAAACCACTTCTCTAGAGTTTGCTTCAATGACAGGAAGCAAACTAGATACTACACCACTTCTAACTTGACTAATAACTTCTTGATTCAGTTGAATCTCATTTCTTGTTCTATATACAATTTTATTAACACCATTACTTCTTTTAATCTTGTATTTATCCATTCCTACGCCTTATCATGTGTTATCTTAGTTGTATTCTTAATAGTCAACTCAACTTTATTCTTTGACCTCTCTGGCGATAACAACTCTGTTTCGCTCTCACCTTCATCAGATAATAGTTCCGTCTCATTTTCACTTTCATCGGATAATAATTCAGTCTCGTTTTCACTTTCATCAGACAAAAGCTCCGTCTCATCCTCTCCATCTTGAGTAAGTAATTCTGTAACTTCTTCATTATCTTCAGTTAGCCATTCCGTAACTTCTTCATCTTTTTCAGATAACAATTCTGTTGTAGTCTCATCACCTTCTGATAGTAGTGCTGTAGTTGTTTCATCACCCTCAGACAGAAGTTCAGTCTCTTGCTCTTCCTCTATTGCTTTAAGTTTCTTAGACAGGTTATTGGTGTTATCATCTTTTGCTATACTTGTCTTTCTTTGACGTTCCGTCTTCTTAGTTTCTTCTCTAATTGAAGCTATACCTACTGTAGCGGATTTACCGGATATATCTCTATACACCCCACGAATATCAAGCCTAAAGAATAAGACTATCGCAACCACCATTGCAACAAATGCCAGTGCGAAAAAAACTATTCCAATAATCAACCATACATTTGCACTCATTTATTTACTCCCTAAATGCGTTATTAATTGCGCTTTGAACTTCACTTGTTCTTGACATTAATTCTCTCTTAATTGCTTCTGTAGTATCAGATGTCGTCTGCATACTATTAAGCATATTAGTCACAAGATTAAACTCAGATATCATATCATCTTGACTTACACCATCTGCACGAAGTTTTCTTGCATAAGTCTCAATAGAAGAATATACAAGTCTACATACCTCTAATTGAACGAACTCATTATTATCAGTACCGCTATTCATGTAATTAACAAGTTCTTTGATGTTATTCCAATAAGAAGCGTACTTTCCTTTATCTGACGCTTCCTGAATATTAAGCGTAATATCACGATTGAATTTACCAATCTCTGAATATACCTTAGCCATCTGGTAGAATTCATCGTTTTCATTACCATATGACACAGCATCATCAAACCACTGTATTGCAGACTTCATCCTGGTAGCTGAATTATCTGTGCCCTCGCTTTTGCCATAATCGTAGTAATACCAATATAGTTTTCCTATTTCAAAAGCTAATGATGCATATTCTTCACGATTTCTGAGACCTTCTAAGTTGTTATTAACAAGTTCCTTAAGATATTTGTCTTCCTCCATTGTAAATGCCGCATCAGTCTTAAGAGCATCAACAATGTCAAAATACGTCCTTGGTTCATTCGGCTTAATATCAACAGCTGTCTTATAGTATTCTAGTGCCTCTTTCGTATCAGTTGCATTCTCTGCTTTAATAATGTTCTGATCATAATCCTGATTATTAAGACTAGTTCTTATAATCATGCTTACAATTCCAAGAATAATAAACACAACTGACAGTCCTGCAGTAAAAGCAAACCTTTTAATCTTCTTCATCTGCATAGCACGATACTCAACACTATATTCTTCATAATGCTGTAATGCGTATAGAAGTTCTTCGCAAGAATTGTATCTATCTCTAGGATTATTCTGCGTACACCTAAGTATAATCGCCTCAAGTCCAGCAGATAGCTCCGGATTCCAATATCTAATTGGATACATCTCGTAAGGAGGTTGTGCAGGATTCTTTCCTGTCAACAAATGATATAGTGTTGCGCCAAGACAATATATATCAGTTCTTGCATCGGTCTGTCCTTTTCCTCCGAATTGCTCAGGTGCAGCATATCCTCTTGTACCAAGACATGTTGTATCCTCCAAGTTCTCTGCCTTATACTCCCTTGCAATACCAAAATCAATAATCTTAATTGTACCTTCAGGACGAAGCATTACATTTCCCGGCTTCATATCCCTATATATAATTGCTGGCGTTCTAGAATGAAGATATTGAAGTGCTTCGCAAAGCTGAATCGCCCACTCAATTACTCTTTCTTGTGGCTGCTCGCCTTCACGCTTCAAGATGCTTGCAAGAGTCTCACCTTCTATATAGTCTTCAACAATATATATGACATCATCATTCTCTATAATATCTGTAATCCTTACAATAGACGGATGATCAAGTGATTTAATTAGATTGGCTTCAGCAATAGCAGATTGAATAACATACTCATTATTCTCATCTCTTCCACGCTTCTGTATCTCTTTAACAGCCCACTGTTTATTAAGTCTCTGATCCATGGCAAGATACACTCTTGACATTCCACCTTTACCGACTTCCTTTAATATTTCATATTTTCCATCTATTATTTGTCCAACTTGCGCCATCTCTAATCCTCTAATATCTTAACAGCAATTACGCTAATATTGTCTACCTCACCACGTTCTTTCACTAATTCAACTAAAGAATCTGTTACATTATCCAATTCTTCTTTGCTTTCAATATCGCTAAATTTTTCAATCAATTCTACTTCAGAAATCTTATGTCTTAGGCCATCACTACATAACATATATAAATCTTTATTGCAGACTAATCCATCAAGCATTTCAATTTCTATATACTCACATGCACCAATAGCCTGTAAAAGCATATTTCTTCTTGGATCTACTTTAGCCTCTTCTTCTGTCAATCTTCCTTCACGCATTTCTTTTGCAATAAATGTATGATCAGTAGTAAGAATACTCATATTATGTTCTCTAAATTGATATACTCTACTATCTCCAATATGTGCTATTACATATCTGTTATCATTAAGTATTATAAATGCGCTACATGTAGTACCAAGCTGCAAGTGTCTTTCTTCTCCATACTGAAATAGTTTTCCACTAATTTCTTTAATTAGAAAGTCCCATTCCCTTTTTATGGCAGTAATTACATTTTCTTCTGAAAGCACATATGCAAGTTTCTCCTCAAACCATTTGTCAAATCCTCTAATGACTTCACCGCTTGCAACTTCTCCCGAAGATAAACCTCCCATTCCATCGCACACAACAAGAAGGGTTATGTCTCCATTATTTGTTGAAGCTTCCTTTATTAGAATAGCATCCTGGTTAACTTTCTTCTTTATTCCAATATCATTGTTATATGCACATATTCTCATCTTTCTATACCAACTTCCCTAACACATCTTTACAACACACAAAGTAACCCCACTCAATCTGAGTGGGGTTACACTTTTAATTACTTAATGATTTTCTTCTTTCTTAACACAAGTAATGTTGTGACTCCCCCGACAACTACCAGTCCTGCAATTATTCCAACCATTGCCCATGTGTTATTAAGCAGACGTACAAAAGCATTTGTTGTAATTACAACGCCTTCAGCAGTTTCTGTTGTTACATTACCAGCAGCATCTCTTACCGTTGCTTTGATATCCTGTTTTGATGCCTTCTCAGGAATTGTGAATACATATTCATCACCTTCCTGTGTTGTTTCAACTTTGTCACCATCAACTGTTATCTCAACATCTGCTAGAAGAATATTATCAATAGCTGACATTCTCGCTTCATATTCCTGATCATTATAGCTCTCATCATCCTTCAAGTTCTCGAATACAACTTGAGGAGCTGTCTTATCTACCGCAAATTGAATTATTGCATTTTTATCATTAGCAGTATTCTCATTAATGTTTCCTGCATTATCTTCTGAATAAGATGATACAATGTATACTCCATCTGTCTTAAATAGTTCTTTAGGTAATGTGTATGTATAAACTTTCCAAGAACCGTCTCCACCCGATTCTGACACTGTATAATCCGCTCCTGCATTCAATGTCTTAGGTTGACCATTAACACTTAAGTTAAGTTTATTCTTCCCTTGTACTAAAGTATCAACATTAGTCTCAGAAAATACTACATCTACAGGCTCATTAACGTATTTTCCATTAATCTGGTTAAGTGTCTCATCAAATTGATATATAGAGCCAAATCTATTAACTGAGAATGTAATAAATGATTCAAACTGGTTACCCGACTTATCGGTAGCACGTGCTCTTAATGTATAGATATCATCTATCTCTTTCTCGGCAGGGAAGTTGCCGTATGTATAAACCTGTCCGTTATTAGTATCGCTAAATCCGCCACCAAGAGAAGACGTACCGTTCTTAGAACCAACTAATTCAATATTTACACCATTTGCATCATAGTTAACATCATTAATAGTAACAATAGGTGCTACATCCTTCGAATTAGATGACTTATCCTGTACACCTGTAATAGTAATTGTTGGATTAGTCTTATCGATAGTAAATGATGACTCCTTGTATGTTCCGGAATTGTTGCCTGCCAAATCCATTATATCAACATCAAATTCGTAGTCACCCTCAGCAGAGAATGCAACAACTGCTCTATGTACATCTCCTTCATCAGACCAACCGCTTACACCAGGGAATGCGGCTGCGGCGCCATCATAAGACGCTCTTCCATTGACAGATACTCTTCCTGCATCAAAGTTATGTTCAACGATAGTTATAGTAGCTGTTCTATCCGCTGCATAGTATTTATCATTCAAAGAATTATTGTTATCAAACGACACACTTACCTGTGGATTAACAGTATCGACTGTAAATGCTTCATTTGCTATAACATTTCCACCATTGCCAGCCTTATCTGAGCCAAATACTGTCGTATTATAGTCCCCATCTGCACTATATGTTATAAATGCAGTATATGTGGAATCATCTGGATTTAGGAAATTAAACTCTCCCGACCATCCAGATATAGTTGGAACTACTCCGTCCGTGTTAGTTATTGCTGTCACAATATTATTAGCATCAAAGTTACGTTCTTTAACAGTTAATATTGCAGTTCTTGCACTATTATAAAATCCATTATCTGTATAATTATCATACGCAACAGAAAATACCGGAGCATTCTTATCTATACTGAATCTAACATCTTGGGATGTTACATTTCCTGCCTTGTCTACAACTGTAACTTTAACATTTATATCATTAGAGTTATTAGATACATTAATAACACCACTCTTAGTTGTTACAATGTTATTATCATAACTTTCCGACCATCCACTTACGTTATATACACTCTGATTAGCGAATGTATCATATGGCGATGTGACTTCATATGACACTCTCTCTATTCCAGAATATGAATCTGTTACAGTAACATTTATCGGCACATCAGAATTATATAGATTATTACCGTTAATATCTCTGTTATCCGTCTGCGGAAGTGATATATTAATATGATTCTCCATATTGTGTATAGCTGCCGATTCCGTAATAATCTTTTGAGTTTGTATTGATTGTGACACGTTTTCTACATTATCATATACTTTTACTTGAAGTCTTCCTTTGTAACTTGGGATAGTAGCCTTGAATAGTCCCGCACTAGTTGGTGCTATTTTTTCTAATCTGCGACCATTAACATCAGTCATTACGCTACCACTCTCATTCATAATGGTTACGCACTTTACACCTGACTTATCATCAGTTGCATTAATCTCAATATTCATTGATGTATTGTCAATAGCTACGTAGTTAACTCCAATTCCAGCACCATTATATATTGTCGCCTGTGTATGTTCATTTATATTCTCAGGATTGACATTTGATGCTTTGACGCTTGATACTTCAGGAGCATTATAATCTCTTATTACATTAATATAACAATTATTATCTACATTACCATAGACATCTCGCATTACAACATGAAGGCAATACTTGTCTTGTATTTCTCCATCATTACAATAACCAGCACTTGCTAAGGCGTTATCTAATCCACTTGTCGTAAAAGCGTATTTAATTGGCTCTGTCATTTCACTATCAGTGTTATTTGCAACAAATGATTCTGGTGTGTCAGAATAATCTTGCGTTATAGACGCTATCTGCGCTTTTGTTATAGGATCAACAAGTGATACCTCAATATTATTAATACCACTATACTTATCTTCTATCGTGACATCAAATCTTCCATTCATGTCTTGCTTAACATAAATGTTATTATCTACACCATTGTTATAACTAGAAGAAGTAGCTTCTAATTTTGCCTTTGGCGCTTCGTTATCAAGGATTACCTCTTTATCACCTGCCTGAATGCTTGTAACCACAAGACTTTGTTTTTCTGAAGTGTTGCCTGCTTCATCAGTTACAACTATATAGAACTTAGATACATCACATACACCACCTGCTTCAACTACACCGTTGAATGCTTTATCTGCATTGAAGGTAAAGCTACCTTCAGATAATTTTGTACCTTTAGTTGCGATATCATTATGATCTATTTCACCATCAGGACCATATAAAGTAACCTTACTAAGCCCATTATTATCTGTAACTTTATAATCAACCTTTAATGTGCTAGAGCCTATGAACTTACCCCATCCAGTTGTTTTGTTCTCAACTGAAAGTGCAGATACTTGAGGGGCTGCGTCATCTTTTTCTAACATTACAGGTATTATTGAAGTATTACCAACTCTATCAGTTGCTCTCACCCACAATTGTTTATTATTACCTTGGAAATCTTGTACATCAAAAGTATACTTCCCACCATTATCCGGAATTATTTGTGTAGGGCTTGTCATCGTTTCATTATCATCCCACTCCACCTTGGATATTCCAGACATTTCATCAGATGCATTAACAGTTATAGTGTATTTTGTTCCAGTTTTAAAAATCCACCAGTATGTGTCGTTTACCTCAACATCTCCACCTGTTAACGTTGGCGCTACATCATCCTTTACAACATTAATATCATTATTCTCTTGATAATACTCTATTCCTGTGACAAATGTATTAACATCATTATTAACATAAAATGAACTAATGGTATCACCACCACTTATAGTAAGACCGTCATCATATGTGTACTTACCAGAAGCTAATGTGCTTCCTGACTTAGTTACATTAGTATTATCTTCCTTAATATATAATGTATTACCATCTAGATATGAATTAGAAATAGTTAGACCAGTCACACCATCCTGTTCATGATTAGCAATAGAAGAATATCCTACAGATATACTTGCATTATCTGTAATAGTTGGAAGCGTTCCAGTAACTTGTCCAGTTGCTCCATCTATAGTATATCCACTTCTATTCTGCTGTGTTGCTTCTGCAGCACCAATTCCAACTAGAAATGAAGATACATAACAATCATTTTCTGGTGTAAATTGAACACTTGGATTTGAATTAGATGTTGTATATAAAGTAGCAGCATTTCCAGGATTAACCGTAATACCATTAATAACCGTATTACCATTATCTCCTGCAGATACAGTAAGAGTTTTCAAGTTAGTTTTTTCACCAGTAAGAATACTTGTGGCATCAATATTCTTATTCTCGTTAATATCTTCATAGACAATAGAATATTGATCTTCATTTTCATATGTAAAACCATTTGCCTCATAGACAGCCTTATTAGTATCTGTAAGGCTAACAGTAACCTTTACTTTACCACCATTAGAGATCTGATACGTATTAGAATCTTTTATCTCGCCGTTACCTTCTAATGTTTCAAATGAAACATCTAATAATTGCGGAACATTATTTGTAACAATAATTTCGTATGTATCATCAGCCTTGGCGCTAATTCCAATTAATGGAATTATACTTGCAATCATAACTAATGATAGAACTAAAGCTCCTACTCTCCTCAATCTACTCTTCATCTTACTCATAACCATTCTTCTCCTCAAATAAACCATATGCATTAAAAATATCCACTTTGTGTATTATATGTACTGATGATGCATATGTCAAGGTATTTGTGCATTTATAATACATATAATATGCATTTTTCTAATGTATAATACATGTTATGAGTAATAAATCAATTAAAGAAAATGAAATACAATTTACGAGTGATTTTGTGAATAAATTAATAGAACTAAGAACCAGCAAGAAGGTCTCTGCCCGCGAAATGAGTCTATCAATAGGTCAAAGTGCCGGATACATAAATCGAATAGAGAATAAGCATATGATGCCTTCTCTCCCCATATTTATTAACATATGCGAATATCTAGAAGTCTCACCAAGCGAATTTCTTAGTTTTTGTGACAAAGACAATAATGCAGACACTCAATTGTTACAAAAAATCCAAAAACTCCCAACTGAGACCATTCTCCACCTTGAATTATTAGTAAGGGATTTGATTAAAAATGTATAATGTATCGATTTTAGGTATATAATAATAAATACGGCTCCGTATCAACGGAGCCGTATAAATGTTTACCACACAATATCTACTCTTCTTTTTACTTAAGATTATCTAGTTCTGCTTGCAGTTTCGCTATCAGAGCATCTTTTTCATTAAGTTGTTTTTGCATATGTTGCTCATTAAGGATAGCTTCATCTCTAGCTTCTTTTAGTTCCTTTAGTTCCTCAAGCTGTTTCTGCACATACTGCTCATGGAAGATAGCTTCTTGTCTAGCTTCACACATAGCTCTAACGGTTTCGTCAGAGTTCTGGAGATATATGGAATTAGCTGCTTCAGAATATACTTGATCTTTTTCTGCAATCATTTTTAATTCCTCCCATGTGGTGGCTTTAAATAGCCTTGCCCATTCATCAATCTGCCATTTTTTGTCTTCTTTAGTGGCAAGTTTTATCTGATTTAATGATAACACGCATAGAGTGAATTTGTCATTATATATTTTCCCCGATTTTACGTTACGAAGCATATATTTGCTATAAAATTCTAGCTCTTCTGGGAACAAATCATAATCCAAAAAACCAATATGTGTTACTGGAATTACAGAATTATAATCTTCACCCTTTTGCACGTTGTCGAATGCTCTACATAGATAGCTTAGCGACCTGTTAGTCCAGTTGTTGTAGTTCGTTACCTGCATTTCCAAGTTGATGATTGTATTATCATTAAGCATAACTTTTACATCTAGAATGAAATCTTTGTCGTCTATATGTTTTCCTAATTCTATTGGATTAACTATTTCAACATTTTCAATGTCATTAAGGGCTACATGCATCATAGAACTAATTAATCCTTTGAGCACAGTGTTGTTTGACTGCAAAACCATACGAAACATGTAGTCGTTGGTCATGCAGTAGTCGATTTTTCCTGTGGCCTTTCGCCAATCACCATTATTAAGTTTTTCTTTTTTTGCCATAAGCAAATCCTCCTGATAAAAATTATTTTCACTACAATGTGGGGATAGCATAGGTAAGAACTTATACCTATGAACGAATCAGATTGATTCGATATAAGAATTATAACAGATTGTTTGTTGAATACAATCGAACAAATTATTAAATATTTATAAACTTTGTTAACAAATTATAAAGAACTTTAAGGAAGGTAATTTTATATAGTTAAAAACGGGGCTTAATGCCCCGTTTATCATAACCCGTATATCTACTTCTTAATCTCCCTTACCTGCTCTCTTAAGTAGTTAGCCACGTCTTCTAGTCCTTCGCCTGTCTTGGCGCTTACAGCAAATATCTTAGCGTTGGGATTAAGTTCTTTGATATGAGACTTGGCAAGTTCCATGTCGAAATCAAAGAACTCCTTAGTATCTACCTTCGTTATTATAACTACATCAGATATTGAATACATTAGAGGATATTTTAGAGGTTTGTCGTCTCCTTCTGGCAGAGAAAAAAGCATTATATTCTTATGTGCGCCAGTGTCAAATTCAGCCGGACATACAAGGTTACCTATATTCTCTAGGATAAGAAGATCTGTATCATCAACCCCAAACTGTGCTATAGCTCTGCCTGTCATATCAGCGTCTA
The DNA here is from genome assembly GCA_900315945.1 of uncultured Lachnospiraceae bacterium. Lineage (GTDB taxonomy): Bacteria > Bacillota > Clostridia > Lachnospirales > Lachnospiraceae > RUG191. The sequence goes on along the minus strand of ONAZ01000014.1, from coordinate 32,387 downwards.
TATGGCAAAGTCCTCCATTATGAATCTGAAGAACTCTAACACCTGTTGCATCAGCAACAGTCTGGGCATCAAGACTAGACTTAATATCTACATCCATCTCCGCAATTCTCATTTCATCTTTTAACATATTAATGACTGCAGAAAGAAGTGTAGTCTTGCCGCTTCCAGGGCTGGACATAACATTTACGAAGAAAGTCCCTTGATCTGACAATCTCTCTCTTATCATATCTGCTTCTTTCTCATTATTACTGAACACACTTTCATTAATCTCTATAACTTTTACTTCACTCATGCTGTACTCCTAATAGTATATTACTACGGCTCTAATCCTGTGTCTTATAATCTTCCAAAATGCTCTTAAGATACGAAATCCACTCTTCAAATCCTTCACCTGTCTTAGATGACACAAAGAAAATCTTAGCATTAGGATTTAATTCTTTTATCCTGCTAACACATAAATCCTTGTCGAAGTCAAGCACAGACAAAGCATCAATCTTATTAATAAGAACAATATCACTTACTTCATAGACCAATGGATATTTTGCAGGCTTATCATCACCTTCTGGAACAGAAAGAATCGTTAGATTAACAGATGCTCCTGTATCAAATTCTGCTGGACATACAAGATTGCCTACATTCTCAATAAATATAAGATCCAGACCATCTGTACCCATTTCAAGCATTCCCTGTTTAGTCATTCCAGCATCCATATGACACATACCGCCTGTATGAAGCTGTATTGATCTTGCTCCTGCTTCTCTTATTGTATAAGCATCTACATCAGCGTCTATGTCACACTCCATAACGCCAACATTTGCAAAACCTTCCAAGTCTTTAATAGTTCTAACAAGTGTAGTTGTCTTGCCGCTTCCAGGACTAGACATTACATTTATCATAAGCTGTTTTGCATCCTTACATTCTTTACGGATGATATCAGCATTTACTTCATTTTCTTTGAATACATTCTGTTTTAATTCAATAATCTTAATTTCGTCTTCCATTCTCTGCTGCCTTTCTACCTGCTATAACACCAGTGGATGCTGCCCATTGTATATTGTATCCACCGCATTTACCTGTTATATCTATTATCTCACCTACAAGGAATAGTCCAGGGCACACCTTAGATTCCATTGTATCCATGTTAATCTCAGATATATCTACTCCTCCATAGGTTGATTGCGCTACATCAAAACTTCCAAACCCAATTATCTCATAATTAACATTAGAAAACAATTGAATAATTCCTTCTTTGTCTTCATCATCTAATTGTTCAGTCAACATATTATCATCTTCTTTATAATATGAATCAACAATCTTAGGATTTATTGACTGGCAAAGTGCCTTCCTTACGCTAAGCCCCTCTCTATTAAGTGCATTTACCATATTAGAATCAGATACAAAGTCAACCGATATCTCTACATTATCACCTCTATCAAGCGCAGGAACTGCATTAAGGCTAAGCTGATATATTGGAATTCCAGAAAGCATTCCTTTGTAGAATTTAATAAATCCATTTTCTGTCCCTACAATGTCTCCATTAATAAGAAGACTTATCTTAGCTAGCGCATTTACTCCAAGCAAAGTATCAGGATAATCAGCCTTAAGCGTTGTAAGTGCTGGAAGTGGTTTGATTACATTATGGCCAAGATTCTTAAGATAATAATAAGAATCACCAGAGGAACCTGTTCTAGGAGACGCGTTACCACCCGTTGATAATATAACTTTTTTTGCATGGTAAATGTCTTTCTTATTGCTAAGCCTAAATCCTTCATCACACTTTTCAATTGAACGAAGATTAAAGTTATAAATCACTTGGATTCCAAGACGATTAATTTCATTAATCAGAGTATCTCTAAATGTAACTGCCTCGTCAGTCTTAGGATAGTAATACCCTTCTCGTAGGTAGTAACTCATTCCAAGTTCTTCTAACATTTTCACTAGACTATTATTGTCAAATGAATTAAGTACATTATCTACAAATCTATCCTTATCATCAGATGATGACACAAAGTAACTACTATCCATCTCTTCATTAGTAAAGTTACATCTACCATTACCAGTTATTAGAATCTTTTTTCCAAGGGAATCGTTTTTTTCTAAAATTATAACATTTGCACCATTCTTCTTAGCGGAAATTGCAGCAAAAAGTCCTGCCACTCCACCACCAACTATAATTAGATCTGTCATATTAACACCTTGCCCTACCTAATACTATAGCATTCACACTTATGAAGCCAACTTAATATTACAATATTACATTTCTATCTCTTCCATCAAGAAATGCTTCTATATTAAGAGCTGTCTCTTCTACCACTCTTGCTCTAGCTTCATTACTTGCCCATGCCATATGTGGCGTTATAACAAGACGATTGCTGTCCTTATAATCGGACAGCGGATTATCCTCGGTCATTGGTTCTGTACTTGTTACATCCAGTCCAGCACCATAGATAAGATTCTCATTAAGGGCTCTATATAGGTCAGCATCAACTACAATACCACCTCTGGCAACATTTATTAGAATTGCATCTCTTTTCATTTTAGAAAATGCGCTATAATCAAAGAGTCCTCTTGTATTATCATTAAGTGGACAGTGAATAGATATAATGTCACACTCATGTAAGAATTCGTCAAAAGGAAGTGCCTTATAAGTCGAATCAGAGGGCTTATCTGAAAGAGAGTATCTAACCACATTACAACCAAAAGCTGATGCTATATCTGCTACTTTGCTTCCTATAGCACCCATTCCGATTATTCCCCAGGTCTTACTTGATAACTCACTAAAATTCATGTCATAATGGCTGAAGCTATCCTGTCTGGCATAAGCACCTGACTTAACATAATTATCATAATAATTAAGCTTTTCGAAAATGTATAGACATAGGCCAAATGTATGTTGGACCACAGCATCTGTACTATATCCTTTGACATTTCTTACGCCAATTCCACGCTTCTTGCAATAGGATAAATCAATATTATCGTATCCAGTTGCAAACTCGCATATTAATTTAACATTTAAAGCATCCCTTAGAGTCTCTTCATTAAGAGGTGACTTGTTGGCAATAACAATATCTGCATCCTTAATTCTCTCGCCTATCATAGGAACAGGTGTAGTGTTATAAACTGTCACTTCTCCAAATCGATTAAGTAAATCAACGCTTACATCATCTCCAACAGATGAACGCTCAAGTATTACAATATTCATAAGTCATTTCCTCGTCAAATAATAATCAAGTATCATTATACACCATTATCTCACAAAGAACGTACTATTTTCTTGCAAAACCCACTCTTATAGTGATAAAATCATATTCGTATATATCAAGACAAAAGGAGAAAAGTTATGGACACACAAATCGAAACAAAATGCCTCCACAGCGGTTATGAACCAAAGAACGGAGAGCCAAGACAGCTACCTATATATCAAAGTACAACATTCAAATACGATTCTAGCGACCACATGGGCGCTTTATTCGACTTAGAAGCAGAAGGATATTTCTATACAAGACTTCAGAATCCTACTAATGATTTGGCTGCTGCAAAGCTAGCTGACTTAGAAGGTGGGGTTGCTGGAATGCTAACTTCTTCTGGACAGGCAGCTAACTTCTTTGCCATCTTCAATATATGTGAAGCAGGAGATCACTTCATTGCAAGCTCAGCTATATATGGTGGAACATATAACTTATTTGCTGTTACCATGGCAAAGCTTGGCATTGAGTGCACATTTGTAGATCAGGATTTACCAATAGAAGAATTGGATAAGTATTTTAAGCCTAATACCAAGGCAGTATTTGGCGAAACAATTACTAATCCAACATGTACAGTTCTAGATATTGAGAAGTTTGCTACCTTAGCTCACAAGCATGGTGTACCACTTATTATTGATAACACATTTGCAACACCTATAAACTGCAGACCTATCGAATGGGGATGCGATATTGTTACTCACTCAACTACGAAATACATCGACGGCCACGGAATAAGTGTTGGTGGAGCAATTGTTGACAGTGGCAACTTCGATTGGATGGCTAATAAGGACAAATTCCCTGGACTATGTACTCCTGATGAATCATATCATGGAATCACATATGCCGAGAAATTCGGTAAAGGTGCATACATCACTAAGGCTACTGCCCAATTAATGCGTGACTTTGGATGCATCCAGTCTCCGCAGAACGCCTTCTATGTTAATACAGGTATGGAGACACTTCACGTAAGAATGGAGAGACATTGTGAAAATGCTCTTAAAATTGCCAAGTTCTTAGAATCTCAAGACAAAGTTGCTTGGATTCACTATGCTGGACTTGAGAATGATAAATACCATAACCTAGCCCAGAAATATCTTAAGGATGGAACATGTGGTGTACTTTGCTTTGGAATTAAAGGAGACCGTGATACTGCAATCAAATTCATGGATTCCTTAAAGCTTGCAACAATTGCAACACACGTTGCCGATGCAAGAACATGCCTTCTTCATCCTGCAAGTCACACCCACAGACAGCTTACAGATGAGCAATTAGTTGAAGCTGGTATCTCACCTGACTTAATCAGATATTCTGTTGGTCTTGAAAATGCAGATGATTTGATAGCTGATCTTAAGCAGGCGCTAGATAGAATATAAAAATAATGTATCGTATAAGTATTCTATATACGTAATAAGGGGCGCGAATGCGCCCCTTATGATTTTTCACAAAATTTCCGTCTTTGGAAATATGTTATCCATAAAATGCACCAACCCTCTCATTAATTGCTCGGGCAGTTGACTCTATTCTCTCAATGGATTCTCCCCCACTATTACCAACAACAAAAACCTCAGACATATCATCAGTGCCTATCTCTATCTCCATATGATCCTTTCTAGAATTATCATATTCTAATTGTATCGTCTGTAATGCAGTCGGAAATAATTCCGGTTGAATAGCTAAATCTGTAATAATACCATGAACTTTCTCTATTAACTTACGAGGAAATGAAGGTGCGCCATTACCATTCCAATTATCTTCCAATGTACTAATTGCAAAAAGCTTATCTAAGTTCTCTGTTCTTATATCTATATCTGCTTTATCAGGAATTAATGTATCATCTTTAATCCCCTTTAACTTCTCTGCATATGCAAAGATTCTCTCAATACGTCCTAGTCTCGAGTATTCACTCTCGGAAATAATAACTACATTCTTATTCTCTTTTCTCGGAACAATAATTGGTGTTCCCTCATAAGCCATATCAAAATACTTCTTAATATTAGATCTGACTTCCATTTGTCTTGCTTTAACCATAACGTATACCTCATTATTGCCATCTTCTAATTAAATTATATAATAAAGCGTACTTTTTTTCAATAGATTTACGTACGTAATTATCATAGCAAAAAAATCCCGACAATTAAGTCGGGATTAAATAGAAATAAATTAATAATTTTTCATTATCTCATCAGCCATCTTATCAATCTGAGCTCTAGTCTCGTCATTTAGTGCCGAAGTGATTGTTACCTTGTTCTCAACAAAGTTAATATCCTTAGATTCTTCTAGCATAGACTTCATAACACGAGCTGCAGTTGGCGCCCATGAACCATTCTCAACAAAGCCGATTGTACGATTCTTATATCCTCTCTCAATTAGATGTGTTATAAATGTTCTCATAAATGGGAATATATCGCCGTTATATGTAGTTGTAGCAAGAATCAACGTATCATGTCTAAAGGCATCTTCGATTGATTCAAACATATCTTCTCTAGCAAGATCCGCATATTCTACTCTAGGACATCCTTTATCCTCTAAAACTTTTGCTAGTTCTTCTACAGCCTGCTTAGTATTACCATATACAGATGTATATGCAATAAATACTCCCTTAGTCTCAACATTATATGATGACCATGTATCATAGGTCTCAAGATAATATGAGAGATTATCATCAAGGACCGGTCCATGAAGAGGACAGATTATTTGTATATCGAGATTAGCCGCCTTCTTCAATACATTTTGTACCTGAACTCCGTACTTTCCAACAATACCGAAATAATATCTTCTTGCCTCGCAAGCCCATCCTTCAGGATCTTCTACATCATTTGCACCGAATTTGCCAAATGCATCTGCTGAGAATAACACCTTATCAGTCTTATCATATGTCATAATAACCTCAGGCCAGTGAACCATAGGCGCTGTTATAAAAGTAAGCTCATGCTTTCCTAGACTTAGTGTATCTCCTTCTCCAACTACAATTCTTCTATCCTCATAGTCTTCTCCGTAGAAGTTCTTCATCATCTTAAATGCGTTAGTAGAAGCAACCACTTTAGCATCCTTGTACTTATTCATAAATGCTGTAATGTTAGCACTATGATCTGGCTCCATATGCTGTACAACCAAGTATTCTGGTGTAGCACCACCTAAGGCATTCTTAACATTTTCTAACCATTCTTCTTCAAAATCACCATCAACGGAGTCCATTACTGCGATTTTCTCATCCTTAATTAGATATGAATTATATGCCATTCCAAGAGGCACCTCATATTGTCCTTCGAATAAGTCTGCCTCAATCTCATGATCATTTACTCCAACATAAATAATATCATCTGTAACTCTCATATAAAAACCTCCTTTTATATATACATGTATTCCATGTACTTTTCTTTAAACTCATAATGTCTTGACAAATCAATCTCCCTTGCAGAGGAAGTTAATTTGTCAATTTCTTCTATATTAACATTTTCTTTATCAAATGTGTATTTATTAATACCATCCATTAAATGATTTGCTATCTTAATGGCACCGCCAAGGCTTGAATTACCAATTGCTTCAGACTTTATCAGTAGTTCCCTTGGGATTAGGCCTACACCTGCTGCTTTCTTAACATCAATACCACTACCAAAACCTCCTGCTATATAGAGATTGTCAATATCTTCATATGTAAGATTAGATTCTTGAAGTAATATCTCAAGTCCTGCTCTAACAGCAGCCTTTGCCATTTGAAAATGTCTTATATCATCTTGAGAAATTCTAATGCCACCATACAGCTTGAATCCCTCTTCAAAGTATTTATCTATGAATAGTCCATTTTCATCAATATAACCATTCTCTCTAAGCTCATAAATGGCATCTAGCAAACCACTTCCACATATACCTATTGGTTTACTTTTTCCTATGGTCTCAAAGGATACCATTCCGGTTTTATCAATAGTTACATGACTAATAGCACCACTTATGCTAGCAACACCGCAACTAATATTGCCACCTTCAAATGCTGGTCCTGCTGCAGTGGATGTTACTAATATTCTGTCCTTATTAACAAGAACCATCTCGCCATTAGTTCCAAGATCTATTAACAGATATGTTTCTTTATTATCCTTTTCAATGTAAAATAACCCCGCCGTAATATCGGCACCTACGTATGTCGTAAATCCCGGTGGAATAATAACAGGTATATCTTCCTGAAATCCTAGTAATTTCTGTGTATCAGTAACTATAGTATTAATATTTACAGGAGTATAGGGATATACGCCAAGCATGCTACAATCATAATCCATAAGTATGTGACACATTGTAGTATTGCCTGTAATTACTATATTATTAAGTCCAGAAATACCTGTCCCATTATTAGTACATATCTCTTTGATTCCCTGGGTTAAATCTGCAACAATACATTCCCTTAAAGCATCTCTCTTTCCAGAAGTAGCCACCTTAATCCTTGATATAACATCAGCTCCGTATAAGCGTTGAGAATTAGTCATACCTAATGTGTCAATTACATTTCCAGTATCATCTATAAGTGCAAATACAATTGTTGTTGTTCCAATATCAATTGCAAGAGCAACTTCTCTGCCCTTAATCATTGCACCCTCACAACAATCTGAAGGCCCCCTTCTTGATGCTTCATCTGTAATAGATTTATCCGCACCTTCTATCTTCATATCTGAAGAAAACCTGTATTTTAGAATATCTATAGTCGCACTTTCCTTTGAATCGCCTTCGACTTCAGTATTACATGCCTCATTAATTCTTGCACTCAGATTGCATATCTTAAGCTCACAGGCTCTACATTCTCGGGATAATTCCACAATTTTTACTTTACATTTATCACATTTACCAATGCCACCGCAATCTGATTCAATGCTTATTTCATTCTCTCTAAGAAACTCTAGCAGGCTTTTCGTACTATCATTATTAACTTGTAATTCTTTCTTTTCATCTCCAAATAATATTGTAAGATTCATACTAATTAAGAATTAATCCACTCAATAACTTTAGTAGCATTCTCAGAAGAAACTCTGCTTCCACCATTATTTACTAGTTCAAGCATATCCTTCTCACCTTCGCTAATGTTTTCTTTTCCGCCAAAGTCTTTATTGAACTTCTTCTTAACCATTTTCATTATAGTCTTATCAGCACCGCTGACCTTATCCCATTCAAATCCACCTTGTAGATAAAAGAACTGCATACTCTTAGGAAGATTATTCTTGTTCTTAATCTCACCATCAGTAGCTCCCATTGGTGCCATACCTACAGCACATACACCTAATACATTAAATGCTTTAACCGCCTTCTTATATCCTTTGATTCCGCTACCCATAATCCAGCCAATAAATAATACCTTAGTGTCTGTATTAAGGGAATTCTTAGCATCCTCTAAATCATATGCCTTAACACCTGTAGCCTCACTTATTATTTTGGCATATTCTTTACCATGTCCAGCGTTTGAATTATATACAATTGCATCAACTTTAGCCATTTTATTATCCTCCTATACCGTTTATTGTCTATGTAATGAACCTACTGGTTCTCCTTACCGCATATTATATCATAAATTGCATTAGCTGTTATGTCCATTTGCTCATCTCTTGTAATAGTTGGATTGCCATCCCCTTCTTGCATTCCATAATCACCAAAATAAGAATGACACCCGCCAGGAATTACAATTTCAACGTAATCTTCTCCAAGATTCTTCTTTGCATTATTGTAACTTTCAAGATTAAGCACCTTATCTTCAGTACCATATATTGATAATTTCTTAATATTATAATTAGACAAATCAGCTGTTGTATATGAGCCAAGTAACACAATTCCCTTTAAGGCATTAGGATGCTCAGCTATATACTCAGCTGACATAACTCCACCAAGAGAATGTCCAGCAATATACCATTCATGAATACCAGGATTATTAGCTATAACATCTCTTGCTGCGTTCATGTCTAGAACTGCAAGATTATCAGGCATGTGAACTAAGACACAAAATATCCCTTTTTCTGCACATTTTCGAATCAAAGGAGCATATGCTTCATACTGAACCTTACCACCTGGATAGAATATCAAGCCCGCCACAGGATTCTTTGGAGCAAATACAATCACTTCATTTGCGCCAGCTTTGCTCTTTTTTACCTCAATTAAATCATTACTCTCCTGTACAGTCTCTATTGCTTCTTCACTTGCCCTATAATATTCTCCAGCATATATTTTAAGTAATATATAATTTAGGGCAAACAGAATTATTGCAACACTTAATACTGCTGTAATAACTATTTTAATTCTCTTCATGATTCATCCTTCTAAATAACCATTATATCTTTAACACATTAAAATAAAAGGCATCTTACGACGCCTTTTAATAAATCACATTAATAAATTATATCTAGTCTTCTCTCTTTGCGCCCCAGAAAAATACAGCAACAGTACCAGGTCCTGTATGACTTCCAATCGTAGTACCAATGTTATTAATAACAACTTTACCATCAAGCTTTGGAAATCTCTCTTCAATCTGTCTTGCAACTTCCTTGGCATCATCCATACAAGCTGACATACTGATATAACATTTACCAGAATAATCAAGTCCATTATCTGCTAGTTCTTCCATCTTATCAACAGTAGCCTTATATACCTTCTTCTTAGTTCTAATCTTGTATCTAGGAATAAGACGACCAAGATTATCCATATTAAGAAGTGGACATATATTAAGGAACTGACCTATTGTTCCAGAAGTCTTAGATACTCTTCCGCCCTTAATATAAAATGTTAGATCAGTAGAGAAGAACCAGTGATTCATATTAAGTCTGTGTTCTTTAACCCACTCATATACTTCATCAATACTCTTACCCTCAGCTCTTAATTCTGATAATGTCTGCATAATAAGACCATAACCAGAAGACGCGCCAAGTGAATCAACTATATATATCTTTCTATCAGGATATTCCTCAGATAGAACATCTCTTGCAATATTAGCAGAATTAACAACTCCAGATATACCTGATGATAATGACACATGTAAAATGTCTTTTCCATCCTCAAGCATTGGTCTGAAATAATCTATAAATTCATCTGCGTTAATCTGTGATGTCTTAGTATCAGCACCATTAGCCATTCTATCGTAGAACTCGTCGAAATTCATTGTCTGTCCTAAGTCATCAAGATAATCAACTCCATCTAATTGATAATGAAAGCAAATATACCTTACATCAATCTCTTCAAAATGCTCTTTTGATAAGTCAGCTGTGGAACAACAGCTTAAAACATAATTACTCATTATTCCTCCTTAATATAAGTTCTATTTACCCTCACTGACTTAATTACTTTACCACGAAAACAAGGTAAATTCAATTACTTGTTACATTTCTGTAACAATTTACACATTTTGTATAACATTTATTATGTTTTATGTAAGATTTTTTTAATAATATATCTATAGCTCAGCGTATGCCATGAAGAGAATCTTCATCTCTTCCTCATCCATTACATAGGTACCACTATGCTTCGTTCCCTTATATACAAGTTCTCCGTCCTTATATACCATTAGCTGATTCATAGGTAAGTCCTTCCACCCATAATCTGTTAAAGGCTTTGTAGAAAACACATATCCCTCATCTAATTCAAGATAAGATAAGGTATTTTCTTCATTCTTATGAATATAGAAATACTCACCATCTTCTATCATAAGATTAAGTTTATTGCCTGGGGCAAGTGTAAGTATAATTTCGTCTACTAAATCCATTCTCTCCCTAGGCGTTAATGGTTCTTTCTTCTCTTCAAAATGCTTATCCATAATATCAATTAGATACAGAAATATTCTCTCACTATCAGTTGTTCCCTTCTGTACATACTGATATGGCGTAAGTTCTTTTGACTCGAATATTGTTCCATTATGTGCAAAAACCCATCTTCTACCAGAATAATCATATCTGGTAAAAGGATGGGTATTGTCTTCGTTCATGCCACCAATTGTTGCCATTCTAATATGTGATATACATTTTTTTGTCCTAATTTCTGATTTAAGTTTTTCTTTCAGATACTCACTATCTAATGCCTTAACTGGTTCCTTATCAATCGAAACTGGTCTTCTATCAAGAAGCGCCAATCCCCATCCATTCCTGTGTTCATTACTATGGCTATAGAAGGATTTAAGCATGGAATTTATTTTAATTCTCTCTCTTAATGATACTCCAAATATCTCACACATTTCTAAGATAATTCCTTTCATCACCATTTAAGCTTTCTCTAGCTAAATCAGTAAGAAGTGTTGCCCATTCTCTTGCTGTCTTATTATTGTAGATTACGGCATCAAGCCCATCTTCTTCTATTCGAAGAATAGCTTGTTGTATATCATCTATAGTATTTACATCAGATAATTCTTCTCTTAAAGTATTAAGATTCTTATCAGAATAAACTATCCCCTTAATAAGCGCAGCATACTCCATTGCTCTATCAAGAGGAAGGCTATCAACCACTCTAATCTCAATATACTTTTTTACTCGAAAATGAAAGAATCCCATTGACAGGAAATGCTCAATTAGATTAATACTTCTTTCTTCAGAGAGTTCATTCTCATTAATAGTTCCGTCTTCTACAAGATCTTTTGCACTTTTAGAACCAACATAGGTCGTCTTATCTTCATCAGTAAGGAGAATCAGTGGCAAATTATATGCTGTATTTGCAACTTTCTCATAGCTATAATTATCATCTAAAGACCCTGATAGAAATCCCGTTCTATCTGAATCTAAATCATCCCATTGCTGAATTCTAAATAGATGCTCTTTATCGACTATTCCAGGAAGAGTTGAATTATACCTCTTCTTATTCTCGAACATAATCATAAGAACAGGTGATATCTTCTCTAGAATAGAAAGCTTTCTGACTAAGTCCTTCTCGCACTTATAATCAACAGAAATCTGGGTTGATGCGCTTGCGCGCATCATGTATTTGCCACATTTCCCAGTATCTTCAAAGTGCCTGTCCATATATTCATATCTCTTCTTAGGAGAAAGTGGAATCTCATCAGGAGTTATTGCACCAAGTTCTACTAGGGGTAAATTTCCCTTTGTTATAAAATGATAACCTATATCATTAATTAAAGGCTCCCAAAGCTCTAAGAATTCTTTATATATTCTCTCAATTTCAGAAAGCGAGCTATGAGGATTAATGCTTATTTCCACCTGACAAGCCGGCTCTAGTGTAATGGCATAGTCATCATTAGAATAACCAACCACATGACCATCAGTTATAGTGGTTTTTGCACCAATTTCTTTTGCTATCTTCTCAAGAAGATCAGAAATCTTATGAAATTCTATCTGAATTCCTCTTTCATCCACAACAAAATGTTCTATTTCTAGTCCAAGTCTCTCTTTAGTTGTCTCGCCACTTTGTATGTAATCTCTTATTTGTTCTAGTAAACTCATATCTCGCATTCCCTTAATAATTATTCCTCGCTAAATAAAGGTGTAGAATAATATCTGTCACCACTATCAGGAAGAAGTGCAACTATTACTTTACCCTTATTCTCAGGTCGTTTTGCAAGTTCAATCGCTCCATGAAGGGCAGCACCTGATGAAATACCTACAGATATTCCCTCTTTACGAGCAAGAAGCTTAGCTGTATCAAATGCATCCTGGTTAGATGATTTGAAAACCTCATCATATACATTAGTATTAAGTACATCAGGTACGAATCCAGCTCCAATTCCTTGTATCTTATGAGCTCCTGGTGTTCCTTCTGATAGAACTGGTGAATCCTCTGGCTCTAGCGCCACAATCTTAATATCAGACTTCTTGCTCTTAAGGAATTCTCCAACACCTGTTACTGTTCCACCTGTTCCAACACCTGCGATAAATAGATCAACATTTCCATCAGTATCCTCCCAAATCTCTGGACCTGTTGTAGCCCTATGAATTGCAGGATTAGCTTCATTAACAAATTGTCCTGGAATGAAACTATCTGCTATCTCATGTGATAATTCTTCTGCCTTAGCAATAGCACCCTTCATTCCTTTTGCTCCCTCAGTAAGAACAAGCTCGGCGCCATAAGCCTTAAGAATATTTCTTCTCTCAACGCTCATAGTCTCTGGCATTGTAAGAATAATACGATATCCTTTGGCTGCTGCAATTGCTGCAAGACCAATACCGGTATTACCTGATGTAGGCTCAATGATTGTTGAGCCTTCCTTCAACAAGCCTTTTTTCTCTGCATCTTCAATCATTGCCTTAGCAATACGATCCTTAACACTTCCTGCAGGATTAAAGTATTCAAGCTTAACTAATATAGTTGCTTCTAATCCCAAATCCTTCTCGATGTTCGTAACCTCAACAAGAGGTGTATTACCAATGAGTCCAAGTGTTCCTTTGTAAATGTTTGACATTTTAGTATCCTCCTAATCTTCATTCCTCCGAACGCGATTACAAAATACCTTTTTCTCAACTGAACATTCGTTCAATGTTTCGAAAAAGGTTTTTGCTGATTGCGTTAAGCTTTATCATAGGAACATTATAAAGGCACTCACACTCATTGTAAATTACAGTTGATTTATCGTCTGTGATAACCTCTAATTATCACTCAATTCATCATATTTTTGCAATTCTTCAATATATGCTTTTCCATATATAGAATTATCTCTTCCCTTCCTTGTTATATAGCCAATAGTAAGAGGATCCTGTTCTTGAAGCTTTATAGCCACCATTCCTTTAAGTATGGCATCTTCATCTGAAAGCATTCCGCAACCCACGGCATACCCATTAAGTCTTGCAATAATCTCTAGAGTCGTAGCCCTATCGTCAGACTTAATAAGCTTATCAAATTCATAATCTCCCATAGCTTCCTCTGATAAGTAGAAACTACTATTATCACTCTGATCAAAAGACACGCATGGATAATCCTTCATATCATCAAGGGATACTATTTTCTTATTTGCATATGGGTGATTCTCCCACACATACACATAGGTATCTCTCTTCATTAGCGGAGTAAAGGTAAGCTCGTAATCCTTAAGTAGCTTTTTTAACACTTCTTCATTAGAACCAGAGAATGATACAATTCCAACTTCACTCTTAAAGCTTCTTACATCTTCTAATACTTCTCTTGTTCTAGTTTCTCTTACTGAAAATGTGTATTTATCTAGATTGTTCTTCTTAATCACATTAGTAAAAGCATTAATAGCGAAATTATAATGCTGCACAGAAACTGAGAAATGCTCTCTATTAGCATCTTTATCTAAATATCTGTCCTCTAATATCTCATACTGGTTAACAGCCTTCTTAGCATAATCAATAAAATCTCTTCCTTCTTCAGTAACAGATATGCCCTTATTAGTTCTTTCAAATATTAAAATACCCAGCTCATCCTCTAATTCCTTAATACTATTAGAAAGAGCTGGTTGTGATACATATAATTTCCTTGAAGCCTCACGCATAGAAGATGCAGATGAGACTTCAATAACATATTTTAGTTGATTAATATTCATAACATTTACCCTTATTAACTAGTTATTACTCAATAATTCCGCCGCCAAGTACAGTTGACTCACTATCATAGAACACTGCCGATTGTCCAGGAGCCGCCCCCTTCACAGGTTCTTTAAATGTTACACTTATTCTTTCGTCACTTATCATCTCTATAGTCGCTTCCTGGGCTTTATGATGATATCTTATCTTAACAAAGCAAGTCACTTTCTCGTCCTGCTTAAGAGGCTCTATACCTACATAGTTTACATCACGACAGGATATTACATTTTTATATAAATCCTCTTCTCTGCCTATAACAACCTCATTAGTGTCTGGTCTAATCTCTTTTACGAAGACATGATAGCCCATTGCAAGACCTAGACCTCTTCTTTGGCCTACAGTGTAATTAGTGATTCCTTTATGTTTACCTAATATATTTCCCTCTGTATCAACGTAATTTCCTTCACCAGGCACTCTATTAGGTGCTGCTTTCTCAATGAATTCTGAGTATTTGCCATCAGTAACAAAGCATATCTCCTGGGAATCAGGTTTATTAGCAACATCTATACCAATATCTCGTGCAATCTCTCTTACCTCATCCTTAGTTAAATCATATAAAGGCATAAGAGTTCTTGATAAATCATCCTGCGTAAGCCTGTAAAGCATATAGGTTTGATCTTTCTCATAGTGAGATGCCTGACGAACGCTATATCTTCCATTATCAAGCTTTACAACTTTGGCATAGTGGCCTGTTGCAACATAATCCGCATTAATAACATTAGCAAAATAGATTAGCCTCTCCCATTTAATATCTCTATTACAACCAACACAAGGATTAGGTGTACGGCCCTCTATATAGTTGTTGACAAATGGCTCAACTACCTTATCTTTAAATTCGCCTAGACAGTTAAGGGTGTGATATTCTATCCCAATCTTTCTGGCGCTATCTCTTGCATCATCTATCTCACAGCATCGACTCTCTTTGCCATCTTCTGCTTCCCATGTGCGAAGAGTGAGGCCAACAACCTCATAGCCTTCTTTTTTAAGAAGATATGCTGCAACGGCGCTATCTACGCCGCCCGACATGCCAATTACAACCTTAGCCATTTATGCTTCAACCTCTTCTGCGACTTCCTCTACTGGCAATTGAGAAGTACAATTAGGACAACGAGTAGCATCTATCTTAATCATTGTCTTACAGAATGGACATTCCTTCTCTGTAGGTGCTTCTTCCTCTTCCTTCTTGAATCTAGCACTAACTCTATCACTTAGCTTATTAATTCCCTTTACAATTAAGAATATTACAATTGCTGTAATTAAGAAATTAATAATTGCAGTAATAAAGCTACCATAATATAATACTGGCGCATTCTCACCAGAACCAAGTGTAACAGTTAGATAGGAGAAATCAGTTCCTCCAACAAGTGCAATAATAGGAGATAATATATCCTTATTAAGAGATGTAACAATAGCTGTAAATGCGCCACCTACAATGACACCAACAGCCATATCCATAACATTTCCCCTAAGGATAAATTTCTTAAATTCAGATAACAGGCCTTTTCCTTTTTCTTTCTTACTCATAACTAATTATTCTACCTAATAACAGGTACACTCCTTTCTTTAATTTTATAAATTATATCATATTCTTATTATTCTATGATACATTATGTATTATTATATTCTTGTAAATTCAAGCTATGCAACTATACTAACAATACATATCATTACACATATAGCACTTATTATTAGTGAATTGACAATATGCTTTGTCCTCTGATTACTAATATTGGCAACAAATTCTCTTATCAAAGCATTAGGATAGAAAAACCACTTTGTTCTACTTCCTATTCCTTCTGCATTAATTCCAAGTCTTCCTGCAAGATATCCACTTCTAAATACATGATAGTCAGTAGTTGAAAATGCAATGTTTTGCATTTTATTTATTCCATTTTTCTCCTTATATGCTTCAATCACTTCCCGAGAATACTTCATATTCTCATAGGTTGATGTGGATTTATCTTCAATAAGGATAAGTTCTTCCCTGATTCCTTTAGACAGTAAATAGTTCTTAATAGACAAGGCCTCAGATATTATCTCATCAGGGCCCTGACCACCAGAACACACGAACATCATCTCTGTACCCTTCTTCTTTAATTGTCTATTATATAACCATAGCGCCCTGTCTATTCTGCCCTGAAGCAGCGGAATAGGTGTTCCATCTTCTCTAAGTCCACATCCGAGTATTATTATATACCCCATCTCCTTCTTAGGAATATGACGATGTGATATTGTGGTAGCAATAAATGTTCCAGTCATAACACACTCGAAATATGTAAGAAGTCCATAGAATACTGTTCCTGCAATATATATAAAATAAGACTGCCCTGCAAACATTCTCGTTATTAATTCGATTCCAATTGTAGTCACAACAAGAAATAGCGCCAAACCTATTCCCAAGAGATTTCTAATTCCTCCACCTTCTTTAATAAGAAGTACCAGATTACTTACAATAAGAAATATTGCAAGTAATATTATAATTGGAAATAACATATATACAAAATATATACCATCGTTTACAAAATCGCTAACTAGATATGACAACTTATCATCGACTGGACTATCCACTATTACCAGCATTGTAAAAAGAAACACATTTGCAATGATAAAAACAAGTGCACCTATGTAATACATTATAGTGTAAGAGTACCTGTCCTTCTTAACCAATTTATAAAGAGCAACAGCAATATTTATACCAATTAATATAAATACAACAAGAATCTCTACTCTTATGATATCTACATTGCTTATGCTCCCTATGTCTCCCTTAACCATAATGACGCCAAAAGGAAGCACTTTAAACTGAAATGTATTACTTTTGAGGGGCGAGTCCGAGCTATCGACACTAAATGTAACTTCTCCGGATTTAATTGGATTAAGATCTACAATATAACAGTCTCTTGTGGCATCATAATCAACACTTCTAATTTCAATTATATTCTGTTTGTCAGGAGTAATATGTATCTTCTCTCTGTTATTTATCTTAGAATTATTATCACCATTCTCAGTACGTGAATTACTAATACTTTCTGGCCAGATAATCCACTGATACCTTCCACGTACAGAAAGAATGGCTATAACAATAAATAATATAGTTGTAAAAGTTATTGATATTATCTTCCATTTTGTTGACATAAATAATCTCCCACTATGTGGTATTATAGCATAAAATAAGCTACAGAAAAAAGAGTCGCCTCCAAAACTGTAGCTTATCTATTGATTACAATAAAATATATACTAACATGCAGTATCTTTTTATTTGTTATATCTTCTTCTATTAACTAAAACTGTAGCTCCAAGTACTGACATTCCAGATAGAATAAGTAATAACCATACCATCATAGAGTTATTGTCACCTGTCTTAGGCGCACCTCTCTTAATTGTACCTGTTGGTTTTGTTCCTACAACGTCGATATAAAGGAACCTATATCCAATATTAATTCTTACAGTTCTTACACCGCTAAAGCTTGATAGATATGCATCTGTAAATTCAACCCATCCATCATGTAGAATAAAATCAACACCCTGGATTAGATCTCTTACGCCATCATTTGCAGATAGTACAAAATCATCTGCTCTTACATCTCCAATATTCTTGATGGCTTCACCTGTATTAGTTAATGCACCCATTACTCCGTTATGAAGTAGTGCAACCTTGCCACCAGAGAAATTTGCTTCTGAGCCAAGAATTGTAGCTCCTTCATGTACATTTAATAATCCATATGCTGGTTGAGATAGCTGTATTCTCTTCTCAACTGTAAGAGGATCAGCTGTAGTAGGTGCAACAGGAATAATTGCTTCTGTTACATCACATAGATATATATGACCATTTCTTGTATCAAGTATTCCATATAATTCAATTGCACCTGGTGCTATAACAACATCACCATTATTAACAAGTATTGCATTTCTATAGATATTTCCACTAGGATCAATTCCTACATATACTGTACCTGGAACAACTCCTGCCTGAGTTACATCATCCTTCCATGTAATCTGAAGTCCTTTATGATAGTCAATTGAACCCTTATCTGGATCAGTCTTACTTATTATGTCATTATATAGGCCATTATTAGTAAGATTACCAAGAACATACAATCTACCCTTTACAGATAGTGTTCCATTATTATTAAATACTCCGCCTGGTTGAATAATCATAACTGCAGGTCTTATATCACGACTTACTGGTGTAGTAACATCAATTGGTTTTCCTTCTGTTCCTTCAACATTTACAACACCGTTATTAATTAATGTTCCGCCATTCTCAATAATAATCTCACCGTTAGATAGAGGTGAAGCTGACTGTCCTTGTGTTACTGAAGCTGCATCATATTCAACTTCAAATACGCATGTAGGGTCAACTACTAGTGTTCCACCATTCTGAATAATCATGTTAGCATTGTTACCAATTGCAAGTTCTGCACCTGCTGTGTGTGTGCTATCCATAATTGTAAGTGTTGCGTTGTTACCAACAACAAGACCAGCCTGATTAGTTGTTGTATTATTAGCAATCTGGATATCAAAGCTATTAACATCAAGAATTACATTTCTGTGATTAGTAGCTGTACCTGTAAGATTAAGACCCTCAAGTACTGGCACTTCACTAATAAGCTTAATTGTATGTGAATCAAATGGTTGATGAGAAATAGCCTTTGTTAGTGACCAAAACTTTGGCTTATCTCCTGCAACCTCTCTATCATCTACCATTACATCAATCTCAAGGTCAGAGCCCTTTACAGTGTAGCTGGCTTTCTTAGTTGCTGCTGTATACTTAGTTGGGTCAAAGAACTTAGCCAAGCAGTTAGCTGCGTGATTTGGATCTGTTGATTGAGGATCATAATGTAAGCCAGGATTATAATCTAATGTATCATCAATATAGAAACTAAGGGACCAATCTGCACTTGGTGCTCCCTGCTGTCCCTGGTCTGCTCCTGCTGCAAGCTTGCCTGATGCTTGTAAAATTATATCAAAATATAATTTTCCATCTGGTGAATTAGTCTTATGTCTAAGGGCTTCAGAATCACCGTTTGTAACAGCATATGCTCCTGTCCAATTGCCCATGGCATCAGAAAAAGTATGAGCATCATCACCTGTTCCCATACCAGTAAGAACCATAAGGGCAGAATTGCCTTCCTGCTTAACATGTAGATACTGTGTTGTTGTAGTATCACGTACCAAGTCAGTAATATCTACTCTTATAATATAATAAGTACCATCGAATCCGGAAAGCTTTTTATGGACTGTAATATTACCGTCCGCATCCTTAACCTGCTCGTCAATTACGCTCCAGCGAAATTCTGAATATGGTGCCACGAGAGTCGCTCCTTCTTTAGGTGTAAACTCAGTAGGACCTGTCTTATCCTCATAATTAACAGCAGCACCTGTAATAATTGCAGGAGATTCCTCTGTAGGATTATTTTCCAGATTCTGCTTTGATACAGATGGAATACCTATTGTAGCAGTGGATTTATCAGCACCCTCATGTGCCTCTGTCTCATATACACCCGGATTATTCGTAGCTGTTGCATTTGCAGTATAGTTAGGTGCAGCCAGTTTCTGACTTGAACTGCTTTCTACTAATTCATAATTTGAATTATCATCAGTTCCTTCTGCCTTAGCAATCTTAGGAAATACCATAACCATTCCCAAAATTAATCCAAGAGTTAATAATACTAATCCTGTTAACCTTGCTGTTCTACCCATATGAATCTCCTTATTATTTTAACTCGCACTTTATACAATTTATTGCACATATTTATAGTGATTTTACCATAATAAAAGATATAATGTCTATCATTATTTGTACACAAATCGTTCTTCATTTAGTGATATAATCTTTATTGGCTTAAATATAAAGAGTGACAAATATGCCACAGAAGGTGGAAAATTCTATGAGTAAGAAAAAAGATTCAGGCTTTGCCTCTATACTTGTTATATATTGTCTAGGTCTACTAATCGGTGGACTATTCGTTGGAATGGTAGCTCCTGTAAGAACTGTAATTCAATTAGATCTGGGATTAGATGATAGCACCGGAATATGGATGATTAACATTTATACACTGTTCTATGCTGCCCTAATACCAATCATCGGTAAAGTAGCAGATAAGTATGGAAGAAATAGGGTTTTCTCTATATGTATTCTTGTATTTATGTGTGGCGCTCTTATATGTGGCTTATCTGCAAAAATAGGTGGCTTTCCTATGCTACTTGCAGGTCGAATAATACAAGCCTCCGGTGCAGGCGGAATGATTCCTGTGGCAAATGCTGAGATAGGAACATCCTTTCCCAAAGAGAAACGAGGCTTTGCACTTGGTATAGCCGCTGCAGTATCAGGAATATCTAATGTTCTAGGCTCTGGAGTAGGAAGTGCAATTGTTCAATTAGTAGGAGCAGAAAACTGGTCTGTTATGTTCTATATTGCAGCTCCAATATGCATTATACTTTTCATTCTAACTAGAATTTTCCTACGAAAAAACACTACTGCAGAGTCAGGCAAAATGGATTACGCAGGCTCTGTACTATTTATAGCGCAGATATTACTACTTCTACTTGGATTAAAAGGCCTAGATTTCTTCAATATAGGTGCTTCTATAACCAATCCTATGGTATGGATTCCACTTGTGCTATCTATAATTCTTACAATTTTATTTATCTTTGTTGAAAGAAGAGCAAAAAACCCTGTTTTTCACATTGAATTTCTCCATAGCAAACCTATAGTTATAACTATGATTACGTCATTTTTTATAGGATGTATAATAATTGCAATGATGCTTGTTCCAGAATACGCAGAATATATAATGAATGCTCCTGCAGGCTCAGGAGGTTATTATATGCTGGCTATTGGAATAACATCAATGATTGGACCTCCTCTAGGAGGCAAGCTAGTTGACAAATGGGGGCCTAAGCCAGTTCTGATATCTGGGCTTATGCTTATGATTGGTGCATATCTTTTCCTTGCCTTCTATGTATCTGTTCATCCAAGTATTATTTCACTTGTAATAGGCCTTGCAGTTGTGGGACTTGGACTTGGATTTGCAATGGGATCACCTACTAACTATATGATTCTTGAAAATACGAAAAAAGAAGATTCCACTTCTGCCATAGCTACAGTTGCCTTAGTAAGACAGGTTGGTACAACAATAGCTCCTGCCATATTTGTGGGCTTTATATCTGAGAATAATGGAATCTTAGGATATCAGCAAATGCTTATATGTATTGCAGTATTTTGTGTAATAGCAACATTATTTACAATATTCTACAGGAGTCCAATAATTAACAAATCTCAAGAAATGTGATATAATATTTTGGCACGTCTAATAAACCATTAAATATTTTAATAGTATATAAGAGGTCAATATGAGAAAGTTAAAAAGAATCATAAAACAAGGAGCATCTCTTAAAGCTCTAAATTACATTATGCTTGGAATGGCAATTATAATTACTGTTATACTTCTTATTGCCATGCATCAGACAACTCTGATATATGAAGAAACTCACAATGCAACTAGAAACCTCTTTTCCCTTAGAAAGAGCGCATACGAACTGCAACAGGCTTCTGATTATCTTACAGAGCAAATAAGATACTTCGTAACATCTGGAGACAAGGCATATCTAGACGACTATTTCGAAGAGGCAAATACTACAAAGCGTAGAGAAAATGCTCTTTCTAACCTTAAAGCAAACCAGGGTGATACTGTGGCTTTCTATAACTTAAATGAAGCCATGCGAGAATCCCTAGATCTTATGAATGACGAATATTACGCAGCCCGACTAATTGTTGATGCTAATGGCTATGATATTTCAACATATCCTGAAGAAATACAAAATGTTACTCTTCCTAGTTGGATTGCATCATTATCTACAGACGAGAAGAAAGAAGAAGCCGAGAAAATCGTCTTCGGCAAAGATTACCAACGTAAGAAAGATACTATATCTACTCATATGCAAACCTGTCTTACAGAACTTGAAACGGAAATGAGTAACAAACAAACTGAAATGGCTGATAAGATGCAAAATCAGGTTACTATTGAACACGTTCTTACTGTTCTATTAATAATTATAATGTTTGTCATTGTTCTACTTACTACTTCTCTGGTTATTAGACCTTTGGGAGTGTGTATCGAGAAAATACGTGACGAAGAGGATATACCTGTCAAAGGTGCATATGAGATAAAATTCTTAGCAAAGACATATAATCTCATGCATCAAACTAACCTTGCAAAAAAAGAGAAATTAACATATGAAGCAACTCACGATAAACTGACAGGACTATACAATCGTCGTGGGTATGATTTCCTAATGAAGAATTTAGAGTTAGATTCATGTGCTCTTCTACTAATTGACCTTGATAAATTCAAAAATATAAATGACGAATATGGACATGACGTTGGAGACAAGATTCTAATTAAGGCTTCCGATTCAGTATTTGGTAATTTCAGATCTCAAGACTACATATGTAGAATTGGTGGTGACGAAATTGCTGTAATAATGGTTAATGCTGATCCAAGACTCTCCAAATTAATAACAAAGAAGGTTAGAAAAATCAACGAAACTCTTCTAAACACAAGCGAAGAGGACAACCTTCCTCCAATCTCAGTTAGTGTTGGTGTTGCTTTTGGTGATGATGGAATTACACGAAATGATATTTTCAAGAGAGCTGATGAAGCCTTATATAATACAAAAGAAAAAGGACGAAAGGGCGTTTCTTTCTATTCAAGTTAATTTTGGTTTTTCATTGAAAAAAAGCGCAATAAAAGTATAATTATAAGTAAGAAGGTAATTGGGTTATTCCGTATCCGCAATGGGTACAATTATTGAGGGTTATAAATTGCAATCAAGTTTATTTGTTTTTGATCAAACAAAATTTAATTCCGTTGGAGATGTGTTTACTGTAGTTCTATGCATTATGCTCATCTTTCTATTTACAATAACATATGTATCCAAGGGAAAAATATTTCATATGTTCCAAGCCATGATTGGATTTCTTATGATTACGGCTTGGAGTGATCTTATTTGGCATTCTCTGATTCAAGCTGAAGTAGCATCAGATACTGCTATATACATTTTCCATTTCGTTTTCCGTATTACAACATTACTAATATTATGTTTTTTCTGCTGTTATTCTATCGAGCTTCTGTATTTAGAACCCAAAGACAGAAAATTCTCATTTGTGTATATAAATGTTGGCGTTGTTATATTTGCATTATCGGAACTATTTGTATCAATAACAGGGCTAGGATTCCAGAGAATAGATAATAGTTATTTTACAGAAGGATACTCAATTTTTCGATTAGCGTACTTTTACTTTATATGCTATTGTATCTATCTTCTTATACGATACAGAAAACGTATGGTAACTAGAATAGCTATTAGTATTGTTGCCGTTTTCGTACTATGCTTTTGGGTATATATACTTCAAACTATTCACGGCCAGACTTCATTTACAGTAATAACGTTGACACTGCCTATTATAGCAGTAATGTATCTATTACATTCTAATCCTTATGAGACTTCTACAGGCGCAGTAAGTGAATCAAGCTTCAATCATCGAATTAAAGAGGCATATAAGAAGAATCAGGAATTAGTATTTATGTGCCTTAGAATACCAGGATTTGAGAACTTTAATTCATTCACACCATCAATGCGACTTGAAATATTTCAGTATTTTAAAAACATAAAAAAAGGTGTGCTATTTAGAGTTAAAGGAAGACTTATAATGGTATTTCCAAAAGCTATTAATCCAAACTATTACAAGATAATTTCGGATTTGTGTGATACTTTTAATAAACTATTTGAAAAATATTCATATGATTTCAAAGCAATGTTCCTAGTAAGTAGAGAATTTCTTAATAAAGACAATCTCTACTCAGCTCTTTTTGATTTTATTGAGCCTAACATTTCATTTAATACTTATTATTGGCTTACTGATGACGATATTGAAAGCTTTAAGACACAACAATATGTCTTATCAGAACTGGAAGATATTGCTACTAAGAAGAATCTTGAAGATGAAAGAGTACTGCCATATAGCCAGCCTGTATATAATGTATCTACAAATACATATGATACGGCAGAGGCTCTTATGCGACTCAAGTTGCCTAATAAAGAGATGATTTATCCTGATTACTTTATTCCACTTGCTGAGCAGCATAACTATATTCATACTCTATCACTTATAATTCTTAATAAAACTTGTAAAGTGATTCGCAAATTTATTGATGAAGGGAAAAATCCAAAGCGTATATCCGTTAACTTCTCTATGCAGGAAGTAAGGGATGACAATTTTGCAAAAGACATTATAGAGATAATTGAGAAGAATAATATACCTTATTCCATGATTGCTGTTGAATTAACAGAGAGTCAAAATGATGAAGATTTCGAACTTGTTAAAAATCGTATTGAGGAACTAAAGAAATACGGAATTAAATTCTATCTTGATGACTTTGGTACTGGATATTCTAACTTTGATCGTATTATGGAATTACCTTTTGATATTATCAAATTCGATCGCTCCCTAGTTATAGAATCTGCCAAGAATAAATCATCGGAATATATGGTTAATACATTTGCAGGAATGTTCAAGCATCTAAAATACAAAGTATTGTATGAAGGTATAGAAGACTCCAATGACGAAAAAAGATGTATTGATATGCATGCTGAATTCCTACAAGGATACAAGTACTCTCGCCCTATTGAAATGAAGGAGCTTGATAAATTCTTCCATTAGGATTCAAATTATATTATTAAAACAAAAAGGATATTTTGGGATTCTAATTATAAAATCCCAAAATATCCTTTATTACTTCACTTGCAATAATAAGTCCAACTGTAGATGGTACGAAAGCATTACTTCCTGGTACGTCCTCAGAGTTTTTAATTGGCTTTTCCTTAGAATAAACAACTTTCAGCTTTTTCACACCGCGTTTTTTTAATTCACGACGCATAACTTTAGCCAAAGGACATACGGATGTCTTATAGATATCAGCTACTTCAAACTGCGAAGGATTTATTTTATTACCAGCCCCCATGCTACTTATAATAGGCGTTCCTGCTTCCTGTGCCTGAAGAACCAATTGAATTTTACCTGTAACAGTATCAATGGCATCTACCACATAATCATAATCTTCAAAATGGAACTGATCCTTTGTCTCTGGTAGGTAAAATGTTTTATAAATATTAACCTTTGCATCAGGATTGATGTCAATAATTCTCTCTTTTGCCACATCTACCTTATACTTACCTACTGTACTTCTAGTTGCAATAATCTGTCTATTAATATTGGATAGACATACCTTGTCATTATCAATTAAATCAAGGGTTCCAACACCACTTCTAGCTAATGCTTCTACCGTATATCCACCGACTCCTCCTACACCGAATACTGCTACTCTTGATTTTTGTAACTTATCCATATTCTCAGCTCCAAATATAAGCTGAGTTCTCGAAAATTGATTTGACATCCTATAACTCCTATTCAAGCAAACAACAGGTCAGTGTATTCTCATTATACCGAAGTCAACAGGGCGATGGAAGTTAGGTTTCTCTGAATTAACTTTAGACCAAGATATAAATTTTCAACTTAATACTGTAAAGGCTGCACAAAATTCGACTGTCCTATTATAATTACAAATTCAAATAATTAATTATTTGATTCAGACTGTAGACAAAGATTCTTTCATTATTTCCAATAATAATTACCACACTTACCACACTTATATTCTCCGCGTGCCAATGCATCTGTCCTCCGTAATTCCTGATCCTCTTTAGCACCACATGATGGACACTTTGGTTTAGATGGCTCAACACATCCTCCACCTGAAACTGCTTCAAGCTGCTCATCATTTAATGTAACACCTTCTGCCTTGGCAAGCGCTAAGATTTCCTCTGAACTCTTGCAAGCTTCTACCTTCTTAATTTGTTCCTCTGTTAATCCCTTTAATAATTCTTTTCTCATAATTGTTTCCTCCCTTTTTTATTATTGATAATAGTGTATTGTATTTACTTTATTATCGATTGTCATTTTTGGATTTATATCCTTACACTTATATATACACCATAGAAACATAAAATGCGACATTTTTTAATCTTATTTTCCTTAATAATGCAAGAGTTGCGTAGTGCTTCACTTCAAACTAAAACTATCATATATACAGCTGCTTCCTCCCCTTCATAGGTAAAGCTTCTCTCGTACTTTCCTCCATTTTTCGTTATTGTCTTTACAGACGCTTCATTTGAAGTTTCTACTGATAGCTGAAGTTTATCCATTCCTATTTGATGAGCCCGTTCTATAATAAGTTTTAGCATTTCAGTCGCGTACCCTTTTCGACGCTGGGATGGTCTCACACTATAACCGCTGTTCCCAAAATCCTTCAGAAAATCATTCAATTCATGACGAAGATCGATGATACCAACGATATTATCATCCTCATCAAATGCAAAATATGTGTCTGTTACAACCCATTCCGAGTTTACGGTATCGGGTGAAATATTATCTGTAACAGATTTAAGCCACTCATCATATGAGTCCATCTGATCTAAGAGTTCACTTCCGTTTATGGTTGTCTCTCCGTTTTCGATAAATTCCTGCTTAAAGGCAAGTGCCTCTGATTCATATTCTTTAGTCGGTCTTTTAAGTGTTATCATTTCTATCTCCTTCGCTTTACAGATCAAAAATACTCATCTGCGGATACTTATCCGGCAGTTCCTGCATAAAACCGAAGCACTCATCCGGAGTTGATAGTATCCCATTGTCCTTACAGATTCTCTGGAATATCCCTGTCAATTCGTTTGCTTTCGGACTTGGCAGTTCATACGCATTTCCATACCTTTTGATATACCGCTCTTTCATTCCCGGAAAATACTTATCAAGCGCCGCATAATAATATTCACGATCACCTTCACGTAGTGTTAGACCCATGCCGAAATCAATAATGCCCTTTACCCCGACTCTTACACACTCATTCAGAATTGCTGTGATGTTATCCTCAGTATCATTGATAAAAGGCAGAATCGGCGTAAGCCAGACAATCGTTGAAATGCCATTCTTGCGCATTTCTTCCAGCACTTCAATCCGTCTCTTTGTATTGCAGACATTCGGCTCTAATATCCGGCACAGGTCATCATCGTAGGTTGTAAGCGTCATCTGCACCACGCATTTTGCAGAACTGTTAATCTTTGATAGCAAGTCGATATCCCGAAGTATACGGTCAGATTTTGTCTGAATCGCAACTCCAAAACCATTTTCCAAAATAATTTCCAGGCATCGCCTTGTCAACCGCAGATCTTCTTCGCAATGCATATACGGATCTGACATCGAGCCTGTTCCGATCATGCACTTTTTTCTCTTCGACTTCAACGCTTTTTCCAGAAGATCCGGTGCATTCTGCTTCACCTCAATATCTTCAAATGGATGCGTAAACTGATAACACCTGCTCCTACTGTCACAGTATATGCAACCGTGAGTACATCCCCGATATATGTTCATTCCATAGTGTCCGCCGCTGCCGGTCAGGATCCCTTTTGCATCAACAAAATGCATCTTATCTGCTCCCTTTTATCTGCTCCCTTTTATCTCCTCGCATCCTTCTCTTCAAAAGGTTTATTCCAAGAACCAATCTCAATCAGATTTCCTTCCGGATCTGCAATATAGCAGGTTCTCTGGTCTCGCCTCCCGGCTCGGTCGGTGCTGAACGCGTGCCACTGGCACGCAGCACCCCCACGGTTCAAGTTCCGGCTCTAAAACTGGTGTTGCCCCATTCTCTACCGCATTTTTGAATGCTGCATCAACCTCATCAAAGGTATCAACATAAAGAGCAATCTCCGAATGACCATTCAGATCCTTAACATACTCATACCGGCGGCTTGTCATCTTCTCAAAATCTTTCCTGCCGTATAGCAGAAACAGCGTTCCGTCCTTCATTAGATAAACGTTTGATGTATTCTCTTCTTCCTTAATCTCGAATCCAAGCACATCCCTGTAAAAGCGAATCATCTTCGCCATATCCTCAACCAATAATCCAAAACCGTCCAATCTCATAACATCAAGCCTCCTTTTCCCCCATGTACTCTCCGAGCGTCAATACTTCGCAGCCCTTATCCAAATATCTGTCCCGGGAGCTTTTGCTTCTCTTTTGGCGGAAAGCCTTTATCAAACTCATCCACGCCCTCGTCCTTCACATAGTACCCCTGCGGAGTCTGATATACCCCGGTCACATCATGCAGATATCCCGGAATCAGTTCTTTGCAGAGAAAGAAGGAGGAATCTTCATCTTCCGGAAGGTCATGATATCGAATGCCAAACTCTTTGACATAGGTAAAACCACTTTTGCCATAGAAATCAATGTTTCCTTCAAACAAAACCGCCCCGAAGCCCATTCCGGCAGCTTTTTCCAAAGAGTAATCCAGCAAAGCCTTTCCATAGCCCTTGCGTTTCAACTCAGGCGTGATTCCTATCGGACCCATCGTTAAAACTGGGATCTTCCTTCCGTCATCGGCTTCGATGATCGTCCTCATGAACACATTCTGACCTATCAGCCTTCCATCCTGCTCCATAACGAAATCCAGCTCTTTCACGAATGCCGGATCATCCCTGAGCACATGGATCACATAATGCTCACTGCATCCCGGACGGTAAACATTCCAGAACGATTCTCTCACAAGGTTCTCAACAGCCCTATAATCCTCTTCCATTTCTAGTCTTATCGTATATTCGTTTGTATCCATCTCATTTCCTCCGGTTTTTCATTTTTAATCTTGCCAAGCCAGGATTTGCCATCACAATATCAGCTACTGATCTGTTTAACTAACTATCAGGTTTTCAGTTAAAGCAACCAAGCCCAATACACCGAAATAAAAACAATCCCATCCTTTTCAGCATAGTCAGCAGTGTGCAGAATATAGGGTACATATCAATGACGGCAGTTTTGGAGCCTGATTTTTCTTTTAAAGACCTGTTGTTATTTCATCTTCACAAATACATCACCAATATCCCCATCGATGCAGATACTCCTGTTTGCAATTTCGCCCGGACAAAATGCCTCGCCATAATTGATACAAGCATACACTGATTTTTCATTTGCCAGAGTCATTTGCCAGAACGGATACTTCACAATGACGGGTGTATTGGCTCCCACGCCAAGCTCCAGATAAAGCACATGAAGGCTCTCAGTCTTAAGTAGGAAATCCGCATATGCCGCAGACGCTCTATGCCACCCTCCATCTTCGACAAAGGAATCATCCGCACGAAGATTCATAGTAACATCAGACCCATCATCCGGACATTTCGGAATGAGTGATGCAGGAATCTTCATTTTCAGTTCACCACTTTCAGGAACCTGAAACAATCCATTCTCGTCTCTTATGAACCCCTGTGCTTCCATTGCTTTCATTACCCATTCTTCATTATCATAGGTTTTCTGCATGGATGAATTGACGCTCTGGAAAAGTCCATAGTCTCCTTGGGTGTAGAACAGACGCTTTTTATCAAAGCCTGCTCTCTGAAACTGATGATCTACATTCGTTGTAACAACAAAATAATCCTTATCTTTCACAAGTGAGAGCAGTTCTTGATAGACAGGCTTCGGAGCATCAATATATCGATTGAAATAGATATGTCTTGCCCACCATGCCCAGCGTGTTTCTTCATCGGGGAAGGGATAGAACCCGCCGGAATACATATCCCGGATGCCATACTTCCTTGCAAAGTCAAAGAAGTACCTTTCAAATCGCTCTCCGCTATAGGTCAGTCCGGCAGAAGTGGAAAGTCCGGCACCCGCTCCGATAACGACTGCATCTGCCTCTTCGATCTCCTTCTTTAATCTGGCGATTCGTTCCTCCTCAGAGCCTGTTTTGAATGACATATTTCTGCTGAAATACCGCACCGCACCGAGTCCCTTCTGAATGCTTTCTTGATAGCCGTTCGGCATTTCATCGTATAAGTTCTTCATAGTATTTTTTGTCCTCGTCCTTAAAAACATTAAAAATCACCCTTTCCATAGCACCCGGATGTTGTGAGAGCCAGCTGTCTACGGCGCTGACGGCAATCTGAGTTGCCCGCTTGTTCGGAAAATGAAATACTCCCGTAGAAATACAGCAGAATGCTACGCTTCGCAAATTATTATCAAGACACATATCCAAGGTATTCAGGTAACAGTCCGCCAAGTCCTTCTCAAGTTCCGGCGTCAGCTCATATTGCACAATCGGGCCTACAATATGAATTACCTTTTTCGCAGGAAGATTATAGGCATCCGTCAGCATTGGAACAGCAGTCGGCTGCTCATAATCTTTGCCGTATTTGATCCTCAGCTGATTCATCTGCCTGCTGCACTCTGCTCGAAGCTGGACTCCGGCAAAGGTGTGGATACAGTTGTCAATGCAGGTGTGCATCGGGACAAAGCAGCCCAGCATTTGAGAATTTGCAGCATTGACAATAACATCCACAGCAAGCCTTGTGATATCACCCTGCCAAATAGATAGACCATCGCGGATTTCCGGGATGTCTGAAAGACGCACGATACCTTTTTCTTCAGCTCTACCTGCCAGATATTCATTCTGAACAGCGAGTACATCATCTGAAAAAGCCTTCGGCATACGGATGTTCATAAGTGACCGAAGAATGCGTCGCTTTCCTTCGGTGTCTTTAGGCGTTTCCAAATCTTTATATTGAATAGAATCCGTTTTGAATTCCTCTACAAGATAATCTAGTCGCTGATTCTGTGTCATTTTCTCATTCATACTGTTAAATGCCTCCTTAGAAAAGACTCCGAAGCTGTCTGCTTCGGAGTCCCATATTGTCAAGCTTCTTTTGCGAGAATATCCTGCATTCCCGTTCTTAAATCCGCTATCGTATACTTTTTCATTTCGTTCTCCATAGCAGCTTGGATGTCTATTAATTTGTCATCCAAAAGGGCGTGGATATTTTTACCTACAGGACACTGTGGACTCGGATTCTCATGAAACCGGAACAAGTCTCCGCCCTCTACAGGCTCTATGGCCTGATATACATCATAAAAGGATATCTCCGATAGTTCTCTTGTTGGCGAGATTCCACCGGTTCCTCTCGCTACTGTTATAAGCCCTGCACCCTGCAGCTGTGTGAGTATTTTTCGAATGATAACCGGATTAGTTCCTATGCTCCTTGCGAGAAAATCACTCGTAACCTTATATTCATCCTTAAATGTATCCACACAGGTGAAGATATGCAAAGCCACGGTAAATCTGCTCGATATCTGCATATAAACCACCTCCAGCTATCATTCTACATCACACCGGCTGTAATTTCAATGGTTACATCAAAATTTTTTCAAAAAAATTCCCGGTTGCTTTTTGAGCATCCGGAATTTATTATTTTTTCTTCAGCACAGCAAGAGCAGCGTAATGACGCACTTCAAATTTTTCCGGTGCTTTTTCCATAAGCAATTCTTTATGCTCATTTTCCCATGCAAGCAATTCCTCATCAGAAAGTGACGCACCTACACCACGACAAGCCTTCATCCTGCCATGCCAGCTTTCTCTTGTAAAAGGAACCATAACATCGTATTCTTCATGTTCTTCTGATTCAAAATAACGATAGGTCACATCCGGTATCCATATCGGATGTCTTGTCTCACCAGCTCCTGTCCATTCAGGATTATACTTCAATGCCAAT
>ONAZ01000011.1 GCA_900315945.1 uncultured Lachnospiraceae bacterium | reverse complement strand
CGACAGGGCTTAGGTGGTTGTTTTTTCTTTTGGTATAACAAATCAAAAAATATATAGTCTTTTATTATTTTTGACTTGACATCACACCGCTAGACTTTCATATTATTTAATCTATAATAACTTCTTTACACCTGGTATCAACTTTACTATGTATATAATTACTGCACCCACAAGGAATACGAATATGCACCATACCCATGAGGATAAGAACTTTCCTATATATGGAACCATTGCATCATATACTACAACTGTTTTGCTTCTAATAATGTCTTCAATAAGATACACTCCAAATACAGTGGAGCCTAATGCAGTGATTATGAATTCCAACCCCTTTGGAGCTGTCCTGTCCTTGAATAACAGCTTAACAATATAGAATACACCTGCGTCTAATACCATTGTGAATCCCGTTACAAACAGGCCCTTATCATAGGTTGTGAATTCTTCGTATGGAAGATTTCTATGTAATGTATTCACAACAATAAGTATTAACACAGCAATCATTAAAGCAATGCATATAAGAGCTCCCTTTAATGTATACTGCTCTTTGGTCATCCTATGCTCCATATAATAACCTAACAGCGGATATATCACTACCCTGTTAAAAAACGGAATCGTAAAGAAAACTGTCATCTCTCCAATATTGAAGATAAATAATACCGCTGCAAGCAAACCTTCTACTACCAAAAAAGCTGCAAATAAATATTTGAACTCTTTGTTAGTCATATTAAGTGCCGTCTTCCTAAGCAATGGAAGACATATAAGATATGCAAGATACGCATACAGATACCAATATGGTGCAACAATACTTTCTGTTGTTATATGTGTTATAAAATACCTTAATGATAGTTCCACATTATCATTTACAATCAGTAGGATGTACTGCAATAAAGAGAAAAGGATTAGAACAATTACCATCCTAAGCACTCGTTTCTTGTACAAATCTCCTATGGATTCCTCTTTAGGTATTAGTAAAGAGCCTGATATCATAAAAAAAATAGGAACAGCAACAGCAATCAATGCTCCTGTAGCTATATAAATAATCTTGAGTATAAAGGGTGCGTCAAAAGCATATAAGTAATACCCCTTCTCACTTGTATGATTATATATAACAAATATAATCGCTATAATTCTAAGAAAATCCAGATATAATTTTCTATGCTTTGTGTTAGCCATTACATAAAGTCCCTTCTACATTTTTATATCAAATTCAATAAAGACATCTGGATCAATCTCATCCATTGCGAAATACCAATAAGTAACAATTGCAAATACATATATTATTATTGCAACAGGAACAGGTATCTTATCAACTATAAGTTCTCTGGCCTTATTGTATTGCACAAGGAAGTTTTGGTCATGAAGAGATAGTAGCGACAGACAAACCACTACAAAATAGGCTGTTGTTAATACAACTGCTCTACAATAATCACCCATTATTGTAAGCATACCGAAGTTAACTACACCTCCTAATATAATAGTAGTATATAATAGCTTCTCTTCTGACTTCCCAGCCTTAATCATATCCCACAGGAACTTAAGTACAAATAATATTATTGGACTAAGAAGCACTAAGGAAACAATGAATTTCGTTAGTGTTATTCTATGAATATTAACACCACTTATGTGATGTGTCATATAAAGTCCAATGAATCCTGCTATATACAATACAGCTCCCACAACAAACCAGACTATAGATGCTTTCTTCTTCTGAATAATTGCCTTATATAGCAATATAATAAATAAAGCAAATATTCCTGCAAGATTATGCATAGGGCAAACTGCAAGAGCACCTAATATCAGAATTACTGCAATAAAATCCATATCAATTGCTATGGTGCTTATAATTGCGAATAGTATTAGTACCCAGGAATACACATCACCTGTGCCAAAATAATTATCACACAGATAAATCGGTATTAACAATACCATAAGAAGTGCTAATAAGTAATATACGCTCTTCTTAACTGTTCCTTCATTTCTCTTAAGTGTAAAGAACATGTATATAATCATGGAGATGAAAAATACTACTGTTATTATCTCTCCTATGCGAAGAACATTCATCTGCTCTAATAAGTGGTTAGTATCCTGTATCTGTCTATCCCAGAATCTTACCACCAAAAGAATCATGAAGCAGATTGACGCTCCTATATATGCTATGTCTTTTTTCATATTATTCTTATCCATTTTATATCCCTTTATATGTACAGTATATATTAATAAAAGATTAAATCTTTACTCTGGAACCATCTCTGCCAATTCTTAGTTAGCATATCGATATCAACATCTAAGAATGGAGCAATTATTATTGGCATAATACATAGAATTATTATATAAGGATGAGACTTCATAACTATAAAGTCCTTCTCCATCTGCTCAATAACCAGCTTGTCTTCAAAGACTGCCATCGCCACAATAACTACCATATAATATGCTGCCACAGCCATTACCCAGCGACCATAATCTACCTTGAAGAGCATATCTGGCATAATCGTAAGAGAACCAACAAGTCCTGCCAGATATTTCAGCTTGGCAGGTGCGCCTTCACCCTTCTTAATAAGAATTATGAAGAATCTAAATATATAAATGATAACAGGCAAACATACAATTGCGAACAGTATAAACTGTACATGATTCATATGAACGAAGCTTGTCTCTGCGCCTGATACATCAATACCTAATACCTCATGACACAGAAGGGTTGTATGATATATTCCTCCAGGCGACAGATTCGTTGCATCCTGAACAATCGTATCTAGTATCTCTGCACCCTTCGACCTGCTTAGAAGCTCGAACCATATAAACATCGCCGAGCCAATAATAAATGATGCGAAGAACAATATTGCGTATTTGACCTTACTCTTCTCTGACATCCATTTGTAGAATAGAAGCACAAGAATTATGTTGAAATACATAAGCACAAATCCCTGGTGGAACATTACGCCTATTGCGGAGAAAACTATTGTCAGCCATTCTGTTTTCTTATTGAACATTGCAAGCACTGCTGCAAGGCTGGTAGCAATCATGAATATATCAACACGAAGATAGTTATATGCAAATGTAAATGTTGATATTATACATATTGACAGAAGCATTAGTGTATACTCAGCATACTTTAGAGATTTACCCTCAAGTCTGCATAGACATTTATATACAAAGAACATTAGGAAAATGTATATAAGTCCTGTTGCAATCATTGCAAATATAAGCACTGCATTATACTGTAATATATCAATTGGAAGTATTGCATTAAGGCCATGATACAGTGTTCCAAGTAAGGACCTTGAAGTAAAACCATACTCATAGGATAAGGCAAGCATTGTTGTATTATATGCTCTTACCCATCCTCTGTAATTAACTATACATATACAGAAGCCTACTATACATAAGAGTATCATGAATTTTCTAATCTCTGTTTTCTTAGCTACACTCATTTTCTACATCCTTTATATTAATCTTTCTACTACATCTAGCATTTTCCCTGTGACGTTACATATATTAACATCAAGAAGTGGCACAAACAACATGGCATATACTAGTAACAGCTTACCATAAGAGGTTTTGCTTCTGATATAGTCTATCTCTTCTGCCCACACTCTTCTAGCCCCTTTATCATTCAT
Organism: uncultured Lachnospiraceae bacterium; assembly: GCA_900315945.1. Classification (GTDB taxonomy): domain Bacteria; phylum Bacillota; class Clostridia; order Lachnospirales; family Lachnospiraceae; genus RUG191. The sequence continues at coordinate 72,886 of ONAZ01000011.1, read as the reverse complement.
GGCTATAAGCGCTATCATAACTAGGCAATAATATACTATCACTGACAGTATCCATCTTCCGAAATCAACTTTCAGGATAAATAGAGGCAATGTTGTTGCTGATCCTATGGCAAATATTATATACTGCCACTTGTTTAATCTGTTATCCGCTGTCTTAATTAAGCGACCTATCACCTTGCCTTGTATTATCAAAAATGGCAGGAACAGTATTAGGAAAAATACCAATTCAATTATATTGCCTATGTGATATCTGCTCCACTCTTCTTTGAAGAGATTCTCTCCTAAAACCTCTGCCCTTATAACTTCCTTATGATAGTCCTCATTATAGGTCAAATGCTTGGCAAGATTAAGTGTGCTCTCATATGCACCCTCGTTACCGTTATATATAAACGTATAATATCCGAACAACAGACTGACACATATTAAGCTAATTACAAAAATAATAATGTATTTTGTTCTGAGTCTTTTGTCATTATTAATATGAGCCCTGATTAACTTATACAGAACAATAACTAGTATAACATTATAATACATAAATACATAACCTTCATGTATCAAAACGCATACTATTGAAATAGATATCACCAGCCATTCACATTTATTAGATACAAGTATTAATGTCGCCAATATTGTCAGGGCAGCTATATACATATCAAGGCGTCCGTAATTAAAAAACGATGTGAAGGAGCCTATTACAAATAATGTCACAAATACTATAATATATTCAAGATATGAGGCATAGTCCCTGCCTGTTTTTTTGATGAAATAATAGGCAAGCAAACACCAGAATATAATAAAAAGTGTTGTAGCAATAAATGTAAAAATCTGCACATTTCCATAAGTGTATAAATCAAATGGCAATATCCCGTTCATCAAATAATAAATGCTACCCACAAACGCCCTTGGTAGTATGCCGTTAGCATAGGTCAACCCAAGAAGGGTGGCGTTATATCCAGATACTCCTCCATCGTAATTGAAGGCGAACATAACGAAGGATACTAGTAGCAAAAATAATATAAAATATTTATCCTTTTTCACATGCTTATCCATGACTAATTCACTTTCTCCTTCTTAAAAGGAAGTCTTATTAATCTGTCAATCCAATATAGCACAAAGGCTCCAACAATTGATATTCCAATTGCAATTAGCCAGTTGGTAGTTGTGTTATATGCTGAATCTACCATCTTAATCATATAATCTCTAAATATCATTACAACAGTTGCATGGGCTAGATATATCTCAAGGGAATGCTTCCCGAAGAAGCCAATCACCTTATTAATGTCATCTCCCACTGCTGCCTTCTCAAATACCATGGCAATTAGGGATAGGGCAATACATATTCCCGGAATTGATATAATAAATGGAAGCCAATTAGTAGCCCAATTCCATCCATCAAATCCAAAGTTCATTAGGGAATACCATGTGACAAACATGCCAACTGGAATAAGGAGTATCCATATTACTCTAGCTGCTACTGATATCTCTTTATCTTGTATCCCGAGCTGTCCAAATATCATACCGAGATAAAATGCTCCTATTCTACACATTCCAAGCATCATATATCCCTGGCTAGAAAATGCATAGGTTACACCGATTATTACAAACAAAGTAATTATCTTCCAAACAGGAGACTTAAAGTTGTCTAACTGCTTTTTCAAAAATGGTGCAAGCACATAGCAAAGTAATGTAATTGGTATATACCAATTAAAATCATAAGTATAATCTATAAAAAACTGAATTCCAAATACATTGCCAATTGCCGCCTGCCAGGTCATCTGCCCTATGTAGAATTTGAAAGGAATAAATCCTAACAGTACAACCCAGAACATAGGCATAAGTCTTGTTATTCTCTTTCTAATATACTCATATACGTTATCATTCTTGTCTAGAGAATAATAGATGCCAAGTCCAGATGCAAATAAAAATATATCGCATCCTAAATATCCAATATCTTTTAATTGCTTAAGAAATGGTACATCTATAAATTCTCCCATATGAAACAAAAAAACCCATATTATGGCTATTCCCATCCATATGCTTCTGTATTTGAACAAATTGGCGTATTTCATTAATGGTATTCTCCCTGATGTCCTATAATCCAAGTGCTTTAACAAGCTTGTGTGCTATCATTTTATTTCCTACTTTGTTCGGATGTAATCCGTCCGATGTGAACTTTCTGATATTATTAGCATTCAAGTACTGATCAGTTGTCAAATCTATTACTTCAATACCATTATTTGCGGCACACTTCTTAATTACATCCCCATATTGATAAAGTGTTACTCCTATATTATTAATTGTTCCCCCCATTGTCTTAATTGTTGTACCATAATAATCTCTATATAAAGGAGTTAAGAATACTATTCTAGAATTAGAATACATCCCCTTCATCTCCTTCATATATTTATCTATCTCTGATTCAAATTCTTCTATTGGTATATCAAATCCAAAGTCATTAGCGCCAATAAGAACTGTGACTATATCAACATCCTTTATGTTGTCAAAAGCTCTCATTTCCACAAGCCTTCTTAGATCCTTAATACCTAGTCCTCCCCAGCTTACCTTATCTAATTTAATCCTAGCATTTCGCTCTGCCATATAGTCTGCATAGCCTTTTTTATTCTCATCTTCTCCAAAGGTAATACTATCTCCTACTGCCAGAAGATGAACCTTTTTCCCGTTATCACCGCTTATCATAATAATTGCTCCTATTGTTGATACAATTACGAAAACTGCCAATAATATAAATGTAACAATTACTATTTTTTCTTTTGATTTCTCACTCACTTCTTTTTACTTTCTTAAACAGTTTCTGTAGAGGATTATCTATGAATTTTGTGAGTAGAACAGATAGTATCAGACTAACTATTGTCACTATTACAAATCCTACAATCCAATTGACATAATCATTATAAATGTACAGATTAAAACTACTATATAGCCTATATAAAATTGGATGCAACAGATAGACTCCATAGGAATTCTTACCAATATAGTTAAAAACCACATTATCTATCACATAATTCTTACACAGGCTTGCGCCTATACAAATTATCGCAAACCATACGCCGAAGAGTATTACCACATGGTCATCCATAAAATCTATCTTTGCAACAGATTGATATATAGTTAATACAAATCCAACTATAAATAACAGAATTCCTGCAATTACTCTTCCAACAGATTTATTACCTGCTTTTGGTTTTGTCTTATCTAAGAGTTCAATTATATAATATACAACTATACCCAACATCCACACTGGTATCTGTGTCATAAATGAAAATGTTGTTGCATAGGCGTAGTATACATGTGTAGCATTACCTGGTGGCAAATTCTCAATTTGATATACTCTTAAAAATTCGCTAAATGCATACATTATGACAAACCATATTATTGACTTCCACAGTTTATTATTCACCCTATATAATAATGGCGAAAGAATGTAGAAAATCATAAGGGCTCCTAAGTACCATTCAACTCCTATAAAGCTGTTACAGTATATAGGGACTATATCGTGGGTAAATGTCATATGGGCGATAATATTATATACATTTAAATAGTTCTCTCCATTGGCATACCAGAATGGCACTCCTCCTACCAACAATATGCTACATGCACATGCTATATAGTATATTACAAATAATCTTAAGAATTTCTTGCCAATCCATATAAGGATGTTCTTAAGATTATAATCCTTGTCTTTGAAATAATAATCAAGTGATTTATACGCAAGAAATGCAGATATTATAAAAAACATCTGCACGCCATTACCTCCATGGTGGGCTATGTCTCCAAGGTATGAAGGCAATACTTCTCCATTTGTATGAAGAACAATAACCATCAATATAGAAATTCCCTTTAGTCCATCAATCCATCCATATTTTTCTCTCATACAACATAACCCTTAAAGTATTCAATTGTATTAGCCAGGCCTTGGCGTAATTCCACTGTTGGCTTCCATCCATTCAGCTCCTTACCTGCAAGGCTAATATCAGGCTTTCTTTGAGTCGGGTCATCACTTGGAAGAGGTTTGTTAACAACCTTAGATTTCGTATCAATCATCTCAAGTATAATATTTGATAATTCCTTAATGGTAAATTCCCCTGGATTTCCAAGATTAACTGGCCCAAGAAAATCATCTCTTGATGACATCATTCTAATTATTCCCTCCACAAGATCATCTACATAGCAAAAACTTCTTGTCTGAGAACCATCTCCGTATATAGTAATGTCATCTCCCCTAAGTGCCTGTATTATCATATTGGATACCACACGACCATCCTTAGGATCCATATTAGGTCCATAGGTGTTAAATATTCTAATAACTTTAATCTTAGTCCCAAACTCTCTATTGTAATCAAAGCATAGGGTCTCACCTACACGCTTACCTTCATCATAGCAAGAACGAATACCAATAGGATTAACATTTCCTCTGTATCCCTCAACCTGAGGATGCACCTTGGGATCTCCATATACTTCACTGGTAGAAAACTGCATAATCTTAGCATCATTCTTTGTAGCAAGATCAAGCATATTCATTACTCCAAGCACACATGTTTTAGTTGTATAGGTTGGGGACTTCTGATAGTGAGGTGGGCTTGCTGGACATGCCAAATTGTATATCTCGTCCACCTTAATATCTATTGAATTAACAATATCATGCTCTACGAATTCAAATCTGTCGGATTCAAGAAGAGGTTCTATATTAACCCTTCTCCCTGTAAAAAAATTGTCAAGAGCAATTACATAATTGTTTTTTTCTTCTAATAATCTCTTACACAGATTAGAACCTACAAATCCTGCTCCACCTGTTACTAGTATTCTTTTCATTTCCTACCTATTTCCCTTATTATTTATTTTCAGGTGTAAGATCATCCTTAACACCAATCTGATAATATTCGAAGCCTAATTCCTTCATTCTGTCCTTGTCATACTGATTTCTTCCATCAAATATAACAGGTGCATTAAGTCGTTGCTTAATCTCCTGAAAATCTGGTGCTCTGAATTCCTTCCACTCGGTAACAAGTATCATTGCCTCTGAGCCAACTAGTGTAGTGTATTTGCTCTCGCAATATTCTACATTTTTATTACCCTTAAGATAACAATTCTTCGCTTCATTAATTGCCTTTGGGTCGTAGGCCTTGACCTTAGCACCATGACTTGTTAACGCATTGATAATAGTTATCGCAGAAGAATATCTCATATCATCTGTCTTAGGCTTGAATGATAATCCCCAGACTGCAAATGTCTTTCCTGTAAGATCTTCACCATATTTCTTTATTATCTTAGTTGGTATTATCATCTTCTGGTCGGCATTAACATCTTCTACAGCATTAAGAATTCTTGTCTTATAACCGAAATCCTCGCTTGTCTTAATAAGTGCCTTAACATCCTTAGGGAAACAGCTTCCACCATATCCACAGGATGGATATATGAAGTTATATCCTATTCTGTGATCAGAGCCAATTCCAAGTCGAACTTTGTTAACATCAGCCCCCACTCTCTCACAAATATTAGATATCTCATTCATAAATGATATCTTCGTAGCAAGCATTGCATTGGCTGTATATTTTGTCATCTCTGCAGAAGCAATATCCATAAAAATCATTGCTTCTGTATTTTTAACAAGAGGTACATATAGCTCTCTCATAACCTTAGCAGCCTTCTCATTATCTGTTCCTATTATTATTCTGTCTGGCCTAGAACAATCTTCAACTGCTGTCCCTTCCTTGAGAAATTCTGGATTAGATATTATGTCAAATGTCAAATCACTATTTCTCTTATCAAGTTCCTCTTGTATAACACCTCTTACCATGCCAGCAGTTGACACAGGAACAGTCGACTTATTGACAATATACATATGATGATCCATACAGCTCCCAATGTTCCTTGCCACTTCAAGAACATATTGCAAATCTGCACTTCCGTCTTCACCCATTGGTGTTCCTACTGCTATGAACATAATGTCCGACTTGTATGCTGCTTCTTTTATATCTGTCGTGAATTTTAATCGACCTGCATCGTAGTTCTCCCTAACTACTCCTTCTAATCCAGGTTCAAAGATTGGAATTATCCCCTTCTTAAGCTCCTCAATCTTATTCTTGTCTACATCAACACAATATACATCATTACCATAATCTGACAGACACGCGCCCGTAACAAGTCCTACATATCCTGTACCTACTACTGAAACTCTCATTTTTCTTCTCTACCTTTTCTCCTAATTATTATATTGATTACTATTACTACAACCATTCCAATCATAGAGATAAGCTGTGCGATTCTCCAATAAATCGGTTGATGGAATCTAAGATACAACTGGCCAGTGTAGCTTCGTTCTAAATTAAATGTAATTAGATTAATTACGCCATCATATATTGGAATATTATTACCAGCCTCATCTTCTATTACATATCCTTTGTAATTGACAATCGGTAGCGTGATACTGCTAGCACCTTGTGAACTGACATTATATGTCCTGTCAGTACCATTTTTTTCAACAAGCTTTATATCCACATTTCCCTCAGTAGTTATGCTATAAGTAAAATGTTCTCTTACAGTATCGCTTCTTAGATATTCTATATAGCCCATATCAAAGGAGTCCAAGTCAGCACTTGTCTCGTACGCCTTCAATTCTGAATGTTTTACATATTCGTACGTAAACCAAATAACAGTTACTAGGGAAATGACAGCAACTGCTATATATGATATAACAAGCAGCTTATTCTTAGTTATCCTCTCGAAGATTCTTCCTCCAAGAAGTGTCAGAAGAACTATTACAATTCCAATGTATCTCCAAGGAAATTGAACCTGGGCCAAGAAATCTCCCACCTTAGTATGAGACGCAAGAAAATCCCATGGGAAATAGGTTGATGCAATAAAAAGAAGGATTATAACAGAAACTGTTGTAATCTTCATTTCCTTATTAGCTTTGCCACGAATCCACATAAATATGGCCGCAACAATTATGAGCATACATACAATTCCAGGAGTAACTAGTAATCTGTCATCTCCTGCTCCCTCAATATTGGCAAAAGGCATTCTAAAGAAGGAAAAATATTCCCACCAATTCATTCCAGAATTCTGGATTTGCCTAGCATTGCCTATTGTGTTCTTAATATTAACACTTTCGTGTAGAAAATAATCAACAAAAGGAACTATAAAGAACAAATTAACTACAACAGTTTCCACACCTGTAAATACGTAGGTTACAAGGACTGATTTTGTAAAGGTCTTCTTAATATTGATGATGCAAAAAACTATTAATATAATTCCTACTATCTCAAGTGATAACATATGTGTATTAATAAGACCTGATATACCAAGTGTCAGTAATGATGCATTAACAAACTGTTCCTTAATACCTATGTCCTTATCAGCCTTATATATCCTATACATTGCATATAGCACAAGAGGAAAGAACATCATTGCACTGTATTCTCCCACTGCTGCTCTTATGAACACATTCACTAATCGATAAGATGCCACTGTATAAATCAAAGTGCATGCTAACCCAATGTCCGCTCTCTGGAAAATTTTTCTAAAGCACATATAAGTAATGCCAGCTGTTGCAAATGTTACTAAGAATACATAACATTTGTAGGATGTTACAACATCTATACCTATGATTCTAAGAAGGGCTGGAATATATAACAACAAATCTCCATAGTAGATTGAGACAGGATATCCATATCCATCCATCCAGTTGCTTTCCATTCTAACTGGAAAATGTCCTGCTTTAAGCTCAGTTGCAATTCCCTCTATTCGATTAAGATGAAATCCCAAGTCCTGCCCAAAGTGACCTTCTATTCCATGGATAAAAAGCGGTGCACATGCTACTATTGTAATAAGAAGCAGCAATACTATTCTTATTAATTTGTTAGAATTAATCTTGTCTATCATAACGTAACATTTACCCCGTAATATACATAATCAAAAATAAGCACTCGCTTATGAATGTAGTAGCATACAAAATCCATAATAATATGCTATTAGTCAGGTGGTTTTGTTCTCTAAGGGGCATTACATTCCTTCTATTCACCATCCTTTTTATCACATAATATAATATCATAGCAATCATACACCCAAAGAAAATGCTTGCAGCTATTTCTCCTATATGACTTATATTAGAAAACATTATATTATAATCAAATTCTCCTTCAGACTCAACCATAAGTCCAAAGAGACTATATCTCATATATAGTGTACTCACAGAATTGAATATCATCTGCGAGACATTAAAGCCTATGCTTATTAGTAAAAACTCTGATGAAAGACCAGCATATAATCCAATAATCAATAACAGTGGTAGCATATATAGATACCATTGACAATGGGACCATACAAGTAAGAAGAAAACAGCAAATATAATTGATGTAATTGCCAATACATCCATGAGCTCGATTAAGTTATTCCTTCTTAACACATATATCATTATCACAAGAAGAACGCCTAAGGCTATTGGAAGCGAGATTACAATATTAATATTACCAGCAAAGACTCGACTAATAAAATTAGAATTAGAATACTCAAATCCCACTTTCTCGCAAATATCGTAATCAATAAAGATAAACCACTCTATTAGTTTCTGTAATATGGGTATGGCACATACAATTAGTGCATACCTTATGGCCTTAATTCCCTTGTTAGCAAATAGATAAGACAATAGGCAGGTTATTAGAATTATTGGGAATGTCTTAAAGCATATACTTAGCCCTCCTACAATGGAAAATGCTACGTAGCGCTCTTCTAAAAAGAGATACAAAGCAATTAGCATTAGTAATATTCCAATGCAATCTATCTGACCATTACCGATGCTCTTCATCTGTACCAGGTTAAAGGAAAACCATAGGAGATAAACTATTTCTCTATCTATAGCGATGCTAAGCTTATCACATATCTTATATAGCATCATCGCTATTATCACATTTATTCCTGCAATTATTATCTTAAGAAATGTGCAATAGATTATTACATCTGCATTTCCTATGATTGCATCAACTATATATACAGGCACAATTAGTATTGCGCATACAATGTTGCTAAATATACTGTAATTGTTAGGCAGCCCCATGTCATTGCAATAGACTGCAAAGCTTGTAAGCTTACCATCAACTAATGTATCTAAGAAGTACCTCGCCCAGTTAACAATGTCCCTGCAATCCTTGTCGTTAAAGCAAAATATTGACAGTAGGGTTAGAACTGCTATGGCCGTATATATAAGTATTTTTTTATTCTTATTTTGTGTAATATGAATAGCCATTATATGCCTTTCTAACTACTTTTCTCTTCTGGCTTATCCTCAGATTGTTTCTGTGCCTTAGATTGAATTCTCTTCTTAATAAAGTTCACAAGAAGCTTGTCAATTAGTATGTATGATAGAATTCCCACCACGCAGTTAATTGCAACAATTATTATGTATGTGGTAACACTGCCATAGGTAAATGATTCATCCATATATTTCTCAACAAATCGTACCCATATAAATACTGGCAGGTTCCATAAGAATATGCCAAATGATATTCCCCCTAAGAACTTCACAACCACATTAGAACATATATATTCTAATGGGAAGAAGCCTATGAAGAACATAACAATTGGAAGTACTATGAATAGTCCAAATTCTAAGCTTTCACTCATTAACAAATCGTGATGACTGGCGAAGAAATACATGCATATCATTATTACACTTATGGCACACAGTATTAGATTACCTATCCAATTGGTCTTGCCATAAATCTGTGCCAAGAAAACTCCTATAAAGAAGAATATGTATCCTCTTGTACAGCATACGAACATCATTGGAATATTCATTGGGTTAATATAGAAAAATATTCCAAGAATAATCATAACCATGAAGGCCACATTCTCCGCTCCCTTTGAGCCTCGGCATAGCTTAATAATTCCATAGAACAACAAATAACAGATAAGCAGTACTGTTATATACCATGATGGGCCATTAACTGTTGTCATAAATGTATGCTCTAACACAGTACCACCATTTAACCCTAAAAGGTTAAGAAAAATTGCGAACAAAGTAACAGCGCTGTCGTTAGATACCGCCTCGTCCCACAGGGCATATCCTGCCCACATAGGAATAATCGTCGCGATAACAGATATTATCATTGCTGGATATAATCTTACTACTCTGTCAGTTAAATACTTAGTAAAATTAGTTTTGCCCTCTCTTATACGCTCAGAATAAGCTGTATACATAACAAAACCAGATATGATATAGAATAATTCTACAACATATCCTCCGTACTTATTAAGTGCATCTCCTACTATATTGCCACTTACAGGAGAGTCTCCAAAGACAATAATATAGTGAAAGAAAAATGCAACTGCAAGGGCCGCTAAGAAGCGCAGCAAATCTAATCTTGAACAATACTTTTTCATACACATTTCCTCTTACAAACAACTCTATCTTGAAACATATATTTCGCCATTAGTTATAATCTGACTAATATTGCTATCAACTAATGAAATAATAATATCATAAAGGGGCATAAACATCATAGGATATACTATAAGAATTATGGCAAAAGGAATCTTATTCTTAATCTTCTCCTTAGTCATATCAAATGTATCTACAGTCTTCTTATCTCCCATTACAATCAGGCACATAACTACTACAATGTAATAGAAAAATACAGCAAATACATATCTTGCAAAATCCACCTTAAGCAGAATCTCTGGTACAACAGTAAGGGCTCCTAATGCAACAGCAAGATATGCTAATCTGTCGTTTATATTCTTCTCACCCTTACAGAGATTCTTAAGGAAGTTAATTCCAATAATTAAATACGGCAAAAACAGTACGACAAATATTGGTACATCTACAAAGTTGGCGTAATGATACCTCCATTCATCCATCCATACACCCTGTCCTAGAATCTCATGCTGAACAAGCATTGTGCCGTAGGCTTTGCCGGAATATGACAGGCTCTTGGCTGTTGAAACTATCTCTTCAAATATATTCTCACCATCTACATGTGAGAAGAATTCAAAATACATAAAGAACATGGATGCAACCACAAATGTAAGTACAAAATATGCTATATATTTCTTGCGCTCCTTACCCTCTCTTTTCATAATCTTGTAGAAGAAAAGGACAAGTATAATATTAATATTCATAAATACAAAGCCTTGATGAATACATTCTGCAACAGCCACAAGAGGAATACATATCCATTCTGCTTTCTCAGTAATAATACTTATAAGGCAGATAAATACTATTATAAACAGGAACAAATCAATTCTTCCGAAATTAGATCTTGTGGCAAATATTGGAATCGCGAATATAGATAAGAATATTATGAGATATCTAATATTATCTATATTCTCCTCCTTAGTTTTACTAATTATTACCATATAAAATATGAATAATACCAGCACATATATAATTGATATAATCAGGCTAAAAGTAAATAGTGCATCATAGGTCATCTGACTGCCTGGCAATATGTAATCAATCCCCTGCCATATAGTTCCAATTAGTCCTCGAGACATAAAACCATAGGAATAGTTAAATGCATAAAGAGTAACATTAAAGCTGGATAATTCCTTGACAAAAAATCTATATGACAAAAGGCACATAAACACAGCCATTGCTATTAAAAATATTCTGTTGTTTTTTAATCTTGCATTCATATTCATACTCACTGACTCTATCTAATAAAGTTGTTAACAAAATATCCTATCTTCACATTGTCAATTGGTGTAAATAGCACTGCGTATATTAATAAAAGCACAAGGTATTTATAATTACTTCTGATTTCATAAATGATGCCAGAAAATGCTGAGTCTACCTTTGGGTCATTCATAAGTATAAGCGCCATAATAGACAAACTATAATAAGCAACAATTGCAAAAAACCATGTGCCGTAATTATTAATCATGATAAAAAGGGGTACAATACTAAGTGCTCCTAATGGAAGAATTCTATAAAATGTATTCTTAGGCTTATTCATCCTCTTAATAAATATGGCATAGAACGCAATGTATGGTATTAAAAGCACACACATTATTCCTATTCTAAGAAGAGATACACTAATATCTGGGAAACCTATATTATCATCCTCAAACCCTATTAATTCCGGTATTCTATTAACAGAGGAAAATGCGAAAAACAGATATGTACCTATATTGGTACACAGATTAATGATGATTGCTGCCATATACTTTGTTCTATTCTTATATATGGCATTATATGCAAGAAGAACAATAATTAATCCCATATATGCAAAAAGAAACTCGCTTCTCGCTAGAACCCCTATTAAAGGACATATTATCAGAAGCACTATATTAGCATCAATTATTATTAAGTATACTTCGTAAAGCATACATAGAAGTGCTAGTGTATTAGTGGAACCAATGTAATCAGCTCCAGTAAACATACTCATGGCCCATATAGTGAAGAAGATAAGGAGGATAAATATATTATACATCTTATCTGCTGGTGTTTTTCTTATAATAAGTATTCCCCATAGAATATATAACAATACATATACAGCCATAGAAACAGCGCCCACAAATGATGATAGAAATTCTTCAACTCCTATACATCTAAAGCACATAACAATAGCTACTATGACAAATATAATATTATACTTTGTAGTTGTCTTTATGTTTTTCATATCTGGTGTTCCTAAATAAAAATTTGTATGATATAATTTTCTAGTTTAATGTAACTTATTTATTGAAAGGAATCAGTAATGAAAAGAAACCCTTCTGTTGAACTAATGCGAATAATTGCATGCTACATTGTTCTATCATGTCATTGCAATTTTGTTATAATCGTTGAAAATGCACAGGCTCCTTACAAGGAATACCTTTCTGCATTATTAGGAGATCCTGTGGCAATCTTTTGGATGATAACAGGCTTCTTTCTTTTTAATAATACTGATTATAAGAAGCTTTGGAAGCATACCTTTACTAAGATTCTTGTTCCACTTCTTCTACTATACATTGTTGATTTTCATATATCCAATTATATACTTGGCAAGACAACCCTTATAGAAAGTATCCAGAGAAGCCCCGCGGAGTACCTTGACTTTTTTAAGAAACTTTTTACACTACATGCCCCTACGGAGTTATCTTCTTCACATACTTGGTATGTCTTAGCCTATGTGCTAATAATATTAATCTTTCCTCTGCTCAAATCCTTCTGTGACTACTTAGATAAGAGTTCTAAGAGGGAGGTTGTATTCCTTATTATTTCAGGAGCTCTTTTTATTCTTAATGACTTCTTCATTAATGATTTACTAGACTTTTCCTTCCATGGTGCAGGCGTTATTCTTCCAGCTTCCATAGAAATAATATGGGGTCACATAATATATAGACACAGAGAATTATTCACTAAGAAGATATACATTCTAGTTGCCCCTGTAGTTTTCTTTGGAATCAATGCACTCAGAGTATTATTGCAAATGTATAGAGAAAGCAACTTAACAGACCTAGAAAGGCATCTGTATAGATGGTCCTCAAGCTTCTCTATTATCTGTGCTATATGTGTATTAGCCTTTGCATTCTCTGCTGTTAACAGCAAGAAGGAATCCTTCATCAACAAAGCTATTTGTGCTATTGCAAGCTATACATATCCTATATATTTGATTCATGCTCTTGTACAGGAAGAGCTTGCTCAACTAGGTTATTTTAACATAATGCATGATTATCTATTGCCTCATATGAGCGAGACTTGGTATAGTGTTATAACCGTCTATGGTGGTGGTATATTAATGTTCATTCTATGTATCATAATATGCATTGTACTGCGACTGATTAAGAAGCTTGTAATGCTTCCTTTCAAGTATTCGAAGAAAAAGGCTTAAACAAAAATAGCGGCGTATCATAATCATTATAGACCATTTCTAATGTTCCCTTGTCTTCAAGATAACGGAACATTAGACCGTATTGCATAGGATCATCCCAGGTATCACTCATGACAATATAACAATTCTTACCGCTTGTTATATATTCAAAATCTTCTCTACAGTCATATCCTTCATTAAGTGCTTCAGCACCAATTAAAGTCTCATTGCCCTTATCCTTAAGCTTAGTATCATCATAATTATTATAGAACTGATACATTGGTCTTGCAGCAGCTGTTACATAGACCTTGTCATTCTCTCCAATTACGGAAGTAAGATAATTATATTCTCCCTTAACCTCATATCCTGGCCAATATACATTCTCATCATGCATATAATATCTAATACCACCATTTCCTACACACACTAGAATAAGGAACAAGCCTAATATACTATTTCTTATTAGTGCCTTCTTGGCAACATCCGGCTTTTCTTTGCTATAATTATCTCGATTACTTAATTCTTTAACTGTAATGCAGTCTGCAACGTAGAATCCCACATAGATTATCATTGGATATATAAACAACCATAATCTCTTATTAACTGGATACATATTAAGAAATGACGCAACTGCTGCTACGAATAATGTAAGATGCAAACTAAGTACATATACGTTTTTCTTTATTATAGCTATAATGAATGCAACTATTACAAGTATCATCATAACTAAATAATACCAATAAAATGGAGCAAACAACGTTGATATCATCCTTTTCATTGCGATTAAATCATCTACAGATGTAGGAATTAGTGGGAATCTCCAATCGCTCCAGAAGCCTTGCATTCCATCACTTACCTTCCTTAACCAGTACACATAATACATGCCAAAAAATACAAGAATAATTATGCCTATTTTAATAAAGTCAAATATATCCTTCTTAATTACTTTCTTATCCTTTTTTAGAAGACTTACAATAAAGGCTGCAAGTATTACTCCTCCTTCAACAAAGCATGCTGTACTTGAAAACCACAGTAATACTCCCCAAACAACTGCCATTATATATACATTAAGCTTTTTTTCTTTATACCAATAAAATAAACAGATAATTAAAAGTGCAATAAACGCATCTGTTATATATGGCTTAAACATATTAGAATATTGTAGAAGTAAAGGCATAGACGCAGTAAATGCTACAACCACCATAGGATAATACATTTTAAATATTCTGCTGCAGATATAATACATAAGCACTAGTACACCTACATAGGCTAGAATGGATGGTACTCTCATAACGAAATCAGTATAACCAAATATCTTGCAGATTATTTTAACTACATATAGCCATCCAACTGGTGCTGATTGAACCAAATCAAGTACTGTGGCTGTAAGCTCTGCAAAACTTCTTCTTACAAATGAATATGCCAAAGCTGCCTCATCGTACCATAAGCTTCTTCCTACAAGATTCATCTTAATACTAACAACCACTCCAGCTAGCGCCATAATAATCGCTAATATCTCAACTATAAGTCTGTGTGTTGGAATGTTTTTTAGTCTCTCTATCATTTGCTATTCACCTTACTATTCTTTACCTATACCCATCTTGTTATAAATCTTCTTAATTAGTTTGATTAGATAAATTGTCGCTACTGACACACCTATACACGCTATTAGATATATGTACCATATCTCTGGAAAACTCATTGGAATCTTATCATATATGGATCCATCAGTATCCCCTATGTTAAGACATATTATTTTATCTATAATTTTAATAACAGGATAATGAACTATCATTACTATTAAGGAATTATCTCCCATAAATTCGAAGAAGCTTCGAACTACAGGTATCCTCTTTATTATCCATGAAAGAACCAGACATCCGAATATTCCCACGAATCCAGGAATATACATTGTTATATTCACCGAACCAAATATAAGGTCTACCCAATGTCTTATGCTATACCAATATATGTATATAAAGCCCACCACACTAAGAATTATAAGGACAATTCTTAATATCACATTCTCCATTAGCTTAGAGAAGCCTGTGTAATAATTTCTGATTAGATAGCCTACCCAAGTATAAATTAACACTGCAAGTACTACTTGAAAATCTGCAACGTAATCCTTTTCAGCGGCAATAAGTCTGTATCCAAGGTATGTTAAAGGAACAATTATTATGGCCTGAAGCAGTATCTTAAGCCATGTCATTCCACACTTCTTCTCAATTAGTGCTGTTATATATACTACAAGAGCAAGAATTGTCATAACTAAAAACAGGACTGGCAAAAACCAAAGAGTTCCACCTAATAATTCCTTGCTATTACCAATAAAGCAGTATAACACATTTAAGGCAAACTCCTTAACAGAATATGATGGACAATCAAGCCTCTGCATCCCCATGTAATAAAGTGGGTTATGTAATACTACAAGGACTAAAGATAATATTACATAAGGAATCCAAAGGGAAAAGAATTTTTTCTTAATAGATGTAAATGGTTTGTTGCCATATTTCCTCTCATTGTACAAATATCCTGATACGAAGAAGAATAGCTGTAAATGGAAGATATATACATATTCCACAGACCAGGCGCAACTATGTCCTACAATAACAAGTAGTATTCCAAGGCCTTTTACTATATTCCAAAAGCTTCTATTTGGTTGTACATCTGTTAACTCACTCATTAATTGATTACTTCCACTTCTCTAAACTGACTTAAATCATTATCTGTTGCAATATAATATTCTCCAATCTTGTATATGTTAAGGCCAAGATTTCTAACCTGGTCAATCATCTGCGGAAACAACATTACATATACTATGCTGCCTGAATAATCTCCTGCCTTCCTTCTTGCATATGCATCAAGAGCATATCTGTCTGCTATAGAAGACACATCACGAGAACAATAGGATGCACTCATCTTAATATCATTATCAATAGCATATCTTTCGAAAGTCAATGAATGCTTCGCCAAAAAGCAAATTGATGTCTCTGTTGGAGTTGCAAATATTAATTCCTCAGTCTTATCTGCTAAATACTGCCATGCCTCTGATTCGCATAATGGATTAACGTAATTGTTTTCGTAATCTACATCAGCCTTTTTATAAGCCTCTCTCTTATATACAAAGGAGGGCCATAAGTCTATGATTTGTATTACAGTAACAACTACTAGTATTATCTTAATTGCTATATCCTTGTCTAACAGCTTATTAATTCCTATTAACGATAACGCCATCAGGCCGTAATATACAGGCCATATAAATCTTCCTGCTGTTCTAAACATAGCAAATAAATTATATATTTTCTCTGGCCATTCAATAGAATATATATCATGCCCACCGATACTTGCCACAGGTCCCAATGCTAATAAAGTAAATACAACTACTCCCAGTGCAATGCCTATTACATAAGAAATATACAAATTCTTGTATTCTTTATTGAACCTTTCCCTGCCTACAAATAGCGATCTAATCCATAAAACAACTACAATAAGTAGCAGAATTATCATTCCAAGTCCTAGGTATGAGAAGCCTTCAGACTGCCAGCCACTCTTAAGAGGCAAATTAGGCATAATTGAAGAATAGCTCATATCATCAAAATGATAATCCTCATGGCTAAGCAAAGGATTATATGGGTTTATTAACTGATTAAGATTAAATGATACCTTCTCTATGCCTCTTCCAGTTGAACTAACTTCTCCATAAAATAAACCTATTGGATATCCTATTATCAGAGAAGCTGCTCCAGGAATCAGAACTGCACATATTGTATATAGAATCTTTCTTTTTACAATTAATTCCTGCAACAAACTACATAACAATATACCCATAACCATAGGAACGTAATATGGGTTAATTAATGTACATATCATAGCAAGTATGCTCCAATACAGAACATACTGCTTTGTCTTAATCCGGTCTCTATATATCCACAGGCAAATTGCTGCTAATAATACGAAATGACCTGATAAGGCTGAGTGATAGAAAGTTCTCTTAAGCAGCACTGGTGAAATTACGAAAAGTATTGCACTAATAGAATTATTAATCAGACTCTTACTGAACTTAAATGTTATAAGTGAACCCAAGCCTCCCATTAACATATATGTCATCAATTCGTATAATCCGAAATACTGAAAAGTCTCTGGTAGGACTGGTGATAGTACTTTAAAGAATATAGCAAACAATGGAACAGAGTCTGTATATGCAACAGAGATTGGGCTGCATGTTATTCCTTCCACTAATCCTATAGGAAATGTCCATGGGGTATTACGATACTGAACCCACCCAAAATAATGCTGTGTCAGATCCCATAGACCTTCAACATCATTACTATGTGTCATCCACTCCACATTCGTAAATCTAAGAACATCTATACCATACTGAAGCAGGAAGATGAGTCCTCCTATAAGGGCTCCTATTAGAAAAGTAATTATTGGTTTTTCCTTAATCATTTTAATTGCTTTATCCAAATTTGCTTATCCTCTATACTATAAATTCAACAAATGCAAACATCAAATAACCTATGGCTGGCAAAGGCTGAATGTAATACATTAAATTGTCAAAGAGATTACTCTTATTATCTCTTGTTATATTAACTCTTCCTTCGCCCTTTCTTGTAATATACATATACATTACCACAAATAACAAAATACATGCCATGAATAAGGTTGTCCCTAAAAAGAAACCATAATCCGTTAATAAATCTGGGAAGTAATCATAGAATATAATATCTCTTTTCTTGTCAAGTATTACTGATAGAATCGACAATTCCGGATTAGGGGAATACTCCTTCTCTGATATATAGATAGCCATTATAACGCCAATGTTAATTCCCAGATTAAGTAAATAGGCCTCCCCTTTTCTATCAAACACCTGTCCCATTAATAGGATCGTTGGCATTATGAGTATGAACCAGTATGTAGATGGTGATACAAACAATGCATATGACATAAAGCATATGACGGGCATATAGAGATAATGCTTAAACTTAACCTTCTTGTGTAAACCCAGATATAGACATATAAAGCATACTATTAGTACTGATGCAAAGAATACAAGAACTGAGTTAAGTCGAAGAGAGAACATCTCCTCAACCCTGTTAGTTCCCATCACTTCTTTACATTGCTCGTCTACCAATCTTACATACCTATTATAATCAGGCATCAATATCTTGGTAATTAGCAGATTAATACCATAAGGCAATGCTAAGAGAATCATATTACATATCACTTTAATACCTGTCTTACTTATAAGAAGAAGTAATATAGGAACTGCAATCAGAAGGGAAAAAGGCTTATAAATCATACTAATTCCCATAAAAACTGCGAACAGGCTATACTTTCCATCTATAAGATAATAAAAAGAAAGTAAAACGAACAGCATAGATTCTATGTCTACCTGTCCCTGGCCTATTACAGCAAGCAATATAACGCTAGAAAGCATATATAAAGACATAATCTCTACTCTGCTATTATTGTTCACATTAAGCTTAATTAACACCTTGTTAATCAGGTACACATTTACAAAATGTATTATTCCAATAAATACCTTATACCACAGTTCGTAAAATTCCAAATCAAATACTCTGTCTGATAAGGTCTGAATTATATACAGGGGACTTAGCCAAAGGGCTGTTGTCATATTAGCAATCATAGTGTAATTGCTGGGCATTGATCTGGACACAGTAGTGTACCAGGGAAAATCTGAGAATATTCCCAGCTTAATAGAATCAAGCATATCATATCCCCATCCAGTTATTGTCTGCATATCCCATTGTCCAATGGTAAATATGTAGCATAGGGATACTATAATTGCTATTATAAATATTATTTTTTGCGGTCTTTTTACAGACTGATTAATAATCATAAACTATCCTTTTCCTTAGGCTACCTTATCTAATAGCCTCAAGTGTCAAACTCTTAGCATCACGATTCTTATATACTGTATAGTAATCGCTACACAATTCCTCTATCCTGTCAACATTTCCTATCTTAAGGTTAATCTCCTCGTTATTATTATTAACAATTATATATTCTATAGAATCTATGTCATCATAACTCATATCCCACAGATTAAACTGCATTGGAATGCTTATCTGTTCAACAGGTGTTACACCCTCCTTCATATCATCTGTAAAATGGTATGTGGTATAGTAAAGATTCTTATTCTTGTCTACAAAAGTATCTATACATTTGCACCTTGGTTCGTATGCGCTGTAATCTGCCACATACAGAATCCCACCTGATACATCCCTCATATAGTCATTAATGCTTAACGCGTTATCAACAAGGTTTTCTTCCCTATACATATAGTCCCACAATCTCTGCTTAGCAGTAATTGTGTTAACTACAGATAGAATCAGCATTGTTATAGCCGCAGCTATGAGAGTTGTCTTTCTTCTTCCTAAAGTAAGCAGCGCTGCAACAACCACAGTAAAGACTACCACTATGGCATCTACCAAGAAGATTCCCCATAGATTTCCCAGCTTCGTTGTTAAGACATATACCCAGTCTAGAACAAACTGATCAACGCCTGTTGTGACCACAATTCCTCTAAATACTCCGAAGGTAATAATTAGGGTAACAACTGTTGTAATCACAACACCTTTGGATATCCTTAGTTTAATTTCCTTAGATAATACTATTGTCACGAAAAGTAACAGGGCTATAACAATGTATGGTCCGATATATCGAAAATGTAATCTTGGTATTACGGAAGGATAATCTTCTCTAACAGTTATTGTATATACAACGGTTGCTATTGATGAAAGTAGCATTATTATATTCAAGAAATATATGCTTCGCATTTCCTTATTTAGCTTATTATATACAAATGCTGGCACTAGCATTGGAAGCATAAGACATGATATAAAAACTGCTGCAACGTAATATATAGCACTATACATTAGATATAGTATTTTTTTTACTGACATTATAGCCTCTATGCCCATCTGGTCATAGGAATTACCTAATCCATAGAAGAATGATGTCTTAATTATAATGTGGGCTAATACAAATACGCCAACAATAATTACTGTGTTAATTAGGCTTTTGGCATTGTAATATTCCTTTAGTTTCTTAGCCTTCTTCTCTACTAGATATTCTATTATTGGATATACTATTTCATAAAATACAATACTAAGAATTAGAGCTAAAAATATCTCCTTCGTAAGATATCCAATATAAGCAACAAGCCCCATTATAATTGAGATTAATATACTTTTTTTCTCTCTATTAACCATCCATAAATAAATGAACAGCATTACTATAGGCCAATACAATGTCTCTGCCATAAAGCTGGCAGAATACATTAAATCAGGAAATATTATAAAGCATGTTAAAAAAATAAACTTTGCCTTCTGAGACATATGTAGTCTTTTCATTATTCCATAAAGAGGAAATATTGATGCCATCATAATAATAGCATTTCCTAAGGTGATAGCCTTCATTCTCAGGATGCCATTCTTGATTAGAAAGAAAGGCATAAGATACAGGGCGTATCCTATCTTCTGATAATCAGTCGCCGCTCCTCGAAATAATAACCCATCTCCAAAAAACATACTTCGGGCTATGGAATAATATCTTATCTCATCAGGAAGTACTTCTATGCTTTTGCTAAAACAACCGTAGTAATAGTGAAATATAACACCTACAACAAATATGCCTATTAACCATATTCCACTTACCACCTTCTTATTCATAAGGTCCTACTCTCCTACTTTATAAACAACTCTGTTATAAACGAACATACACTGGATATATTCGTCTTAGTTATTGGTATAAACAATACAGGATATACTAACAACACCACAGGAACTGGTATCTTACTCTTAATTGAGGCTACCATATCATTGATGCTACTTGTATAATTACTATCATCCTTGCTAAGCATATATAGCATTAGTAGAAAATAATACATCATAACATAGTATACATAGATACCATAATCAATCTTCAATATGAATTCTATAGCAATTAAAACTACCCCCCATTGAAGGTATTTATATTTCAACTTATGATCTGATGCCTGGTTGCTTATTCTTCTAAATAGCTTAATTCCAATAACAGTATATGGCATCATCAATATGATAAATATTGCAAGGTTAATGTAGCATTTATAATAAGAAGACCATTCAGGCATTAATGAAGACGTAGCTTCATCAGATGAATAAATAAATGCACTAACTTCTGATACAACATATAAAGCAATGCTAATAGCTGTAGAGCATATTGCTACTATCTTATCTCTCTTAAGACCGCTATATACCAATAATACAACAACTATTGGCAGACATTTAATAAGATAGGTCGGATGAATTAACACACCTATAGCGGACAAAAGCACAATGAAGTATTTGCCCTTATCTAACATTAAGAACAACATAGATACAAATAGCACAATGGCCATATACATATCATATCCTCCCAATGTACTTCCGTTAGCGAACATACTTCCTGCAAATAATATTGTTGCAAATGCCATTATGATAGTGCTCTTCTTGTTATTCTCGTTTGAGCGACTGATAGCTATTATTAATATAACCAGCAACAAAATATAGTATAATACCAGCATTGCTTTACTGAAGGTATATATAAAGTCATAGCTTGTGTAATCAAGAGAAAGCACTTTACAAATCCCCTGCCACAGAGTTCCAATTAATCCCCCAGAACGAAAACCATCATTGTACGCATTAATATATGTAATTAGACTTCCCTGGGATATACGAAATGAAGTGCTTCTAAAATATATTATGACCATTAGCAATGCCATGGAACCATATAACATAATCTTATTTTTTCTATTGTTATTGAATATATTACTGTCCATTAAAATGTCCACCAATGTAATATTTCTCTGTTAGCAACGTGACCAAATATTGCAGTGATGCTGTCTATATTAACATCTAAGTATGGTACGAAGAATACAGGATATACTATTAACAAGGGATATATGATAAATCGCTTCTTTACTCCCTCTAAATAATCAGTTGCATTCCTTGCAAAGTCTTCGTCCTTTATATATAAAAAGCATCCTATAACCAAATAATATGCTATTGTAGACATTATCCATCTGCCATAATCAACCTTGATTAGATAGTCAGGAAGCATTGTTAATGCTCCTAAGTAAAGAAATGCATATTTCCATTTATCCGCCTTTTTATTGGCATTATGAAATACTTGTATCATCAGCTTGAAAAACATTATGATGTAAGGCAACATAAATGCGACAAATATAATTATTTCCGCCAGGTTCTTCATGTGGTATTCATGCTCCACTCCTGATAAATCCACGCCTAATATCTCATGCGCAAGTAATGTCTTATGATACTCTCCATCCTCTGACATGTTAGCTGATAATTGTGCAACTTGGTCATATACGGTATTATCTACATAATTGTGGGAAAATAATTCAAAATATAAAAATAAAACAGAACAAATAATAAGGCTAGTTATAGCTATTATTATATATTTTTTTCGCTTATCTTTTCTGCTAAAGATTCCCCATATAAGCAATGCTAATATAATGTTGTAATACATAAATACATAGCCCTGGTGCATCATCACCCCAAGTGCACTTAAGGGGATGATTAACCATTCACATTTTCCATGAATAAATAGAATGGCTGATAACAGGCTAATCATTATCATATATATATCAACTCTTCCGAAGTTCCATCCTCCAAAATATGTGGATATCGTTGCTACAATTAGGAACATCAGAAGTATTTCAACATGTAATATATGGTTTATATGGCATTGTTTAATTACCTCATACACTAAAACAAACAATACCACTGCTAGCAGCAGGGTTGATATGAAAAGGAATGCCTTAGCCGAATTTGGCGTATACATAGAAACAGGTAATATCATATCAAAGAAATAATATATCGTTCCAATCAGCCCTCTTGAGGTAAATCCGTAAGTGTAATTTAACGCCAAAATGGTTGTATTATAACTATCTATATCTCCGTCATAATTTGCGAAAAATATGATAATGGATAATACAACCATCATTAATAAAAAAATTGTTTTTTTCTTATAGCTTAGGCTTTTAATACTACTTAACATATCTACCTACTGTAATGCCATATACAATGAAGTGCTCTGAAGCCATCACTTACGCCAATTTTTTTCCCATCTTCATTACTTCTTGGATAGTATGAGATAGGTACTTCCTTAATTGTTATACCCATCTTCGAAATTTTGGCAGTTATCTCAGGCTCAAAGCCGAAGCGTTTCTCCTCTATTTTAATCGATTGGATTAATTCTCTGTCAAATGCCTTATAGCATGTCTCCATATCAGTCAGTCTCTGACCAGTCATAATATTAGAAAGGAATGTAAGACCTTTGTTAGCAAGGCGATTGGCAAGATATCCCTTGGCCTTCTGTCTCATAAATCTTGATCCGTATACCACCTTACACTCACCTCTTGCAATAGGGTTAACTACTCTTGGGTACTCATTAGGGTCGTATTCCATGTCGGCGTCCTGAATTATTACAACGTCTCCTGTGGCTGCAGCAAATCCTGTGCTTAGTGCACCACCCTTGCCAGTATTCTTCTGGTGATAGATTACCTTGGAAACCATTGGCTCAACCTTTTCTTTTAATAATTCACGAGTTCCATCAGTAGACATATCATCTACTATTATTATTTCCTTATTCTTAATTGGACAATTATTAATCTTATCTAATATTTCTAATAAAGAATTTTTTTCGTTGTAACAAGGTATTATTATGCTTAGTTTCTTTCCCATCAAGTTGTCCTTTCTTCTAACATATAATATAAATAAATAACAGATAGACTATCTGTGGCACTACTGTAAGTGCAAGTAACACTTTAGTAAAAGTATTAATATGTGACATCGTAACGCCATCAGCATTAGTTTCTTTAATATCACTTTTTTTTGAAATCATTTGCTCAAAAAAGAAAACACCACATATTAACAATATACATATTATGAAAAGCGTAGCGTTCATCATTTTCATATAATCAACACTATCGTATCCATACAACACGGACATTGGACTATCATATTTTCTTAATGTATGTAGCATAGAAAAGTTCATTGCAGGGGTAAAAACCTTTTCTGCTAATGGTATGAAAAATATTATTCCAACATTTATTCCAAGATTAAGTATAAGAAAATCTTCTATTTTCTCAAACTGCAATCCTATTATTACCATAATTGGTACTATTATAGCGTACCAATACGTTGCAGATGCAGCCACAAAATCAACGAAGATTCCAAAGCTTACAAACATTATTAACGGATAGAATAATAAATCCTTATTAGTTGCTGTACCCTTAATCCCTATATGAAGGCATATAAAACATATAATTAAAGCAGCTGCAATGAATACCAATACCGAATTAAGATGCAACTGAAAAATCTGCTCCATCCTTGATGTTCCAAATTCCTCGGCAAATCTCTCGGATGTAATCTTGCTCATCTCATTGTATCGCGGCATCAACAGTCTAGTAATCCCTTTTTCTATTAGATAAGGTGCCGCCAAACAAATTCCATTTATTACAGACTTACCTTTACTTTTTCCTATCATCAGAAGAAAATATGGCACACCTAGTAGTAATACAAAAGGCTTAAATAAACATCCTATTCCTATAAAGAGAAAAGATATTTCTATCTTGTTATTCAAATAAGAATAAATAGCAAGAATTACCATAAGGAGATCAAACATATCAATCTGGCCTTTTCCAAGCACTGTCATTAACAAAATAGAAGACGTGCCTAATGCATATAGGCCTATGTTCTTCTTGGCAGCATCAAAGTTCGTCTTATTAAGGATCTTACCCATCATGATATAACTTATTATCATGACTGCCAATACTAATACCTTATAGTACACATCATATATTATTAAAGAAAAATCAAATCCACAAATTACATCTATCAGATAAAGTGGTAATAACCATATAGCATTAATCACATTAGAGAAAAGCGTATAGTTAGTCGCCATATCGTGAGTCTCATATGTGTACACAGGGAAGTCCCTTAGTTCTCCTATTTTTACTGATTCTAACAAATCATATGCCCAGGTAGTAATTGTATTACAATCCACGTGACTTATGGTAAATGCATAAAGAATCGATAATATACCTGTGATTGCTGCTAGCACAATTGAATATCTATTACTTTTGATTTTCATTCTATCAACCGCTTATTATACGAAAGAGAGGGAACTATCTTAATAATAGTTCCCACCATATTAATCACTTAATATTCTACTCAGCCAACTTTGCTTCCTGCTTAGCAAGCTCTAAATCGTGCTCAGCCATGATACGGCAAAGTTCTTCGTAGCTTGTCTTCTGAGGATTCCATCCAAGCTTTGTCTTAGCCTTAGTAGGATCTCCCCAAAGATTAACAACATCAGTTGGACGATAGAACTCTTCTGATACTTCAACAAGTACCTTACCTGTTGCCTTATCAATACCCTGTTCGTTAACGCCTTCTCCCTTCCACTCAAGATCAATTCCTACATACTTGAATGCAAGTGTTGTAAATTCTCTAACTGTGTGTTGAACTCCTGTTGCTATTACATAATCATCAGGCTCATCCTGTTGCATGATTAACCACATACATTCAACATAATCCTTAGCATATCCCCAGTCGCGAAGTGAATCAAGATTACCAAGATACAACTTGTCTTGAATTCCCATTTTAATACGACCAGCAGCACGTGTTATCTTACGTGTTACGAAAGTCTCTCCACGCCTCTCAGACTCGTGATTGAATAGAATACCATTTACTGCAAACTGTCCATAAGCTTCTCTATACTGTCTCATCATCCAGAAACCATACTGCTTAGCAACGGCATATGGGCTGTATGGATGAAATGGTGTATTTTCATTCTGTGGCACTTCTTCAACCTTACCATATAACTCAGAAGTAGATGCCTGATAGATACGACATGTCTTATCCATGCCTAACATATGAACTGCTTCTAATATTCTAAGAACTCCAATAGCATCAACATCACCTGTATATTCTGCTGCATCAAAAGATACTCCTACATGTGATTGTGCGGCCAAGTTATATATTTCATCAGGCTTAACATTATTAACAATCTTTACGATAGATGAAGAATCTGATAAATCTCCATCATGAATTGTAATTGTTCCTGCTTTAAGTAAATGGTCAATTCTCTCTGTTGAATGAATAGAAGATCTTCTTATAATACCATGTACCTCATAACCCTTTTCTAACAGAAGCTCTGCCAGATAACTTCCATCTTGTCCAGTAATTCCTGTAATTAATGCTTTCTTTGCCATGTTTCTCTCCTTATTCTAATTATTTTTCATTATCTCAATCATATCAGATAGTGTCTGTCTAAGAGGCATAGTTGCTTCCCATCCAATATCATTCTTTATTTTATCGCTACATCCAATTATCTGTCTATTGTCATCTGGTCTTACATAATCTGGATTTACTTTACCGGTTATATCTACACCTACGATATCCGCTATCTCACTTATTATCTCAGATAATGCTACACCTTTTCCGCCGCAAATATTATATACTTCACCAGGTGTACCTTCCATTAGGAGACCATAATATGCTCTAACAACATCTCTGACGTCAACAAAATCTCTAATAATTGTGGTATCACCAGTCTCTATTATTCCTGATTCTCTTCCGCCTTCTTTAACATCAAGAATTCTTCTAATAAAAGAAGGAATAACAAATCTTTCGTCTTGATATGGTCCCATATGATTAAAACTTCTAGTCAATACGATATCCATATCATAACTATCCACATAAACCTTTGACATCATCTCCTGCGATACTCTTGCTACAGCATATGGACTAACTGGAGTAAGACTCATGCTCTCTCTTAGTGGAAGTTGATCTTTAGACACATTTCCATATTCTTCAGAAGAACCTACTGATAGGATTCTGCATTTCTTATTGAGGCTTCTTACCGCATTGGTTAGATTCAAAAATATCTTCGTATTGTTGTTAAAGCATTCTGCTGGATGTTCCCAAGAATACGCAACTGACGAAAATGCTGCAAGGTGAAGTACATAGTCTGGAGCAAATTCCGAAACCATCTCATTTACTGCTTCTTCATCTAACATATTACATTTCTTAAACGAAATATCAAGAATATCAGAATACTTCTCAAGGTCAAGCTTTGGCTCATTAATATCTGCACCAAGCACTTGATATTCTTTTTTATTATCATATAGATAATTTAGAAAATGTCTACTTACAAATCCCGAAAAACCTGTGATTATGATTCTTCTCAAATTGATCTTCTCCTTTACTATTATTTGGTTTACTTTTTTTCTTTTTCTACAACTTCCTCATTTGTTGTAGCTTGCTTCTCACTTTTGTCATCCTCTTTCTGCTCTAGGAAAATCTTACGAGTCACGAAATTAAATACCATAACAATAGCTGTGGCAATTATCTTAGAACCAGCTGTAGCCATTCCATCAAATGTCATACTAAATACGTGATTTACAACATCAACACACCACTGTGTGAAATCTCCGCACCAGCCAATGTTATTAATAAGATACATGCAGCCAAGAATAATTAATTCATTAAGTCCTAGTCCAATAAGACTTAGTACGACAAAAATAATAAATTCCTTGCCGCGATTCATATCATCTTTTCTAGTGAAAACCCAATGCATGCTCAATAGGTAATTAACTATAATTGATACTACAAAACCAACTAAAGCACCTATCATAGCTGCTGTCGTTGCATCAATTCCTATCTTCCTAATAAATAAAGCAACAACATTAGTTATTACAAAGTCAACTATAAATGATATGCCACCAACAACACCAAATCTCAAAATCTGCTTTAATAACTTACTCATTTTTCTAATTACCTACTTCTTTGGAAATCCTGCTTTAATTCTCACGAAAAACAATCTAATTAAGGTTGATATAAAGGTTGCAATGTAAGGTAATAATCTTCTCTTAGACTCACCATACATTCTCTTTTGAAAGTCAATAGGAACCTCTCCAAACTTTAATCTGTGGTTCTTCTTATTAAGTTGAAGCATAAGTAATACTTCCTCTAGTACATCATAATTCTTACACTTTAACTTAACTCGTTTTAACTGCTTCGTATGATACATACGATAATCTGTAGAAAGATCATTTGCACGAAGACCAAGCATTACTCGATATGCAAAATTAAGGAGATGACTCATAATCTGAGATGACTTAACATCATTGGTCTTTCCACCCTTACAATAACGAGAACCAATTACAACATCACACTTCTCATCAACAAACTTCTTATGAATAGCTGGAATTGCTACTGGTGGATGCGAACCATCTGAATCCATTATTAAGAACTTATCCTTTTTTGCGTGCTTAATTGCAGTCTTAAATGCTCCAGCAAATCCCGGCATTTCCTGATTAATATAGCGCGCTCCAAACTTCTCGCATACATCTTTTGTATTATCGAGGGGTTTTTCTGTATCTACAATAAGAATCTCATATTCTTCTCCACATTTCTCCACATTCTCAATAATCTGAGGTAATAGCACTTTAAGATTTTCTTCTTCTTTGTATGCAAGTAAAACAACACTGATTCCCATATATTACTCCCATATAACATAGTTAATATAAATCCATAATACAACTTTTTAATTATACAATGAAAACCTTGCATTCGCAAGGTTTTCTAGTTAGATATATTACACAAATATTACGTTTTTTTTGCTAAAGCTTTAGACATATAAGTCACATATCATCTCTTATTTTAATATTTTTATCTAGCCCAATAATATATCCATCAATTAAATAATAATTCAAATTATACTTGTCTTTATCTGGCAATTCATCTTCATTTGCACTCAAGAATAAATACATATGAGTCGGAAGAGTCTTGCCATTAGCCCTGTCTTCAAATTCTTCTCTGGTCTTCTCATCAGCAAAGTCAGTCAAATCTCGACTCATATATGTCATATTCATAGACATATCATGCTCTTTTGCAAATATCTCAAATGTTAATGCACTTATTCCATCCCAGTACAAATCCTGACTTGGCGGATAGACAACAATCTTATCGCATTTGTTTGCAACTTTTTCCCATAATGGTGATTGTAAGTCCGATTCATATACTACTTCCTTATGAAAATCAAAATGTTTTTGTTTTATGGCTGATGACAAATCAATCACTTGAACAAACAAGCAAAGTAACATTATTATTGTCACTATCCATTTCTCAACCAATAACACATTAGTATGCAAAAACAGATTATTTACGTAAGTTTCTTTCCTATGTCTTATAAAAATATATGTTGGAATAAGCAGTGCTATACTCATTATCATATAGTAGACCGGCCATATAAATCTTCCTGTGGACCTAAAAGTACTTAAAAGATTCCATATTAAATCTGGCCAAGGTATACTTAATATTTCTTTTTGACCTAATGTCCATGTCGGACTCATTGCAAGTAATGTAAATACCAAGAAATAAACCAACAACGCCACTATATAAGATATTATCTTTTTTTTATCTTGTTTACTTATTGGGCGATTATTTGCTCTAATAACATTGTCTTTTCTTATATTTGAATTGAATACAATACGTCTTATAATATATGCTATTAATATAACCACAGCAACCACAATTAGTATCAACATACCTAAGCCTAAATATGCAAACCCTTCATTTTGATAAGGTGTCACTAGTGGAAAGTTTCTAACAATACTTGAATAGCTTATTTCTCTAAAATCATGCGTAAAATGTCCAAAATCAGTAGCGTATGTCATTGGATTGAATAAAGCATCTAAATTAAATGATAAAATGTCTAAACCGCCACTTCCGCTTGCATTCGTTTCTCCGTAAAACATCCCTATAATCCAAGCACATATTAATGTAATAACAAGTGGAAGTATCAAGAGCATAACACAGTTTCTTATTCTTTCACCACATACTATATCTTGAAGAATAGAGCATAATAGTATTCCAAAAAGGATTGGTGTAAAATAGGCATTTATTAACGTTCCGCCTGCAATAAGCACGATCCATAACCATATGTAACTTCCGTGTTTAATTTTGCTTCTATATAGCCAAAGAACAATAGCTGCAACAATAAGAAAATGTGCGCTTAAAGCAGTATGTAAAAACATTCTATTAAGTAAAACTGGTGATAATACAAAGAAACTCGAAGAAACAACATTTACGATAATATTATGGCTATATCTTCTTGTCACAAGTGCGCCAAAGCCTCCCATAAGCGCATAACACATCAGTCCGAAAATACCCATATACTGAAATGCATTAGGAAGTATTCCTGAAAAAATCTTAAAGAATATCGCAAATAAAGGTATAGAATCAGTATAAACTACTGACACAGGCTCGTTGTATATTCCTTCAGTAAGTCCTATAGGAAATGTCCATGGTGTGTCTCGATAATACACCCACCCCATGTAATGTTGTGTTAAATCAATGCTCCCTTCTATATCGTCAGAATGAAGAAGCCACTCTGTATTTGTGGGATTAATAATTGATATACCATATATTGCTATAAAGACAATTATGCCTATTATCAAACCTAATACAAAGGCATATCTTGACTTTTTATTGTATTTCTTCTTTAACGTATTCATCTTCCTTTTCCTCAAAGACAAAACAAGAAGATGCTCTATTACAATACATAATCAGCATCTTCTCATCATCCCCTACTTCTTCTGCTCTCTCTTCTGATCATACAAAAGCTGCAGCTTTCTCTCGACATAATCATCGTCATTCATTTCATTTATTCTTTCTTTAAGCTTTAGTTCCGCCGTTTCTAGTTGTTGCAATTTATCCTTAAGCTGCTGTTTTTCAATTTCAATTTTTCGAACTTGTGAATGTAATTCATCTAATTCTCGTTCTTTTTCACGATCTAGATCCATTGGCTTTTTCTCACTTTCTAATTATTCTAGACTATTATAGCAGATATTTCCATTTTCTGACAGTTTTATTGATTTTGTTCATCTTTATCTACTGGTCTGAATAACAACGCTATAAGATATGGTATTGCGAATATCACCGGCATAATATACCTGGAATTACCGTTATCCGGTCCCACCATACATATTGCATATATTATTACTGGAACAAGGTATGTAAGTATATAATCTTTTCTTTTATCGAAAACACTAAATACTATCATATACAATATTAGCCACGGTAACAATCCTAGAGATGCAAATACATTCACAATTGGTGTTTTTTCCAACATTAATATCAACTGATATACAGCATACCTTTCTCCACCAGTATTATAATTGTTCGTTACATATAATTCAGTATATTCTCCATTTGGATCATGCTCCTGCAAATATGGGCTAAAATCATAATATTCTAAATCCGATATTTTATCCATATCCCAATACTCATATGTATTATTAAGTACAGATTCAATGTATAAACCAGGGTGTTTTAAGAACATTTGCCACCACACAGCAAAATAATTTTTCAAATCTTCGCTAGTAGCTTCCTGATTATATTTTTCTTTTACCCAATCACTGAGCATAGGCTCGTACAGTTTCTTAAGTCGCTTATAAGGTAATACAGCATTTATTGCAGCTTTCTCTTCCTCTGTTACTTCTTCTCCATATTCGCTTACATATCTCGCAGTTTGTTGGAAAGGAACACTTAAGACTTCCTGCTTTCCTACAGGTGCTACATTCCATAGGGGAAGAAGAATCATAGTCCATACTAACTGGTATATTAATATAACAGGAACAAATGTTACAACAACCTGTAAAATGTACTTTCTATATACTATCGCATATACTATTGCTACTATAACTAATATATGAACTCCATAATTTTTCGTAAGCATTATAAAAGCACAGTTGATAGCTAATAACAAGTCAAACCACCATATCTTAAAACACTTACCCTTTGTTCTTGCAACTTCATACATCATTATTATAAGAAGAAGCGCAAATGCGGAAAATAACGTATCCTTAACCATGCATATTGCATACATCGGAAAAATAGGAAGAAACATTAATACGACTTGAATGAATATCAGTCTCTTTTTTGTAATACCTATATACCTCAAATATTGCAACGCAACGGTAAATACAGCGGCAATAAACAGCATATGTAGAATAATATAGATGGCAACTCCTATTCTTATATCTCCAAATATATTTAATCCTAATTTAAAAAACGCCTCAAACAGCTTCGTCACTGCAAATGGATGATGATTAGTATAATAAGCCTCAGGGGGATGAATTGTTGTTATGTCATTGATATAACTAGGAATCTTAAAGCTCTGCATTAATTGTATTACTGTATCAACATTTGCCGTGCCAGGATAAAACAGTATAAAATACGGAAGATATGCCACAAAGAATAATGCTACCATTATCAAACTATTCTTCCATGTTATCTTAGAATTATCTAATTCTTTTTGTATACAATATCTTCGTATAAGTATTGTAATAATCTTAAGAACCATATAGCAAACAAGTGCTAAGGTTATCCCATGTATTAAAGATCTAAACACATTAAGTCCTGATCCAAATACATAATCTAGATTATCGTCTTCTTTTAATGATAGTGCAAGAAGTTGCATAAAAGAGAATACAACAGAAAAAACAATAAGTACTACTTTTTGCCATTTCTCAAGCACAATCTTGCTACCTTTATAGATAATGACTGCAAGACATATTGCAAGAAGTACTGTTGTTATCTTAGATGTTTTCATAGATAAATATAATGTTCTAACAGCCAGAATCCACTCATTACTTAGATCAATAACTTCATCCGTATTTTCCTCTGTCGCCTTGGCAACCAAAGATAGCTGAATTCCAACACTACATATTATTCCCAATATAAAGGACACTATAGCCCTTGTTTTATCAAGTTTTTCTCCAACTATTTTCATAGCCACTATTTAACCACAAAAATCTCATTTACACAAGATGTTATATCCATATAAAAAACCCCGGTTTAACTATTAATAGTTAAACCGGGAATAAAAAACAATGAATATTATACTTTTAGGTTTTGTCTTACCAAAGCCTTCTTAAGCGCAATCTCAGCTCTCATAACATCAAGATTTGCATCTTTCTTTTCAAGCCTTTCTCTTGCTCGCTCTTCTGCTGCCTGCGCTCTCTTTACGTCGATTTCATCTGGCCATTCTGCAATCTCTGCAAGAAGTGTCACCTTATCTGGAAGAATTTCTGCAAAGCCAGCATGAACAGCCGCTTTTACCGCTTCTCCCTCTGTTGAAATGGTAACAATACCAGGTGCAATTACAGTTGTAAGAGCAATATGATTGGGATATACACCTATTTCACCTTCTGTTGTGTTAAACTCAATCATTGTTGCTTCGCCTGTATAGAATACACGATCTGGCGTAATGATTTCGACATCTACCAAATTCTTTGCCATAGTCTCACTCCTTACTGCATACGAGCTCGAACTTCATCAATAGAACCTGCATTTAGGAAATGTCCTTCTGGAATGTCGTCATGCTTTCCTTCGAGAATCTCCTTAAATCCACGAATTGTCTCATTAATAGGTACATATTTACCCTCTAGACCTGTAAACTGTCCTGCCACAAAGAAAGGTTGAGATAGGAATCTCTGTACCTTACGAGCACGGCTAACAACAAGCTTATCTTCTTCTGATAATTCATCCATACCAAGAATTGCAATAATATCTTGTAACTCTTTATACTTCTGAAGAATCTCTTGTACACCACGTGCAACTTCGAAATGTTCCTGTCCTACAATACGTGGATCAAGGATACGGGATGTTGAACCTAGAGGATCAACAGCTGGATAAATACCAAGCTCAGCGATAGAACGCTCAAGTACCGTTGTTGCATCTAAGTGGGCAAATGTTGTAGCTGGTGCAGGGTCTGTTAAGTCATCAGCAGGCACATATACAGCTTGAACTGATGTAATTGATCCATTCTTTGTTGATGTGATTCGCTCCTGCAAAGCACCCATTTCTGTCTGAAGTGTTGGTTGATAACCTACGGCTGAAGGCATACGTCCAAGTAAAGCCGAAACCTCTGAACCAGCCTGAGTAAAACGGAAAATGTTATCAATAAAGAGTAACACATCCTTTCCACCTTCATCACGGAAATACTCAGCCATTGTAAGTCCTGTAAGACCAACTCTCATACGAGCTCCAGGTGGCTCATTCATCTGACCAAATACCATACAAGTCTTGTCAATAACGCCTGATTCCTTCATTTCGAAATAAAGGTCATTACCTTCACGTGTTCGCTCTCCTACACCTGTGAATACTGAATATCCACCATGCTCTGTAGCGATATTGTGAATCAATTCCTGAATAAGTACTGTCTTACCTACTCCAGCACCACCGAATAATCCAATCTTACCACCCTTCTGATAAGGACAAAGCAAATCAACTACTTTGATACCAGTTTCTAGCATCTCCTGTGTTGTAGCCTGCTCCTCAAAGGATGGTGCTTTTCTATGAATTGGCAAATGTTTTTCAACTTCTGGCGCCTCTATTTCATCAATAGGCTCTCCAAGTACATTAAAGATTCTACCAAGTGTAGCTTCTCCTACAGGAACTGTAATTGGCGAACCAGTTGCAACTGCCTCCATTCCACGAACAAGTCCGTCCGTAGACCCCATGGCAATGCATCTAACAGTATCATCACCAAGATGTTGTGCTACTTCCACTACTAAAGTTTTACCATCTTTCATAGTTACTTTAATAGCATCATTAATTTCTGGAAGGTATCCTTCCTGAAACTTAATATCAAGTACGGCACCAATAATCTGAGTGATTTTTCCAATATTATTCTCTGCCATTTTCTTACTCCTTAAGTTTACTTAATACGTCTTACGATATAGCCTCAGCACCTGCAATGATTTCTGTAAGTTCCTGAGTAATCGATCCTTGACGTGCTCTATTATATTTCAATGTTAAATCACTAATAATGTCTTCTGCGTTACTTGTTGCAGAATCCATAGCTTGCATACGGGCTCCATTTTCAGAAGCAACTGCTTCAACAAGCGCTCCATATATAAGACTTGTTACATATTTTGGAACAATCATGTCTAATGCTTCCTCAGGATTTGGTTCAAAATTCATAAGCATTTTACTATCTTTTTCACCCTCATCCTTCTTCAACTCTTCTTCTGAGATATCTACAGGAAGAAGTTTTAAAAGCTTAGGTTCATGACTTACCGTATTTTTGAAATGTGTATATGCAAGATATATTTCGCCAACTTCTCCATTCGTAAATGCCTCTAAGACTTCTTTACTGATTCTCATAGCATCTTCATAAGTTGGAGCTTCCATGACTTCGTCGTATTCTGAAGCCACTTCGTAGCCTTTTCCATCTAACACATCATGGGCTTTCTTACCAATTGTATATAGCAAAACTTCTTCTTTTGCGATTTCACTACCTGTAATAAGCTTAATTACATTACTATTATATCCACCAGCAAGTCCTCTATTTGAAGATATAGTAATTATAGCCTTCTTATTTGACTCACCTGACTTGAGATATGGATGATTGATTGCGCCTGCTTTATCTAGCATTGAACAAACCGTGTTATACATGTAATTAAAATACGGAGTTGTATTTTCGGCTTTTTGTTTTGCTTTTTGCAATTTAACAGTAGATACAAGCTTCATGGCTTTAGTGATTTTCTGAGTGCTTGTTACACTCTGTTTTCTACGTTTTATGTCTCTCATAGAAGCCATAATACTTTACCACCTTTCACCTAATCTACTTACTAAAGTCCTTCTTACACTCCTCAATAGCCTTAACTAATTGTGATTTAATATCATCATCAAGTTCCTTCTTCTCACGAATAGAAACTGGAATATCTGGATACTTTGTATCAACAAATTCGAATAATGCCTTCTCAAACTCTAGTACATCTTCAACTGAAATATCTAGTAAATACTTCTGAGTAGCTGCGAAGATAATCATGATTTGATATTCAACAGGCATTGGTGCATATTGTGGTTGCTTAAGCATCTCACGTATTCTTTCACCTTGAGCAAGCTTTTCTGCAGTATCTGCATCAAGCTCAGAACCAAACTGAGCAAAACTTGCAAGCTCTCTATATTGAGCAAGCTCCACACGAATAGGTGCAGCTATTTTCTTCATAGCCTTAATCTGAGCAGCACCACCTACACGAGATACAGATAGACCCGCATTAATAGCTGGTCTGAAACCTGCGTTAAATGCATCAGTCTCTAAGTAAATCTGACCATCAGTAATAGAAATTACATTTGTAGGGATGTAAGCACTAACATCACCAGCCTGTGTTTCAATAATTGGAAGGGCTGTTAATGATCCTCCACCTAACTCTTCATTAAGTCTTGAAGCTCTTTCAAGAAGTCTTGAATGTAGATAGAATACATCACCTGGGTAAGCTTCACGTCCTGGTGGACGACGAAGTAGTAATGAAAGTGTACGATAAGCTGTAGCATGTTTACTCAAATCATCATATATTACAAGAACGTCTTCGCCATTCTCCATCCATTCCTCACCTATAGCACATCCTGCATATGGAGCAATATATTGAAGTGGAGCAAGCTCAGAAGCTGTTGATGCTACTACTGTTGTATAACTCATTGCACCAAACTCTTCTAATTCTTTAACAATACTTGCAACTGTTGATGCTTTCTGACCTATTGCTACATAGATACATTTCACACCCTGACCTTTTTGATTAATAATTGTATCAATAGCTATTGCAGTCTTACCTGTCTGCTTATCACCAATGATTAACTCTCTTTGTCCTCTTCCAATAGGAATCATTGAGTCAATAGCTTTAATACCTGTCTGTAATGGTGTATCAACTGATTTTCTATCAATTACACCATGTGCGACTCTTTCAATCTGACGAAAGCTTGTTGTTTCAATTGGTCCTTTACCATCAATTGGTTGACCAAGAGCATTAACAACACGGCCTAGCATTGCGTCACCAACTGGTACCTCTACAACACGCCCTGTTGTCTTAACGGTATCTCCTTCATTGATATTACGATGATCACCAAGTAATACGGCACCAACGTTATCTTCTTCTAAGTTCAATACCATTCCATATACTTCGCCAGGAAATTCTAATAATTCACCTTGCATTGCTTTCTCAAGTCCGTGAACTCTGGCTATACCATCAGCAACCTGAATTACAGTACCAACGTCTGCCACTTCCAGCTGAGAAGCATATCTTTGCATTTGCTCTTTTATAACAGAGCTAATTTCTTCTGGTTTTAAATTCATGGAGCAGTTTCACCTACTTTCAATTGTATTTTGGACAGTTCCTTCGATAATTCATATATTTTAGTCTTGACTGAGCTATCCACAACCCTGTCTCCTATACGAATTACCATGCCTCCGATTAAATCGGGTTCTACTTCATAATGCATCTCAAATGACACATAATCTGTAGTATCAAGAAGCTTCTTCTCTACACTCTTCTTCTGAGCATCTGTAAGTTCCATTGGTGTCTGTACCTTTGCAACACCAATTCCCTTGTATTCTTTTACTTTATCAACATAGTAATTGAATACAGCTTCCATATCCTTGAAATGGTCTTTCTCAATAACCATTACCATAAGTCCAACAATCTCGTCACTGACGCGACCCTTGAAAATGTTTTCAACCACTTCAATCTTTTCTTCTTTAACGATTTTCGGATGACACATCATCTTAGATAGGTCTTTATTCTCTTCTAGAACATCAATTATTCCATTTACTTCTTCAGTAAATTCATCGATTCTGTCTAACTCTAAAGCTAACTCAAACAACGCATCACCGTATACGTTTGATACTAACTTTGCCATGTAGAATCACCCATCTCTCTTAATGTTTCATCAACTAAGGTTTCCTGAACTGCTACATCAATGTTAGCTGATACAACTTTCTTAGCCATCATAGCTGCAACAGTTACCATCTCTTGCTTCATTTCATCAGCTGCACGTTTCTTCTCAAGCTCTGCTTCTTCTCTTGCTCTTGCGATTATTCGTGCTGCTTCTTCCTTAGCTTCATTTACTATATTGGTTTCATTTTTTAAAGCTTTCTGCCTAGCTTCTGATAGAATTACATCTGCTTCTTTGTCAATATCTCTAAGCTTTGCTTCATATTCTGCTTTGAGCTTAGCAGCTTCTTCCTTATCGTTAGTTGCATTTGCTATATCGTTTGCTATCTTATCTTTACGATCCTGTAACAACTTCTTTGCCGGATTCCATAACAAATACGACAAGAATAAAAACAATACAAATACTGATATAGCGAGTAATGCGCTATCGTGTAGTAGCTGGGCATCTAGATTAAATAATCTTTCCATTCGCTACATACCTCCTTTTTATACCATCTCTAGGAATTAACCTACAAGTGGTTTTACAAAGAGTAGTAACATAGCAACTAATAGACCATATAAACCAGTTGTCTCCGCAACGGCTTGTCCAAGTAACATAGTTCCTGTAATATCTGATTTTGCACCAGGGTTTCTTCCTACTGCTGCAGCAGCTGAACCAGCCGCATTACCTTGTCCAATACCAGTACCGATACCACCCATAACAGCTAGACCTGCACCAATTGCTGAACATGCTAAAATTAATTCCTCACCTGTAATATTCATTGTTTAATCCTCCTAAAATTTTATTCATCGTCTCCGATTGCATTAGAAATGTATGTCATAGTGAGCATACAGAATACGTATGTTTGAATTCCTCCTGCGAACAAATCAAAGTATACGTGAAGCGCTGCCGGCCAAATGTAAGCTATCTTTGCTAACAAACCATATACGAGGGCCATCATAACAGTTCCAGATAGTACATTGGCAAACAAACGAAGTGATAATGATATTGGCACTGCAATATCACCTATCAAGTTGATTGGCAACCATATTGGCAACCAAGGTGGTAACGGTGAACACTTATCAATCCAAATTTCTTTCAAGCTATTATGCTTAAATGTATTAAACCATATAAGCACAAATGTAATTAACGCTAAAGCCAACGTTGTGCCGTAATCTGCTGTTGGCGGTCTTAATCCAAATAAGCCGGATATGTTGCTAAGTAATATGAATGCAAATATTGTAAAAATCCAATTTGCAAACTTAGGTGCATGTTTTCCCATGGTATTTCCTACCATTCCCTGGAGTTTCTCCACCATAAGTTCAACAACATTCTGTAGACCTTCTGGAACTTCCTTAGCGTGTTTTAATTTCCGATTGGCTACAATTGCAAAGCCTATCAGAATCAGCATAACAATTAATATACATACATGACTCGTTGTAATCCAGACTTCGTGTCCAAATAGATTATATGAAAAAAGCCCATGTATCATAAAATCTATATTATCTGCTGACGCATCTGCTAGAATAAGTCCATTCACATTTTCACCTCCTTTTCTAGATCCTTTCTTTATGAATTATCTTTATAATAAAAGGTTGTGCATATGCGCTAACCTTTAGCCCCATAACTGCAATAAATGCACTTATCCAATTGCCAAGATTAAAGTAAATCATTACAAAGAATACTGCGATGACTACTAAATATCTTAAAATTGACTTAAAGCGAAGTACCCCTACACTAGAACCTCTGTCAACTGCTGACTCTATAACAAGTGCAAGGTTAATAGCCATAAATACGGCCAGGCTTACGCCAATCCAAGTGCCTGTAGAATATCTTAGCTTGTCTTCAACAAACCATATACCTACTAATTGAACCAGACATCCCCATATCACAATTCCCAAAAGCAATAAGGGTAAAGAACTATTTATCTGTCTCATTCTCTTCACTAAATTCATTCTTACTATTTTCTCCCTTATTTTCTGCTTCTTCTCTTGCTATCTCATAGGGTTCTTTTTTCTTCTGAAGATATTTCTTCACAAGCATATATACATTTCTCATTCCTGCTGCAGCTCCAATAACAAAAAGTATTACGCTTATCCATTTGATTCCTGTTTTATCAGCAATAAATATAGATAACAGAACCATAAGGGCAATGGGAACTATCATGCTAATCCCAATCTGCATAATTAGAACCAGCATGTCTGCAACTTCATTTTTCTTTTTATTCAAGTTTTCTCCCTATAAAGTCATCTTAATTTCTCTTCCAGACTCTTCATACTTATAGAATTCAACGCCTGCTGCTTTGAGCATTCTCTTAGATGCAATAACAGAAGGTGTTGTAGCATATTTATCACTAGAATAAATAATCGTTTTTATACCAGCCTGTATGATAGCTTTAGCACATTCATTACAAGGAAACAAAGATACA
This sequence comes from uncultured Lachnospiraceae bacterium, assembly GCA_900315945.1. Taxonomy (GTDB): domain Bacteria; phylum Bacillota; class Clostridia; order Lachnospirales; family Lachnospiraceae; genus RUG191. The sequence goes on along the minus strand of ONAZ01000011.1, from coordinate 31,847 downwards.
TATAACTTCGTTCCTTCAAGGCTACCTCCACGATAATTTAGAATAGCATTTAATTCTGAATGTGTTGTATAAAAGTACTTGTTATCAAGGGGATCTCCATCACGACACCATGGGAAATCATCATCTGAACAGCCTGTAGGAAAACCATTGTATCCCATAGAAAGAATCTTATTATCTTTACTAACGATACATGCACCTACTTGCGTATTAGGGTCTTTCGAACGCATACCCGATAATACTGCAACTCCCATGAAATATTCATCCCAACTAATGTAATCTTTTCTTTTGTCGCTCATATTACCTCTCCTGATTAAGTATATTCACTAATTTATTAAGTGTTTCTTTTAATGCTTCAAAACACAGTCCATATAGTTGAAGTCCTCCACCATATGGATTTAATATTTCTAGTTCATCTCCCACATATGTTGGTAATACAAATGTATTCTCCTCATTTGCCTTCTCTAATTTCTCTATGATTTTATCTTTATGAGATTCTTCCATAGTAAAAATTATTGTGGATGAATTAATATCATTATCTGTTAATTCAACAGCATGAAAGTCCCCTACTTCTATGCCATTACTTGCAAGAACTGCTTCAACTTTAGGATTAAGAGGTTCAGGAAATTGAACAAGTATTCCTCTTGAAAGAATTTCATAATCCTTAGAAGCATCCATTGATTTTAATATATATGAAGCCATTGGACTTCTAGATGAGCCATTCTTTCCTGCAAAAATAATTCTTGTAATAGCTTCTTTATCAGCATTTATCACTTTATGACCTGCTGCTTTAAGAAGCCTATTCATAATAGCTCCTCTTATTCCATCCCCTTCGAAGCTTTCTGAATAAATTTCCTTTACATCAGTCTCATCAAATTCTCTTAGTATTCCATATAAGTTATGAGCTATCGCCTCTTCATCTTCAATAGAACCTATTGTTTTAACTACTTCTGCTGAGTATCTTGAAGCATTTTCATCACTTGCAATTACTCCTGTTACAACACCTTTATCTTTATTTGCAACAACTTTGGAATTAACATATACAACAACCTTAGAGGCGTTACCTTCTACAATAGTTAAGTCTGCTTTAGGTGCATAATGCTTATACTTCATTCCTGGTGCTTTGGGCTTTTGTTCTTCGTCTTCTATAAGAAGTGCCGAATCAATTTCTACCCTTCCAATTACTCTTTCTAGCATCTCCTTTGTAATTGCACCTGGTCGTAATATTGTTGGTACATCTGAAGTCAAATCAATAATAGTTGATTCCAGCCCTATTACTGCATGTCCACCATCTATTACCGCATCTATTCTTCCAGACAAATCATTATAGACATGGTCTGCAATTGTTGGACTAGGCTTTCCAGACACATTTGCAGATGGTGCTGCAATTAGACATTCGCTTCTAAGTATCAATTCTCTGGCAATATCATCATTGGGCATACGAATTGCAACAGTATCTAATCCACCTGTTGTCTGTTTTGGAATGACTTTATTCTTCTTTAGAATCATAGTTAATGGACCTGGCCAAAAGGCATCTGCTAACTCTCTTGCAGTGTCAGGCACTTCTTCAACTATGTCTTCTAATTGTCTAAATTCAGCTATATGTACTATTAAAGGATTGTCACTAGGACGTCCCTTCGCTTTATATATTTTCTTACAAGATTTAGGATTCTTTGCATCTCCACCCAGGCCATATACCGTTTCCGTAGGAAATGCTACAAGTCCTCCTTCTTTTATTATTCGAGCTGCTATATCAAGCTTTTTGTATCCTTCACTTGATTTATCAACCTTTAATATAAGAGTTTCCATAGGGTTATTATATCATTTTTCAATTTCTATTCAACGAAAAACTACTTTTGGAACTCTAGTTTTCTTGAATTGTATTACTTTACCGTATCTTTAATCATTTTCCATGTGTCAACTGTTTCATAACCAAGCTTCCAGGCAGATATTCCAGCTATATTCTTACTCATTGCATAATCACATCTTTCCTTCAGTGACTTATCATCAACTATCCAGATCATACATTTTCCATCACCCTTTTGCCACTCTGCATAGTTTTCTTTATTTTCTTTTATCCAGGTTGGAGTAGCATTATTCTTTGCAAGTACGTCTGGTGTATCCTTCAAAGAAACTGTTTCACTTGTTACATTTTGACCAGTCTGAGTCCAAAGACGCGTATAGAATGGTATTGCTAATATAAGTTGATTTTTATCAACTCCTTCATCTAGCATATCTTCAACACCCTCTTTTACAAATCCCATGGAATTATTAGATCCAGCCGTCGGACTACCTGTCCATGTCTCATCATATCCGAATAGAACTATATAATCAGCGTACCTTGACTGTATTCCCACCTTATAATTAGCAGAATCTATATTGTAATTATCAACAGAAAGTACTAGTCCTTTCTCCTTACATTTTAGTGCAAGCTCCTTGATGAATTCTACATATCCATCAACATTGGCATCACCTACTGATTCCATATCCACGTTAATTCCATCAGCACCTACTGCTGTAACTGAATTAATTATATTGTTAATAAGATTTTCTCGGTTTTGTGCAACTTTGAATAAGGAACCCTCGTCAACATCCTTCTCAATATTGCTTACAAGACTCCACACTTTAATGTTTTGGTCGTGGCAAAACTTTACATAATTTGCGGAAGACATGTCGTTTATATTGCCTTTATTATCTTTTATTTGAATCCATGTTGGGCTTATAACATTCATTCCCGGTGCTGCAGATATAACACTACTAACCTGATCATTTGCCGTGCTATTGAATATCTGGTGCCATCCCATTCTTATTTTTTCTTTCATTAAATTATGATTTAATTCTTCTTGTGCAGCACCTGTTTTATTATTGCTAGTCTCTTTATCCTTAAGATATCCATTTTCTACACACCCAAGTACTCCCTGTTCTGTAAGTATCTGGCTCCAGCTTCCATAGTTGTCAACTATAGTTACTTTATCATCTTCTTTTGCAGTGCTAAGGATTTTACTCCTATTACCACCAAATCTTCTCATTGGTGTATCTTTTCTGACAGTTGCAGTGGTCCTTTCTTTTCCTGCTGTATAGATAGCTGTTCTTGCAGGGTTTTCATTAAATGTGTAATCTGTTCCATTTGAATCCTTAATAAAAGCTAAGGAAAGATATGCTCTTCCTGCCTCTTCTATAAATGGAACATAATCCTTATTTACACTTTGACCATTAAATGTGTAGCCCTTATTTCCTGCATTTGCTTTATATGTTCCTTCTTTTGTTGTATAACATACTGTGTGTCCAACTTCATCGTATGCATATACATCTTTAATAGAATCATTTATTAATTCAGCCTGGACATAAGGTTTGTTGTTACGTACAAGGCCTAATGAAGTTCCATCTGTTTTTGAAATCAACTCACCATCAATTATAATTGCAGTTTCACCATCTGCAACTTCATAATATTCTTCAAGTGTCATAGTTTCTGAAGTTGGTGAATACCTTACATTATAAAGAATTATTCCCGCAACAATTAGAACCACGAGAATAACTAGCATTATTATAAATCTTTTGTCCTTAAATAAGTTTTTTAAGAATTTTTTTATATTATCCATAAATTCCCCCGCTTATATTTCGCTAATGGCTTAATTATATCAAAAAAAAACCACTAGGAAAAGACTTCCTAGTGGCACTTCTCTTATCTTAATTTCAAAATTATTCTATTTAATGATTATAAATTTTTCTTACGGTAGGAAAGCAGACATTAGAATCTTCTAATTACACAAATTATATCCTACCTGGATTTCTTCCTCCTTTCATTATTTATAATATTTTATTACTAGCAGCCTATTGTTTTGAGAAATTCTATATCTTCTCTAGATAACTTATCCGGATTCTTTATAAAAAGCATTTCTTTAATACCTGTGTAAAACTTCGAATTTCTAAACGTATTCTCATACCAAGTCTTATCTTCATTGTTCAAAAGGTAACAGTAAAACTCCACTTCAACCATGCCATTCTCAAACACATTTTTACAACTTAATGATGATCGTCTATTGAAACTTGCAATATTACATAGAAACATACTCTTATCACTTAATCTAAATAGGTTCATATAATCATGGCTTAACTCTTTGATATCCATTATGAATATTTCATATTTCCCATTTAATATCTTCAGCACTTCTTCGTAACATAGGCTTGGATAATAATCTAACTTCATCTTCGTAAAGCCCACTATATCCTCGTTTATTATCGACTTAGTTTTATAACTCTTGTCACTTGGAATATCAGCTATATTTCCTTCACCTACTTCAATTATTGCTGTTTTCTTTCTTAGATAACTACAATAATAATTACCAAAGGCAATTGAAAACCGAGTACTTCCCATGCCATATATTGCGTATATTTTTGTTTTCTTCTCTCGATAAATACTTTTCATATTGCACCTTCAATTGTCTCTAGAATACGATTAAACAATTTCTCCTTCTTTTTTGTTATAGAAAACGGATCTTCATCTATTGGAAATGCATATACTTTCTTTTGAACTATTTTTGCAACTTCTACTCCAATAAACATAACTGCTGGATTTATTACCACAAATGTTCTTAACTCCTTTGCGATGTCATCTATTTCATTACTCTTATATGGTCTTGAAGAAACAACATATAATATAAAATCACATGACTTAGCTGCTTGAACATCCGTACCAAAATCCATAACGTACAGCCCCTGAGGAGGTATTTTCTTTAAGACAGCTTCTCCTGATACTTTCACTCCCTTAAAATTATCGTGGTATATAATATTATCCCTCTCAAAAAAGCCTCGGTCCCTTGCAATAATATTCTCTATAACCTTTTTTTCACAGCAATCAATGTAATAACTTACAACTCCCTTGCTGTTAAGGTAAGAACATAGAGATATTGCTATATGACTTACACCTATTCCAACGTCATTTCCTACAACTCCTATTTTCACATCGAGATGCTTCTTCACATTATTTTTACTTTCGTAAATAGAAATCCATAGCCTTTTTTCTTCTTTTGCACTATTAAGATCTTTAAGATTCAAGCGCTTTTCAATTGCTAGATTTCTCTTCTCCTTTGAACTATCATATATTCTTTTAAGTGCAACCTTGGTATTGTAAATGTCATTACTTAAACTACACTTTCCTTTTAACTGCTCATTCGATACATATGACAAAGTTCCATATTTTGCTTTCTCATTATCCCTTAGATAAGAAGCTATTCCATAATCTATAAGTACTATACGACCATTAGACAGGTATATATGTTCTAACTTCATATCCTGATAACAAATAGGATTGTTAAGATTGTGTAAAAACTCCAAAACATCATATATCTCTATTGCTATCTTTGTAAGCTCTTTATGGGAAATGCTTTGATGCAGATATAAATAATCTGCCATAGACTCTCCAACAATATATTCCTCAACTATATAGAAGTATTCTTCATCTTCTTCTAAATCATATAGTATGGGTATGTTAGGATGTCTCAGATTCAAGAGGATTTCTGCCTCTTTCATAGATGATGAATCACTTTCAGAATTTGTTCCTTGTTTAGAAACTCTCTTTATTACTCTCTCGTGATTCAATCCTTTGTGTCTGACAAGTACTACTAAGCTGGCTGCTGATTCGTATATAACCGAAAGCTCTTCATACTTATTAGATAAACTTTGTGAAATATAAATCCTTATCGCCTCCTTCTTTCGAAAGAAGCATCTCTAGAAAAGGTTTTATCAAATAATACTCTTTTATTCAATACTATCTTATAAAATTTAATAAATCTTTTATAAAGTGTTAATAATTTGTTAATAAAGTTTATAAAGTGTTAACTTTTTCCTCACACTTCTTATAATTTGTGTGTATCTTTTATGAATTCTGGTTTTTATGTTTACATCATTTTTTATCTACTTTATAATTAAAATAAGAAAAGATGTAAGGGGGTGAGGTTCATGAAAATTGAAAAGATTAATGATAACCAGATTCGTTGTACGCTTACAAAGGAAGACTTGGAACTACGCCACATTAAGCTCAGTGAGCTTGCCTATGGCACAGAAAAAGCTAAGTCTCTATTTAGAGAAATGCTAAAATGGGCCTCATACAAATATGGATTTGAAGCAGAAGACATTCCGCTTATGATAGAAGCTGTCCCACTTTCCGACGACAGCATAGTTCTTATTGTAACTAAGATTGAATATCCAGAAGAATTAGATACCAGATTCTCCAGGTTCACTGAAGATACTGAAAGTGACGACCAAGAACTTGATGACTTCATGGATTATGACTACGATGAAGAAGATGTTGAATACCAGCATATTGAACCTGTGAAGCCTTCTTCTGCAAGTGATATTATTGATTTATTCAAGAAAGCAAAAGAAGTATCAGATGCACTTAGCAATGACAGTAAATCTAAAGCTGAAGTGGAAATACCTATTGATATAACAAAGCTATTTGTCTTCAACTCATTAGACGATGTTATTGAACTTTCTTCTGTCCTTGGTGATTTTTATCATGGTGAAAATGCGCTTTATAAGAACAAACACAACAAGAAATATTATCTTGTAATTAGCAAATCAGATCACACACCAGAAGAATTCAATAAGGTATGTAATATAATCTCTGAATACGGACAACAAGAGAATCTATCACTAGGAAGTGATGCCTACTTCACAGAGCACTATTCTTCTGTAATCCTTAAGAATGCTCTATCTACTTTACAGCAGCTGTAGGATATTAGTTTTTTGATTCAAGATGAGATACAGGACCTTTTGCTAGTATGTCTTCAGTAAGAATATGTAAGAGATAACCTTGTTATAATTATTAAATATATAAAAAAAACCGGCTTGCAATTCGACATCCTGTCGATGCAAGCCTTTTTTCAACGTCCTGTTGAAAAATTTTTTTATTTGGTTATCTCTAACATCTTCTAACTTTGACATAAGGCTAAAAGGCCCTATATCCCATCTTTTCTCAAAAACCAAATTACCCTACAGCTCTCCGAAGCCAGGCCAGATTAGCATCATAATGTATCCACAAGCAATGGCTACTAGCATACGAACGATTGTTATTGGGAAACCTGTCTTCATCATTACATTTGGTTCAATTCCATGGCTTACAGTGATAGCTCTTACACTTACTGGAAGCAGGGATTCATAGTTCATTGCCATGGCTGTTGTGAATATGTACGGTATCGGGTTGAGTCCCATCTTAGTAGTTACACCAATTACAATTGGAATGGTGACGGCAGCCGATACAGTAGAGTTGGTCATCTCCGATATAATACATGCAAATATCGCAAATATTGCGATTGTGCCAAGTCCACCTTCAAGATTAATCTTAGAAATTACATCTGCTATAACATCATTTGCGCCAGAACCAGTTAGAATCTGTCCAAGAGCAAGACCACCTGCAAATAAAAGTAACATTCCCCACATAACTTCCTTCTGTGCGCCTTCCCACTCTAACAACATACTCTTTTTATCTGCTGCTATTATGATAAAGTTAATAAGTCCTGTAGTTAGGAATAAATATGCAGGTACAAGTCCTGGCAGTAAGTCAGCATAAAGTGGACGAAGGAAAGATCCAAGCATAGCAATAATGAATAATACTAAGCTTATCTTCTCTTCTCTCTTCATTGGTCCAAGCTTAGCATAGCTCTCTTTGAAATACTCTTTAGTACCCTCTAACCTATTAACCTTTCTCTTCTTGAATATCATCATAAGAAGAATAACAACAGCAGCAATCAATGTATATGGAAGCATTCTTATAATCCAATCCACATACATGAATTCTTTGCCTGTATACTTCTCTATAAAATCAATTGCCGTAATATTCATTGCGCCGCCAAGTGGTGTTCCAGCACCTCCTAGTTGAGCACCCCATGCAATTGCACATAGGATTGGCACAGCAGGTTCACATTTCTTAATATCTTCGTAGCCTGCTGCCTTAAGCATTGATACCGCTATTGGTGTGAAAATAGCAACAACTACTACATTAGGCATCATATTAGATAATACGATTGCTGCTAACAACCATACTGCTATCTGGGACTTCATTGATGGTCCGATTAGTGATAAGGCCTTAAGGGAAATTCTCTTATCAAGTCCGATTGCCGCCCATGGTGCTGTAAGTAAGCAGGAACCAAATATAAGAATAATACTGCTTGAAGAATACTGACTAATGATATCCTCCATTGGAACGATGTTAAAGAGCGCATTAACAACTGCAGGAAGAAGTGCTGTTACTGTGATGTTAACAGGTCTTGTAACCCACCAGTATATCATCCACACCGCTACGCCTATACCCTTTGCAGCCGTAAGGTCAATTACTCCCGTAAGCCCTAGCCCATATGCTATTCCAAGATATAGGACAAATCCAACTATAAGATTAACTACTCTTTTTTTTACACTCATCAATAAATCCTCTTCAAATATAATAATTAATTAAACCTTTTAATTAATTTACCACAGCCAGTGTTTTTTTTCAATAGTTTCTTTATATTGTCTAAAAATATTTACAAAAAAAAGAGCATTGACTAATGTCAATGCTCTTCTTATCATTATTATCTTCTATGGCTCTTTGATAGCGCCTGTTGGACAAACACCAGCACAAGTTCCACATTCAACGCATGCATCTTCAGCAATATTGTACTTTCCATCGCCTTCAGAAATAGCATCTACAGGGCACTCAGGAGCACATGTTCCACATGATACACACTCATCAGAAATAACGTATGCCATAATTGTAACCTCCTCATATAATGTAATTAATTACGCTATACTTATTTTATCGCAAATCAAATCATTTAACAACCACAATTTATAGTATTATGATGCATATTTTTATCAATAATTAGGATTATACCTGTTTTCATACTCTGTACAAATATTTGTTGTAAACTTGTTATAAACATACTATAATACATGTGTTACTAATAATAAGGAGGTAATTATAATGGCAAAAGTAACTAAAGACACAATGATTGGTGAACTTCTTCAAATTGATGAAAACGTTGCGCCACTTTTATTAAATATTGGAATGCATTGTCTAGGATGTCCTTCAAGCCAGATGGAAACTATTGAGCAGGCTGCTGCTGTTCATGGAATCGACCCTGATGGTTTAGTTGATGATATTAATGATTTCCTAGCAAGCCAGGCATAACAAATTACAAATAAGTTCAAGATTTGTTAAGCCACATTCTATGTAATGAAAGAAAAAGTTCAAGACCTGTTAAGCCACATTATATGTAGTGATAAAAAAAGTTCAAGACCTGTTAAGCCACATTTTTAGTGGCGTACAGGTACTTGAACTTTTTTAATTATCATGCTCTCTTTCTTTATTAGCAAATTTAGTTAATTCAGGTAGCCAAGCTAGTTCAACAGTTCCAACAGGACCATTTCTTTGCTTCGCAACAATGATTTCTGATACATTCTTTCTCTCTGTATCCTTATTATAATAATCGTCACGATAGATAAACATAACTACGTCGGCATCCTGCTCAATAGCACCAGAGTCTCGAAGATCTGATAGCATAGGTCTCTTATCATCTCTCTTTTCAACATTACGAGAAAGCTGAGACAATGCCACAACAGGTACATTTAATTCCCTAGCTAGAGACTTTAATGATCTTGATATTTCTGCTATTGCTAACTGGTGCGACTCATTCTTATTACCTGTCTCCATTAACTGAAGGTAGTCAATAATTATTAATCCAATATCATAATCTAGCTTATACTTTCTACACTTACTCTTAAGGTTACTTATAGAAATACTTGACGTATCATCAATAATTAAGCCACTAGATCCCACAACAGATGATGCTTCTGCAAGAATCATCCACTCTTCCTCAGTTAATTCTCCTGTTCTTAGTTTCTGAGCATCTATACCAGTTTCTAATGAGAATATTCTGTTAATCAATTGTTCTTTTGACATTTCCAGTGAGAAAATAACCGTTGGAAAATTATTTCTAACAGCCGTATTCTGCGCTATATTAAGAACAAATGCCGTCTTTCCCATAGAAGGTCTTGCTGCCACTAGAATCAAATCAGATGGCTGTAGCCCTGCAGTTTGATAATCTAAGTCAGTAAATCCTGTAGGTACACCTGTAACGGGACCCTTTTTCTTGCTTGCTGATTCTATTCTCTGTAAAGCATTAAATACTATTGTACCTATATCAACAAAATCATCGGCTCCTTTATTCTTAACAAGATCAAAGGTTCCTTTTTCTGTCTCCTCAAGAATGGTCTCTAAACTATTCTTTCCAGCATAGCATTGTCCTTCTATATTCTGTGTAAATTTAATTATTTTCCTTAGAAGCGCCTTTTCCTTAACTATCCCTGCGTAGTTCTTCACCTTTACAGATGTAGGGGTAGCATTCATAATATCGATTATATTTTCAGTCGTTGTAACACTTGGTGGTAAATCTTTTTCTTTTAGCCTATTTTGAAATGTAACTTCATCAATTTCTTCGCCTTCGTTATACATTTCAAGCATAGTTTTAAACATTACTGCATAGTGTTTATTATAAAAATCATCTTCACTTATGATTTCGGATGCTTGTGTTACCGCTTCTTTATTTAAAAGCATAGAACCTATAACTGCCATTTCTGACTCATCGCTTCTAGGCATACTACGATTTATTTGATTTTCTTGTAGTTCATCCATATCTATTTCTCCGAAACGTGAATATTCATTGTTGCCATAACTTCAGGATGCAGTTTTAATTTGACTTCATAAGTTCCTAGGCTTTTTATTGGCTCATCAAGCACTATCTTCTTCTTATCGATAGTTTTTCCATATTGTTCTTTTACTGCTTGCGCTATTTCTTTAGATGAAACAGAGCCAAATGTCTTTCCACCTTCACCTGTTTTTATCTTAGTTTCAACTTTCCATGTTGATATTTCTTTGGCAAATTCTTTAGCACTTGCCAAGTTTTCAGCTGCAACTTTTTCGTCATTTTTCTTCTGTAATTTTAAATCGTTAATTGCTTTAGGTGTTGCCTCCACGCCAAGATTCTTTTTTATTAGCATGTTACGCGCATAACCATCGCTAACCTCAACAATATCGCCCTTTTTTCCTTGATTTTTTACATCAGCTGTAAGTATTACTTTCATAGATTTATTGCTCCCTCTTCTATTGATTTATCCAGTATATCTGTAATCATCTTCTTAACATCATCGAGTTTTGCATCTTTTATTTGTGCACCTGCAACATTTAGATGGCCTCCGCCTCCAAGTTTCTCCATGAGGCGTTGTACGTCTATTTCATCAATAGATCTCGAACTTACATACACCCTTCCATTGTACTCTGTAAGTACAAAAGAGGCTTTAATACCTACAATATTAAGTAATTCGTTAGCGGCTTGTGCTCCAACAATTGTAGGACTCTCTGTGTTCTCACCAGTGTACTCTGATATGGCAAATGCATCTCTATAGACAGTAGCCTGTCTAACTATTTCTGCCTTTGTCTTATATGCATTCATATCTTCTCTAAGAAGCTTTCTTACACGTATAACATCTGCTCCATTTCTTCTAAGATATGCAGCTGCTTCGAAGGTTCTAACTCCAGTTTTTGTCATGAAATTATTAGTATCAATTAAGATTCCTGCATATATAGCATCTGCTTCCTGTGTTTTTAATTCAATTTTATCAGAGAAGTAAGGAAGCATCTCTGCTACCATTTCACAAGTAGAAGATGCATATGGCTCTATATATGATAGAAGCGTATTCTCAATAGTCTCTTTACAACTTCTGTGATGATCAAATACAACTATTGATTCACTTCGTTCAATAAGCTTTGGACACTCTGTATAACTTGGCCTGTTAGTATCAACAACCACAACTAAAGTATTATCATCTTGCATAACAAGAGCTTCTGGACTTTCTAAGAACATATTCTCCGGATAGCCCTTGTCCTTTGAAAATGTCTCAACTATAGGTCGTAGTGAACTTGTAACATCATTTAGTACGATATGAGCTTCTTTACCTAATGAGTTAGCAGCACAATAAATACCTATAGCTGCACCAAATGCGTCAATATCACTTATAGTATGACCCATAATAATAATATCATCACGCGTCTGCATTAATTCACGAAGTGCCTGTGCTTTAACCCTTGCCTTTACTCGAGTTGTTTTCTCACGTTCCTTACCATACTGGCCATAATAAGATATCTCATCTTCTTCCTTAATAACTGCTTGAGAACCGCCTCGTCCAAGGGCCATATCTATGGCTGCTCTTGCACTTTCAAGATTCTGCATATAGTCCTCTGCAGCAGTTCCAATACCAATACTAAGTGTAGGAGTTACATCATTTGTAACCTTTGTTGTCTTAATCTGTTCAAGTATTGAGAAATTATCCTCTTCCATAGCTGTCAACCCTTTGCGGTCAGTTACAACTATATATTTATCTCTATCAGTTCTTCTCACCAATGCTTTCTTATCTTGGAAGTATTTATATACTTTTCTCTCTATTACAGCACGAATAACTGATAGACGAACAGAATCCACAGAATCTACTATCTCTTCATAATTATCAACATATACTAGTGCTACTACCATTTCGCTCTCTTTTTTAGCTATTTGAAGAGTGCGAAGTCTTGTCTCGTCATAAAGCATTACAGCATATATGGTATTTTCCCCTTCTTTGAATCCTACCATATCACCTTTTTCCATAGCCTTAGCTACATATTTATGAATAGATACACGATAATACATATCCTCGAACTTAATTGGAAAAGTTTCTACTTTATCAGTCTCATATCCCGCAATCTTTTCTTTAGTAATCTGTGGAATTATGGTTGTAATTGATTTCTGATATGTTCTGTCTTTTCCTGTTGTAATCTCGAATTCTTTATTCATCCATAGAAATCTTCCATCAGAAGAAATGAGGGCATATGGAACATCAAGATTATCAAGTATTGACTTCTGAACGCCTGCATATCCAACAGCAAAATTAATTACAGAATCATCTATTGAACGTTTATTAACAACATATAATATTACGACCGCTACTATATATAACGCTAAACATCCTGTAAATATATATCCCATCAGAAAATGATTATATATAAATAATAATATGTCTCCCACAATAAACACAGGAATTAGATACAGTGGGAGTTTAAGGTAATTCCTAAGCATACCACTATATTGTAATTTTTCCATTTCTCTTCCTCAGAATTGTATAACACAATCTTTCTATAAGTAATTAAATACGTCTTGCACCATCACCAATATCAACTATATAGATTTCTGGCTTGAGACCTGTCTTTTTCTCATATTCCTTCTCAACATGCTCTTTAAGAACATCTACTGCATCATTTCTCACAATACTTACTGTACAGCCTCCGAAACCACCACCAGTGATTCGAGATCCAATTACACCATCTGTCTCCCAGGCAAGCTCTACTAATATATCTATCTCTTTACAACTTACTTCATAATCGTCCCTAAGGGAAATGTGTGACTCGTTCATTAATTTTCCAAATTGTTCTACATCATTTCTCTTAAGGGCTTCAACTGCTCTTATTGTTCTTTGATTCTCATAAACTGCGTGTTTTGCCCTTTTTCTAACAATTTCATCAGAAATTGCGGATTTGTTGGCTTCAAATGTCTCAATATCAAGATCTCCTAATGTCTTAATATCAACCACTTTCTGTAATTGCTCTAAGGCTTTAGCACATTGCTCTCTTCTTTCATTATAAGCTGAGTCCACTAGAGAATGCTTTACTTTACTATTAATAATAACAATCTTCTCATCTGGAAGGCTAATTTTAGCATATTGATATGACAAATCACTAGTGTCTAAGAACATTGCATTATCTTTCTTGCCCATTGCAACAGCAAATTGATCCATAATTCCGCAATTACAACCATTAAAGTTATTCTCAGAATACTGACCTATAAGAGCAAGATCAAGCATGCTTAGACTCTTAATACTATATTGGTCCTGAAGCATCTTACCCATAAGAACCTCTATACTTGCGGAACTTGAAAGTCCAGATCCATTAGGAATATTTCCCCAGATAATCATTTCGAATCCTGACTCTAATTCTATTCCTTTTTCTTTAAATGCCCATACTATTCCCAAAGGATAATTAGCCCAATTATACTTTTTCTTATAGCTAATATCAGACAAATCAACAGTTACTACACTTCCAGATCTAATATTCGCAGAAGAAAATTTCATAACTTTATCTGTACGGCGTCTCATTATTCCATAAGTACCTATTGTAAGTGCACAAGGAAATACGTGACCTCCATTATAATCTGTGTGCTCCCCTATTAGATTAACACGGCCCGGTGAAAAATATTCTCTAATATCTCCACCTTCTCCATATAATTCAATAAACTTTTCTTTTAACAATTTGCTGTTCATCAAATACCCTCCTGATGTTAATCATATATAAAATACCAAAGTATATTTTACTATATTTTCATCAAAAAGTGGCGTACATAATATGCCATGTTTTTCACCGTCCACCACTATATCTTGAACTTATTATAAACAAAAAAGACACCCTTACGAATAATCATAAGGATGTCTATAATCCACAATATAAAATGTGTTATTTAAGGTATCTTATACTTCTTTCTTTGCTGTGTTCAAGAATACCAAATACTTGATATATGAAATAACATCAAGAACAACATCAACAAGTGTAAGAACGATTACAACAATAGCAACAACTCCACCTGCTGTTGAGCCACCAAGTATTGCTGTGATAATAAGACCTATCGTAACAACAATATCAAGGATTATAACAGTAAGTATAACCTTCCATGTACTTGTAGCATTGTCAGATAGTGCTGAATTAAGATTTATTGCACCATATAATACATGATGAGTAATTACAAGATTGATAATTGTATTGAGTAGATTAACAATACTTGCAACCCATGTAACACCTACAAGAGAACCTACAATTGGTCCAACGATACCAAGGATTAAACCAATAATAGCAAGTGTAAATGCTGACTTTACTAATTCTTCATCCTTACCTGCTTGATTAAGACCTACAAGAGTCATAATATATCCAATAATTAATAATACTCCTGAAGCTAATCCTCCAATAATTGTTCCCACTACTGGAATTAACATTAGTAGTGTGCAAAGTGCAGCGATTAATGACAATACCTGCGCTGTAAATAGTTTACTATAACCAGCTCTTGCGTTTTCATGTGCCATAATATATTTCTCCTTTCCTTCATAAGAATTTATACACATCATATTATAATTTAATTTGCTTTCATTTTCAATAAAAAAAGACACTTCTTTATTAGAAGCGCCTTTACTCAAATACGTTATTTTATGAATTATAATGTATTCTTTGCTTTGCTTAGGAATACTAAGAACATAATGTATGCAACTACCTCTAATACGGCATCTGCAACTACAAGGATTGTAGCAGCTACAACTGATACTGCTGTAAATCCAAGAATACCCATAATAAGTGTAACAATTACTATTACGATATCAAGGATTATTACACACAAATAAACCTTCCATGTGCTGCTAGCCTTTTCTGCTAAATCGCTATTTAGTCCTGCACATCCGAAAAGTACATTATATGTTACAAGAAGTCCTAACACTGTTGCAACAATATCTCCAATGTTTGCAACCCATGCTGGAGTGAAAGACTTAAGAATTCCACATATAATTGCAACAATTAAGCTAACAATAGAAATTGTAAATGCTTTCTTAATCTGTTCACTATCTTTTCCTGCAGTATTAAGTCCTACAAGTAGCATTATAAATCCAATAACTGATAATACAAGAGCTGCAAGACCAGCTACTACTACTCCTATACTACCTGCAATTGCTCCTCCAGTTGATTCACCAGCTACCGCAGCTACTGCAACTACACCAAGAACTCCTGCTACTGCTCCGCATAAAGCAGCAATAATTTGTAGCACCTGAGCAGAAAATACTTTGCTAATACCTTTACGTGCGTTTTCGTATGACATGTTTTTACTCCTTTCTTAAACGAAATATACAACGCATATTCTATCAAATGTTCCCTATATTATCAAGATTATTCTTTATTATAGGCATAAAAATAGACCTCTCGGGTATTCCAAGAAGTCTATTAGTAAATCTTATTCTTGTACGTATGGCATAAGTGCTACGTGACGAGCTCTCTTAATTGCTACTGTAAGAGCTCTCTGATGCTTAGCACAGTTACCTGTAATACGACGAGGAAGAATCTTACCTCTTTCAGAAATGTATTTCTTAAGTGTTGCTGTGTCCTTATAGCTAATTACATTATCTTTTCCACAGAACACACATACTTTCTTTCTTCTGTGCATAGGTCTTCTTCCACCAGCTGATTTATTATAAGCCATGATTATTCCCTCCTATTATACAAATGGGAGATTATCTTCTGTTGCGTCTTCTATTGCATTAAAGCCATCACCTGCATCCCCTGTAGGCTGGTTAGATGGTGCATTAGAATAATCTCCATTTCCGCCTTGGGCATTCTTACTCTCAGCAAACTCAACAGAATTTGCAACGATTTGATCCTGATAAACGGTTTTTCCGTCTTTTTCGTAATTATTATTACGTAACTCTCCGTCGATTACAATCTTAGTTCCTTTTCTAAGATATTTCTCAACGAAAGATGCAGTATTACCAAATGATACGAGATTAAAGAAATCAGTTGGATAATTTCCGTTCTGATCCTTATATCTTCTATCAACCGCTATTGAATAACGTGCAACTGGTTTATTATCATTACCATATCTAACTTCAGGGTCTCTTGTAAGACGTCCCATTAATATTACTTTATTCATACTTGTTCTCCTTTAACTAAATCCTATGCCTCGTCAGCTCTAACGCATAAAAATCGAAGAACGTTGTCCATAATGCGAACACTCTTCTCTACTTGAGCAGGTGTCTCTGGTTCAGCATCAAATTGGATGAAGTAGTAATAGCCTTCGCTCATCTTTTGGATTTCATAAGCAAGCTTTTTCTTTCCCTGATCTTCAACCTCTGTTACTGTTCCACCGAAACGTGTGATGTAACCTTTAGCTTTCTCAACTGTAGCTTCTCTTACATCGTCTTCGATCTTCGCATTAACAACGAGTGCTAATTCATACTTGTTCATGCTTTCTTACCTCCTTTTGGACTAATGAGATATACTTTCGCATATCTAAGGATATTTTTATATACCACGAGACTAGATAATATCACTAATATGATGTTTTTACAAGAGAAATATTAAAAAGTTAATAAAAATTTAATAATTAACACTTAATCTGGTCTAGAACCTGGCCAATTGGATCCGTTATTACAAGATCAGCTGATGTTTGTCTACTAGTTTCTCCCTTATTAATAAGTACTAAATGCTTTCCGTTGAAATAGTTAATGAGCCCTGCTGCCGGATAAACTGCAAGACTAGTTCCTCCTATTATAAGCATATCAGCATTAGAAATAGCATTTACGGAACCGCTAACCTGATAATCATCAAGTCCTTCCTCATATAGAACAACATCTGGCTTAATAATGCCTCCGCATTTCTCACAACGAGGGACTCCTTTAAAATCAGGCTTATCCTTACAAGATAAGATATAATCCCCATCATAGAATTCTCCACAATCCATACAATAATTACGAAGTGTGCTTCCATGAAGTTCATATACCGTCTTACTTCCTGCCTTCTGGTGTAGCCCATCAATGTTTTGTGTTACTACGGCATCTAACTTTCCTGCCTTCTCTAATTCTGCTAATTTCTTATGGGCAGCATTTGGCTCTATTCCCGTAATCATAATCTTGTCATAATAGAAGCGATAGAATTCTTCTACTTTATGCATAAAAAATGTATGAGATAATATCTGCTCTGGTGGATAATCATACTTTTGATTATATAGACCATCAACACTACGAAAGTCAGGGATTCCACTTTCTGTTGACACGCCTGCTCCCCCAAAGAACACAATATGTTTTGACTCGTCAATGAACTCTTGCAGCTTCTTTACCTTTTCCATATCCATAGTTCTACCCCCTTGTAATTAAATACATTATTTAACCTTTCTAAAACAATTCCTAGTTATACCCTATTATACATCCAAAATGTCTAGAACTTCCATTAAGTTTTCTGCATATCCATATAATTTTGATTTAAGTTCTTCATCCGCCTCAGTCATATCTGGCACCATTATTGTGTTACATCCTGCAAGATAAGCCGACTCAACTCCATTTGGAGAGTCCTCAATAGCAATGGTATTTTCAGGCTTTACTTTTATTACATCACAGGCATACAGATATGGTTCAGGATAAGGTTTTCCTCTCTTCATATCATGGGCCGATACAACATCATCAAAGGCATTTTCTAATCCAACCTCTGCTATTCTCCACTTGATAGTCTCCATCTTAGAAGATGACACAAGAACAATTTTCTTATTAAACCTTCTTACTTCTTCTAGAAACTCCTTTGCATAAGGCTTAAGAGGTGTACCCTTTTCTTCAAGTTCTTTTCTCGTATTAACAGCACAAAGGTCATGTAGCTTCTCGAAATCTAATTTATCTGCGTATTTATCATACAACATCTTTTCTGCATAAGACCCCCAGGCACTTCTGAGATTTAGGGCATCTTCTTTTGTAAAGAAATCGTATCCTAATTCTTTTGCAGCTTTATTCCAATGCTTCTGGTAAATTCTCTCTGTATCTGTAATAGTTCCATCTAAGTCAATAAGAATTGCATCTATTTCCATTATCTAAGTAACCTCTTTCCTGAAAACGTAATTAGTCAATTAGTTCTTTATATATGTCCCTTTTGCTTACTCCTCTATCCTTTGCCACTGCTTTCATGGCCTCTTTCTTGTCTAGTCCCTGCTTCAAATATATATCCATATGTTCCTTAATAGTTGTTTCTTCCCACATTTCCCTTCTTTCCTCTTCTTGCATTGCCCTTGACTTACCTGCAATTACAAGAACATATTCGCCTCTTGGTTCATTTTCTTCGTAGTACTCTATGGCTTTTTCAAATGTGGTTTTATTCTTTTCTTCGTGTCTCTTAGTAAGCTCTCTTGTAATAGTTAGTTCTCTATCTTTTCCAAGTACACTCTCTAATTCCTTTAGAGTTGACTTTAGATGATGAGGACTCTCGTATATTATTATTGTTCTAGTCTCATTTTTCAGTTCTTCTAAAACATGTCTTCTATATTTTTTATCCTTTGGAAGAAATGCTTCGAATACAAATCTTCTACTTGGCTGACCTGACATAGTTATTGCAGTAATAAGGGCAGCAGCCCCCGGAAGAGATGTAACTTCTATATTCTCATCATAACACATAGCTACTAACTCTTCTCCAGGATCGGATATTCCTGGCGTGCCGGCATCTGTAATTAACGCAATATTATTACCATCATGTAATTTATTTATTAAAGTTTTTGCCTTTTCAATCTTGTTGTGTTCGTGATAAGAGGTCATTGGTGTGTTGATATTGTATCTATCAAGCAACTTTTTAGACGTTCTTGTATCTTCTGCTGCAATTAGATCAACTTCCTTTAATATTCTTACTACTCTATATGTTATATCTTCCATATTTCCAATTGGAGTAGCGCATAGATATAAGATTCCTGACATTCTTATCCTCCATAATATATATCCATTACTTCTTTAGTATATTCTCCACTTTTTTCATATACTATAAGCGGGTTTTCCACTTTTAAAAAAGGCTTACCATCGTGCATTGCTTCTATTAGAACCATATTAGCCTCTTTATCAATATAGGGATGAACCATTCTAATTCTTTTGATTTCCAGATTATATTTCCTCATCACATTCATGATTTCTACAAGACGCGCCGGTCTGTGAATCATATAAAATCTACCTTTATTCTTAAGAATCTTAGAGCTAATAGACATTATATCTTCTAGTTTTACAGAAATCTCATGTCGTGATAATGCTTTAGTGTCACTAGGATTGACTAAACCTTTATCAACTGTCATATATGGTGGGTTGGTTGTTATTACATCAAAGTGAGAAGAGCCGTAAAGTTCTAGGGCATCTTTTACATCAGCATTGTCAATAACGATTTTGTCTTCAAGATTATTGTATTTCACTGAACGACTAGCCATGTCTGCTACATCTTCCTGGATCTCTATTCCAACGTAACTTTCTCCCCCATATCTTGCTTCCATAAGAATAGGAATAATTCCTGTACCTGTTCCAATATCTAGAACCTTCTCTCCTTTTCTTACATTTGCAAATGCAGATAACAAAACAGCATCCATTCCAAAGCAAAAACGATTAGGATCTTGTATTATCTTATATCCCTTCCTATGAAGTTCATCTAATCGCTCATTCTCTAGAATCAATGCTGTTCCCCTTTTAATAACTATACATTTTTTATACTAATTGTTTTCTTTGTTTTTGTTGTTATTCTTATTACGGTTTTTATTCCTTCTTCTTTTATTTTTCTTATTATTGCCTGATTTCTCTTTTTCAGTTTTTTCTGAGTTGTTGTCTTTTTTATTTTTTTGTTTATTAGGCTTATTCTCATTCTTTTCCTCTATAGCAGGTTCATCGCTATCTTCTAAGCCTTTTAACTCTTTAACTTCCTCATCAGTGACCTCTATCTTCTTTCGATTAGAGCTCTTAAAGTTAATCTCACTTACATGATAAGTCTGTCTTTCTTTAATATCATCTTCACCTTCCACAACAACAATAACCTGCTGTCTAAGTACATTTACATCTTCAACAACAGCTTCTCGTCCAGTAGGTGTTTTAATTGTATCTCCCTTATTAGGAAGATTACTATTGAGATACTTATAAGTCTCATTCTCATTCTTAAGACAACACATTAACCTGCCACAATTTCCAGAGATCTTCGTTGGGTTAAGAGGAAGTCCCTGCTCCTTTGCCATCTTAATTGACACAGGTGCAAAATCCGAAAGGTATGAAGCACAACATAGCTCGCGTCCACATATTCCAAGACCTCCGAGAATTTTTGCCTCATCTCTTACACCAATTTGACGAAGTTCTATTCTTGTTCTAAATACACCTGCAAGATCCTTAACGAGCTCTCTGAAATCAACCCTTCCTTCTGATGTAAAGTAGAATAATAACTTCTTGTTGTCAAATGTGTATTCTGCACCAACAAGTTTCATATCAAGTTCATGCTTAAGTATCTTTTCTTTACAGACTTTACAAGCTTCTTTCTCTTTTTCTGTATTTTCTCTAGCGTGTTCAACATCCTTTTCTGTGGCAATTCTTTCTATTCCCTTTAGAGGACTTACAATACTTTCTTCGCTAACTTCCCTTGCTGCTAGAAGAACTGTTCCTATTTCTAAACCTCTTGCAGTCTCTACTATTACCTTATCTCCTACCTTAAGCTCGAATCCTGTTGGATCAAAATAATATATCTTTCCAACATTTCTAAATCTTACACCTATTACTGTTACCATTTATACTGTCTCCTTCATTTTATGTAGCATCATTTCTATTGTTAAGCCTAGCGTAACCTGAGCATTTACCTTATCTCTGGCATCCTTTGTGATATTGATTAGCTCATTTATCTGGCTAAGTTTATGCCTTGATATATCTCGTATAACAGATATCTCTTCTCGGAAATGAACTCTCTTCTCATCTCCAGTTGTTTTATATACAAGTACATCTCGAAGAAATACCATTATTAGATCAAAGTAACTATCTATGTTATCCTTGTCTTCTTCTATTTTCTTTGCCATATCGGCAATCCTCTTAGAGTTAAACCCGTCGAAATCCCTTATTGTATTAATAATAAGCTTTCTACGATTCTGAAATTCAACATCACTAGCTATCATTAATGCCTTGCCAGGGTTTCCTTCAGCGAAATTAATAGCCATATCCGCCTGATAATCCACGATTCCCTTATCCATAAGATAGGATTTAATGACACTTTTTTTAACTGGCTTAACATCTAGACATACACATCTAGATAGCACCGTTGGAAGTAACTTCTCCTTATTGGTTGTTAGAATTATTATAGTTACAAAGTCTGGCGGCTCCTCTATAGTCTTAAGAAGAGTGTTTTGTCCCGCCTCATTCATGAACTGTCCATCTTCTAATATGTATATTTTCCGTTTACTCTCATAGGGAATAATATCAACAGTATTAACTAGTTGATTTCGTATCTCTTCCTTCGATATGAGATTTGGTTTTTCATGGGAAATGTAGATTATATCCGGGTGGTTATGATGACTTGCCTTCTTGCAACTTGTACATTCACAACAAGGCTCTATTACCTCAGGAAGCTTAGGCTCTTCCACCTCAAGTCCTGGGAAAGATACCTGATTCTTATCATAATCAGGATTAAGTTTACTACAAAGTAAAGCCTGGGCAAATGCTTCTGCTAGAAGCTTCTTAGAAAACCCCGCTTCACCATTAATAATATAAGCATGGCTTATCTTACCAAGTCTTATGGCGCTTTGCATGTGCTCTTTTAACGCCTCTTGGCCTATAACATCTTCAAATTTCATCTATAACCTCAATAATCGTAAATACATTTACAATATAGTATAATACTATATTTTCTTCTCTTCGTGTAGTAGAAATTATGACTCTTTAATATTTTTATAGTGTTTTGAGAAAATGAGAAGTCCTATAAGAACACCTATTATTACTCCCACACTGTCTATACACACATCTTTAAATTCACCACTTCTACCTGGTACAAAAAGCTGGTGAAACTCGTCACTTGCAGCATATAAAGTGGCAATGCCCCAAGCTATTAATCCCTGAAGATACCACCTCATTGATGAACTATATAAGGCACCAAATACTAGGAAACCTAGTATCGCATATTCCATTGCGTGGGCTGTCTTTCTAATTGGATGATCTACTAACTTTGCAAATTCTAATTGTTCATCATAGGTCTGATTCTCGAAGTCTTCTACTACAAGTCGCCCTATAATAAATCCTACTTTATAGCTTTCCTGCTGGGACGCATCAGCATCTTTTGCAGAAAATGCAAATATTACTATCATCCATACTATTGTAAGTATTATAAATATTCTTCTTCGCATAATTAGTTATTATACTCCTACGTATGCCAAATGTTCACATACTCTTTAAATCTCGGAAGCGGAACCTCTAAACATCCATAGCTTGGTGAAACAAGGATATGCTTCTTTATTAACCTGTCTCTTAAAGAATTAAAACTATTTGTATTATTCATCGCCCTTTTTATATCAGCGACAGCATGTGTATCCGTATTTGTTACAATCTTTATAAAATCCTGCTCCGACTGTGTCATCGTTGTCCAAATTAAATCATATTGAGACCCTATTGTCTCGTCAAACTCTGCTTCTATCTCTTCATCTATAACATACTTTTGATGATTAAAGCATATTTCTCCTAGCACCTGATATCCATAGGCATAACCTTTTGTAAACTTTGATAACGCAACAGCATCTTCGTGTGAAATACCAAGAAGCTGTCTATATTTTTGTGACATACTATGTAAATTAAGTGCCTGCATAGTAATAGATTCATTTCTTGCAAAAAAGGAAAGATGAGGAAGATTAACAAAATCCTCTATGTTTTTAGATAATCCCGTGCATATAAAACGAATATTTATATTTGGATCCATAATTAGAGTGCCAAGTATCGACAAAAATTCTGCCATCTCCTCTGTTTTTGCTATATCATCAACACCTACAAGTACATTGTATTTTTCCTTTGAAACCTTTTCAAGCATTCCTTTTAATGTGGCTTCTTCTGAATAATAGTTCTCGTTCTCAGATATATTTATAGTTCCTTGTGCCTGAATGCCTGCTGATAAAACACCCACATTTCCGCTTGCATCAATATTTCCACCAATAGATTGGCTTACCTTTTTGTTATTAATAAAATCTATCCTGCTAAGCTCAGATATAAGTGTCTGTATAGGGTTTCCCCCTGCAGACAATGAATATACAAGCCACTTCTTTTCCCCACGAAAATGATTCATAACAAGTGAATACTCTACTGATTTACCTGAACCTCTTAATCCAACTATTTTATACACATATTTATAGGAATCTTCACTATTAAAATTATTAATAATTTCATCTGAGAAATGCGTTTCAATAATTGCTTTCCCTGCAACTCCCGGAGTTCTGGTAAATGGGCTTATTTTGCTGTTCATCATAATTCTCTCTTTCATTATTTTTTCATGTGACTTCTTTTTATATTTGTGATGTCTTGTGACTATTCTTTGCTTTTGTGATGTCTTGTGACTTCTTGTGACTAAATTTTAACATATCTATTTTTATTATTCAATAAAAAACCCCTAACAGATATGTGATATTATATCTGTTAGAGGAGTGTATAGGTCTTATCATTTAGACGTTCTAACTTGTTTTTACTACAAAACTGAACCTAATACTACCACAAACCTCAAAATATCATCTATCCAT
Organism: uncultured Lachnospiraceae bacterium; assembly: GCA_900315945.1. GTDB lineage: Bacteria > Bacillota > Clostridia > Lachnospirales > Lachnospiraceae > RUG191. Next base: position 7,464 of record ONAZ01000011.1, on the reverse strand, counting down.
TTATCTCCTGTTTTAGGGGCAGTTACTTTCATAGACTCTGTTGTTGGAATAGAAGCTATATATTCTGTTTGGTCAGACATAAGAACACCTATTGGTGAAAAGCTTGCAAAATACGGATAAATCCTTCCATCATTTTGAACTTTGCACTGCTGGGTCGTCCATTGTCCATTCTTATAATGACTTACAACAGCTATCTTACCTACATATTCCGTTCCAACATATATAGATATTTTACCACTTCCTGTTGCATACAAATCAAATAGCCAGCATGCGTGCCAATAAACAGGTTTTCCATCTACACCCACTGCTGTATTTAGCTTTGCGGCCTTTACATATTCTATATAGCTTTTTATAACTTCCGGACTAGTAATCATCTTTATGCTCTGAATATTCACTCCACTAGAAGCCGCTTCCACTAACGATGGAACTCCTGCATTATTTATTAAGTCATCTAAGCTACTTCCCGGAGCATTCGTTTGTGAAGCATCGCTTTCTGGTGCTGGATTTACCTCATCACCCTCTGTTTTGTCGTTGTCTTTGAAATGGAAGTTATAATAATCTCTCGCTGAAGTTTTTCCTTTTTCGTATTCATATACTAAGTTTACCGCATCTGTTACAGTTTTATTCTCTGAATTAACGTATGTAATATAAATTGTAAGTGTGGTATTTCCTTGTCCATACATATTTCCAAATACATGGAAACCATTGAACTCGTCTGACTTAACCCAGTTTGTTAGTCCTTCTACATCTTCCCTATCAATATCAGCTCTTTCGCCATTAATAGTTGCATTTCCATGATCATCACATCCACATGTTCCATCCCAATACTGTCTATTGTTAAGATCCGAATTTGCTGCTAATTTCAGATATGTACCATTTTCGTCATAGGTTCCATCCCAGTTTAAAGGATTACAGTTTGTTCTTTGATATTGTGACCACCAAGCCTCAACCTTTGTTATCTTATCCTTAGATATACCTGATGATGCAAAATCAATATTAATTACAGAATCCTTTTTTATTGTCTCTTGCTTTCCGGTATTATCATAATTATCAAATCCTATGAAATCCCAATGATACCATTCCGGATAATTAGCAAAATCTTCCTCATAAAAACCTTTCCAGATATATCTTGCATCCTCATCTGTAAAAGGATTAAGAGTCTCTCCCGGATTTGTTACCGTTGCAACAATCCCATTTCCTATCTTAGATGAATAGGTCTTTGCTTCTACGCTAATATCACAGAAAACAAGTCCTGCTGCCACCATAGATAATGCTAGCACGAATGATAATGTTAAAGCTGTTAGTTTTTTTCTCATTGTATTCTCCTCCTTTACTATAATTCTTTCTACGTTATTAAATAATAACAAAAGGGATGTGCATTATTTTGCACATCCCTTAACATTTTTTCTGACTGATCTCTCTAAAACCCTATCACCCTTGCAGTTTGTGTGTAAACTTCAGGTGTTTCTATATCCTCAGCACGAATTGTCTTAACATCATCAACTGTTACATCGTCATAATCCAAATGAACGAGTCTGCTGTTATGTGCTACTTTAGCTCTTTCAATCAGATTTCTAACAAACCGTCCATTGCCAAAATCCTTCTGACTCATATTATTCTCAATTATATCTCTTACTTTATTCATGGCGTCGTCATCTATTATAAGCTCTTTTTCTTTGGCAATATGACGTGCTATCTCAGAAAGCTCCTCTAACGAATAATCTTCAAAATGTATATGGTGTGCTATGCGAGAACGAAGACCCGGATTCTTATTAAGAAATTCCTCCATCTTGTCAGGATATCCTGCAAATATTACGATAACGTCTTCTCTATGATTCTCCATTTCCTGCACAACGGTATTAATTGCCTCGTCACCAAACGAACCATTCCTATCATCCACAAGAGAATATGCTTCATCAATGAATAGTATTCCACCCTTTGCATCTTTGAATTTTTCTTTTATTATCTTTGCTGTCCAACCTACATATTTTCCGACAAGATCTCCTCTTCCCACTTCTATAATATGACCTATGGAAAGCACTTTATTGTCTTTAAGTATCCTTGCAAATAGCCTTGCTACCGTTGTTTTTGCAGTGCCGGGATTACCGGTAAATATCATATGATTACAATAGGTCTCTTTCTTAATCCCTTTGTCTCTAAAAATTACTTGTGCCTTATAATTATCAAGCGCTCGATATATAATCTTTTTTGCAGAATCAAGACCTACCATCGACTCTAATTTATCATATGCTGAGCTTACAGGCTGTTCTGTTTTAATACTTTTCTCTACAGTTGAAAACTCTCTGTATTGACTATAAATAGAAGTCTTTAGCTTTTTCATATACCATTCATCAAATATTTCATTAAGAGTCGATATATCGTATCCTTTTTCCTTATCAATATATGCTGATAGTTTTTTATCAACTCTAATGTTGTTTTCTTTAGCCTTATCCTTAAAATACGCATCTATCTCGTCACCATATATCTCATCCTCTTTTATTTCAACATATGTAATGTTGACCATATTTTCATGGATTTTTTTCTTAAAATACTTATTCTCACGAGGTAAACATATGATGGTTAGAACCTCTTTAGAGTATCGCCTCATCACCTTACAAAGACTGTCCAGGAAATTATAATCGCTATATGATATGTCTGAATCATCTTGCTTTTTTCCATCAAACGATACTACTATGGTTCCACCTATACAACTATTGAATAAAGTCAGAATCTGACCCATTTCAAAACCCCATCTTCTGTCAAATCTAACTTCGCAATATCTTTGATTCTCTATTCGACCAACAGCATATAGTGACTGAATAATAGCAATTACAGTTCCATTAATAGTTCTTCTGTCATTGCTTTCTATCATGTATTGAACCGGATGACCATAAGCTTTCTTTTTTGTTTTATCTAAAAATATGCGATTAAGCTCCTCCGATAATAGCTTTTTTGTTGCACATCTATTTGCAGAACAATATATCTCTTCCCTTTCCTTTCTCCTAATTATCTTTTCCTCATACGAGACAAATCGTTCAAATGGTCTTCCGCACATCAGTTCATCAATACCATATTCTTCTTCAATAAAATCGCGTTTATCGCTAAGATAGCAATACAATTCTGCATCACTAAGCATTCTCGCAAACATACTTATGGTTATTTCACGGCCGTCTAAATTTTTAATTTCTAATCCCTCATCATCGAATATATCTCGTATTATTCCCTCGAAATCTACATTCTCTGTGATAAGCATACAAAGTCTGCAATCGTTAAATGCCAATCCATAAAGGAAAACAAATATCTTATAATCTAATTCTTCAGTGTATTTTTCACAGCTTAAAGATAGAGACTTTGCATATCGTTTTTCGAATAAATAATCATAGCTTTCTTCATGTTTTCCGTAGCTTTTTAATTCTGATTTATCTACATTAGTTTCGATTTTAAATGCTAAGAATCTCATAAGAAATCCCCCTTACTTGTATTTTTCCAGCATTTTCTTTACATCTTCTTTGATCTGATTTCTCAGATTATCCGGCGACAATACTTCCACATATGGTCCATATTGAAGCGCCCAGAATCTCATTGCTTCATAATTACACTTAAGCCTAATTGTTATGTCCTCATCTTCTTTTTTAAGGATGGTAAAGTCTTTTCCAAACCAATCGACCAACTCCGACATCATATTAGCGGTGGTTTTAAGACGAATTGGTATACTTTCTCCGCTAAACATATATATGTGTTCAGCCATATGCTTTGGTAAGTCTAGTCCTTTCTCAAGTCCCTTAACCTGTTTCATTGGTTTAACCTTTTCATCGAGCATTTCGACATCTGTCATTCTGTCGATTCTAAAATGTGCAACATTGTCATATTTATCATAATTTGCTATTAAATAGAACTTACCATTATTTGCGACTATTTGGTACGGATTAACAATATATTTTTCTTCGCGTTTAGGATGCATTTTGAAGTCGGTTTTCATTTCATTATAGGTAAATTCGATCTTCTTCTTTGATGAAATAGCATCATTTATCGTATCCAGCGCGTACATCGCCTGCTTATTATCTGTCCTGTTAAGCTCCGGAAGATTGCTGACATGATTTACCTTTGCGCTGAAATAATTACTCCCCATATCTCTAAGTCTATTAACAATATCCTTGGCTTGCTTTGTGGAAATAGACTTCGAGAATAGTACGCTATCTATTAAAATACGAAGATCCACATCGTCAAATTCTCTGGAAAGAAGACGATATCCATTCTCCATCGAAATATCATATCCCATTTCCTTAAGCGACAAGACATTGTTCTTAACAGAACGGCGGTCACACTCCATTCCATAATTCTGTTTAATAAGCTTAAGTATTTCTTGTTGTGTAAGTGAATGCTCTTCGTCGGTGTATTTTCGTAATATTTCTAGTATCAACATATTAAGCATTTTCTTGTTACCGGTTGCGTACATTTATGGAGTTCCTTTCTAAACATTTTTACTTATAAACTATCTATATATTTTTCTAAATATAATATTATAACTTCCAACTGATGGATGGTTTACTTCATATATATCGTAATCGCCGAATATTCCTATTTTAGAAAAATCTCTATATAAATTTGCGCCCAATAATACTATTTGGGCTGGGCTCATTATCTCAATTTGTTTTTTAATGAATTCTTTATCTGATTCAACTAGTTCTTTAAAATGATCCCCTATACTACTTCCTCCACCATGTTTATTTAAATTCATATATCCACAATTAAATAGCTTTTTAAATTGATTTTCTTTATCCTCAGCATAATTATCATCTTCCACATCTTTATTTAATTTATTGTATATTGCTGTCAGGTATCGAGGATATTTGATTTGTTTATCACCTCGATCTGATACTTTTTTCCCATCTATAATTACTTCCTTATATTTACCGCTTACCATCCTTCTCATCCAAAAATCTGTATTATCATCATTATCAGGCGCCTCTTCCTCATGTGATTCCCTTGAAATAAACAGTATTTCACACTTATTATTGTTACTTAAAAAACCGTCGGGAAAAAACCATTCTTCCCGTCCTTTATAATCCTCATTAAAACAACCCTTTTGCTTTGTCTTTTTATATTCGTCGCGCCATGAATCAAATAATTCCTCTAAATTATTACAATCCTTTGGTGCTTTGCATACTCCTCCCATTGCCAAACTCCCTTCTTTTCTAAACATAATTCACTACTTAATCAATTATACCACACAACCCTTATACCGAATCCTCCAGCTTCCGTTCCGGATACTCGCACTTTAATCTAACGACTGCATTTAACTCCTCTTTTCTGGAGTTATAGCACCTCTTTTCTCCTATATTCTTATAATATCTCTTCAGTCTATATCTCTTTTATATACTCTAATATATTTTTTCTCGTGGTTATTATCTGACCGAAATGTCCCTTTTTTATCGTCATAATCTTATTCTCCAGATAATAGTTCCCTTATTTGCTTTATTAGCATTTTATATTTTCCATCTCATTAAATAAATATCTATTATAGCCATTTTAAGACCTAACTTATCTCTAATTCTTTTGTGCATATACTCAATAATCCTTGCAAAACTATTAATACTATAGTCAGTTACAACGACGATTCTATTCTCCTTATAATTAGAATCTATTTGCTCACATAGATTTACACAAGTGTTTAAAAAAACTTTCTGCGTGTTTTCATAATACTTATCACATAACGATTCTTTTTCATCATTGCTTTTTGTTGTGTAGAAAACATATACATTACTTGGATTTGACTTATTTCTCATCTTAATAGCCTTTAACAACTTAATGTATTCTTCATCGTTATAATCCCTAATACCATAGCATTTACCACCACATAGCAAAATTAAGCTCAATTGTATCCTCTTTCTACTAAACAAATTCCTTTTTCCTTTTTTTACTATTTCTATCGCTTCTGCTTTTTTTAACTTTTTCATATCTTTTCTCCTATATTCTTAAAATTTTCCTTTGTAAGCTTGTTTCTTTTCTTGTTTCTGATTACATCTTATATTATTTAATGTTCATTTTTTTGTACATTTCTTAATTGCTTTACCAATTGCTTTACCCATAATGTCAGAGTGCGTAAGATACAATTTGCTCAAAATGTACGGAGTGCGAAAGATACAACAAAAAATCCCCACCACTATTGGCAGGGATTTCTCCTTATATCTTTTTATACTTTGACATTATTATGATGTTTTTTAAATGATTTCTTTTAAATTATTATATGTCTCTTCAAATTCTATTATAGAACTACGACTAGGATGCTCTATAGCAAAATAGAGCTTATCACCATCTTTATACGCTTCTAATTTTTTATTTTTATATATAATACCCTCTATGTTTTTATTTATTTTCCAATTTCTAACATGTTTTAAAGCCTGAAATACATCACTGTCTATAAAAACGTATTTTAGATTAACATTTTGCTTATTTTCAACAAACTCCAATATTTCTTTGACTCTACATTCTTTGTCTTCATCGGTCAGACCCTTATATGTATTTGATTTTTCGCTACCTCCCGCATTTTTTCCGTACAATACATTTGAAAAGTATATTTTTTCTATTTCCGATAAATATTCAGAACCTATATCTTTTATCCCTAAAAGTCCAACACACCTAAGCATGTCAAGTATTCTTCCAGAATACTCTTTTTCGGCTTCATTTGCTATTACCTTTTTAAACCAAACATTGTTGCCCTCTATAGTTCCGCCTTCTTCACCAGGTTCCTTCAATATAACCATTGCTCCGTTCGGCTCCTTGGGAACGTAAGATATACCTAATGAGTCGTCCGTTCTTAATGGTATCCATGTTTCATCCAATTTTTTCCTCTCCTTTCGTATCCTATGCCTTATTCTTTTCTAAAAAACTATAATACCACTGATTATATCCTTATGCTATTTGTTTTATATACAGTTTAGTGGAAAATGTACTCGACGCGTCAGATCCCAATCATTACCACCGGCTTAGCCGGTGGTTTGTTCTGCGGCTATAAGCCGCTGTTCCCTGCCTGCCTCTAAAGAGGCACTGAATAGTCCGCCTTCCGCACTACATTCTCTGGTAGACTCTAAAGAGTCACCGATACACCCTATTTCACCGGCTCACCCGTAAACGGGTCTATATACTCTTTAAGTGTCATTTGGTCATATTCTAAATCTTCTTTTAATTGATTACGAATATACTCTTCTATTTTCTTTGCATTTTTACCTACCGTATCAACATAATATCCTCTGCACCAAAAATGTCTATTACCATATTTATATTTAAGGTTTGCGTGCCTTTCAAATATCATTAGAGAACTCTTTCCCTTCAAATATCCCATTATCTGTGAAACACTATACTTTGGTGGTATCCTAACAAACATGTGAATATGATCCGGGCATGCTTCGGCTTCTATTATTTCTATGCCTTTCCTCTTGCATAGCTCTCTTAGTATATGCGCTA
>ONAZ01000004.1 GCA_900315945.1 uncultured Lachnospiraceae bacterium | reverse complement strand
TCCGCCAAAAGGGAAACATCTTTTCGGAATGGTAACTGTAGGTGATAAAGGTCAGATTGTAATCCCTGCCAAGGCAAGAAAGATATTTGAGATTTCACCCGGAGATCAGCTTGTGGTACTCGGTGATGAAAGACAAGGCCTTGCTATCATGAAATCAGAAAGTTTCTTAGCCTTTGCTGATGCTGTTAGAAACGGGAAATATGTAGAGTAGACTCTTTCTCGGAATCCTTTATTCTATAGTAATCCTCAATATCTAAGCTCAGGTTTACATGCGATTTCGACCTTGTAACTGTTTTACCCATGAGAACAACAGTCTCCACATGCCCCGTGCCAGGGAACATATCTACACAACACATTCTTCTTACTTCATAGCCGCTAGACTGTAATGTTACAAGGTCTCTTGCAAGGCTTGTTGGTTTGCAGGAAATGTATATCATATTCTCCACACCGTAATCAATTATCTTACGAAGTGCCTTAGGATTGATTCCATCCCGAGGCGGATCTAGGATAATATAATCTGGCTTGTCTTCAATATCGTCTAGTACCTTAAGCACATCCCCTGCTATAAATTCACAGTTCGTAAGTCCATTTGCTTTCGCATTCTCTATTGCAGCATCCACCGCTTCCTCTACAATCTCAACTCCAACAACCTTGTCCGCTACGCTCGCCATAATCTGGGCTATGGTGCCTGTTCCAGAATATAAGTCGTAGAGCACTGCACTATTCAGGCCATCTAGACTACCACCAAGGGAATCCTTGATAAATTCTCGCGCCTTACTATACAGAAGCTCCGCCCCAAGGGAATTGGTCTGGAAGAAGGAGAATGGTGTTATCTTAAATGATAGTCCTAGAAGCTCTTCCGTAATGTAATTACGACCATATATAACCTCTGTTCCTTCATCTCTAACTATATCTGCAACTCCATCATTTGTTGTATGAAGAATTCCAGTAAGCTTACCAGACAATTCAAGACTCTCAATAAGATTCGACCATGATACAATAACTTCTTTCTCATCATCAGCAAAATTACAATCGCTACTTGTAACAAGACATACAAGTATTTCTTTTGTCTTTGTTGCTTTTCTAATTAATAAATGACGTAAGTATCCTTCATGCCTTACTTTATGATAATACGTTGCTTTTCTTTCTGCGAAAAAATTTAATGTTGATACAAGTATCAACCTATAATCTTCGTCGATTATACTACAATCTGAAACAGTCACAACATCATAGAAACTCCCCCTTTTATGCATACCAAGAGTAAGAGGTCCATCCTTCAACTCATCACCAAATGAGAATTCCATCTTATTTCTATATGCAAATTGACGAGGACTTCTTTCTATTCCTTCATAAATCTCATTAAACTCATCCTCACCTAGTACTGGCGCAAAAACATCCCTAACCTGTCTGTCTTTAATAGCTATCTGATCCTCGTATGGAAGGCTTTGATATGTACATCCTCCACATATGCCGAAATGTCTGCAATAGCCACCCTTAAGTTCATTACTTGCTTTGTTAATTACAGATATTAGATTGCCCTGTAATCTATCTGTTCTTTTCTTGGTAATACGAAATTCTATTTCCTGACCAATAAGACAATTCTTAACAAGAGCATACTTTCCAACTCCATCGCAATCAGAATCGCCCTCTATTTCAGTTATTCTAACTTTTCCTTTATTAGGAAATGCCAGCTCTTCTACTATACCTTTACAAATCTGTCCTTTTCTCAAAACTTTCTCCTATAAAAAACAACATGCGATAAAATCGCATGCTGTTATATTGCTTTATATTAAGAATAACTTCTCAAATCAACATTAGTCTGCTTCAGATGTAACATCCTCGTCATCATCAAATAACTCGTCGTCATCATCATAGAATTCATCATCAATATCATCCATGAATTCATCTTCATATTCAGGCTTAAAATACTTAAGAAGTGCATATACAACTCCGCAAACAGCTGCTAGGAATAAGAAAATTCCAAGGAACTTCTTAAATTTACTCTTTTTCTTTTTCTTACTACTATTTACAATAACAATGTCATCCTTCTTAAGGTTTTTTAGTTTTTCAACTGCAGATAACTCGTTAAAAGCAGTTGTGAGTTCTTTAACCTTATCAACATCAAATACGTTTGCCAAATCCTCTTTACTAATCATTTTAACCTTCATATAACCTCTCCTTTATCTCTCAGACCATTGTCTTTTATTAACCTTTTTTAATTATAACATATTTAATTTTAATAAGAAACATTAAATTTTCATTAGTTTAGCAAAGCTTGCAAACATTTTCTTTGTTCCAGCAGTTTCAAATTCTACAGTTACTTCATAGTCTCTTCCACCATCGTTAATCAAAGTAACCTCTCCTTCGCCAAACTTTGTATGTCTTACTCTGTCCCCAACTCCATATTCTAAAGGTTCTTTATTAATCTTGCTTCCGAAATTCTTTGCTTTATACTTCTGAGCCGTCACAGGTTTCTTCTTAATACTATAAAAATCTGACACATTAACTGTAGTATCACTTTCTCTAGCCTTAGGTTCCCACACATTTCCATCTAGAAGTTCTGTCGGAATCTCTTTCACAAAACGAGATATAGCATTATAGCTTATCTGGCCTCTTGAGAAACGCTGTGCTGAGGAGAGTAGCGTTAATCTCTCCATTGCTCTAGTAATCCCTACATAACACAGACGCCTTTCTTCCTCAATCTCGCTTTCTTCATCAGGGCTTCCAAGACTCCTTCCACTAGGAAATAGATTTTCTTCCATTCCAGCTATATATACATTAGGAAATTCAAGTCCCTTGGCAGAATGAAGCGTCATTAATACAACTACATCATTCTCATCCTCAAGATTATCAATATCCGCAACCAGGGAAACTTCTGACAAAAATGCCTCTAAGCTAATCTCTTCTTCATTTTCCCTTGCATTTTCTTCATATAAATATACTTTAGAAACTAATTCATCGATATTCTCTATCCTATCCTTTGCTTCCTCAGTTCCTTCTGCTTTAAGATTCTCTACATATTCTGTATCTTCTATTATCTTCTCAATTAATTCTGACACAAGAGAAGTTCTAGAAAACTCTGTTAAATCTTCAAGATAATTAAAGAACTTAAGAACCTTCGTTGCTGCCGCCTTAGATAGAGAAGTAATCTCATCTGCTATCCCCATAGCTTCACGAAATGTCATATTATTTTCATAAGCATAATCGCTTATCCTATTTATTGTTGTAGCACCTATCCCTCTCTTAGGAACATTTATAATTCTAGTAATTGCCATATCATCATAGGGATTTCCAACTACTTTCAGATATGAGACAATATCCTTTACTTCTTTTCTTGAATAGAAATTTGTTCCTCCAATTATCTTATAAGGAATAGTCTCTGCAATGAGTTTCTCTTCAATCATTCGAGATTGAGCATTTGTTCTATATAGAATCGCAGACTGACCATAAGAATAGACAGAAAGTCTGGCCATCTTATCTATATCACTAGCAATTCTTTCAGCCTCCTCATACGATGTATCACATCTAATGAATCTGACATTATCCCCTTCTTCCTTACTTGTTCTAAGGCTCTTATTTTTTCGCATGTTATTATTCTTTATAACAGCATTTGCCACATTAAGAATATTAGGAGTAGACCTATAATTCTCCTCTAGCTTAATAACGGTAGTCTCAGGATAATTATTCTCGAAATTTAAAATGTTATATATATTCGCCCCTCTAAATTTGTATATTGACTGATCGTCATCACCTACCACACATAGATTTCTACTGCCTTTAGCCATATGCTTTATCAATTCAAACTGGGCAGTATTAGTATCCTGATATTCATCAACCATAATGTACTTAAATCTCTCATGATAGCTTTCTAAAACCTCTGGACATTTTGTAAAAAGCTCTACCGTTAGCATTATTAAGTCATCGAAATCAAGAGCATTATTATCCTTAAGCATCACCTGATATTCTCTATAAATTCTTGCAACAGTATCATCCTCTCCCTTATTATGAACATCAAGAAGCGCCTTCTCGGGATTAATAAGTTCATTCTTATAAGAAGAAATAACGCTAAGACACATCCTTTCCGTATATCTCTTAGAATCAATATTAAGTCTGCCTAGTACTTCCTTAACAAGCTTCTTAGAATCATCTGTATCATATATTGTAAAATTAGTATCATAACCAATTCTATCTATATATCTTCTAAGTATTCTTACGCATGTTGAATGAAATGTAGCAACCCATACAGCATTTGATCCATGTCCCACAATATTATCTATTCTTTCACGCATTTCATTTGCCGCTTTGTTGGTAAATGTTATTGCCATAATATTGTAAGGATTAACATTTTTCTCTTCTATAAGATATGCCGTCCTATATGTGAGAACCCTGGTCTTACCACTTCCTGCACCAGCAAGAATAAGAACAGGTCCCTCTGTTGTAGTAACGCCTAATTTCTGATTATCATTAAGCATTGATAAATCCATTTTCACTTCATCCTCTCTTTAATACAAGTAGAATTCTTTCTATAATAATATGCCATATCATCAAATTATCTTCAATAAAAATATTACTATGTTAAATGTGCAAAAAAATACACAGCTGAAATTATGCAAGGTGCTATTTTGGAAACCAAGCATTGATTTTTCGGTTTCCAGGTCCTATAATCAAAGTATAAAGTTTCGTAGTTTTTTTTAAGGAGAAAGGGGTACAAATGAAAAAGTTTAAAAAGGTAGTGGCAATTTCAATGGCAATGGCAATGCTTTTCGGAAGCACAGCTTTTGCAAAAACAACTGAAGGTAACCAGGTTATGGATGCCGACATAGCAGCGGCTACTGAAGGTGAAAATGTTACACAAGAAGCTTTATCTGGAATTGCTGCAACAGCAAACGCAGCTGCAGATGCGGACGAGAGAACAAAGCAAATCGCTTCTGCTGCAAAAGATGTTATTTCAGACGAGCAAAAGACTTATACTAACTCAGCAGAGTTATCAAGACTTACAATGTTAGGATATTATGGTTTCCAACAAGATGGACCTATCTCTATCACAAAGGGAACACTTAATTACAACAATTGGTTAGGACAGAAGAAAGATGTATATCTTGTATGTCTATCAGGAACAGATATGGATGCAAAGAACCAGACAACAGGATGGTTTACAGATCTTCTATCAGGTTTCGAATTTGACAACAAGTATGTAAGGAACGTTAAGAAGGTTATATCAGAGAACATTCCTGCAGGTTCAAACATTATCGTAACAGGTCACTCACTTGGCGGTATGGTTGCACAACAGGTTGTATCTGATAGCACACTTAAGTCAAACTACAACTTCCTTAACACAGTAACTTTTGGTTCACCATTAATCAACGGTTTCAAGCGTGAAGGAACAGTTCAAAGATTAGGCGACAAGAGTGATGTAGTACCATTCTTAAGTGTATCTACATTCTTAAACATCTTCTGGCAGACACTTGGTCTTAACAAGGAAGATGGTGGTTACAGAATGGTTGACTTCCAGTTCCATGCTCATAACGAAAGTTATAACAGAACAGATGTATGGGGTGCTTATGATGTAACAGGTGTTAAGAACGGCAGCAAGACTCTTGCACTTGATTTCTCAACAACACAATTCTTCCATTCACCTGTAATCGTAACTGAGTAATCTAGAAATAACTTAGACCACATCGAAAGATGTGGTCTTTTTTTATGCCTATCTATATGACATAATCAAAAAAATATTACATATGGTATGAATATATGTTATTATAGTTTTTGAAACTACAAAAACAAACAATAATATTATACAATGTAGAATATATATTACATGTTAAGGAGAAACTAAAATGTCTAATTCAGATAATGTCAAAAGAAGTGATAAGCAGAAGAAATCAAAAGATAAGAAATACAAATATACACAAAAAGAAATTATGTCAATTCTAGTAAAGAGTTTTTCTGAAATTGATTACGTTGGATATAATGACATACCGGATATCGATTTGTATATCGACCAGGTAACAACATTTATCGATTCACATCTAGAATCAGTAAAAAGAAATCCAGAGGATAAGACATTAACGAAAACAATGATTAATAACTATACAAAAAACAATGTACTACCCTCACCTGACAAAAAGAAATACAATAAGAATCACATTTTAACACTTATATTCATCTATTATCTTAAGACTTTCTTAAGCATCAAAGATGTAAAGGCCATAATGGAACCAGTAACAGATAAATTTTTCAATAGCGACGATGATTTGTCATTTACGGATCTATACAAAGAAATTGTAGATATTGAGCTTGCAGATGGCAAAGCTCTTACAAAAGACGTTCTTAGAAAATTTAATCTAAGCACAAAATCATTCCAGGATGCACCTGAAGAAGACAAGGAATTGTTACAGAGGTTTTCATTTATATGTCTACTTTCATTCGATATCTATGTTAAGAAAATGATGATAGAAGAGCTAATAGACTTGGAGCAAGAGTCTAATGAGTGAGAGACTTATTAATTCTTAGATTATAAAATCCCTTCTTCAACTGAGCAAAGCTCAGTTTTAAGAAGAATACTTATTAATTCTTAGATTATAAAATCCCTTCTTCAACTGAGCTAAGCTCAGTTTTAAGAAGAATACTTATTAATTCTTAGATTATAAAATCCCTTCTTCAACTGAGCCAAGCTCAATGTTTCAGAAGGGATTTATAATCTAAGAATATATTAAAAACTATGTCGTCTAAGACTTAATTCTATCTAAGACCATGTCGTAGCCGTCGCATCCATAATTCAGGGCTCTGTTAACTCTACTTACAGTAGTTGTTGAAGCGCCTGTTTTATTGGCTATGTCCTGATATGTTATCTTATCTCTCAGAAGCATGGCAACCTCAAGTCGCTGGCTTAGTGACTCTAATTCCTTAACAGTGCAGATATCTTCTAGAAATGCATATGCTTCCTCTCTACTCTTTAGTGATACAAAAGCATCCATTAAATTATCCATTTCATGATCTTTTACTTGTTTACTCATATGTAATCCCCTGTTTATATTACATTTTCAATATAGAAATATCGATTATTATAGCTATAGAATAATTACACCCTTCTTAGCCGCATACTCTACGTCTTCCTTTGGCCAGTATGACACTTGCACTTCTCCAATATGACATTTACGAAGAGAGAACATACATATCCTTGATTGTCCTATACCACCGCCTATTGTGTATGGAATCTCTTTATTCATTATAGATTTCTGGAAAGGAAGCTCTAGCCTGTCAGTGCATCCTGCTTTCTCAAGCTGAGAATTAAGAGACTCTTCATCAACTCTAATTCCCATTGATGATAACTCAAGTGCTATATCAAGAACAGGATAGTATACTATAATATCACCATTTAATGCCCAGTCATCATAATCAGGAGCTCTGCCATCGTGCTTTTCTCCGTTAGATAGCTTGTCTCCGATTTGCTTAATGAAGATAGCACCCTTTTCTTTTGCATATAAATACTCGCGCTCCTTTACATCCTTATCAGGATACATATTTAGAAGTTCTTGAGATGTGATAAATGTTATACTTTCAGGGAGGAAACACTCCACATATCCATATCTGTTAGATACATACTTTTCTGTAAGTCTAAGAGCATCATATACTGACTTAACACGATTCTCTAAGACAGCATCTGTTCTCTCTTCCTTAGTAATAACCTGTTCCCAATCCCATTGATCTACATAAATCGAGTGAATATTATCAGTATCCTCATCTCTTCTAATAGCATTCATATCAGTATAGAGACCTTCGCCAACGCCAAAGCCATATCTACCTAGCGCCATTCTTTTCCATTTAGCAAGAGAATGTACTATCTCAACTTCCTTATCACCCTGCTCTTTAATACCGAACTTAACAGGTCTTTCAACTCCATTCAAGTTATCATTAAGGCCAGATTCCGGTGTTACAAAAAGGGGTGCAGACACACGCCTTAGATTAAGCTGTGCTGCAAGTTGAGCCTGGAAGAAATCCTTTACCCTTTTAATTGCAATCTGTGTCTCTTTAAGGTTAAGTGTAGATTCATATCCCTCTGGTATGTAAATCTTACTCATTATTATGTCCTCTCTTTCGCAATCTCTTTTCTCTTTTTATAATTATAATTCGCAATTTCCAACTGTACGTGGGAATGGAATTACGTCTCTAATATTACTCATTCCTGTAAGATACATAACGCATCTTTCGAAGCCAAGTCCAAATCCAGCATGTCTTGCACTTCCATATCTTCTAAGATCCATATAGAAATCATAGTCCTCTTCCTTAAGGCCACATTCTTCCATACGCTTCTGTAGAATCTCTATATCTGCTTCTCTCTCTGAGCCACCAATAATTTCACCTATTCCAGGAACAAGACAATCCATTGCTGCAACAGTCTTACCATCATCATTAAGTTTCATATAGAATGCCTTAATCTCCTTAGGATAGTCAGTTACAAATACTGGACGTTTGAATATTTCTTCAGTAAGGTATCTCTCATGTTCTGTCTGCAAATCACATCCCCATGATACCTTGTAATCAAACTTATCATTATGCTTTTCTAATTCCTTAATGGCATCTGTATAAGTAATATGACCAAACTCAGAATTTGCTACATGCTTTAATCTGTCAATAAGTCCCTTATCTACAAATTTATTAAAGAACTCCATTTCCTCTGGAGCATTTTCAAGAACATAGTTAATAATGTACTTAATCATGTTTTCTGCAAGCATCATATCGTCTGTCAGGTCTGCAAATGCAATCTCTGGTTCAATCATCCAGAACTCAGCAGCATGTCTTGTTGTATTTGAATTCTCGGCTCTAAAAGTTGGGCCAAAGGTGTAAATATTCTTAAATGCCATGGCAAATGTCTCACCGTTAAGCTGACCTGATACAGTAAGGTTAGTTGGCTTATTGAAGAAATCTTGTGAGAAATCAACATTTCCATCAGAAAGTGGTACATCCTTAAGATCAAGTGTGGTAACCTGGAACATCTCACCTGCGCCTTCAGCATCAGAACTTGTAATTAATGGAGTATGTACATACACAAAGTCTCTCTCCTGGAAGAATTTGTGAATAGCATATGCACATAAGCTTCTTACGCGAAATACAGCCTGGAAGGTATTAGTTCTAGGTCTAAGGTGTGAAATTGTTCTAAGATACTCAAATGAATGTCTCTTCTTCTGCAATGGATATTCAGGAGCAGATACACCTTCAATTAATACATTAGTTGCCTGTATCTCAAATGGTTGCTTAGCATCTGGTGTAACAACAACTTCACCAGATACAATAACTGCAGCACCAACATTAAGCTTGGCAATCTCTTCAAAATTATCTAATTTATCAGCAAAGACAATCTGTGTAGGTTCAAAAAATGTACCATCATTAAGTACCATAAATCCAAAAGTCTTAGAATCTCTAATACTTCTTACCCATCCACCGACTGTTACTTCTTTACCTTCATAATCTTTAAAATTACGATGTAATTGTCTAAGTTCAAGTAAATCCAATTTCTTATCCTCCATGTACACAAAAATCCAATATCTAGTTTAGTACAATACGGCCTTTTATTCAAGCATTTTCCATTATTAGCACATATTTCCAATTGATTTATTTAAGTGTATAATCTACAATTATTAATGTTTGGAGTTGGCACTGATATGTATATAGCATTCTTATACTAATTATTCTACGCTAAGTATATGTAAGTGATTAATATACACTATTTATTAATACTATGACGGAAATCGGCGCTCGATCCGCCATCCAGACGGCTCGCACCTATTTCTCACATCCATGTGAGAAATTTTCCTATCTTATTTAATCACTAACATATACTAACGCTTGAATAAATGTATAAGAATGCTATATACATATCAGTTAATCCTCCACACATTCCATTGTAATAATTAAAAGGAGATATATTATGAATAAAAAGGAAGTTGCAGAGATAAAGAGAAGGCTAAAAAAGGAAGCTTGCACCATCTCTAAAATGGTGGGATGTTATGTAAATTCATCTAAAGACAAGGTTTGTACTTTTGACGAGAGCTTTCTTAGCTTAGAAGATGAAGAATTGCACAAATACCTAGAAATTGCCAATAAAACACTTTCAGGAACAGTAGGTAACAACTTAATTGAGCTTGAATTTCCAATTGAGGCAGAAGAAAATGGCGCTCCACAACAGAACCTTATGGCTTTAAAGAAAAGTGGTTTAGAAGATGAGAATCTGTATAATGCTTTCTTCGATCACATTATAGAAACATACAATTTTGTCGGTAATTACTTAATTCTTCTATATTATGACAACTATGATGTCATGGTTAAGACAAGCGATAATATGAAAATAGATGAATCTGAGGAGACTTATGAATATATAATATGTTCTATATGCCCTGTTATGCTTTCAAAGCCAGGTCTTGGATATAGAGAAGACGAGCATAGAATCGGTGCTAGAATTCGTGATTGGGTTGTAGGCCCTACAGACAGCGGATTTATATTCCCTTGCTTTACAGACAGAAGTTCAGATATTCATAGCATTATGATGTATACTAAGAAGGCTGATGACCCACATAAAGAATTATGGGAAATGGGACTTGGATGCGCAAGTAAATTAACAACCCAGGAAAAAAAGAACGCCTTTACTAATATACTAACTCAGACTATAGGTCCAGACAAAGAAGACACCTCAGATATTATAGTTGATATACAAGCCAACTTAAGTGATTATATTGAAGAAAAGAAAGAAGTTGTTGGAAAAGACGACGATATTATGCTTGATTCAGAAGTTGTGGAAGAAATTCTAAAGGATGTTCCTATATCAGAAGAAAAGTCTGAGAAAATCACAAAGAATTATGAAGAATTCTTCAAAGAAGCTCTTCCTGAAGCAGAAGAAATACTTGATACGAAAGTCCTTAAGAATAACGAACTTCGACTAGAGAAGAAGTCATTGCAAGAAAGAGTTGCTGACCTTACCTCTCAGCTAAAAGAATCTGGAGTAATAGGTGAAGATGGCAAAGAAAACGATATCGTTGTAAAGGTTAATCCTGAGAAAATAGAACAAATATCTACAACATTTTTAGATGGCAAGAAATGTATTATTATTCCTGTAGAGGATGGGGAGAAAGCTACTATAAATGGAGAAAAGCAAGACGTATAGTCTTACTTTTCTTCAAATAAAACATTATTTAAATACATATCCTGATACCTCTCGTTACTACTTATGTCAATAACCTTAGTATCACTAACAATTCTTTCTAATCGTGACATATCATTTTCCATAACAAATTGTCTTGCGCCTTCTAGTGCAGCATTTCCAACAGGTATGACACGATTCTTCCAGGCCTTAGGTAGGGCTCCTATACCAATTAGTTTATCAACAGCCGTTCTATAAGCAAATCCTCCAGAAAGATATATATTATCTATCTCTCCATAAGAAATATTAGCTTCATCTAAAAGCACATCTATACTTGCACGAATTGCAGCTTTAGCAAGCTGCATCTTCCTTACATCATCCTGCAAAAACACAACAGACTGTTTCTTGTTAAGCTGACAAAGTTCGTATCCAAGGGCATATTCTGATGAAAATGTACCATGTTCATCAATAATACCATTCTTAAAGAACTCATATACCGCTTCAATAACACCAGAGCCACATACTCCCAAAGCATAGGCATTATCAATTGTAGTTACTTTACAAAAGCCATTGGTTATATCAACTGACCTAATGGCTCCCGATACAGATGCACATCCACAGGAAATGTTACCTCCTTCAAATGCAGGCCCCATTGCAATATTAGAAGCAAGCAGTTCACCTCTTTTATTAACAACCATTTCTCCATTAGTGCCAAGGTCTATTAATACATTAATCTCATCTTTTCTATCAATATCAAGGGCATAAATCGCAGAAACAATATCCCCTCCTATAAATGCAGATATTGCTGGAAATGTTGTAATAAACACCCCTTCATCAAGTTCTATTTCCTGTGATGATAAATCTTCCGGCTTGTATGGAGGTTCAGATAATCCCTGGCATGACATATTACAAAGCATATGAATCATTGCAGTATTGCCCACTAGTACAATAGGCAAATCCTTAATTAACACACCTTCTGGAAGTTGTTTCGATAGCTCCTTAAGACACGATAAAATATCACGAGTAACGAGATCTGATAGTTCATATTGTCTTCCTCTAATAGAACTGTCAATTCTTGATTCAACATCAACTCCATACATACTTTGATGATTTTCAGTTACTGTTGCATATATTACATTTCCATCCATGCAATCAAAAAGTTCTATAGCAATGGAAGTCGTTCCAAGGTCAATTGCAATACCATATTGAGTATTACTCTCAATGGCCCCTATTTCTATTAGCTTTGCACGTGCCTCTACTACCTTTTCACGTCGAATTCTAGCCCGCTCTCCAATAGCTTCTGTATCAAATACCTGTACCGATTGAACCTTAGATTCATCTGGCACGTATATTTTACAATCCTTAATGATAACTACTTCACAAGCTAAGCGATACCCTCTATCAATAAGCCTCTGGCCTAAGAGTTTACGTTCTGAAGCAGTAGGTTTAGGCGCATCTGTAAGAAATTTTACCCTACATTTCCCACAAGTACCTTCTCCATTACAAACAAAAGGGCAAGGTATCCCCTGCCCTTCTAGAATGGTTTCAAGACGTGTCATTCTATCTATCGTAACATTATATGTATTTGAGTCAGTAACTATAGTAACGTCCATATAATCTCACGCATTTCCTTATTGTTTATTAACCATTGTCTTCATATTATTCGATACATCAAACACATCGTTAAGAAGATCTGTCATCTCATTCATGTAAGTCATACTTTGATCACTTACAGTAATACTGCTTTCAGAAGAAGCAGCTATCTCTTCAGATGTAGCAGATAGATTAGATATTGCATCCATAATCTTAGTATTAGCAGCAACTATATCATTAACTTCTTTTGAAATGCTATTAACAGAATTAGATAAATCCTCCATCTGTACTTTAATTGCATCGAATTTATCACCTGTAACCTCAATCATTTCATTCTGTTTATCTGAACTTTGAGCAGAACGCTCCATATTGCGACTTGCTTTGTCAACGTCCACAGTAAATTTATTAATAATCTCAGAAATCTTCTCTGTTGAATCCTTCGTCTCTTCTGATAGATTTCTAATCTCATCAGCAACTACAGCAAATCCCTTTCCTGCTTCACCAGCTCTAGCAGCCTCAATTGAAGCATTAAGCGCAAGTAAATTAGTCTGATCAGAAATGCTTAGAATTGTACCAACAATATTCTCAACCTCTTTAATACGTTCATTAAGCTCAACTGTTGTCTCACGAGTTGATCTGTTGACCTCAGCTGTCTCAGAAGCCTGCATCTTAAGCTCTTCAAGCAATTTGGCTCCTTCTGCAACAGTTTCCTGGGCGAGTTTGGAAGCTTCCATCATGTTATTAGCTTCTGCTTCCGCCTCTTCAAGATTCTCTTGAATCTCCGCTGTCATAACAGTTTGATTCTCAATAGATTCTGCTGTTGTCTTAGTACTTGATGCAATACCATTAACCGCATCATTACTTTCTGTTATTGCCACATTAAGCTTCTCAACAAGATCTTGGGCTCCGTCAATCTTATCAGCAATATTCTCTGATACACCCATAACTTCTCTTGCTGTTCCCTCTTGCGCTTTAGCAGAATCAGCAATGGCATCCATACTTTCCTTAGTATGTTTACTAAGTGTCTTAATAACAAATATTGCAACAAAGCAAGTAAGAATACAGAATATAAACTGGAATATCACAGCAAACATAGATGATTTGTCAGATATAAGGAAATATTCAACCAAAAATGCTATGTTGATTATAATTGCTGCTGCAGAACCAATAATACTCTTTCTAACATCCTGGAATAGTAATACTAGAATTACAATTGGGAACATAAATGCGTACAAATATACGTCGTCCACACTTGTAAGAAGTACACCGGCATATGCAACACCTGACGAATAGGTAAAATACATCTCAGATCCAGGCTTTTTCATAAGCACTAATCTAATGATAATAACAAAAATCAATGGAACAACCACTAATCCAAGTCTAACAATACTGAGTAAGTTAATGCCTAGAATAAGTCTAAACACAGAATATAGTAACATTGTAGCTTGAATAACTATAGTTACAATGAAACTAACTTTCTTTTTCTCCATTAACTGTTTTGCTTTTAAATCCATAAATATGACCCCCTTATATTATGAAATCCATATATTTATTTATTATTTTCATTGGCCTTAGCTCTAGCTCTTCTAGCCGCCTTGGTCTTCTGCTTCATAGTATACATTCTCGAATCAGCAACAGAATATACCTGCTCTGGGTTACGACTTCTATCTTCAACATTAGATGATATGCCAAAGGAAGCTTCTATTCTCATACCTGTCTCTTTTGACTTATCAGCTTCAAGCTTTATCATATTAGAAAGGGCAGGCTTAATTAACTCTTCCTTATCAATATCAATTATAATTAAGAACTCATCTCCGCCCATTCTAACGACAGTTCCAATATCATCAAAACACTCTTTTAAAATATTAGCGAAAGTAACTATTAATAAATCACCTTGTTCATGACCAAATTTATCATTTATTCTCTTAAGACCATTAAGATCCACATTTATTAGAAAATAATCCTTGTTATCTTTCATGAGCTTAGAGAATTTCTCTTCTGCTTTTGCTCTATTATATAATCCTGTCAAAGGATCATTATATGCCATTATAGATAAAGCCATAGACTCAGCCTTAGCCTTAACCATATCATATAGATAGCATAGGTAACTTCCTACAAGTAAAACTACAAATACTAAAGTTCCAAATGGGAGAATAGAATTAGCAATCAATTCATTCTCAGGCCACAAATACTTAGAAAAGTTGAACCTAATAATATCTAATCCTGCAAATACACATAGAACAATAATCGCAATATTCAGTAACTTCTCAGCCCTATCCATAAGTGAGAATTTCTTACGACCAGCAATTGCTACAAGAATAAGCACTCCAAATGCCAAGAAATGGAACATAGTTAATGTGCTAGGATAATGTGCAACTCCTGTAAAATGCAAGATTGTACTGATTACATCAAAGAGAATAATTGCAAACATGCAACCATATAAAAGTCTCTTCTTCCAGAGAGTGTCATCTTGTCTAACCATTATAATTAAGCCTATTAAAGGGATAGGCGACAAATATAATGATAAATACTCTAATACACCATTAACCTCAAGATTAATAGAGAACATCTGCAACACTTTAGAATTTGCAAGAGACCATGCACCAATTAGAGTTGCAAGAATACCTATAACTAGAAGTCTCTTAGAGTTCCTATCGAAGTACAAGGATATTGCACTAACAATAGTAATGGCTGCACCAAGCATAAATAAGAATATACAGATAAAAATACTACTCATATTCTTGTCTGTAAATGTTGTAGGTGCGTACTTAGTATCTACTACTACTGGCGTTGGAATATTCGTAAATGCACCGGCTTCAGATGGTTTCAGAATAATTGTAAATTCTTTTCCTTCTGAATCAAATGGCAATTGAATAAAATGATATCCTGAACCAACAAATCCATCTTCGTATTCTTCATCACCATATGAGTATATATTGCTTCCATCTATCCTCGCATCTACCGTTGTAAGATATATTAGCAACATTACACTTGATACATCACCATCTAGTTCATCTGGCAAAGTATTCTTAAGCATAATAACATCGCCTTTTTCTAACTGCTCTGGTATTCTAAATGTAGATAAAGTAACATTCTCATAAACAGAATCGTTAATAACGACATCCCAACCGGTATCTAATTTCTGCGAATTAGCCATGCTTTCTGATCTCA
Source organism: uncultured Lachnospiraceae bacterium (assembly GCA_900315945.1). Taxonomy (GTDB): domain Bacteria; phylum Bacillota; class Clostridia; order Lachnospirales; family Lachnospiraceae; genus RUG191. The sequence continues at coordinate 111,129 of ONAZ01000004.1, read as the reverse complement.
TGGCTACAACAAATGCCACAATAGCAGCAACAAATACTACAATAATTCCAATTGAAAAAGCCAGTTTTTTTATAACATCTTTACGATTTTTCTCTTCCTTGGTAAACAAGTGCATGTTAAAAACCACCCTTAAAGTAGCAAAAATCATTTTGCTACGCAACAACTAAATATGTACACATTTCACATTTTTTTACTTAAAACCTACAATATATTATACATTATTAGGTTTCTATAAACAACAAAAAATAGCAATAAATAAAATAAAAAATGCAGAAATAATGACCATAATCATTACCTGCATTTCTTATTTCTCTTTTGTATTAAATATGAACCTTTGCTGTATCTGGTAACTTATGAAGAACAGGCACAAATCTACGAAAAGCTTCGTAAATGTCTTGCCTCCTCCAAACAAATAAACAAATAATGTTACAAGTTCTGCTGAGCAAAACATAATAATGGCAGCAAGCCCATAGAACTTAAGCATTTTCTTAACCAAGTTATCCTTCGACTTAAATACAACATTTCTGTTCACAAGAAATGCCAAAGTGCTTGATACCACTCTCGCTATTACTGTAGAAAGGAGAACGCACATTCCAAGGCTTAAATCTTTAAGCACATAATTAGAAAGGGTGTAAAACAGCGCGAAGTCTACAGCTGTTGCCGAAATAGAAGTCATGGCATACTTTATAAAATTAATAAAAAGCACTACCACAATTCTAAATGAATCAGCAAAGGGTCTGAAATTCTCACTTCTCACAATTGGAGATTCATCCATATCAATTGGCTTAATGGGGCCAACTTCTACCTCGCAGATAGGAATATCATCCCTCACAGATTCAATAATCATCTTAGGTTCATATTCATATCTAGACCCCTTTATGTCGATAAAATGTGGCATCAAAGAACGAGCAATACCTCTAAGCCCAGTCTGAATATCCTTTATCCTTTTGCTATAAAGGATGCGAAAAGCAAGCTCAACTATCTTATAGCCTCTTCTCATTTTATCTGATATTGGACTATTATCTAAATCTCTTGTCCCTAAGACAAATTCTTTCCCTTCAAGGAGCTTGTCAGCTATAAGGGTTGCTGCCTTAGCACTTTGCCTTCCATCATAATCAGCAGTAACGGCTCCTATTGCATCTGGCATATCATCATATACATAGGACAAGCCATCCTTTATGGCGGCACCCTTGCCCTGATTATCTTCATAAGAAAGTACTTTAATGCCCTCTTCTTCAAGTTCTCTAAAAATACCTTCCTTATGATGGCTGTCGCTACCATCATCCACCACAATAATATGATCAAATCCAACTTCTTCAAGAGAATGAATGAAGATTCTTATTCTATTGTCAGGATTAAGTGCCGGTATAATCACCGGCACCTTATCATAACATGCATTCATATGTTAAACCCTTGCATTTTCTAGTCTATCTATTATTTGGTTTACTTCGACTCTTCAATAAAGTAAATCCTTGAACCAAAATCTGGAAAATGTCTAGTTTCTCCGTCACCGTTATAACCTACGCCTGTATATGCCTGTTTAAGCTTAACACCACAATTCATAAGAGCATTACCATACACTTCATAATCCTCTTTCTCGCCATTCATAGGATTAACCTTATTAAACAGATTCATAAGTGTATCGTTATTAGGATTAACATGAGGCTTACCAATTAACGGAAGACTAGGCATTCCTGTATTAATTAGATCACCATATTCCCTGAGATGATATTTTAGTTCTCTTCCGTAGAAATGATATTTCTTATTAGGATCTAAGCCGTAAGCCTTGATTTTCTGATATCCTCTTCCAGCCTTCATTAGAATCTGTGTTACCATTCCAATTGCTGTAGATTTATCCTTAGATACTACAGTCCACTGATATACATTATCAGCCTTTACTCTATAGAAATCACCAAACTGCATTGTATCTCTGTATTTCTTGTAAATCTCTATCTGTTCCTTAATCGCTTCCTTTTCATCTTTCGTGGCATCGCAGAGATTACATTCATATCCCAGAACCCCAAAACTAGCCACGTTGAATCGTGTATCAATTGGTGTTGTTCTAAGGGTTTGATGATTAGGACAACCTGACACATGGGCTGATACTGTAGACATAGGATAACCATAACTATATCCATTCTGTATACGAAGTCTTTCAACTGCATCTGTGCAATCGCTTGCCCATATCTGTGGGAAATATGATAGAATTCCCAAATCAAATCTATTGCCACCTGAAGCACAACCTTCGAATAAAATCTCAGGGAATTTCTCAGTCAAATCCTTCATCATCTTATATATACCAAGTATATATCTGTGGGCAACTTCTCCCTGTCTATCTTTAGGTAAATACTGAGAATAATAGTCAGTAAATGTTCTATTCATATCCCATTTTACATATGCTATATTACCTAGGCTAAATACTTTAGACATCGACTCTGTCATGTACTCTACTACTTCTGGATTAGCAAAGTCAAGTATTCTCTGATTACGACCTTCTGAATGTTCCTTATCAGGAATACTAATTGCCCAATCAGGATGTGCTCTATATAAATCAGAATCAACATTTACCATCTCAGGCTCAACCCAGATACCAAAGTCCATTCCAAGATCATTAATTCTTTCAGCAAGTCCAGCTACACCATGAGGTAACTTCTTCGTATTCTCTGTCCAATCCCCTAGCGCCTTAGTATCATCACTTCTCTCACCAAACCAGCCATCATCCATAACAAATAGTTCAATACCAAGCTTTGCTCCTTCTGCAGCAAGATTCAATAATTTACTTTCATTAATATCGAAGTATGCAGCTTCCCAACTATTAAGAAGAATTGGACGTGCCTTATCACGCCAAGAGCCTCTTACAATATGCTTCCTTACAAAAGCGTGCATATTCTGACTCATTCCATTATGACCATTACTTGAAAATGTCATAACAGCTTCTGGAGCCTCAAATTCTCCCTTTGGCTCAATCAAAAATTCAAAGTTCTGTGGATTAATACCTGATACAAACCTTGTCTTATTGAAGCTATTAACCTCAAATGACTCATAATGGTTACCTGAATAAATCAAATTAAATCCATAGCAGATTCCATTATACTCTGTTGTATCTTCCTCTGAAAGCATAACGAAAGGATTACTTCTTGAAGAAGAACATCCAGTATATGAACTATTAACAAATCTTCCACTTGTTAATGTCACATTATGCTTATTCATTTCCTGTGTCCAACCGCCATGGAATGATGTAATCACATATCCAGCTTCGTCAAAATCTATCTGAGTAGACATAAGCCTTCTCAATCTAACATCTTCATCGCTTGTATTGACAAATCTGGCACTTCTGGTAATAACATCTTCATCTTCATATACATAATAATGAAGTTCTAATGTGCATCCACTATTTCTATCCTTCATAGAAATCATAAGATGATCCTGATTATCACCATCAGAATAGGAACCCGGAAGAGTCTTATATGACTTCTTCCCTTTATTAACCATACAATAATCAAATACAAAGTCTGTAGTTGTAGAGCCATCAGCAAAAACAGCATCGATAAAAGGCTCTCTAATATCACCTTTGCCATAACCTGACATCTCAAAGCAGGCATCTTCTAGAGTAATAGGATGTTCTGCATCATATGCATTACAATTACCTGGAGTAAGACACCTCTTCTCTAGCATAAATTCAGGTGTATCTGCATCAATCTTCTCACCATAATATAAATGCTCTACATGACCTGTATCAAGAACAGCGATACAATATGAAGTATTCTTAGTATCTAACTTAAAAAACTTGGTCTTCTCTTCGTATTTAATCATTGATTAATCCCCCTTATACAATTCTGCGTATAATACTAATAAAAGCAATATACGCACTCATATACTCTATATTATCCCACATTAAAATTTGCTGTCAATCTATTTCAAATTATGTTTTGAATATAATATAAAGGAATTGCAACACAAAAGGCAGATGCATAAAGCATCTGCCTTTCTTCTAAAGAACATATTCAAATAACCTAAACTGTAATTAATCTTCTTTTCTTGCCATAGCAAGTTCGAAATCTTTTGTACCAGTCCAAATCTCGTTTGTATATGGATTCTTGTGTTGCTCAATAGCTCTCTTAATGATAGCTGTAAATACAACAACGTTAATAACGATAGCAGCCATTGCAATAACACCCTGAGCTGTTGGATTAGCTGTGATACCAAGATCACTGATTGCCTTAGCAGCGTCACCACCATTGTTGTATACACTAATAGCTGAATCATAAAGATCAAGTGCTGAGTAACCAGCCTCTGTTGCGCCACCATATACTGTTGGCATTACAGAGAATGTCTTGCTTAACTGGAATAGAGGCAAAACTTGTGTGAACATACACCAGATTGCAAGTGTGTGAGCACGGTTTTGGATCCAACCACCCTTGTTCCAGAATGCTGCTGCAAATGTAGGAGCAAGAAGTAAAGCAACACCACAGTACCATGAGTGAGTAGGAAGGTTCAAGTATGTATACTCGAAGTTCCATACATCATAAGCAAGGATGAATGCAAATGTCATGTCTGGCCATAACATATCTTTCTGACCCTTTGATGTGTAAATTCCCCACCAACCTGTCATACAAAGAATGTTGATGATACCAGCTAATGCGTTGAGGAGGTTCCACCATCCACCGTAAAGGAATACACCTTCGTTGGATGCCCACCAACCACCATTCATACCGCCTGCCATTGTACCTTTGATGAATGACTCAAGGTCAGATACAACTGCGATTAAGATGTTAGCTGCTACAATGAAGAAAGGCCAAGCCTTAAACCAATGCTTCTTTCCAATTCCCCAGCCATACTTGATCATCATGAAACCGACACATCCGATGTCTGCAGCGTATAGCTTAAAGTAATGGAACCATCCGTCCATGTACATTGCCTCTTGGTTTTCTGCTCCACCAAATAGACCAACATGGATAAGAATAAAGTAAATAGTTAAAATAATTGGAATAATAACAAATAGTAAAATTCCACCCCACTTAGTTCTACGACCAAGCTCGTTAAGTAGAATTAATCCGACAAATACCATACACCAACCAAGAATTTGAGTTAATGAGGTATCGCCATAGATTTGAAATAACATACCCATTTTTTGATTTCCTCCTTATAATAATATGTTCTTCATGTATTGATTATACTCTCGCGTTGATAATTATTCAATACAAAAATTAATAATTTTTTTATAATTAGGACACAATTTGTTCACAGCCTGTTAAATATTTAACAGAATAATACACGCTTGTTTCTTTTTTGCCTAATTATATCCACTATATTTTGTTAAGCATGCACAAATCTGCAAGCAACAATTATTGCATATTGTCTAATCATCATGCTCTTTTGTTATGTTTTTACATAATTTTCAATTTGTTTTTGTGCATGTTTTACAACTGTTTTCTTGGGCTAATAGTCAAAACGCTACTTTTTAGTGCGTTTTTCACAAATTATACACAAAGTTTTTGTTGACATTATACAACGTCGGTGGTAAACTTACAGCGTAACAAAGAAAAAGGAGGACAAAAAAATGGCAGATTTATCATTTCAAGATTCATTCGGATTACTAGTAGCAGATTATGATAAGTATTCTAACAAGATGATTAAGGAAGGAAAGAATCCTGTATCATTAATCAAATATGCATTAGGTAATCTATAAAAAATAAGACCTTATGAATCCCCCTTAATCGGGGGAGGATACATAAAGTCTTATTTTTTTTGCATTTTTTAATTGTATTAATATCTGTACAATATCTATCTTTTACGATCTACAACAAAGTGAACTCCACCCTTATTATCTTTTGGTGGCTTAGGACTCTGCTTAGGTTCGAATGCCTCCTTAGGAGCAGTAGCATTCTCAGCGGCCGCACAGGAAGAACATAGCGTTCCAACAGCTATTTTGCATCCGCACTTCTTACAATTCATATTGAAACGCGTCTCTGTATTAGGTGCATCTAGATACTCTCTAACTAATTTTCCGCTAACACCTGTAGCCTCTTTTACTACATGATATGGCGCAGGACCATTTTCTTCTATGAATTTTCTAACTTTTCCATAATCATCGTATGCTATATTACCGCATTGCTTGCATACGTACTCTCCAGCACCATTATATTCATAGTATCCAGAGCACTTCTCACATATTATTGGCTTTTTATCAAGCAATTTCGATAGTTGTCTATAATTCTCATCCATATGACATCCCTTTTATAACATATTTTATAAAGTATTAACGAATCTCTCAAATGCTTTAAGACCTTCTTCATCGCATTTATATACTCCTGCATCTTCAAGCACCTGACAGAATACTTTTCCTACTTCTTTCTCTATTATATCATTAATATTATCACTATTCACATCAGAATAATTTGGCAAGAATTCATCTACCCAATCAGCATGTTTTGAAAGAGTCTCGTTTTTTCTAATATCTTTGCCATTTATAATATAATCAGCGAGCTCTTCCATCTCATCTTTTAATCTTGAAGGAAGTACAGCAAGACCCATAACTTCAATAAGTCCTATATTCTCCTTCTTAATATGATGTAGTTTATCATGAGGATGATATAGACCCATAGGACATTCCTTCGTAGTAATATTATTACGAAGAGCTAAGTCCATCTCGAATAGCTCTCCTCTTTTTCTTGCAATTGGAGTAATTGTATTATGAGGCTCACCATCTGTCTCTGCAAATATATATGCCTCTTCGTCAGTATAACCTCTCCATGCCTTAAGAATATGGTCAGCTAGCTCAATAATTCTCTTCTCATCTTTACATTGTAAACGAATTACAGAAAGAGGCCATTTAACAATACCTGCTGTAACATCTTCATATCCTTTAACAGTGAAATTCTTAATCACTTCTGCTCTCTCCATGGCAAATGTATAATGTCCACCCTGGAAATGATCATGACTTAGAATAGAACCACCTACTATAGGCAAATCAGCATTTGAGCCCAAGAAATAATGAGGGAATAGCTTTACAAAGTCAAAAAGCTTAATAAATGTATTCTTCTCAATCTTCATAGGTGTATGCTCACCATTAAATACTATACAATGCTCGTTATAGTATACATATGGTGAATACTGAAATCCCCATGCACTATCATTTATTGTAATTGGAATGATTCTGTGATTCTCTCTTGCAGGATGATCTAATCTTCCTGCATATCCTTCATTTTCTACACAAAGAAGACACTTAGGATACTTAACATCTGTTGCATTCTTAGCTGCTGCAATTGCCTTAGGATCCTTCTCTGGTTTAGAGAGATTAATTGTTATATCAAGAGTTCCATACTTTGTATCTACAGTCCATTTCTTATCCTTAACAATTCTATATCTTCGAATATAGTCACTGTCCTGGCTTAATTTAAAGAAATAATTTGTTGCATCTTCTGGAGATTTCTTATATTCTTCACTAAACTTTTCCTGAACCTGTGCCGGTCTTGGCATTAGGCAATTCATAAGTTTTGTATCGAACAAATCCCTATATCCAATACTATCCTCAATTAGCTCTCTCTTTACAGCTTCATCTAACAAGTCTCTTAGAACATCTTCTAATACAATATTAGAAGTATCTACATCTGGGTCAGTATATGTATCTTCGCCAAACACATCTAGTAGCAGGTTAGTTGTATATATCCTTTCACATTCTGGTGTAAGTCCTGTATCAATTCCATACTGAACTAATTTCTTAATACTTTCTTGTAACATAGGTCCCTCCTTTAATTCCAACATTTTGCTTCGCAAAACGTCGCCGTGTAATAAGGCATCCTCCCGCAAGCGGGCCCCTCCTTATTACTTCTATTACATTTGGTGTTTTACCACCTCATATTCATTATTTGATTGATAATATGGACAATCTGGATAATTACCTGTAAGGAATTTGACCATATCATCTTCATCTAAATCCATTTCGCATACGTAACATTCATCTTCATCATCATATACGAAGTTATTACACTCTTCACAATTATGTGGGCTCATATAAGATATTTCCTCTCAAAATCTTCTTGTGGCAGCGGTCTATCATACAAGAATCCCTGAATCATTTGCACATTCATATCATCTAATGCGTCCTTCTGACTCTCTTCTTCTACACCCTCCACACATACATTTACATCAATTGCATCAGCAAGCTTTGACACTGTCTGAACAAATGCATTAGAGAAAGCATCTGCTCCCACACCATTAACAAAGCATCTGTCAATCTTAATTACATCAAGAGGCATTGACTTAATATGATTAAGAGATGAATAGCCCGTACCAAAATCATCTAGCGCAACACGAACTCCCAGCTCCTTTATGCCACCAAGGATAGACTTCATAGCATTCATATCGTTGATTGCAAGTCCTTCTGTAACTTCAAGCGTTAAGTTAGCTGGATTAATCCCAGATACATTTAAAGCATTTTCAACAGTATCTACTATATCCTTCTGCATAAGCTGTACAACTGAGAGATTAACATTTACCTTATAATCAGGGTGGCCGAAATCATTCCAGTATTTGCATCGCTTACAAGCCTCAATCAATACATGCTCTCCAATTGGAACAATAAGCCCTAGATACTCTGCAAGAGGAATAAATTCCCCTGGATTCATAAACCCGAATTCCTTAGACTTCCACCTTACTAAAGCTTCTGCGCCACAACAAACTGCATCTTTTCCAGCTATATTTACAACTGGTTGATAATACACTTCGAATTCTTTGCAATCATCTGCCACTGCGTCTCTTAAGGCCTTCTCAAGATCAAGCCGTTTTACAGAATTATATGTATCATCCTCGTTGTATGCTTCTATCCTATTCTTTCCTCGCTGCTTAGCATAGCTTAATGCTATATCTGCTCGCTGAATAAGGGACTGAACATCATTACCATTTGTTGGAAATGTTACATATCCCATTGACATTGTGCAATAGTATTCAGAGTCAGATATTTTCCAACTCCTTGAAAAAATACCAACAATATGATTACAAATCTCTTCCAATCTATGATATTCACTTGTGGATACAAGTACAATAAATTCGTCTCCACCAACTCTGTAACATCTATTCTTCTTACCAGTTACATTATCAAGTGCCCTTGCAACCTCAATTAACAGTCTATCTCCAACTCTGTGACCTAGTCCATCATTAATATTCTTAAAATCGTCAAGGTCCATATAAAGCAATGCTCCAAGGGTATTAGATACATTGGCTTTACGAATCTCCTGTTGCAAATCGTCTTCACATTGTTTTCTATTATATAGGCCAGTTAAGTAATCAGTACTTGCTCGTTTTTCTATCTCTTTCTGATATTTCTTAACTTCAGTAACATCATATATTGTTGCAAGTCTAACTTCTCTTCCATCAACCCAATGGGTTTTTGCAAATGTTATATCAAACCATTTATCACTATTAGCAGCGTAATAATTATGGATATTATTAATGTCATCACTTGCTTTAGAAATAACAATATTGATATCCTCTATATCCTCTTCATCATCAAGCAAATTCTTAAATGTATCGTTAAGATATAGATTCTTGCCACTGCTTATGTCATCAACACATATACCACAGCCAGCATTTTCAAGAATTGCCTCAAGGGCGTTATAAGAGCTTGCCAGAGAATTCTTAGTAATCCTTTTTATTAGAATTGTCTGTAGAACCCTCTTAACATCCTGAAGAAATCTAAGCTCTTCCACAGTCCATTTTCTACTGCCTATGCTAACGAATACGATATAGAGTCCTGGTTTATCATTTGCCTCAAGTGGCAGAAATACACCTGCACTAATTCCAGCATTATCGAAGAATTCAGAAAAAACACCTGGCATAAGGCTGTCTGAAGAAACTGTATAAGACTTGCCATTAAAGAAAGGCAAATCCTTCACCTTAAACTGTGAAAAATCGGAGCCCAAGGCCATATCTTTACTAATTGCCCATTCTCCAATGCAATCAATTGTAGTTTCATCAGGATTAAGTCTAAGAAGCATACAATCATCTATACTTAGATAATTACTAGTCTCTCTCAGTACATCTTCAGAAATCTTAGCAAAATCGTTGTCTGATTCTAACATCTTAAGAACATTGGTAAGAACTTCATTCTTAGAAAGTTGTTTCTCTAACTTTCTTCCAATAGCCTCAACATGGCTTAAATCCTCTTCCAAGTCTGCAGCATAGAATTTCTCATGGAAGAAATGTTTTATCATATGCTCTACAAATAGAACAGTCTTATCATAATCTTTTTCGTTTGTTCTAGATAGGCACTCAGGTATGTCATATTCAGTATTAACGTTAGAATCAATAATACCTATTAATACGTGCACACCAACAAGAGATTTGTCATTTCCAAATATTGCAAATCCTGTTAGCTTGATATAATCCTCGCCAGAATCGTATGGAATAACAGTTTCTATTACAGGATCACTAAACCGTGCGCATAAATCATATATTAAGCTTAAACTAACAAGCCTTTCAATTTCTTTCTTCTCCTCTTCAGAGCCAAAATAAGACGCAAAAACACCCACATCTTTCTTAACAGAAAAGCAATAGACGTTACTCATTCTGCACAAATTCGTCTGCAAATCATTAATCTGATTAAGAGAATTAAGACTTATCCCTGTTTTAGCCCGAGGAACAATTGTTGTATAATCTTCACCTACAAATATCATTTATATGTCCTTTATAAACCCAGCCTTAATTATTACATTTCTTAAAAAAGGAGAAGCAAAAGCCTCTCCTTATTACTCACCTATTAGTACTTTATCTAGCTAAGGCTTTAATAATCTCTCCAACATACATGGTATGATAATCTCCATCCTTATACCAGTCTGATTCAATGTTAGGATCAATAAACTGATCTGGAGTAATCTCTGTTCTTGATATCTTCTTGCATATTAGACTAAATGTTCCTTCATCGATAAAAGGTACTCCACTATCATAATTAACATGGAATCTTGCACCAGCTATCTTATCCTCATCACGTCCTGATACGCTACCCAGATACTTAAGTGCACTTCTATTACCCTTAGCGTAGTTAGTAATTGAAAAATAATCACATGCATCTAAGAACTCATGTGTAAGCCTTGATTCTCTTACATAAACCACTGCTACGTATTTGCCCCAAAGACTACCAAGTGTTCCCCATGATGCAGTCATTGTATTAACTTTCCCATCTTTCTCAGCGGTGATTGTATACCACTGCTCACCTATAAGAGTGAACGGATTCGCCTCGTATAATTCAATAGGATATGGTTGAAAAGTATGCATATAATACCCCCTTAATGTAAGAATTCTCCCCGCCTCAAAATTGGAAACTAATAACATTTCCTATATAAGTAATATTATCTTACATTTCAAAGAGGTTTGCAAGGAAAATATAAGTATAACTACTTATTTTCATCCTCTATAATATCTAAGTTTAGCTCTTCTAACTGCTCTTTATCAACCTTACTTGGTGCATTTGTCATAAGACAGGATGCATCCTTAACCTTAGGAAACGCAATAACATCACGAATAGAATCAGCCCCTGTCATAAGCATTATCATTCTATCAAGTCCATAAGCAAGACCTGCATGAGGTGGAACTCCATAACTAAATGCGTCTAATAGGAAGCCAAATCTGTCATGGGCTTCTTCTTTTGTAAACCCAAGGGCTTCGAACATCTTCTCTTGCACATCTTCTCTGTGAATTCTTATACTTCCACCCCCCAGTTCACATCCATTTAAGACTATATCATAAGCCCTTGCACGCACCTTTGCAGGATCTGTTGTGATCATATCAAGGTCTTCTTCATAAGGCATTGTAAATGGATGATGCATAGCAACAAATCTTTCCTGCTCTTCAGAATACTCAAACAAAGGAAAATCAGTAATCCAAAGGAATTTGAATTCATTCTCAGGTATTAATTCTAATTGTTTAGCAAGTTCACATCTAAGGGAACCTAGAACCTCCCATACAATCTTATTCTTATCTGCTGCAAAAAGAAGCAAATCTCCTGGCTTTCCATTCATTTCTTTAACAAGATTATCAAGTTCTTCCTCAGTCATAAACTTTGCAAAACTTGACTTATATGTTCCATCATCATTAACGCATAGATAAGCTAATCCTTTAGCACCACATCCCTTAGCAAATTCAACTAATTTGTCTATTTTCTTTCTAGACATAGTGCCCTGTCCTTCTACGTTAATACCGCGAACAGATCCTCCATTTTCAAGGGCTGATGTAAATACTCCAAAGCCCGTTCCTTCTACAACAGAAGAAACATCTGTAAGTTCCATTCCGAATCTAATATCAGGCTTATCAGAGCCAAATCTATCCATTGCTTCTTGCCATGGCATTCTTTGAAGAGGAAGAGATACTTCTACTCCAATTGCTTCCTTGAAAACTTTAGCAAGAAGTCTCTCGTTAACATCAAGTACATCATCTACATCAACAAATGACAGTTCCATATCAATCTGTGTAAATTCCGGCTGTCTGTCTGCTCTTAAGTCCTCATCTCTAAAACACTTAGCAATCTGGAAATACCTGTCATATCCTGAACACATAAGAAGTTGCTTGAATAATTGTGGCGATTGTGGAAGGGCATAGAATTCTCCCTTATGTATTCTACTTGGAACAAGATAGTCTCTTGCACCTTCCGGAGTTGACTTCTGAAGAATTGGAGTCTCAATCTCTATAAATCCCTCATCACATAGAAAACTTCTTACAATATTGCATACCTTACTTCTGAGTATAAGATTTCTCTGAAGGTCAGGTCTTCTAAGATCAAGATATCTATGCTTTAGGCGAAGTTCGTCTTTTGTTGTAATACCTTCTTCAATTGGAAATGGTGGTGTCTCAGCTTCTGAGAGGATTCTAAGAGATGATGCAATAATCTCAATATCACCAGTCTTAAGATTCTCATTAATTGCAGCTTCTCTCTTCTTAACAACACCTTCAACAGCGACTACAAATTCACTTCTAAGTGTTCCAGCTTTCTCAAAGCCTTCTTTACCAATTTGTGGCTCATCAAATACGATTTGTAGAAGACCACTTCTATCTCTTAAATCAATAAAAATCAAACTTCCCAGGTTACGTCTCTTCTGGACCCAGCCCATAACCGTTACTTTCTCATCAATTAATTTATTACTTACTTCTGTACATCTATGACTACGATGTAGTCCTGTCATTGACTCTGCCATTTCATCCTCCATTTCTACTTTATATGGCTTCACTTAATGTATTAACCTAGATTTATATTTCTAATCTGCAAAAAACTCTTTAAATTCTTCGTATCCTTCTTTTGTCAATTGTTCTTTCTGGAACTTCTTATTCTTGTTCATTCTAACAACAAGAACATTAACACCATTTTTTCTTTTCTCGTTTGCTTCCTTAATTACTTCTACATACTTTTCACTAGAAAGCTTCTTATCCACTAGATAGGCTATCTTCTTACCAGCTTCTGGAATCTCATAATTTTGTTCTAGCAAAAGAAGAATTATTCTTTCAAATCCAATTGAGAAGCCACAAGCAGGAACACTTTGACCGGTGAATTTTCCAATCATTTCATCATAACGTCCACCGCCACCGCAGCTTCCACCAAATTCAGGAATGGCAATTTCGAATATTGTTCCAGTATAATAGCTCATTCCTCTTACAAGTGTTGGATCAAATACAAGATCAAATTTTGCTACTTTAGCGTTATTCACAGCATTTGCAATTTCTCTCATACTTTCCTTGACACTTTCATCTAATGTGTCGCTTAATTCAGCGTCAAGATAGTCAATTGCTTGATTTACGTCACTTTTTCCTTCCAAATTTGTGAATAAGTTGATATATGAGTTAACAACTTCTGAATTATACCCTTTATCCACAAGTTCATTTTGAACACCCTCTAGTCCAATCTTATCCATTTTGTCTAGAATTATAAAGACTTCATCGAAACTATCTTCAGTGAATCCTGCTTTCAACGCCATGGCTTTTAATATCTTTCTTTCGTTAATTCTTATCTCAAAATTCTCAAACCCAAGTTTGCCAAGAGTAGTAGTTGTAGCAAGTATCAACTCAATCTCTGCCATGTTGCTTTGTTCACCAATTATGTCTATATCACATTGTGTAAACTGTCTATAACGCCCTCTCTGAGGTCTGTCAGCTCTCCATACAGAGCCAATTTGCAAGGCTTTGAAAGGGCTTGGCAAATCATTAGCATTATTAGAATAGTATCTGCAAAGAGGAACAGTCAAATCATATCTTAACCCGTAGTCAACAACATCGAGTTCATTCTCTGCCTCTTTAATCTTAAGCTTTTCTCCTCTCTTCATCACTTTGAAGATTAGCTTTTCATTTTCACCACCCTGTTTATTGCTTAAGTTAGCAATATTTTCCATGGCAGGTGTCTCAATAGGTGTAAAACCATAGCTTCTGTAAGTATCCTTAATAACAGAAGTCACATAATCTCTTATCTCCATTTCTCTCGGCAAAATATCCTTCATGCCGTTAACTGGCTTCTTACTTAGTTTGTTAGCCATTTCATTTCCTCCAGCTTTTCTCTTTTTCTATCAATCATCTCATTAATTCTATCTATATATAGTCCTGGGTCTTTCACATTCTCAGACCTTGTAACTGTATATCCATTATCAGTAACATATTTACAGGCTGCACCAGCACCAAGTGCAATTATAGTCTGTTTTTCTTCCATAATCAAGATATTATATAATCCTTCTTTACCCTTCTTCGAAAATCCTATATTTTCCTGATTACCAGCCATATTCTTCTGTCTATACAGGTAATATGGCTCCATATCCAATTCCCTTGCTATCTGCCTTGCCTTATCCATATGATATGAAGAATTCTCTATAATATAATTCTCATATTCTTCCTTCTCTATATTAAGTCTTGCAGAGCGCTTAATAGCAAGTGAATGAACAGTAAGGCTATCTGGATTGAGTTTCTTAATCTCTTCTAATGTATAACTTAGATCATTAATATCTTCTCCAGGAAGGCCTATTATAATATCCATGTTAATATTATCAAAGCCTAATTCTCTTGCAGTATTAAAGCTTTCAATTACATTTTCCACACTATGATGTCGACCAATCAAATCAAGTGTCTTCTGATTCATTGTCTGGGGATTAATTGATATACGACTAATACCATGCTTTCTTATTACTTTAAGCTTCTCTCTTGTAATTGAATCAGGACGCCCCGCCTCAATTGTATATTCTCGCAGTTTGGCAATTGAAAATGCTTCTTCTATTATAGTAAGAAGTTTATCAAGATGGGCTTCATCAAGAGATGTAGGTGTACCTCCACCTATATAAATAGTAGTAAGATTCTTATCTTTAAGATTAGTTTTAACAAATTCAATTTCTTTTGTAAGAGCATCTAAATACTCATCAACTCTATTCTTCCATATACCATAGGCATATGAGGGAAATGAGCAATAAAGGCACGTACTAGGGCAAAAGGGAATCCCAATATATAGACTATAATCATTGTCACAGTTAATATCTTTAATCAAATCATATTCATGTCTTGCAATATCAATAGAGATATCTATCTTCTCATCACTTGCAAGATATGTATCTTTCATATAACTTGATATTTCCTTATTACTTAGGCCACTTTCTATCATTCTAAGGGGTATCTTAGTTGGGCGAATTCCACTTAATGTACCCCAAGGTAATTCCTTCTCCGTCTCTTTACTAAAGGCATAATATATAAGCCTTTTCAAACGATTCTTAGTTTCTTTTCTGTCACTATGTTCTACTTCTATACTATCTTTTACAATAGCATTGTCTTTTGTTGAATCATATAATTCTAATTCTATTGCATCTTCTATATAATTAATCACAAGAAAATACGATAATTTATCCTCTGGTCTAATCTTTACGAAAGAAATCTCTTCTCTAGGGCAAAATGCCTTAACCAAAGAATAAATATCGTATTCAAAATTATCATCATTAAGCTTAATATATATCATATCAAAATCACATTTCCTTAAAGAAAAGGATTATGCATTCTCTCCTCGCCAATTGTAGTTCTAGCATCATGACCAGGAAGAACAATTATATCATCATCTAAAGTCATAAGCTTAGTCTTAATAGAATTAATCAAGTCTTCACTTGAACTCTTGACAAAGTCAGTTCTTCCAACGGAATTATAAAAAAGTGTATCACCTGAGAAAACACATTTTTCATCAGGAAGGTAATAGCATACGCCTCCAGGAGTATGGCCTGGGGTATAGAACACTTTAATTGTAAAGCCAGCTAATTCTAATACATCCTCATCATCAAGCAAATCACTGGCATGATAAATGGCTGGAATTCTTCCGTTTACACCTGAGTGATTAATTAGAGGATCACGAAGAGTATTCCTTTCATTTCTACTAGCATAAACAGGTATGCTATATTCATCAGATATTCTGCCTGCTGCACCAACATGATCAAAGTGTCCATGAGTAAGCAAAATAGCAACCGGCTTAAGCTCTTTAATCTCTATTCTATCTATTAAATGTTCTGCCTCATCACCCGGATCTATAATAACAGTTTCCTTAGTATCACTATTTATCACAAAATAGCAATTGGTGCAAACTGGGCCAACAACATATTGTATTAATTCCATCTTACTCATAACTAACCGCCTGTTGTCCTTTCTATATCAATTACTCCTTCTATAGTCTTAAGCTTAGAACATACCCTTTCAAGCATTTCCTTAGTCTTTACTTCAAAACCAACAGTAATTGTGGCTATGTCCTTCTTATTAGTATTAGAATGAATTGATATAATATCAATTTCTGCTTCTGAGAATATCTTAGATACCTCCACAAGAATACCGACTCTGCTTCTAACATAAATATTAACTGTTGCCATGTATTCTGCTTCGGTTTTTCCTTCTAAGTAATCCTTAGACCATTCTGCTTCAAGAAGTCTAGATCTATCATTCTCTGGCATATTAATTACATTGATACAATCAGTTCTATGAATGGAAAGCCCTCTACCTCTTGTAACATACCCTACAATCTCATCACCAGGTACAGGATTACAGCACTTCGAAAATCTTGCATAGAAACCATCCATTCCTCGAACTATTACGCCATTACTTCCCTTAGCGTTATCTTTCTTAGCCCTGCTAGGCTGGTTCATTCTGCCTTCACTATCTGCTATAATTTTCTCATCTGTAACAGCATTATCAAAATCTCTTAGATATTGTTCATACATTCTTTGAACAATCTGACCTTCATTAAGACCACCATGTCCAACTGCTGCAAGGCAGGACTCCCAATCATGAAAGCCATATCTTCTCATAACATTTTCTTGATATTCAGGTCTGTTAATGTCATTGAAGTTGATATTCTTCTGCTTAGCAGATTCAATTAGAAGTTCCTTACCTCTAACAATATTCTCAACTTTGAACTCATTCTTAAACCATTGATTAATCTTGTTACGCGCCTGTGTAGATTTAACAATGTTAAGCCAGTCTCTACTAGGTCCACGAGAATTAGCGGAGGTAAGAATCTCAACCCTGTCACCATTCTTAAGTTCGTATTCTATAGGAACAAGCTTACCATTTACCTTGGCACCAATCATCTTGTTACCTACTGCAGAATGAATGCTGTAAGCAAAATCAATTGGCGTTGAACCACTTGGGAAATTCTTAACATCACCTTGTGGTGTAAAACAAAACACCGTATCAGAGAACAAATCAAGGTCATTCTTAAGAAGGTTAACAAATTCCTTGTTGTCATCCATGTCTTTCTGCCAATCAAGGATATCTCTAAGCCACGAAATCTTCTCTTCTTCGCCCTTTACAGTAGCACCTTCCCCTGACTCTTTATATTTCCAATGGGCCGCAATACCGTATTCACTAGTCCTATGCATCTCCCATGTACGAATCTGTATTTCAAATGGAACACCCATAGGCCCAATAAGCGTAGTATGAAGTGACTGATACATATTAGGCTTAGGCATTGCGATATAATCTTTGAATCTTCCAGGAATTGGCGTATATCGTTCATGCATTACGCCAAGCGCCGCATAACAATCCTGTAAATTATCCACAATTATTCTAATGGCGAACAAATCATATATCTCATCAAATTCTTTATTCTGGCTAACCATTTTACGATAAATAGAGAAGAAATGCTTTGCTCTTCCATAAATCTCTGCTTTGATTCCAGCAGCATCAATATGTCCCTGAACCTCAAGAACAAGGTTGTCGACGTAGGCATCTCGCTCAGCTTTTCTCTGAGCAATTGTCTCTACAATATTTCTATATGCTTCTGGATTGTAATATTTAAGTGATAAATCATCTAATTCAATTTTTACTTTAGAAATACCAAGGCGTTGCGCAAGAGGAGCATATATCTCCATTGTCTCCTTCGCCTTTTCTTTCTGCTTCTCAGGCGTCATAAATTGAAGTGTTCTCATATTATGAAGCCTATCAGCAAGCTTAATAATAATAACACGAATGTCCTTTGCCATTGCAAGAAACATCTTACGAAGATTCTCTGCTTGAACCTCAACCTTATCAGAAGAATAGCTTAATTGACCAAGCTTTGTAACACCATCAACTAGGAGGGCCACTTCCTCACCAAACAGATCACTAATTTCGTCAATTGTCATAAATGTATCTTCAACGACATCATGAAGCATACCTGCAACAATTGTCTCTTTGTCCATCTCAAGGTCTGCCAGGATAAGCGCTACACTAAGGGGATGAATAATATAATCCTCTCCCGACTTTCTAAGCTGTCCATTATGGGCTTCATCCGCCACTTTATAGGCTTTCTCAATAATATCTGTATTAGCACTTGGATGATATTTCCTGATTGTTTTGATTAAAGAATCATAGAGTGTCTCTTTATCGACAAAATCCTTTGTGGAAATGACAGTATTTTGTTCACGACCAATTTGATTTGCGACTTTATTAACTTCTTCTTCGGAAAGCATATTAGCCATACTGTCACCTCCTTTTACTTGAAAAAATTTGCATATTATTATAGCACAAAATCAGCAATTATTCAATGTTAGAAGGGCCTAACTTACGGTTGAATCTTCTACGTATAGCATCAGCAATTAGTAGGTATACAAATCCAACAATTATCAAGAAAGCGAGCAAAATTAATATCCACCATACTGGTCCCATAAATGGCAAACTATCAGAGAATCCAAAAGCTCCTGCTTCGCTTCCCCAATTTAAGAAAAAGTATGGATAGTTATAGCCTTCTAAGAATTCCCATCCTCTTGCATATCCAATACCTGCGTAAATTGCATATAGAATAGGTGGAACTGTAACCCAAAACACATTTATCTTTTTTATATTCATTACGGAACATACAACAAAGAAATCTATTATTGAAGAAAGCGGAACTATTACATGGGTAAGAATATTACCAAGAGTCCATGCTTCTCCAGCCATAGTTGGTGCAAGAACAAGGCAGAATACAACACCTGTCAATGTAATTGAAACAGTCCCAACTAATTTGATTATATGCCACACATTATTATTAATCCTATTGAATAGTATAAGAACTATGCCAATTAGACAAATAAGTGCTATTAGGATGTTAGACTGTATTGTGAAATACATAAACACAGTATCTCCACCCATAAAGGCGCTACTGCTTGCCATTGCGCTTACAATAACTCCTGCTGTTGCAGAAATTATAACAATAAATTTAAGTATCAAGCTAATAATTTTCTGTGCTAATAATAATTCTGTCATAGTGCACCTCCTATGTTTTCTTTTAATACAGTCATTCTAGCATGCCAACATATTATATGTAAATTCTATATTTATTAACAGAGAAGGGGTGGTATTAATTATGGAAGAAAACAACAAGGTCTCCAGGAATTTGGAGACCTTGTTTTGACTCTTAATTCTTATATTTATTTCCATTAACAGTCATCTTGCCAGAATCTACATCAAGATTAAGGACCATTTCTGACTCAGGTCTCTTAGAATCAATGGTAATATTTCCTGAATCTGCCTTAGCATCTATAATATGATAATCTCCTTTGAGATTAATATTGCCCGAATCTGCTTTGACATTAATTTTCTCTATGTTACCATCAAATTCAATATTACCAGAATCAGCAGTAGCATCAACATTCTCAATATTACTATTAACAATTATATTACCTGAATCTGCATCTGTCTTAAGGTTTCGAGAAGTCACATTTCCCATCTTAAGATTACCCGAATTTAGATTTGTTATAATATCATCGCATTTTACATTATTAATATCAATATTTCCAGAATGAGTCTTCACATTAATTCTAGTGAGTTTAGTATCTCTAGGAACAGTTATCTTAACTTCTTTTTTCTTGCCATTTCCAAAAAGAACGAAATTTTTACTGCTACTATTCTCTCTAAATGATACTTTACCATTCTCATTAAGAATACTAATCTCTGACTTCTCAGGGAATGAGTACCATATGCTTGGTGCATCACCTTCTTCAATTATTACATTTGCAGAATCAACATCTACATCTAATTCTGTTATATCAGCGCTTAGATCTTCTGTCTTTTCTACATATTTACCAAAGCCAAAGGAAAAAATATTCCATGCACCATTACCTATGAATCTATATATACCAAATAGAATTACAATTAGCGTTATTGCCCATATTATTACAAGATAAATTCTCTTACCCTTATTATTCATAACTATACCTCCTTAGCCCAAGCTGTGCTGAAAATCTTATGAAGTACGGCAGCGATTGGCCATATTATCCATGTGATATACCATGCAAATGTAAGAAAACTTACACATAGATAAATGCAGGTAATTGTCGGCCAATATACACTCATTATTACTTCTGCTGTCTTATTGTTGTATTCGACTTTGGCACCATCGCTGTAGGTTCCACTAATAGTTGTGGAATCATTAAGACTAAGAATTCTCTCCATGCTCTTGCTTGTCATGGAAGAATATATTATTAGCAGCACTCCAAATCCCACCATCAAGAATAGTGATACAGTCATATATTCATTCTGAATTGCTGCAACAGGCACCCAGCAAAATGCACAGAGCAAAACGCCAACCGATAACATAATCGCGCTAATTGGTCTAAAATTCCTTAGTCTGTCCTTAACATACTCTGCTGTCGCCATATCAATCTGGCATGGTTCTCTTCTAAGATATGACCATTCCCCAGATATTACTCCGTTAAATATAAATAGTCCAACTGCAATTGCTATTGAAAGGAACATAAGTCCTACTGAAAGGCCTTCACTAATTACAGAGGATAAGCCTCCAATAATTGGAAATATAACCGATATTATACAAAGCATTACGCCTACTGAAACAAAAATTGCAGATCTAGTCTTATGGGACAGATAAGTTTTTACCTCATCCATAGATACAAATCTTCTATTAACATTTTCCTGCCTATTATTAACTTCATCAACTTCCTTCGTAAGGCCCAAATCATCAGCAAGTTCATCAAGATTGCCAAATTCAGAAATGACAGTTCCTACTGCAGCATTCTCATTAACGCCCTCTGCTATAAGTTCGTTATATTTATCTTCCATCATTTGAAGAAGTTCATCCTTTGCCCTTTTAACCTCAGGAGTATTGGGCATATTAGCAAACATTGTCTCTAAATAATTTCTAATGGTTTCCATATTATCACTCTCCCCTTATAAATTTTTGAATTACTTCTTTTGTTATTTCCCACTCTTCACACTTGGTTTTGTAATATTCTTTGCCTCTGTCGGTAATTCTATAATAAGTTCGTTTCTTACCATTACCACTTGAATCCGGCTCTGCAACAAATGATTCAATGTATCCGTTTTTCTCCATTCTGGTAAATGCTGAATAAAGAGTTGTCTCTTTAATCACATATTTTTCATCAGATATCCCTTTAATCTTCTTAGATATTTCATAACCATAAGAAGGTGCTTCTAGCAGAATGTAGAGGATCATCGTATCATTATAGCCGCGAATAACATCACTGCTTATCTCACTCATATTTCCCTCCTTAATATTTACTCCGTCTATCGTACTACGACTGTCGTACTATATCTGATGAAGTAAATATACTACGACTGACGGAGTATGTCAAGACTTTTTTACAAAAAAATAAGACTTGATGATTTTTACATCAAGTCCTATTCAAAATAAAGCTATTCTTCATCTTTTCTTATTAAAATGTTGGCCAGGCATCTTCATAAAAAACATTTCCGCACTTCTTACATTTATACTTTTTTTGTACCTTTCCATTTCTATCCACATCATCTATGAAAGTTACTTTCTTAGAGCCACATTCATCGCACTTTGGTGTTATATCAGTACATCCACCACCTGATACTGCCTGGAGCTGCTCATCGTTTAGTTCTACTCCTTCTGCCTTGGCAAGTGATAGTATTTCCTCTGAACTCTTACATGCCTTAATCTTTGCGATTTGGTCTTCTGTTAATCCATTTAATAATTCTTTTCTCATAATGTCCCCTCCTCATGATTAGTATTTATATAACTTTTACGTTTTGTTTTTGTCTTTCAACTATATATACACAATTATAATATAAAATGCGACATTTTTTCTATATTCTTTTGCAGGGGAAATCTATGATAAAGAATATTTTCACTTTTGGGCTGAGATCTGAGCGCTCCCCTCTGAATGCGGCAATGATTTAGAAGCTTTTGACGGCTTTTCATTGCTTTTGGGTTGAAATTTAGGGGATTAGCCCTGATAAAAGCAATGATTTAGAAGCTTTTGACGGCTTTTCATTGCTTTTTCGCTAGAATTTAGGGGCTTAGCCCTGATTAAAGCAATGATTTAGAAGCTTTTGACGGCTTTTCATTGCTTTTTCGCTAAGATTTTGGGGGTTAGCCCTGACTAAAGCAATGATTTAGAAGCTTTTGGCGGCTTTTCATTGCTTTTTCGCTGGGATTTTGGAGTTAGCCCTGATAATAGCAATGATTTAGAAGCTTTTGACGGCTTTTCATTGCTTTTTCGCTGGGATTTTGGGGTTGCGCCCTGATTAAAGCAATGATTTAGAAGCTTTTGGCGGCTTTTCATTGCTTTTTGGCTGGGATTTTGGGGTTGCGCCCTGTTAAAAGCAATGATTTAGAAGCTTTTGACGGCTTTTCATTGCTTTTTCGCTGGGATTTCGAGGTTAAGCCTTGATAAAAGCAATGATTTAGAAGCTTTTGGCGGCTTTTCATTGCTTTTGGCGACATGATCGCAGGAGATGGGGTGAGGCGGGCTCAGAGTAAGGTCCAGTGGACCTTACTCCCGCCGAACTGACTGACGAGGCGTCCCCACGCCGAGGAGACTGAACCCGCATGGGTTCAGTCTCCTCCGGTGTGGGTAAGAAGACTAAAGAGGTTGCCTCCTAATTATAAAAAGAAAAGAGGACATACGCTGACGAGAATAACAAAAAAGACCAAAGAGGATATAAACAACCTCTTTAGTCTTCTTCTTCTATACAGGAGATGGGACTTGAACCCACACGATGTCGCCACCGCCAGATTTTGAGTCTGGTGCGTCTACCAATTCCGCCACTCCTGCACGCAAAGCATATTGTATCATAACAATATGCTCATTTCAACACAAATCATTTAGCACAAATCATCAATAATTCCAAGTCCCTTGAATGTTGCAAAATAATTTGCAGGTGTCTCCGCGTTACGAATAAGTTTGTAAGAACCATCCTCCTTAAGGAGAACCTCTGCTGACTTAAGCTTACCATTGTAGTTATATCCCATAGTAAAGCCATGGGCGCCTGTATCATGAATGAAGAGAATATCACCCATGTCAATCTTAGGCAGCTTCCTGTCTATTGCGAATTTGTCATTATTCTCACAGAGTGAACCTGTTACATCATAAGTATTAGTAAGTGGTGCATCTTCTTTACCAAGAACCGTTATATGATGATATGCACCATACATTGCAGGACGCATAAGATTTACTGCACATGCATCTACACCAATATATTCTTTATATGTATGCTTCTCATGAATTGCTGTAGTTACAAGGCCGCCATATGGTCCCATCATGAATCTGCCCATTTCAGTATAAATAGACACATTTCCCATACCAGCGGGAACAAGCACTTCATCATATACCTTATGCACACCTTCACCAATAACTAATATGTCATTAGGCTCTTTATCTGGTTCATAAGGAATACCAACACCACCTGACAGATTAATAAAATCAAGCTGTACACCTGTCTCTTCTCTAATCTCAAGAGCAAGCTCAAATAGCGTCTTAGCAAGGGTTGGATAATAATCATTAGTAACTGTATTACTTACAAGGAATGAATGAAGTCCAAATCTCTCTACACCCTTAGACTTAAGAATCTTATATCCTTCAATTAATTGTTCCTTTGTTAATCCGTATTTTGCATCACCAGGATTATCCATAATTCCATTAGACACAGAATACACTCCACCAGGATTATATCTTAGACTCATAGTCTTTGGAATATATCCAATTGTATCCTCTAAGAATTGAATATGTGTAAAATCGTCTAAATTGATTGTTGCACCAACTTCCGCAGCATACTTAAATTCTTCGGCTGGAGTATCATTAGAAGAGAACATTATCATATCTCCATTAACACCAAGCTCATTAGAAAGCATAAGCTCTGTTAGAGAAGAACAATCCAGTCCACATCCATATTCCTTAAGAATATTAATTAGAAAAGGATTGCAATTTGCCTTTACCGCATAATACTCTCTAAAACCTTCATTCCAAGAAAATGCCTTCTTAACCTTAGCTGCATTTTCACGAATTCCCTTCTCATCATATATATGAAAAGGTGTTGGAATTTCTTTTGCAATTTCTCTTACTTTTTCTTCTGTCACAAAACATTTTTTTGCCATGATAATCTCCTTATGTATTAGTAATCTTTTTTAAAATCATTCTATAAACTCGCTTATTATATCATATTTACGTGAATTTATACAAAATAATCCTATCATCTGGGTATGCAACATATCTTAATTTGTGTAGTCCACCACAGTATTCTGTAAAACGACCATCATCAATAAAATATTCCTTCATCTTATTGTATGTCTCTTGATTTCCACACTTAATTGATACATCTCTATCTTGTACATATCCATTGTGAAGTATCATTCCCATCTTCTCTTTCTGGAAAGTGTCAAAATACAACCCTTCTTGATAGAAATAGTTGTCATTAATTGAATAGCAATCTGGCATAGGGAAAACAGCTTGTATCTGATGTGTCCTATTCATTTCTTCAGAAGTTACATTAAGCATATTATATGAGACTTTATTCGTATCAGAATACTCTCCATAATTAGCATTCCCCCAAGTTATGTCCATATAATAGTACTCATTATCTAGCTTTACACAATTCCAAGCATGCAACCCTTGATCTGTAGCGCCAGGAACCACTATACTTTGTATACCCATTTTACTAAATAGGTAATTTGCCGCATTAGAATATCCCTGACAAACCGTCTGTCCATTTAGAAACACAGAAATAATATTCTGATTATCTGGCGCATCAGCAACATAATCTACTCTGTTAATAAGTGTCTCATATACCCATTTAGACTTCTCATAATCGCTTGAAGTCGTAGGTATTTCACTAAGCCAGGAATTTACAACTGCATCTATTCTTTGTTGTGTCGCGTCTCTATCCTGCTTCGTCATGGTATACTGAGGTGCAACTTTAAAACCAGGATCACTTAATATTCCACTACTTGTTACATAAGAATATCCGTCTACATAGAATAATTCCCCGTAATCTGCAGCTATGCACTCTGTAACATCAGTCAGCACCTTATCATCCGAAGTAGAAACCTTAATAGACGGTTCCATATTAATTATACCTTTATAAAGCTCATCATATACCTTCTTATGAGTCTCATCTAAAGTATTATAAGCATACTTTTCGTTGCTTATTGTTGACTCAGACTGAGGTGCATCACTTGTAATATCAAATGTCTCATCACTCAACATAGTTAGACAACTTACACAGCTTATAGGGCCAATGCAGCCACCTAAGCTAAACATAGACATAACTATTACAAGCATAAACGCCATTGTTTTTATTCTAGCAAATCTTTTTTTCATAGTTTCTTCTCTACATCTTTAAGAAAACTCTTCCATGCGTCTTCGTTATCTACAAAGTATTTCGGACACGCCTTTCCTGTAACATCATAATGTCTTATCACTCCACTTGATGATAATCCATATTTTTTGCATAACCAAGCTACCAAATCCACCAGACTATTGTAGGTCTTATCATTGAACTCACCAGTTTCATCGGGATGGCAACACTCAATTGCTATTGTATCAGTGTTCCTTGAATTAGATGCATAACATATCTCATCTAAGGGAATACATTGTATTATCTCACCATCTAGACCTATAATGTAATGACTACTAGCTTTTGTTTTGTGACTAATCATAAGATTCTGAAAGTAATCACGATTATCCTTGGCACTACTTCCAGGATTTGCAGTATAATGAACAACTATGCCATTTACTTTATTAAGGGCAATACCCGGCCTAGAATAAGAGTTTACCGTAAGAAGATCTTGTGTAACATTAGGGCCATCTCCGTCACTTTTATTCATAAGATTACTTACGCCTTTAACTATAACCGAAATTGTTGCAACAAGCCCAATTATTGCAAAAAATATTACAACTATCTGGAAAACAATCTTAAGTATTCTTTGCTTTTGCTTTTTACCGTAAGTCTTTTTTCTACCCTTACTCTTAGTACTTCCTTTTTTTGCCATTGCGAAAGCCTCATCAAATTATAATTCTCTAATGTATTTTCTAAATAACAGGATTTGTCTTGGCTGAACAGATAGTCCTTTTATCCCCGCATCAATAACCCACTTTAATGTCTCTTTATTGTTACTTAGATCACCACATAAGCCTACAGGAATTCCCTCTTTCTCACCGGCTTTTATTATATTCTTTATAATACGCCTCATGGCTTCATCACTATAATCGTGAAGATCGACATAGGAATTCATTCTGTCTGCTGCATACAGAAATTGTGATAAATCATTAGTTCCTATACTCATAAATTCAACTTTAGGCGCTATCATATCAGCAACTAATGCTGCTGCAGGGGTCTCAATTACAACGCCCTGCTCAGGTAGAGCATATTTTACCTTTTCATGTATTAATTCTTCTTCAACCTCTTTGCTTACTCCCTTAATCCAATCTATTTCCTCAGGAACAGTTAGCATAGGATACATTACTTTAACATTATCTTTGCCATAGTATGATGCTTTATATAACGCTCGAAGTTGAACCTTAAATATTTTCTTGTTATTCATACTGAATCTGATTCCACGACTTCCCATAGAAGGGTTAATACAAGGAATCTGCTCAAGATAAGGAGCCTGCTTGTCGCCACCAATATCAACAGTACGAAAAACAATAGTCTTGCCATCAACCTTCTCTATAGCTTCCTTATATATATTGAATTGTTCTTCTTCAGTAGGTAAAGTCTTTGAAGAAAGATATATGTATTCTGTACGAAATAATCCAACACCTTCAGCATCATTTTTTAGAGCTTTATCTATTTCTTCTAACGAAGACACATTAGCATAAAGTATTATTCGCTCTCCACCATGTGTCAAGGTATCATGCCCCTTAAAACGCTGTAGCTTCTCTTTTTCTAAATCATCTTTTTTTATAGCTTCTCTAATCTCTTGTATCTTCTCATCTGTAGGAAGAACAATAAATTTATCTTTTGTTGCATATAAGGCGCAATCCTGCCCATTAGATACATTCAAAGTAGCATTCTTCGCATTAATAATAAGAGGTATATCGTACGTTCTTGCTAGAATAGCAAGATGGGAATTATAAGAACCTCTTTCTATAACTAATCCTTTAACGTTTTCTCTACCAATTGAAAAAAACTGGCTAGGTGTCAAATCACGCGCAACAATAACACTTGGCTTATCAGGTACATCTATTCTAACATCTTCATCTTCTAGGCATAGTATAAGTCTATTAATTATATCTTCTAAATCTACAATACGAGCTCTCAGCCTAGGATTGTCCTTAATATTGTCAACAACTTCAATATACTTCTCACCAATAGTTTTGACAGCATACGCTGCACTAGCATTTTCATTTAATATCATCTTCACAACATCATTCTTAAATCTTCCGTCGTCAAGATATATAATATATGCCTCAAAAATGCTAGCTCCAATAGAGCCAGCATCATCTCCCGATTTATCAAGTAGTTCTTTTATTTGTTCTTTTGCCTTCTCCTTTGCTGTCCAAAAACGTTGTATCTCGCTTCGAGAATTCTTAGTTTTCTTTTCTAACACTTCAACTTTAGGTGCAGTAACAACAAATACCGGACCTCTAGCAACCCCCTCAGAGGCGCATTTACCTTCTATTGTATTCATATCTATCCTCTACAAACTATTTGAAAATATTTTCCCAACTTCAGTCTTAATATATGTCGTATTATATGGACGAAGTAAATATCCTCTTGTCTCAAACTCCTTACAGGCAGATATCGTCCTTTCATCGCTATCATCAGAAACAAATAAAATTGGTATACCAAAGTCAGTCATTTCATTTATCTCATCAGCCGTCTCTTCTCCAGTCATTATAGGCATGTCGAGATCACATATTATTAAGTCTGGTTTCTTCTTCTCTAAAATGTAATTAATAGCATCACGTCCATTTCTAAAGGCAACAATCAAATATTGTTCCTCAAGAATCAATCCAAGAATATTAAGATGACTCATCTCATCATCAATAAGCATTACTAATTTCTTATTAGCATTTTCAACCATTATCTTACGCTTCTTCTCAAGTTTCTCAAGATTTTCACCTGATAAATCTCTTGAATTAACAATAGTAAGCGAAAGATTTCTCTTAAGAGTAAGATCGAGTGTGGAGCCATTAAGAAGCCTTATTATAGGTCGAAGATTATTGTAGCCAGAATTCTCTACAATAATACCTGCTCTTCCATCTGACAATGTCACTCCTGTTCCCTTAGGATAAAGAGAAACAAAATCAAGAAGCGCCTCAACCATTCTCTGGTTAAATAGAATTCCACATCCCCCCATCATATATTCAGCTGCTTCGTAAGGAGAATACGGCTTCTTATATGGGCGCTCAGACACAAGTGCATCATATACGTCTGCCACATGAAGTATCTTAGTAAATTCAGACTGCTTGTCACCTCTCGTACCATTAGGATAACCTGTTCCATCCTCATTCTCATGATGTGAAAGAACAGCCTCTTTTACTTCATCAGCAATTTTCGGATCATCCTTTATAAGTTCATAAGAAAGAACAGGATGTTTTCTCATAAGATTGTATTCTTCTTGTGTAAGTCTTCCAGGCTTATTAATAATATCTTCAGGTATTGAGAGTTTTCCCAAATCATGAAGTAAAGCGGCAGTCACAAGCATCTTAAGCTCATGCTCATCATAATGTAAACCTATTCCAATCACACAGGAATACACAGCAACATTTACGGAATGAGAATAAGTGAAATTATCATATGTCCTAAGGTCAGTCATATCAAGAGACACTTTCCCCTTAGATGCTATATGTTCTACAATTCTCTTAGCAACTTTCTTGCAACCATCAATATCACGAGCTCTTACACAGGATAGACCTTCAGCCCTAAGAGTCGGAGATATAACTTCTTCTATGTCTATATCAGCCGACAATTCATCATTAATATAAATGCCATGATATCCGTATTTTTTAATTGTATCAATATCTTCTTGTGATAGCTCAGTCTTACTTGTGACAATAATCTCGCCATAATAATCATACAGGCTACCTGTCGAAACCATCCCTGGCTTAACCTCATCTAACAATACATATCTCATAGATGCTTCTCCTAATTTTCTAGCCTAGTTGTTTTTGTCTTCTATAGCTGTTGCACCCCTCATAGTTATGGAAGGACCACCCTCATTATCGATGTATTCTTCCGTAATTTCAACAGCTCCAATATTATCATCTTTCGGTATTTCATACATAATATCAAGCATGAATTCTTCAATAATAGCACGAAGTGCTCTAGCCCCAAGTTCTCTTTTCATAGCCTTTCTTGCAATAGCATGAAGCGCCCCATCTGTGAATGTTAATTTAACTTCATCAAGTGCAAGAAGCTTCTGATATTGTTTAAGGATAGCATTCTTAGGTTCTTTTAATATTCTAACAAGCATTTCCTCATCAAGAGACTGGGTAGAAAATAGGATTGGTAGACGACCGATAAATTCTGGAATCATACCAAACTTCTTAAGATCTTCCGTAGTTGTCTTCATAAGGATATCTTTGTCCTTATCGTATTTATCCTTAAGCTCACCTGTAAATCCCATTGAACTTGTCTTATTAAGTCTCTCCTTAACGATATTATCAAGATCAGGAAATGCCCCACCACAGATGAATAGAATATTCTTCGTATCAATGGTTGTCATTGGAACCATTGCATTCTTACTGCTTGCTCCAACAGGAACTTCAACCTCTGCCCCTTCAAGTAATTTAAGCATTCCCTGCTGAACAGATTCTCCACTTACGTCTCTTTGATTAGCATTTTTCTTCTTAGCAAGCTTATCTATCTCATCAATAAATATAATTCCACATTCAGCCTTCTCAACATCATTATCAGCAGCTGCAAGTAGTTTAGATACAACTGATTCAATATCATCGCCAATATAACCTGCTTCTGTAAGTGATGTGGCATCAGTAATTGCCAGAGGCACATCAAGAAGACGAGCTAATGTCTTAACAAGATATGTCTTACCTGAACCAGTAGGTCCAATCATAAGCATGTTAGATTTCTCAATCTCTATATCGTCTTCTGGATCATTCGCCACTCTCTTGTAATGATTATATACTGCAACAGACATAACTTTCTTAGCATAATCCTGTCCCACAACATACTCATCAAGCTTAGCTTTAATCTCATGAGGTGGAATAATATTCTTAATATCTATTACAGGCTTATCTTCCTCTGAATTCTCAGCATTACCTTCTGCCTTTGTCTTTTCTTTGGTCTTATTCTTTTTCTTCTTAATCTTCTGAGAATTAGGCATACCAAAATCAGCAAGATTTATCATGCCAATGTTTGGCATCTTGCTAAAATCAAATGCTCCTCCTGTATTTTCCTGTGTGTTATTGAAATTATTCATAGAATCGAAAGTACGCTGCATACATTCATTACAAATGCAAACTCCACTTCCAATATTAATCATAGGACCAGCTTGACTCTCAGTTCTGTGGCAGATAAAGCATATGTTCTCATAACCTTCGTCTTTATTTTCATCCTTTTTTTCTTCGCCTTTATCTTCAGGCTTCACATCAGAGGAATCTGATTCTACAATTGTTGTATCGATGACATCGTCGCCAGATTCATCAACTTCTCTAAAATCATTATTAGACATATATTAACCCTTTCTTGTCTTATTTCTTATTCAAGTATTTCATCAAGATAATTAAATATCTCTTCGAAATATTCTTCTCTAATGTCTTGTGTCGCATTGAACAATTCGTGTTTGCTTTCTGGGAAAATCTTATAAGTGGTATTCTTAGTCATTTCCACAAACTTTCTGTGTCCCTCGTTATCTACAAGCGTATCTTTACCTGCCTCGCAAAGTAATATAGGCGTGTTAATAACAGAAGCATTTCTTAGACATTTCTTCGATGCTCTAACACTTGCTTTAGCCCATGCAAATGTGCCTCCATAGGTCGTATACTCTGGAACAGATAACCTCTTGTCAAATTGATAATCATATCTTGCTTTAGACATGGAAGAACTTTTCTCCCATACATTTACACCATCAAATCTCTTCTGCCCACTTGCAAGCTTCTTATCCTGACCAAACACGCCACATATTCCACTAATAAGTTCAACCTGCCATGGTTTGAATTTACCAAGCTTCATCTCATGCATTGGTGATGATAAAACAGCACATTTAAAATAGTTAAGATATTTCTCCATAAACAAGGTTGAGATACATCCCCCCATAGAATGTGCAAATAATACATACTGCTTAGACTTAGATTCCTTAGTTACTATCTGCTTCATATACTCATGAAAGTCTTCAACATAGTCATCATAATCTCTGACATATACGTAGTCTAATTCTGGTACTGCTCTCTCTGAGAAACCATAACCTCTATGCTCCACAAAGAATACTGAGTATCCCATATTATAGAAAATGTAAGCAAGTTCATAATACTTAGGGAAAAACTCGCAATAGCCATGACACATAACAACTGAAGCCTTCTCCTTAGGATTGACAATATAATAATATGCTAACTTTGTGTTGTCGAAGCTTGTAAAATGTCCTTTCACAAATTCTTTTTCGACCCAAGGTTCAATTGTACTTTCAACTACTCCCCTAAATTCATCTTCTTTAATCATTAAAGAAGCCATATCTTCTCTCATGCTTTATACTCCCTTACCTTCTCACAAGGAGACTCGCGCCATTATTATTTCGACTTCGTCGAAGGCACTCGTCGCAAAGTGGCTCGCCCACTATAGTTCGTCTTCGACGAAAGGGCTCGCCGTGAAGACATTCCACTTATGTGGAATGTCTTCTTAGTCCATATCCTCGAATGCGTCTAAGCCCTTCTTAACCTCAATATTCTTACTATCGCCATGCTTAACGAAGAGCATTGTTACGAATGCTAATCCCATGAATACGAAGGCATATGGGAAGAATACATCATAAGATACATATCTAAGAAGTGCACCACATATAATAGGTGTTACTATTTGAGCTGCCATACTGAATGTATAATAGTATCCTGTAAACTTACCAACGTCACTTCCCTTACACATCTCAATAACCATTGGAAGACTGTTTACATTAATGAATCCCCAGCCTGCTCCAACAAGAGCAAGAAGTACATAGAAGAATATCTTCTCAGCCATCTGGAATTCACCTGAGAAAGAAAGTGTAAAGATAAATGCTGCAATAAAGCATACTGTCATAACTGCAACGCCAATAAGTATTGTCTTCTTTCTTCCTATTTTGCTGGCAATTAATCCTGAAGGTATGTAACATACAATTGCTCCTACTGTTGCAATTGTAAGGAATAGATTAGCATCACCAAGTGCCATATCCCATTTTACAGATGCAAAAGTTGTAAACCATGTCTCTAAAGCATTATAAGCGATAAACCATAGCGCAACTGATACAAGAACAAAAACAAGACTCTTCTTAACATCTGCAGGAAGCTTGGCATTACCAGAACCATCATCAACAGTAAGATCCCATTCTGGATGTTCTGCTTCAATTGCCTTAACATCATTAGATATTTTAACTTCATTAACAGTAATCATTACAATTAGCATTCCCACTAGCATAATACCAGCGACAATTGCAAATAGTAAGAAATAATCTACATGCTCAAGTCCTGCGACTCTCTTAGAATTATATAATACTGTGGAAATACCAAGATAAAGTACACCACCAACAGCACCCATCAAGTTAATTATAGCATTTCCCTGACTTCTAAGTGGCTTAGGTGTTACATCCGGCATTAGAGCTACAGCAGGTGAACGATAAGTTCCCATAGCGACTAACAATGCTCCAAGTATTCCTACAAACAAAATCTCTTTGCCAAGTGATGGGTTAGCAAAATAACTATTATCAATCAATGGTAGCATAAGCATTAGAATAACAGCTGCTATTGTTCCAAATAGAATAAATGGTTTTCTTCTACCCATTTTAGATTTACATTTATCAGAGATTCCTCCAAATAATGGAAGAAGGAATAGTGCTAACACATTATCCGCTGCCATAATAACACCGGTAATAGTCTCATTCATGTTAAATGTATTCTTTAGAATTAAAGGAATAATTCCATTATACATTTGCCAGAATGCGCAAATTGATAGAAACGCAAATCCCACTCTAATTGTTTGCCATGTCTTAAGTTTCATTTTCGTAATCCCCCCGAAAAAATTTAATAATAATTATAGGTATAGTATCATAAACTATACTAGAATATTTTATCATTTATGATGTAAGATAGCAATATAAATGCGTAGTTCTTAGGACCTACTAAAGCAACTTATTATTGTTCACCTAGACATTTAAGCATATCTAAAGTACAATTTAAATGTCAAAGTACCAAAGACCTATACTCTCACAAAAATCGAGTCCCAGTCTTTTGCTGCTTCGACATTGTATTAGTATGACAGGAGGATACTGTATGTATATCCAATTAGACGGACAGGTATTATATTATGAGAAAACTGGTGAAGGGAAACCGCTTATTATGCTTCATGGCAACAACGAAAGCCATGAAATATTCAATGAAGCAATAGAGGTTCTCTCTGATACATATACTGTATATGCAATTGATTCTCGTGGACAGGGAATGTCTGCTACCCCAAAGGAATTTCACTACATCGATATGGCTTATGATGTAATTAGATTTATTGAAACCCTTAAGATAGAGAAACCAATTCTATACGGATTTAGCGATGGGGGAATTATCGGACTTCATGTTGCAAGACTTAATGGCGAATTAATATCCAAGCTTATAATTAGCGGAGTAAATATGTCGCCAAAAGGTCTCAAAGGCTCTGCAATCTCAATGATAAAAAAAGAATATAAAAAAAGTAATTACAATCCCCTTATCGGGCTAATGCTTAAAGAACCAAATTTCTTTGATTTTGAATTAGAACAGATTAATGTACCCACATATATTCTTGCAGGTTCAAAAGATATGGTTAAATCATCTGACACCAAGAAGCTAAACAAATATATTAAAGGTTCCACCATGAAGATACTTCCCGGTGAAACCCATAGTAGTTATGTTATCCATTCAACCAGAATCGCTGAGCTGATCATCGATTATGATAACTCATGAATAATATTTCATTCAGATTATGAGGTAGTAACATGAAACTAACAAATGAAATAATTGCTCCAACTATAAAGGAATTAAATAACTTTCTTAAAACTAACGAAATAGATAAAGAACGTCAGCTGATGCACTGTCTTCTCATTGAAGATTTAATGGGAGCATACTGTAGAGACGAAGGCGAAACTAATTTCACAATAAAGACAAAACGTAAATGGAACAAGGTTGATGTTGTTCTTAAAATCAAAGGCTCAAAATGTGATTATATAGAAAAAAATAAAGATTTCTTCAAATTCAGTAATATTGAAAAATTCGATAAATATCCTGTGTATAAATATTCAAATGGATATAATATATACATTTTCACATCAATAATTATACAAGACAACAAGAAAGCTCTTGACTTTGTAAAAAAACATCTTCTAAAAGAAAAAGTAGCACTTATCGGCGGTATCGTACTTCGATTTGTTAATATGGCTCTAGCAGTTATTGAACCACTACTTTCTGCTGCAATAATTGTTGCTTATTCCGGTTCACAGATTGAGAAGATTATAATAATCGCTGCCCTCATTATGGGAAATGCTCTTCTATCAGCTGTCATTACATGGGGCGCTTCCCGTCTCTTAAGAAAATCTTTTGCAACTATGATTAAAGAGATTCAATACGAAACAACTAAGAATGTACTTAGAATCAAGACCGGCTATATGACAGACAAGGGCCACGGTGTGTTCACCCAAAGACTTACCTCTGACACTGACCAGTTAGCAGACCATTTCGATGCTCTCCTTGCATCATCCACCGAGATATTTCGTGTTATAAGTCTGCTAATTGCATTCCTCGTAATATCACCTGTAATGTTCGTATTTGAAGCAATTGTATTCGGCATATATTGTATTATTCAAATCGTCCAATCTAAGGTTCTTACTGACGAATCCAGAATTGTTAAGGCCACCGCCGAGACACAGGCTGGATTTGTAGGTGAAATGGTCAAAGGTCATCGTGACATTAAGCTTCTCCATAGTGAAGGAAGTTTTCTAAGAAATATCAGACTTAGCATTAATAACAATGTAGATGCCAATACAAATATGCGCTACAGATCAATGAAATACATTATGCTTCGAAGCTCATTTGTAGGTGTAACAGACTTTATGTATATGGGAATCCTTGCCCTTCTTATGGTATTCTTCGGAATGCAGCCTGCAACTGCACTTACCCTCTTTAACTACAATGGAAGAGTATATACAAGCGCTAATGCCATAACGAAAATAACTGATACTATATACAATATACACTTATCAGCAGAGAGAATATATCAGCTTGTAGGTGGTAAAGACTATGGCAAAGAGGAATTTGGCTCAAAACACCTGGACAATGTAACTGGAGATATCAAGATTCAATCTGTTTCCTTTGCTTATCAACGAATTGGAGAGCGTTCAGTTCCTGTTCTTAATGATGTAAGTCTTCATATACATCCTGGTGAAAGTGTTGCATTTGTTGGAGAAAGCGGATGTGGCAAGAGTACTCTATTGTCTCTGATTACTAAACTATATGATCCAGACTCAGGTTCAATTCTAATTGACGATACCGATATAAGGCAGTTAGATCAGGACTCTATCAGAAGCAATATTGCTATGGTAAGCCAGACTCCTTATATATTCAACATGAGCATAAGAGATAACCTTTCAATCGTTAAGCACGATGTTACTGAAGAAGAGATAATAAGGGTGTGTAAATTAGCCTGCATTCATGATGACATCAAGGTTCTCCCCAAGGGATATGATACAGTTGTAGGGGAAGGAGGCGTGACGCTATCAGGAGGTCAGAGGCAAAGACTTGCACTTGCGAGAAGTATGCTTAAAGATTTCCCTATTCTAATGCTAGACGAAGCAACCTCAGCTCTTGACAACATGACGCAAGCCAAAGTACAATCCGCTATTGAGAATCTACGTGGAAAACAGACTCTAATAATGATAGCCCACAGATTATCAACAGTTATAAATTGCGATAAATTGTTCTTAATGTCTAATGGAAAAGTTATAGCAGAAGGCTCACATGAAGAGCTCCTTAAGACTTCAAAAGAATACAGAAAACTATATCAGGAAGGATAATCATATCACAATATACAAGAAATACCTTAGTGCTATGCACTAAGGTATTGTTACTTTACTATAGTCTCTATGTAGTCCAAATCTATAATTATATATTGGAATATCCCTAGAATAGTTGGAACAAAATTCATCCTTTAACCGAAGCTTTTCATCAATACAATCTTTTTGACCTGCAAGTATATTATTATATTCTTCTATATCAATTTTACCTGCTTCAAGTAAACAACTTAGCCTTATATCCCTTATTCTTACAAATGCATCAGGATAAGTAACCGGATTACCCTTAGTCGGTGCGGAAAGCATACACGTTATCAAGAACATCTGATTATTACTCAAATCTTCTAATCCAGTATTAAAGTAGAATAAAGCGGCGTGGCTTACTCCATATAATCCCATTCCGAAATAAGATGTATTAATATACAAAGACAGGATGTCATCCTTCCTCAAACGCTTCTCCATATATAATGTAATGACTAATTCAGCAAGCTTCCTTGAATAACTCTTCTTAAAACTAAGGTACAGATTCTTCGCAACCTGTTGTGAAATAGTGCTTCCACCATACATCGTCTTCTTAGCATGAAGATTCCTTTTAAATGCTCTCTTTATTGCCGATATATCATAGCCCTTATGCTCATAAAAGTTCTCATCTTCCATCTGGACAATATACTGTATAAGTTTCTTTGGAATCATATCAATTCCGGCATAATCTTCTTCCTTAGATATCTCATTATACAAAGCCTCTATAGGACGCTTCCTAACCAGTGTCAGCCCATAAATGACGACACCTGATATATATCCTATGAAGATTATGACGAGAATTAACAATACTATTAATACATACATACTATTTTGAAGCGATTACATCCTTCATGTCGTATAATCCAGGTCCTTTGCCTGCTAAGAACTTAGCTGCTTCAACTGCTCCTTTGGCAAATACCGACTTTGAATATGCTGAATGTGAAAATGTAATTACTTCATCAGTTCCTGCAAATATAACATCATGATCTCCAACAATTGTTCCGCCACGAACTGCACTAATTCCTATTTCCTTATTAGTTCTCTTCTCTCTCTTAGTACTTCTGTCATATACATATTCAAATGAATTATCATATTCTTCGTTAATAGAATCTGCGAGAGCGAGAGCAGTTCCAGATGGTGCATCAATCTTCTGGTTATGATGCTTCTCTACAATCTCAATGTCATATCCTGCTTCTACAAATACATTTGCAGCCTTCTTAAGAAGATCCATCATTGTATTAATTCCAAGAGACATATTAGCAGACTTAAGGAGTGCAACCTTAGCGCTTGCATTCTTAATATTGTCAATCTGCTCGTCACTAAGACCTGTAGTACAAAGTACTGCTGGAATCTGTTTGTTGACACAATAATCAACAAGTGCGTCTTCTGCCTTAGCACTAGCAAAATCGATAATCACATCTGCATCTACATCACATTTATCAATTGATGAAAAAACAGGATAATCATTAGGTACGCCATCAAAAGGATCAACACCTGCTACAATTTCTATATTATCGTCTTTACTACATATATCAGTAATAACTCTTCCCATATGGCCATTACAGCCATGCATTATTGCTTTAACCATATTTATACTCCTTATTAATACGCAATATGTGACAAAGTGTTCGTTCTCCTCATGAAGAAAATCGTCGAATCGGCTTTTTGCTCCCATATTGCTTAATATTATTCACCAGTATTCTTACAGCAATCCATAATCCTTCATAGCTTGCTCTAGCACCTTAGCATTCTCGTCAGACATTTCGCATAGAGGTGAACGTAGAGGGCCTACATTCATTCCCATAAGGTTAAGTGCCTTCTTAACAGGAATTGGGTTTACCTCCGAGAAAAGTGCATCTACTAAGTCAAGGGATTCGAATTGAGTCTTTAGAGCCTCATCACACTTTCCAGATAAGTAGTTAGTTACCATCTCATGAGTCTTCTTAGGTGCGATATTAGCAATAACTGATATAACACCAATTGCTCCAATAGACATAAGCGGAACAACAAGGCCATCTTCTCCAGAATATAACTCTAACTTACCATCACATAGAGCCATTGTCTTAGAAGCCTGTGCCATATTGCCTGTAGCTTCCTTTAGACCAACAATATTACTCTTAGTCTTGAAAAGTTCTGCAACTGTCTCAGGTGCAATATTAGTACCAGTTCTGCTTGGTACATTATAAAGAATAATAGGAAGCTTAGTCTCGTCAGCAATCATACTATAATGATTAACAAGACCTTTCTGCGTTGCCTTGTTATAATAAGGCGTTACAATAAGTGCTGCATCTGCTCCATCCTCTTCAGCTTCCTTTGCATGGCGAATAGCTATCTTAGTATTGTTAGAACCAGTACCAGCAACAACAGGAACTCTGCCTTTTGCAAATTCAACACATGATTTAATTGTTTTCCTATGTTCCTCCATAGAAAGTGTTGCACTCTCACCTGTTGTACCACAGATAATAATAGCATCTGTTCCATTTTCAATATGGAATTCAACAAGTTCTTCTAGTTTATCATAATTTACTTCCAGATTCTCTTTCATTGGTGTAACAATAGCAACACCTGATCCTTTAAATATAGCCATATTCTTTCCTCCAATTTTCTTTACTATTTCTCTTTAGATATAATATATACAGTATCACATACGTTCTTAACTTCTTTTGTAATATTTCTACCTGTAAGAATAACATCTGCAAATAAAGATTTACTTCTAATAACTTCTAGTACATCTTCTTCTGAAGCCATTTTCTCTTCAATAACTCCAAGGACTTCATCTAATATGAGAATATCACATTCTCCCGTTGTTAGTGCTTTCTTAGCGAAATTAAGAGCGTTAATATAATTCTTGCGCTCTTCTTCTTTCTCTAATGCTGTCATTTCATCAAAAGAACCTACAGACTGTTCAAATCTAAAAATCTTAATCTCCGGTTCAAGTTTATCAAGAAATTCATTACTTAGCTGTCCCTTCATAAACTGAATGACATATACTTGTTTTCCTTCGCCAGCAGCCTTTATTCCATTACCTAAAGCAGCACTCGTTTTGCCAATTCCATCTCCGCAATATGCCACCACTCTGCCTTTATCCATAGATTCCTCCCTCTAGCCATAGCACAGCCTAAATTATATAACATATTTAATAATTTTACAATATTACTGCCTTTAGAGCCTATCTTTTTTACCATTTTTTACATTGTCTTTTTCCTTCAAAATCTATATAATTGCTTAAGTGTGCTAATAAAACATTAGGAGAATAAAGATGATACAATCAAGAGATGATATAAGAAATGTTGCTATTATCGCCCATGTTGATCATGGAAAGACAACTTTAGTAGATGAATTATTAAAACAAAGCGGTGTATTTAGAAAAGGCCAGGAAGTAGAAGAACGTATAATGGATTCTAACGACATAGAGAAGGAACGTGGAATCACAATTCTTTCTAAGAATACCGCTGTTCATTATAAAGACACTAAGATTAATATTATTGATACTCCAGGACATGCGGACTTTGGCGGTGAGGTTGAACGTGTTCTTAAGATGGTAAATGGTGTTATCCTCGTTGTAGATGCATTTGAAGGTGCAATGCCACAGACCAAATTTGTTCTAATGAAAGCTCTTGAACTTGACCTTCCTGTTATATGCTGTGTCAACAAAATAGACAGACCTGAAGCAAGACCAGACGAAGTAATTGATGAAGTGTTAGAGCTTCTTATGGATTTAGATGCATCAGATGAACAATTAGATCTTCCTTTCATATATGCATCTGCGAAGCAAGGTTTTGCAAGATATGATATAGAAGATGATAATATGGATATGTGTCCATTATTCGATACTATCCTCAAATATATACCTGCTCCTACTGGTGATCCTGATGCTCCTACACAAGTATTAATAAGTACTATCGACTATAATGAATATGTAGGAAGAATCGGTATTGGAAAGGTTGATAATGGTTCAATCAAAATCAATCAGGAGGCTGCTGTAGTTAACGCACATAATCCTGATAAATGCGATAAGGTTAAGATATCTAAACTATACGAGTTTGATGGACTTAATAAAGTTGATGTGGAAAGTGCTAATATCGGCTCTATCGTTGCAATATCTGGTATATCAGATATTCAAATTGGTGATACACTTTGTTCTGTAGATAATCCCAAGGCAATTGAATTTCAGAAGATTTCTGAGCCTACTATTTCTATGAACTTTATAGTTAACGATTCTCCTTTCGCAGGGCAGGAAGGAAAATATGTAACAAGCCGCCACATAAGAGACAGACTGTTCAAAGAATTAAATACAGATGTATCTCTTCGCGTAGAAGAAACTGACTCTCCAGACAGCTATAAAGTATCTGGTCGTGGCGAATTGCATCTATCTGTTCTTATTGAAAATATGCGACGTGAAGGATATGAATTTGCTGTATCAAAAGCAGAAGTACTATATAAAGAAGATGAAAATGGCAAGAAGTTAGAGCCAATGGAAATAGCATATATAGATGTTCCTGAGGAATTTACTGGTGCCGTTATTGAGAAATTGTCACTTAGAAAAGGCGAACTTCGTAACATGTCACAAATTGCCGGTGGATATACAAGAATAGAATTCAAAATCCCTTCTCGTGGACTAATTGGATACAGAGGAGATTTTCTTACTGATACTAAAGGAAATGGTATAATCAATACAATTTTTGATGGATATGAGCCATATAAAGGTGATATCGAGTATAGACAGCTTGGTTCTCTTATAGCATTTGAAACAGGCGAATCAGTAACATACGGATTATTCTCAGCTCAGGATAGAGGAAGCCTATTTATTGGACCTGGTGAAAAAGTCTATTCAGGAATGGTTATTGGTTCTTGCTCAAGGGCAGAAGATATTGAGATAAATGTATGTAAGAAGAAGCATTTAACTAATACTCGTTCATCTTCAGCAGATGAAGCTCTTACTCTTACACCACCAAGAATTCTTTCTTTAGAACAAGCAATTGACTTTATTGATACAGACGAGCTTCTTGAAGTAACACCAGAGTCTCTTAGAATTAGAAAACGTATTCTAGACCCTACTGAAAGAAAAAGAGCTTACATTAGAAACAAGTCGTAATAATTTCTTATAAATTAAATAATATAAAAAACAACCAATCCCGACAGAAGTCAGAATTGGTTGTTATTTTATTGGGAGATATTATGAATAACCTAATTATTTAAATACAACGATTGGTGATGAGAAGAACTGTGTTGTGCTATAATCCATTGTTAATGTAGCATTTCCACCCTTAACACCTGTTACGTCATATCCACCCCATACGTCATCTCTCTGATAACTCTGGCAGTGTGCTGTGATGAATCTTCCGAAGTATCCGCCGTCTTCTCTGTTAAGACCAAATACTTGCCATAGAAGATGTGTAAATGTGTTAACACTTAGATATGGTACTACATCAGATGTATCACCAAGTCTTTGAACTTCTCCTTCTCTGTTAACGCCACAAAGTAGTGGAGAACCAAATGTTACTACGTTTACGATTTCATATCTATCCTTGATTTCTGGATCAGCTGAAATCTGCTGAGAAACCATACCACCTAGTGAGTGACCAGAAATAAGAATCTTAGATCCTTCTGGGATATTGGCAAGAATTACTTTCTTAATATTTCTTACATACATATTATCCTGCTCAAATCCAGAGAATAAATCTGTAATTGCATTTGTTGTACTATTAAGAGCAAGTACATCTGTTCCTGATAGACCTACAACATAGATATCATCCTGTGTAGTCTCTGTAATAGTCTTCTTATTCCATAACCATCCTGTTGTGTATGTGTTTTCTTTTGTTAAGACAGCCTTAGATACTGAGATAGGTCCCTTGTCATTATGCCATGAGTATCCAAGATTTACGATTCTTGCTAAATCTGATGCCTTATCGTATGTAACAGTATTTCTGTTAACTACATCACTAATAATCTGTGAGAAGTTTCTCTCATTATAATCTGTAGATAATGCATATAGGTTGAAATCTTGTGCTAATTCTTCTTCAACTTCTGCTGTTACATTATCTCCATCTGTTGCTGCTTCTTCTGTTACGTATACATTTCCTTGCAAGTCTACAGCTTTGTCAAGTTCTACACTTGAGTTATTCTTTCCTGCGGCTTCAACATTTGTTGGCATTGCTAATGTAAATGCCGAAACTGCCATTGTCAAACTAAGTGCTACTGCTAGAACTTTAGATTTTGTTCTCATTTTTTACTTTTCCCTCCTATTAAAAAAACACCTAACAATCTCCTCGAAAACTCCCAATATTACACGAGGAACTACTCTCTTTTATAGCCCGATTATAACCCCGTATTTTTTCTTTGTAAACAACGAAATGCTCCTAAAACGCACATTTGTAGAATTTGTATATTTTGGCCCTTTTGGAAACTATCATTTTTAGCGACGAAACTCTCCACTCGTGTAAAAACTCATTCACGAGGCGATATTGTATCAAAATCCGTGCATTTACGTGCTTTTTTGCACTTATTTTAGAACACTAAAAAAACGCCACTAGGAAACTAGTAGCGCCCTTTATTACTCTATATCTGTGGCATATTAACCGCAGCATCCGCCGCATCCTGCACCGCAACCAGCAGATGGATCGCAACATCCTCCTTCATCATGACCACCACAAGCAGAACATGTAGCACCCTGAATCTGAGCAACAAGTTTTCCACTAAGGAAATCTTCTACTGCATCGTCACATTTTCCTTCTATACTTGGAATAACAGAAACGCTTATTTCCTGCAATCCGTCAATAGCACTTTGTCCAATACTATCGCATATAAGAACTGCCACATTGTAATCATCCATAAGCATGCAAGCTGCTTCGTGACCGCCCTCGCCATAGTTATTTACAACAGCACTATCTGTAATCTTTCCATCTTCAATCTCATATAGTTTAAACTCTTTGGCATGACCAAAGTGCTTACCAACATTATCATTATCATGAGTTACAGCAATAACCATTATAATCCTCCTTATAAATGTATTAGATGTCGCCATTCATATTGTATTATGAGGTCACTTCATTAGTGTTAACTACTCTTATACTGATATATCTTCGCTAAGAATATGTAAGTAATTGAGGTTAATTTTTCTTCAGATGTTTGACGGTAATCGGTGCTCAATCTGGCTCAGCCAGTTCGCACCTAATCGTGCCGTCCTTGGCACGATTTTACCTCCTGACTCAATTACTAACATATTCTAAGCTCGATATAATGTATAAGAGTAGTTATCACTCATGAAGTGACCCATTATAGAATCAACATTGGCGACATCAATGTATTATTTCTTAGGTATAAGTTTCTCTGCTCCTCCCATATAAGGTTGTAATACCTTAGGGATATTTACAGAGCCATCTTCATTAAGATTGTTCTCTAAGAAAGCAATTAGCATTCTTGGTGGTGCAACAACAGTGTTGTTAAGTGTATGTGCAAAATACTTATTCTTATCAGCACCTTTAACTCTTATCTTAAGTCTTCTTGCCTGCGCATCACCTAGGTTAGAACATGAACCAACTTCAAAATATTTCTGCTGTCTTGGACTCCATGCCTCAACGTCACATGATTTAACTTTAAGATCAGCCAAATCTCCTGAGCAACACTCTAGAGTACGAACAGGAATATCAAGACTCCTAAACAAATCTACTGTATTCTTCCATAGTACATCATAATATTTCTTAGAATCTTCAGGCTTACATACAACTACCATTTCCTG
Source organism: uncultured Lachnospiraceae bacterium (assembly GCA_900315945.1). Taxonomy (GTDB): domain Bacteria; phylum Bacillota; class Clostridia; order Lachnospirales; family Lachnospiraceae; genus RUG191. The sequence goes on along the minus strand of ONAZ01000004.1, from coordinate 66,466 downwards.
CTTCTCAAATTGATGTATTCTATATACACCACGTTCTTCAATACCATGAGCACCCTTTTCTTTTCTAAAGCAAGGAGAATAACTTGTGAGCTTATATGGAAGATTCTCTTCCTCATTAAGAGTATCAATGAATTTACCAATCATTGAATGTTCAGATGTTCCAATAAGGTATAAATCCTCACCTTCAATCTTATACATCATGGCTTCCATCTCATCGAAACTCATAACGCCTGTTACAACATTTGAGCGAATCATAAAAGGAGGAACACAATAAGTAAATCCTCTATCAATCATGAAATCTCTGGCATAACTTATAACAGCAGAATGTAATCTTGCAATGTCTCCCATTAGATAATAGAATCCATTTCCTGCAACTTTACCAGCACTGTCTAAATCAATGCCATTAAAACTTGCCATAATATCTGCATGATAAGGAATTTCAAAATCAGGAACTACAGGCTCTCCAAACTTCTCAATTTCAACATTACATGTATCGTCCTTACCAATAGGAACAGTTTCATCTATAATATTAGGTATTCTCATCATTATAGAAGTAACCTTATCAGACAATTCCTTCTCTATTGGTTCTAGATCTTTGATGCGTTTCTTAATTTCTGCAACTTCTTTCTTAACAGCTTCTGCTTCTTCCTTCTTTCCCTGGGCCATAAGTGCACCAATTTGCTTAGACACTTTATTCATCTTAGCGCGAAGATCATCTGCTTCTTTTTTTGCATCTCTAGACTTCTTATCAAGTTCAATTACTTCATCTACAAGAGGAATTTTCTCATCCTGAAATTTCTTCTTAATATTATCCTTAACAACGTCTGGATTTTCTCTTAAGAATTTAATATCAATCATTATTATCTCCTATTAATATGTATTTCTTAATAATTTATATTGCTAATTACCGCCATATCATAATGAATCCACAGTAACTATGTTATGATACCCTTTTTATGACAATGGGTACTTCTTTGTCAATTCATCAACAATAGCTTTTGCTTTAGGAACTCCCGCTTCTCCTTCTTTGATTACAAAAGCGATAGCTTCTGCAACTCTATCAAAGTCTTCTGCATTAAGACCACGAGAAGTAGCTGCAGGGGTACCAAGTCTGATACCTGATGTAACAAATGGGGACTTAGGATCATTTGGAATTGTATTCTTATTAGCAGTAATATGTGCTTCATCAAGAAGCTTCTCAACTTCCTTACCAGTTAGATCAAATGGAGTAAGATCCACAAGCATCAAATGGTTATCTGTTCCACCTGATACAATCTTAATTCCTCTATCCTGTAAACCTTTGCATAAAGCCTTAGCATTGTCATATACATTCTGCATATACTCTTTAAATTCTGGTTGAAGTGCTTCTTTGAAACATACTGCCTTAGAAGCAATAGAATGCATAAGTGGACCACCCTGTGTTCCAGGGAATACTGCCTTATTAAAGTTGTATTTCTTATTAGCCTCTTCTGTTGCCATAATCATACCACCACGTGGTCCACGAAGAGTCTTGTGTGTTGTAGTTGTAACAATGTCTGCATAAGGTATTGGAGACTCATGTAAGCCTGCCGCAACAAGTCCTGCAATATGAGCCATATCAACCATAAGAACTGCATCAACTTTATCAGCGATTTCTCTAAATCTCTTGAAATCAATAGCTCTTGCATAAGCTGAAGCTCCTGCAATAATCATCTTTGGTTTATTCTCTACTGCTAATCTCTCCACCTCATCATAATCAATAAATCCCTCATCATTAACACCATAAGGAACAATATTGAAATACTTACCAGAGAAGTTAACTGGTGAACCATGTGTTAAATGTCCGCCATGATCAAGATTCATACCCATAACAGTATCACCTGGCTCAAGCACTGCAAATTGAACTGCCATGTTAGCCTGGGCACCTGAATGAGGTTGAACATTTACATAATCGCATCCGAATAATTCTTTAGCTCTGTCTCTTGCCAAATCTTCGACAACGTCAACGCATTCACATCCACCATAATATCTCTTACCTGGATATCCTTCAGCATATTTATTAGTAAAGATTGTTCCAAGTGCTGATACAACAGCTGGGCTAACCCAGTTCTCTGATGCAATTAACTCAATATGACTTGATTGTCTCTCCTGCTCTGCAACAACAGCTGCTGCTATCTCTGGGTCAACCTTTTTTATATCTTCAAATGTGTACATTTCTTTTCTTCCTCCTTAAACCATAATTCCGTCGTTTGACTTCTTAGCATTTTTTATATCTTGTTTCTTACTCTTAGCTGATTTCTTACTTGCAGGCTTCTTATTATTGGTCTTTGCACCCTTCTTGCCTTTAATATGTACTTTCATTACATACCATAATTCTGTAGCAAGACAGATTGAAGAATAAGTACCTACAACTACACCAAGAAGAAGTGGTATCGCAAATTCTTTAATGGTCGATACACCAAAGATTAAAAGCATAAGTACCATAAGTACTGTTGTAAAGGATGTAGAAATCGATCTTGAAAGCGTCTGTGTAATACTTTCATTACATAACTTCTTATAATCCTCTGGCTCCTTCTTCGTCATCTTCTTCTCGTTCTCTCGAATTCTATCAAAGATAACAATAGTATCATTTACTGAATAACCTATTACTGTAAGCATACATGCAATAAATGTTGAACCAACTGTAAGTCTAGCTAATGCATAAAGGGTTAATACAATAAGCACGTCATGTACAAGAGCAATAATTGCCGATGATGCATAACGTAAATCCTTGAATCTAAACCAGATGTAAATAAGCATCGCTATTGCAGCAACAATAACAGCTATTAGGGATTCAGTACGCATTTCAGAAGAAATCATAGAACTAATATTTTCTGATGAAATGTCAGTCTCCTGAATTCCTTTACTATCAAGAAGCGCCTTATTAAGTGCTTCACGTTCATCCAAATCTAATGTTCTTGTCTTAATGACAACCTGGTTAGCGCCATCTACAAGTTGTGTCTGAATATCATTATCTCCTGTAACAGAGCTTACAAGTGGAACAATCTCGTCATCTACTTGTGCAAGTGTATATTCTTTATCTAGATTAACAGTTGTTGATGTACCACCTGAGAACTCAAGGCTGTAGTTAAGTGCCTTATTACCCATTCCAGCATTTACACCCATTCCTATTAATCCTGCTGCAATAATAATTGCTGATGCAGTAAAGAAGATTGTCCTCTTGCCAATGAAATTAAGCGGCTTTCTCTTCTTGGCCATACCATATAGTTTTGGACTATTTGCACCAAATGCCACAAAGACATTAAGTAGAATTCTTGTAACAACAAGCGCTGTAAACATTGATAGAACTACACCAATTGCAAGAGTTACAGCAAAGCCTTTAACTGTACCTGAACCAATAAAGTAGAGAACTGCTGCTGCTATTAATGTTGTTATATTACCATCTAAGATAGCCGATAACGCTTTCTTAAATCCGGCTTGTACACAAGACGCCGCATCATGACCTGCAGCCATCTCTTCTTTAATACGTGCAAATATAATAACATTAGCATCAACTGCCATACCTACAGATAGGATAATACCTGCAATACCTGGCAATGTAAGTGTTATATCAAATGACCATATTATGAATATAACTAGTGCTGTATAGAATACAAGTGCAAGGCTTGATGCAAATCCAGGAAGTCTATACATAATAATCATAAATATAATTACTGCTATTAGACCAATTAGACCTGCAAGAAGACTTGATGAAAGAGCATCAGATCCAAGTTGCGCTCCCACTACCTGTGACTGAACTTCGCTTAACTTAATATCAAGTCCACCAATTCTAATATACGAAGCTAACTTCTCTGCTTCCTCAATAGAAGACATTCCTTCAATAATACAATTACCATCAGTAATGGCCGCATTTACCTTAGGAACACTAACAAACTCGCCATCATAATAAATACCTATTGATTCCCCAGCTTGGAATGCCTTAGTCGTTGCTTCACCGAAAGCTTTGGCTCCTTCTTCATTTAATGTTATAGAAACCACAGGGTCTTTTGCATTAGTCTGTTGGTTAGTATTATAACCGGCTGTTGCAGAACTAACTTTAGAACCATTTAAAACAATGGAACCTTCCTGTTCTAATGTAGCTATATCCTTATTAAGCTTGTAACCACCAGTTGTTGAATCATAACCATAGTTTTGCTCACCATTTGAATTAGTCTGAGCTATGAAATACAAATCACCTGGAGTTCCTAACTGTTCTAAGATTGCGTTAGCATCTGTAACACCAGGAATCTCAACTGTAACACGCTTATCACCTACTTGATATACAGATGCTTCTGTAGTCTGAGAACTTCCCAAATCCTTTTCTATACGTTGTTGCAACTTATAGATAGTATCCTTCATCTGTTCTTCTGTAGGAGTATCACCCTCTGCTTCATATGTGATACTAACACCGCCGGCAAGATCAAGTCCAAGCTTGATATTTTGATCAGCGCCTTTGCCTGTTGATGAAATAATTAACGTTGCTTCATATATTAGAAGACCTGTTAATATACAAAAGGCAAGTAACCAAGCTATAGCTTGTCCCTTCTTCATGTTCTTCATCTTCTCTCTCCTCTGTACATTTATTTATCTATTAATAAAACTTACTCTACTCACTAGTTGCCGCTTTAATCATAATGGCATTCTCGATTCTCTTCTTCTGAAGCTTGCAGCCCACATCATAATTCTCTAATATGCTTCCCTTAAAGTTATATGAATTAGCAGCGCAACCACCACTACAATAAAATCTTGCAAAGCAATTTCTACATTCTTCTTTTGCATATACATTGCAGGATTTAAACTCACTTTGGAGTTCAGTATTCTTAATACCTGTATCAACACTTCCCATAAGAAAATCTGTATCCCCAACAAATTGATGACAAGGATACAAATCACCTGTAGGAGTTACTGCTAGATACTCTGTTCCAGAGCCGCATCCACTAAGTCTCTTATATACGCAAGGTCCACCTTCTAAATCAATCATGAAATGGAAGAAATTAAACTCTTTATCTGTTCCATGACGTTCTACCATTTCTTTAGCCAAATTATCATATTCTTCATATAGCTTTGGCAAATCTTCTTCCCTAATGGCATAATCATCTGTATCCTTTGCAACAACTGGTTCTACAGATATCTGCTTAAAACCAAGGTCTGCCAGATGAAGTACGTCCTTGGAAAAATCCAGATTGTTATGAGTAAATGTTCCTCTCACATAATACTTCTCTTGATTTCTACTATTGGCAAACTTAATAAACTTAGGAACAATAAGATCATAACTTCCATCTCCCTTAGGAAAAGGTCGCATCATATCATGAATCTCTTTCCTTCCATCTATAGAAAGGACAACATTGTCCATATTCTCATTAGCAAATTCCATTATCTCATCATTAAGAAGGACTCCATTAGTTGTAAGGGTAAATCTAAAATGCTTGTTATTCTTTTCTTCTATGCTTCGGCCATACTTAACTAAGTCTTTTACAACTTGAAAATTCATTAATGGCTCGCCACCAAAGAAATCAACTTCGAGATTCCTTCGGCTACCAGAATTATCTACAAGAAAATCAAGTGCTTTCTTACCGACTTCATAGCTCATTAACTCTCTTTTACCTTTGTATTCTCCTTCTTCTGCGAAGCAATACTTACAAGCCAGGTTACAGTCATGAGCAATATGAAGACATAACGCCTTAACAACAGTTGGTCTATCCTTATATGAGTTTATAGGTTTCTCATATATATCTTCTGTAAATAATTCATTATTATCTTTTAATTCTTTAATTTCTCCAAGTATTTCCTTCAAATCATCTTGTATATCAGAATACTTTGGATATGCTTTAATAAAACCTTTTATTATCTCTTCATCAGACATATCTGAAGATATATTGTCTTCCATATACCCTATCATGTCATACGAAGTATCATCCACAACATGAACAGCACCAGAATTAACGTCTAGTACTATGTTGTAGCCATTGTTTTTATATTGATGTATCATTATTTTTCTTTCCTAAAAACCATAAAATTATGTGTTAGTTTAATAATATATTAAATAGCACAAAAACCGACCGAGCATATGTATATCACATAACACATAGTGCATCGGTCAGTTCTTTAAATAATCAATTTAGAATAATAGATTATTTATTCTTACTCTCACAGCTTTGATTACCTACAGTACAACTTGTCTTACAAGCTGATTGACAAGATGTCTGGCACTCGCCACAACCGCCTTTTTTGATAGTATTTGAAAGCTTCTTTGTATTAAGTGTCTTAATATGTTTCATAATATCTCTCCTTATTAAAAAGCATTTTTTCACATCTTATGAGATTATATCACAATTAAACCTATTTATAAAGGTTTTCATCAAGTATTTTTTGTGCTATTATCATCATATGTTTACGAAAGAATTATTAGAACACTTCAAGACAAAACAAGTATTTATACACACCCATGACTTCCCTGATCCAGATGCTTTTGCAAGCGCATATGGACTTCAGAATCTACTTAGTCATTACGATATTGACTCAGTTATATGTTATGGCGGTGTAATCGAACGTTCCAGCCTAATACAGATGTTAAAGGTATTCAACATTGAAGCAAGTCCTAGAACAGACTACGAGAATGAATTCTTTAATGCAGTAAATATTCTTGTTGATTCACAGCTCAACAATGCCAATATTGCGTTTAATTGTGGAGATGATGTCTATTGTATCGACCATCACCCAATTTTCTCCAAAGCTGAATACAAATGGAAAGACATAAGAATGGTTGGAGCATGCTCAAGTATCATAATATCTTATTTTGTTGAAGCCAAAATCGAAATGCCAAAAGACGTTGCTTCTGCTCTATGTTATGGCCTGAAGATGGATACTAATGATTTCAATAGAGGCTGCAAAAAGTTCGATATAGAAATGTTTAACGAAGTATTCGAATTCTGTGACTATGAGCAGGTAACTTACATAAACCAGAATCAATTAGTTTTAGATGATTTCAAAGCTTTTAAAGCAGCAATTAATAATATTAAGACAGTAGATAAGTTTGGATTTGCTTATATTCCATTCCAATGCCCATCCACTCTTGTGGCAATTATCTCTGATTTTCTATTATCTACTGAAGAGGTTAAAATATCGGTTGTTTTTTCAAGGTTAGATGATGTTGTAAAATTCTCAATAAGAAGTGAAGATAGTAATATCCACGCTGGCAATCTCATTAGAAATGCCTTAAAGGAAATTGGTAATGGTGGAGGACATCCTACTATGGCTGGCGGAATTATCTACAAGAAATACTTAGAAAAAATAGACAACATCGAAGATAAAGTTATTGAACTTTTTACAGCCGCTTATAATAGAATGGAGAATTCCAAAATATGAGAAGAGATTCTTTGACACAGATTATAAATGAGATAAAGAAAGTAATACATGGTAAAGATGATGTGATAACCTATGTTCTAGCTACAATTCTAGCAGGTGGCCACGTCCTTCTAGAAGATATTCCAGGTGTTGGCAAGACAACTCTTGCTGTAGCTTTCTCTAAAGCTATGTCTCTCTCATACAAACGTGTTCAGTTTACTCCTGATGTACTCCCAAGCGATCTTACAGGATTTCAAATGTACGATAAGGAATCTAATAAATTTCGTTTCCAACAGGGAAGCATTTATACTAATCTATTTCTTGCTGATGAAATCAATCGAACTTCCCCAAAAACCCAATCTGCCCTTCTTGAAGTTATGGAAGAAAGACAGGTAACTGTAGATGGTGTCATTAGAGAAGTTCCTTCTCCTTTTTTTGTAATTGCTACTCAGAACCCCTTTGGTTCCTCTGGAACACAAAGACTTCCCGATTCACAATTAGATCGTTTTATGACATGTCTTACTATGGGATATCCCAAGCACGAAGACGCCATTAATGTCCTAAAGGGTAATTCGAAAGAGGATATATTAGATGTTAGCCCTATAATTAATGCAAGTGAGCTTCTTACTATGCAAAAAGAAGTGCAGGATATTTATGTAGAGGACAGCATATACGACTATATTGTTAGTATCACTGAAAAGACAAGAACTAATGATTCCTTCTCTCTTGGACTAAGCCCAAGAGGAAGCATTGCAATATTACAAATGTCCAAGGCAAATGCATATCTTAGCAAGAGAGACTATGTAATCCCAGAGGATGTTCACGACATCTTCCATGTTGTATCAAAGCATCGACTCAAACAAACTACACAGAGTATTGCACTTGGGGAAGATATGGATTCCTTACTTACAGATGTTTTAACAAGTATTCCTCAACCAAAAATCAATTAATATAAATATATGGATAAAAGAAATCTACCTTATCAAATAACATATTTATTAGAAATAATTCTTGTACTTTTAGGTGCTGTATTCTATCGACAGCCACTTCTATCAGTACTCTTACTTCTTCTTGTTTTGTTACCTCCTATTTCTATTCTTTTCACGAGATATCAGATCAACAAGTTAAGTATAAACGCTTTCTCAAAATGCAGAAGTGTTACAAAAAATGGAATAATTAATATTGTTATCAACACAAAATACAATAGTTTTATTCCTCTTCTTAACTGTAAAGTAAAGATGACATATGAAAATCTATTCTATCCCCACAACAAAATTCAAGAATTTGTATTTCCTGCAGATACAAAAGGAAAAGGAGAATATATTATACCTTTTAAGGTGACAAAAGCAGGTATGTTTGTATTAAATGCAACTCAAATAAACATAACAGACTATTTGCATTTATATACATTTTCAAGGCCTCTTAATATAAAAGTTGAAATACCAATTCTACCGGAAGAAATAAGCACTCCATACTACGAGAAAAAACGTGTTACTACTTCACAAAAAGATAGGGAACCAACAGAAATAACTACAATGGGCGGCGAAAAAACAAGAGACTTAAAACAGTTAAGAGAATATCAACCTGGAGATAGAATTAAAGATATCCATTGGAGTTTAACTGCAAAGACAGATGAAATTATGGTTCGTGAATTTGAGGAGTACAAGGAATTATACTATCTGTTATTTCCTATACTTACTTCTTCAGAAAATATGGACGACAAAGAGGACAAGTTACAAGATACTTTAGATGTCTTTTATTCAATTGGTAAAGATTTGTTAAAGCAAAATGAACCTTTTACCACAGCGATATATAATAGCCTAGATTCAACATTCTCATTAAGTATTGTTACAGATGAAAATGAATTATATGAAGCTTTGTTCAAACTCTATGGTGCAAAAATAGAAGGATATGACAGAGCATATGCAAAATACGTAGAACATTTCTCAAGTGCCACAGATGGGATAATTATTATTGAAAATGGAAAAGTATCAAGAAAGGGGAATATGTGATTAGCAGGCAGCAAAAGCGAGAAGACAACGCAAGAACAAATGATGCCAAACTATATGGAATTGCCATGTTAGATATTAAGAAAAAGTCAAGTGACAACAGGCTTTTCCTTTGTTTAGTGCGGGCAATTTTACTATTTTTTGCAGTCTATGGCACTATAGTTGGTCTAGCTGCATCCTTTAATCTTCCTTTTTCACCTATGATAGTTGCTCCTTGCCTATTTGTTCTTTCCCTATTCTCCTCTTTTATATACTATAACAAGATTACTTTCTATACAGGCTATGCTATTGTATTTATAGTTTTAATTATTATGGCCTTTGCTTTCTATATGTATATTAATTCAGGTTTCCAGGCCTTTCTTAATGAGGTTATTAGCAGATACGAAACCTTCTTTGGCCTTGTATCAGGTCGTGTAGCTGAAGAACAAATTGCTGATAGAAATATTACAGTTAGCGCTATGCTAATATTCGTAGGTGGTATATTTTCCATATTTTTCAACATTACTATTTCAGGATATATGGATCTTCCAATGACATTTATTGTATCCTTTCTTCCGCTACAAGTTGCATTTTACATAGATATTGTTCCACCAAGAATATATCTTGTTATGCTTCTATCTGTGTATATATCAGTAGCAATTCTTGGACGTTCGGGACGTTACACCCTTCCCTATAAATACAAAAAAGACATTCCTTTTGGACGGAAACGAAAAAAGAATAGGGATGAGCATTTCTATCATGCCAGCGGTATTGGCATGCTAAAAATGATGGGATTAAGTGTAATAATATCAACTCTAGTAATGCTTCTTGTAGGTGGAATATTTAACACAGATTTCTCCACAAAGAAACTCTCTAACTCCGTAAAAGACACAACAGATAAATATGTTAAGACAGTTGTTGTAAATGGTGTTACCTCGCTATTTAACCGATATGATGCTGTGGGAGGACTATCTAAAGGTCAACTAGGAGGCATAAGAAGTGTTAATCCAGATTATCAGACTGATTTGATTGTAGAATACGTTCCTGTCACAAAAGACGACTTATACTTAAAGGCATATACTGGAGTTATATATGAACACAATCGTTTCTATAATAAATTCAATAATAACTCTCCTCTCAAAGATGCAGACAGCATAATAACTGCAGATGATTATGTTGTAGAGAATAAAGATAATGACACATTATATTCAAAGATTCATATTGAAAATGTAAATGCTGATAGCACATATAATTATGAGCCTTATATTCCTATTCTATCAACATCATCTGGTAGTCCTGCAAAAACTGGTATTAGCCCATACCGAACAAACTATTATGTAAATACTGATATCCTAAGTAGTCTCACCCTATCAGATAATCAAAAAGAAAATACTTATGAAACAATCTATATGCCATTAATTGGCACCACAAAGTACAGGATGATAGATACTTATAATGATAATAGTTCTAATAATGTCTCAGCACAATCTAGATTAGATTATTACAAGACATTATACACTTCCTATCCATCATCTCTTACTCAAACACTGTCTAATGTATGTAATGAAGCAAAGCTTACATCAGAAGAAATAGATTCTATGGATACAAATGTACGAACAATACTAATTGCTAATAATCTAAAAAGCTACTTTGAAAACAACTTTACCTACACTATGACACCAGGTGCAACACCCTATGACTCTGATGTAATAGAGCATTTCCTCGACAAAAACAGGAAAGGATTCTGCGCTCATTTCGCATCATCTGCAACACTACTTCTTAGATATATGGGTATTCCAGCAAGATATTGCGAAGGATATCTTCTCCCCTCAGGCAGTGCCAAAGCAGAAAACAAGATATCAGATGATGTTAATGAGTGGGTGAATAATGGGACATATGTCCAGGCTGACAGTGTTTCTGATACTGGTATATACAGAGTCGAACTGTCTGATGCAAATGCTCATGCATGGACAGAAATATACCTTGAAGACTATGGCTGGATTCCATATGAGATGACACCACCCGTTGTTGAAGATAATAATTCTTCAAATAGTCTAGGTATTCTTGGAATATTTGCAGGACTATTTAACCCAACAGAACGACTGGTGGATGATACTGATGGAAGTTCTCTTAGAGATTCTGTTAACGAGCTTTTAGATAATTCGGCTCAAACAAATGGTCTTAATGGTATCTCTTCTGATTCTTTCATTGGCAAAGTATCTCAATTTATAAGAAGCGTAGGATACCTGTTCCTTCCATTTGTCTGGATGATTATTGCCATTATTGTTATTCTATTCCTCGTTATTATCACTAGAAAACTTATAAATAAAATAAAAATCAGCACCCTAATTAAAAAGGAAGAATACAATAAGGCACTACTTCTTGAATACAAAATAGCATTAAAAAAATGGAAAAAGAAAAAGATAATAACATCTGAGAATCCGTCAATTAGAGATGTTGAAAAATCTCTTATTAATTATCTTAGTAGAACAAAAAACAACTCGAACAAGAATATTAATGTTAGCGAAAAAGAAATCAGAGAACTAACAAATGCAATTTATCTTGCCGGTTTCTCTAAAGATGGCATAACAAAAGAAATATATGAGAAAAGTATTATTATACTTAGAAAAATATAAATATGCTCCTTACTAACTAAATAGTAAGGAGCATACAATTATAGCTTATTAATTACTTCTATTCCTTTATCGATATAATCTATATCAAGTTTATATATCTTACCTTCATCAGCCTTATTAGCAAAAGAAGGATCAAGGGGCATCTTACCTAGTACATCTATTCCAAGTTCTTTTGCAACTTCATCAATATGGCTTTCACCAAATACACTCATTTTCTTACCGCAATCAGGGCACTGAATATAACTATAGTTTTCAACAACACCAAGAACAGGTATATCCATCATTCCAGCCATATTATATGCTTTCTTAACAATCATTCTTACAAGTTCCTGTGGTGATGTTACAATTACAATTCCATCAACTGGAAGCGATTGGAATACAGTTAGTGGCACATCACCTGTCCCTGGAGGCATATCTACAAGAAGATAATCTAATTCGCCCCAGATTATATCTGTCCAGAATTGCTTAACTGCTCCTGCAATTACAGGTCCACGCCAAACTACTGGTGATTCTTCATCTTCAAGAAGAAGGTTAATAGACATAATCTTGGTTCCATCTGAAGCTTCAATTGGATATGTTCCATCCTCTGTTGCTTCGGCAGGTCCATGAATGCCAAACATCTTAGGAATTGAAGGCCCTGTTATATCCGCATCAAGAATTCCTACCTTCTTTCCCTGTTTTCTTAATTTTGCTGCAAGAGTAGCTGTAACAAAACTTTTTCCTACTCCACCTTTGCCTGATACAACACCAATTACATGTTTGATATTAGATAAAGGGTTCATATCTTCTAAGAAACTTTGCTTTTCTTTAGATGGGCATCCTTCGCAGCTTTCTCTGTCGCAGCTTGATGCACTAGCGCATTGTTCTTTCTCTTCACTCATTTTTATATCCTCCTATTATTTATCAATAATTTATTATGAACTAGTTATTCTTTGCCAAATTATGCCTGTCCCATTAATGTCACAAGACCTTTAGCAAAATCTTTTGTAATTATTCCCTTTTCAGTAATAATTGCAGTTATTAAATCATTTTTTGTCACATCAAATGCAGGATTATATACATTAACATCTCTATGTGACATTTCGTTATTATACCACATTTTCGTAACTTCTAACGAATTTCTCTGTTCAATAACAATATCCTGCCCTGTTTTCGTATTAATATCAATAGTTGATGTAGGGGCACATACATAAAATGGAATGTTAAAATGCTTAGCAATAATTGCAACACCATTAGTACCAATTTTATTGGCAACATCACCATTAGCAGCTACTCTGTCACAACCGACAAATACACTCTGTATCTTACCAGCAGCCATTAAAGACGCCACCATATTATCACATTGGAGCGTAGTATCAATGCCAGCTTCTGTTAATTCATAAGCAGTAAGTCTAGCTCCTTGAAGAAGCGGTCTTGTTTCATCGCAGAACACCTTTATCTTAATACCCTTTTCATGAGCCAGATAAATAGGCGCTGTAGCTGTACCATAACGTATAGTAGCTAATTTGCCTGCATTACAATGTGTGAGTATTCCATCACCTTCTTGTATAAACTCTAATCCATTCTCACCAATTTGTCTGCATACTGCTATATCCTTTTCCCATATAGAAATCGCCTTATTATGAAGTGCATTTTCAATATCATAACGAAGGTTCTCATCCAGGCTTATGTCTGTAGCAAATTCTTCACTAATATCCACACCATATCTCTTAACCACAAGCTGATTAAGAGTATCTTTCATGCAATTAAGTGCCCATGAAAGATTCACTGCTGTAGGGCGAGAAGACTCTAAATAATCAGCATTTCTTAGGAATTCATCCACGAAATCCTTAAGATTATTCTTATGAATCTGTAGAGATAGAACATACATAGATAAGGCTGCAAATACGCCTATTGCAGGTGCTCCCCTAACTTCAAGTCTTTTTATAGCCTGATACATTTCATCAGGATTCTTCGTACTCTTAATTACTAGTTCGTTAGGAAGTTTTGTCTGATCAATGTATTTTACCTCTTTTATATCATTATCTAGCCAAAGGGTATCGTAATTATTAACCATTTGTCCTCCTGTAGTTTGTTATTTAATGTAGTATTATAACATTTTACAAATATCTATATAATAATACTTCTGAATTATACCATAACAATTACATATTTTTAAGAAGGAGGAAGAGACTATGAAAATTTGGAGTAACACTACTTGGAATTAATCCATTCCTATGCTTCATTGTATGTGTTCCAACAAGAATGTTAATGGGATGGCTTACAGGTGTTATCTTCAAGGCTCTTAAGAACACAAAGCCTATGAAGAATTTTGCAACACCGATTGCATGCCTGGTAGGACCGATTCTTAACACAATATTCTTTATGAGTGCACTTTGCATCTGCTTCTACAATACAGATTTTATTCAAGGCTTCGTATCAGACCTTGGCGCATCAAATGTACTGTTATTCGTAGTATTATTTGTTGGAATCAACGGACTTGTTGAGGCTATTGCAAGTTTCATTGTCGGAACTGCAATTTCAATACCTTTGAGCAAAGTTGTAAAGACAACTAAGACAGCGTAAAGGCATTATTATAGCTCTGTACTAATTTAGTACAGAGCTATTTTTTATTACATAGGTTTTGTTGTTTTGTGATCATAGCCCCCCTATGTACTGATTATAGACATATTCTTACACTTTTAGGAAAATATTTATTGACAAAAATTATAGTTTATATTACTATAAATGGACAAGAGGTGGTCTTATACCGTGAGGTCATTTGATTCAAACGGTTTACTATCCTCTTTTTTTATGTTTACAATATCATGTAAATACAATCCCATATCGTTTATTCTAACGACCATTGTTGCTCTATAATAATTTCTAGATGCTTTACCCGAAAACACAATCGGCATAGAAAAGAAAACATCATATCTATACCACCCATTTTTCGCATCAGAATTATGCTTTTCACTTTTATTTTCAACCCATCATCTATTTGATGCCGTTTCAATTAATCGAGGTAATATGAGCGCTGCATTTGCTTTTGTCTTTAAACTTAACTACAAGTATATCTACATATTTCATTTTTAGTCCTCTTTGTCAAATACTATTAGTGGATTTTGCAAGAATCACGAAATCTTCACATATCAAATTTAATTAGATTATAGAAAAAACAGATAATAAATTCCATGTCTCAAACGCGCTTTTTCACGCAAGATTCTTGCTCTGAATCGTAGATACATAGTAGCACTATACAGATAAAATATCAACATTATACCCCCCAACAAACCAAGCGTCTGCAAAAAGCAGACGCCTACAATTATAAATACTAATCACCTTATATATCTTACTCTATTCCCTACATTTATTCGTATAGCTTTATAATAAGAGATTTGTTTCTAAGGTATTCTAGAATAACTTCTTTACCAGAACCATCTTTACCTTTCCACACTTCAAAATATGGTTCATATGGCTCATAATCAAGTTGACGGTAATCATCTTGATAATGTTCTATTATACTTCCAGAAAAACCTTGTGATCCGAGTTTGTCCTTATAAGCATTATATTGTTCTTTATCAACATCATATATCGTAACATAAAATCTATCCTGTATTTGAGTATTAGAATATACATTTGCATTATATATATTATTTTCAGGTTTTGGAATTATATTAGACAATCTGGCTGTCGGCCATTTATTCATTTCGTCTCTCCATACGGTAATGTGCCAAACATTGAGATATGGGTCGTATTCTGCAATATATAAATTATCATCTCCTCCCAATATTTCTAAATATAATTTTTCAAGCTCAATCATTTCAAATTCTTCAGGTGAATGTTCAATATACTCGTTACTAACTGTTTGATTTGGTGCGACATGTACATCTTCTCTTTCAATCACATCATACATCTTATCGTTCAACTTATATTCTACACAATATCCCAATAAATCATATTCAGAATTATTGGTGAATTTAAATAAATAATACTCTTTGCCATTAATCTCTTCTTTAATAACATCCCATTTATAATCATTAATATCAAGACTATGTGGCTTTAGGTCAACCTTAGAATCATCTAAATTCTTTAAATCATCATCGGATTTAATGCTATATTCTATAGAATTACATCCAACTATTGAAAACATCATACATATACACAATACAATTGATATTATTTTTTTCATCTTCATATTGTTTTTACCTCCAAAACAAGAGATTTTCACCCTGTGGAATTCTCACAATTTGTCTAACGTTTTGCTCACCTGTTCCATCATTTATAACAAATAGATATCTGTCACTACCCCTTATTCCTGTAAACGCAATCTGTCCATTATGATATACGCATCTTTCTAGGTTATATTCTGTTTGTGGCGTCAATCTAATAAAGTCAAAAATATAATCATAGCTCCCATGATATGGGTAATTATTATACCTGTTTTGTTGTGTGTATCCTAATCCATATTTTCCGACTGCTTTTCCAATGGTTAATGTGTTTCCAACACCTTCTCTAAATATTCCTATTACAACGCCATTACTAATCAAATCATAACCAGTAACTCCTGCATCATATTTCTTCGTATGTGCCACCTGTGTTTTATATTCACCAAAATCAACCATATCATAAGATGATATATTATCAACATCAAGTATTTCTGTAATACTGCCGTCCGGCAAAAAGAGCACATTCCATATACGAGTCGGATTATTCACATCTAATGATGGTTTAGTCATTACATCATTTTCCTTAACGACGCTCTTACTATCTAAATCAACATATACATATTTCTCTTTATTATGATCTGAAAACACAAAATAACCTTCCGGAGAAAAAACAGCAGCTGTGTCATATGGTACCTGACTAGAAAAATCTGATGTTGTAGGATGTATTATGTTGGTTATATCTGTAAGATTACCATTCTTATCAACCCATCCTACTCTATGTGAACCATCACTATTGTCAAACCACGACACTGCTAATTTTGACATATCATAACTAAAGATTTCCTTTAACTGCCAACAAGGAATATATGGGGTGTCAATATCAATCGTTGTTGCATATCCTTTACTATTATTCAAAAAAGAAAAAACATCCTTTTTAGTCCCAGTTTCTATATTATATTGATATACATTAAAATTCCCCGAGATGTTTTGCAAAGAGCCATCTCTAAGACTTACTGAAGAGCTTTTCGATGTGATGCTATATGCAAGAGGTCCCTCATCTCCATTATAAGCATCCTTTGATTGTTTTGTTGTGGAATTTGAGGTACTATTATAGTCCGTTGTATTTAATGCCATATCTTGACTTGATGTTTGCACTAACTCATTATTATTATCTTTTTTATTATTTCTATAATAATTCCATAATAATAACAATCCACCACCAATAACACACACAACTACAGTCACTATAACAATTATAAAAATCGTTTTTTGTTTAGACATTCTATTCCCCTCTCTAGTTATTCTGGTAAAACTACACAGGAAAAATCATCGTAGATTTCTTTCTTATTCCTTTGGCAATACTGTCCGATAATTGTTTATAACGGATTTCTAACGCATAATAGTGTTCCTCTTTATGCTGCTAAAAGACCTTTTATATTATGTTCTGCCAAAAAACAAAAATGGCATTATTAATAAACATAATTACAGCTATACATATCCCTTTCAATTTTTATTCTGTATGATTTAGTATTGTTTCTATCTCTTTCATGTTATCGCATGTAAAAATCAACCAAAAATCGCCACTAAACAATACAATTCTCTCAAATTTAACATCTTCATATTCAATATCTTTTTCATATCCTTCCATATAATACGCTTTTTCATCTTCTCCGTTTTTTCCTCCTGCAATCACATTAATGTCGCCCTTTTTTAATAACTCTTTTATTTGAGTAAAACTATTATCAGAATCATTTATCCTATCAACTTTTTTCATAGTATTCATAGTAGAATATTTTTTAAACTCTTTTTTTTCATTATCATCAGGATATACATAATAGATTAAAGAAGCATTTTCTATTAACATATCATATCGTGTCTGTAATTCTTTATCAGACACAGGTCGATAACCTTTGTTTGATTCAGACACCTTGTTGTCCGATTTGTCCTGCCCAATATTCATTCCTTCTTTTTGTTCACATCCGCATAATATACACAGCGCTAATACAACAATTAATAACAAACATACAACATTTCCTTTTTTTCTTGTTATTCTCATTTTCTTTATCCCCCTAATTAAACTCATAAAATATATAGACTGTGCAGAGACAACACTATGTATAGTCTATTTTATTGTAAACTATTTATAGTTAATATGTCAATAGTACTAAATCTAACGACAAAAAGGATATAACTATGATTGTATATGACAGACTGTGGGAAACGATGAAAAAAAAGGGGATTACAAAATACTACCTAATTACAAAATGTGGTTTATCCCCTTCTCTTATAACGCGCTTGAAACGTAATCAGACTATTAAAACCGAAACAATAAATACACTATGTACCATATTGGATTGCAAAATTGAAGATATCGCTGAATACAAAAAGGACTAGATACTATATACCTCGATCATAAATATAAAAAAGCTCTGTGCTACATTTCGTACAGAGTTTTTTTATAACATAGGTTTTGTTGTTTTGTGATTATATCATCCTCTTTATTTTATTGTACTGATTATAGTCATATCATGTTCTTTGAGAAGATACTTTTTTACACATCTCTATAATCTTCAAGTTCATGATGTATCTCTACCACGTATACAACGTTCTTATCTATTGTATATAGCATAACATAACGATGTTTTCTAAAATGTATTCTTCTAATATTTCGCTTCATTAGATTAGGCGCATCGTCAATCGGTATTGTGCCGGCAGACGTCTTTAATTCTTTTATTGTTTCCATATAATCATTTTTCAAAGAATTGTATGCCTGTTCATTTCTAAGTTTAAATCTAACATATCGCAAATATTTCTTAAATTGTTCTTTTACTTCATCAGTGATATTTACCCTATACTGCCTCATTCTCTATCTCCGCACAAATTTCTTTGAGGGCCTCTTCTGCATCCTGAAACTTCCCTTCCCCAACTTGTTTTAACGAAAAATCTATTCTTTTCAATAATTCCTCTTCACTCATAGGCAAACACGGATAATCTATATCAGTAATAGCATCATTAATTGCTTTATCAATTTCCTCATCACTTTTTACTTTTGAATCAGAACTATAAATCTTCAAAAAATATGCCAAAAGACGGTTTCGTGTTGTTAACTCCCTATACTTGTCCTCGGAAATCATAACAACATTTTCGTTTCGCGGTCTACAAATAATAACCGGTTCACCTTCATAAGCTATTGTATAATATTTTTTTTGTTTACTTCTAAAATCAGCCGGTTTTGTAACAATCATCACAGTTCTCCCCTCTGTACAAAATTAAAGTTCTTTTTATGTACATATTCTAACGTATTCCCCCTTCCTTGTAAACAATAAATAAATAAAAAAACCGACCGGCGTCTGGGACGCATCAGTCGGTGTTTCCGTGAAAAAATGCCCTAATAGAAATACTGCTTTCCAATTATTATTCCGCCTGTCTTACCACGTTGCTGGGCAAGCCATAGAGCCCAGAAGAATAATTTGTCAACATTTCTTCTTCCATTTAAGACTTCTCTTGCTGCAGAGAAGCAGTCCTCATTAGGGCCTCTATCCATAATCATCTGAAGTCTTCCTGAACGAACAGGTTCAAATTGATTAGCCTGGTATATAACTCCGGATATTGTATTCGGGAATTTCGAACTAAAGACTCTATTCATTACAACAGAGCCAACTGCAATCTTACCTTCGTATGGTTCTCCTTCAGCTTCAGCATGAATTATAGCCGCAAGCAGGTACAAATCATCCTGAGAATAACCTTCTAGAGCGCCAGAAGTATCTTCATTATTGCCACCAACCTGACTAGCAAGAGCTTCTTGTCTTGCAGCATTCTCTTTGGCAAGCTGTTTCTCATACTCCTTCATCTCTTTAATTTTCTTATCATATGCATCAACTTCAGATTGAGCATTCTTAAGTTCTGCATTCTTATCACTAAGAGCTGACCCTGCACTATCAACAAGGCTCTTTAACTCCTGTTTTTGCTTGTCAAGTTCATTAGACTTTGTTTCTAATTCAGCTCTTCTTGCAGTAAGCTCATTAGTCTTTGCTGTAACTTCTTCCTGTACTTTCTTATATTGATCCATAATATCTCTATCATATTTCACAATATAATTAAGATATTCAAATCTCTCAAGAAATTCTGACAAAGAGCCACTTTCAAGAAGAGTTTCAAGCATATTCATAGAACCATTCTCATACATATACTTAATATGCAATTTCATTACCTGTTCCATTTCAGCCTGACTAGTCTTAGCTTCAGATAACTGCTGGCTTAATGTAGCTATATCATTTGAAGCCGCCGTAACAGCTGCATCATTAGCATCTACTTTGGCCTTCAAATCATTGTATGTGCTTTGTACATCATTGTAATTTGCTTTGAGATTATTAGCTTCGCTTTGAATAGCATTCTTCTCCTGAACAGCTTCCTGCTTTTTCTTCTCTAAATCGCTAATGGTCTCAGCGCTTCCCACAATGTACAAACTAGAAGAAAGCATTGTCCCCACAAGTAAAAGGCATATTGCATTTCTTATAATACGTCGTCTCATACTCAAGTCCTTTCAGTATAAAAACATACTACTAGTATATATCGACATAACTCTAATAAAACTTTATACTAAAAAAGAGCGTAGTTTAAATAAAGTTCAACTACCCTCTTCCTATAAACCATTATACATTGTAGTGCCTGATAATACAAGCATTTTCACAATTTCATTCTAAGTATTAACTATCTCTTAGTTATAGAAATAGATTCCATTGCAACTGCTCCGCCTCTAACAATTGAAACTTTCTTAAACTTCTTCTTAAGAAGCTTAATTAATTCATCATTAGAATCAGTTGTAAGAAGACATTCAAGAATTAATGAATCCTCTCCTGCATCACATACACGAACCTTGAACACTTCAGCAAGATGGAAAATGAGATCAATATCCTCTGGACTAACATCATCAATCCTTGCATACAGAAGTTCTTTCATATGGAGTGGCGCTTTAGTTATATCTATAACCTTAATAACCTCCACCATACGATTTAGCTGCTTCTTAATCTGTTCAAATGTAATATCATCGCTTTTTACACAGATAGTCATCCTTGATATATCTTCCTGTTCTGTTGTTCCTACAGTTAAACTCTGTAAGTTATAGCTCTTTCCAGAAAACAAGCCAGATACCTTAGCAAGAACACCAACCTGGTTCTCTACATATAATGCAATCCATCTATCTTTAATTTGAATCCTGTCACGTATATCATACAAATCGTACATATTTCTTACCTCTACTTCGTTTTGCCTTCGACAATACAACTTATTTTAATATCATCTCTGACATAGCATCTCCACCTTTAACCATTGGTAGGACAAGTTCGTCGCTAGCGATTAAGAATTCAATAATCGTTGTCTTATCGTTTGCTTTTGCCTCTCTAAGAGCATCCTCAATCTGGGTTGGATCAGTAACTCTAATCCCCATTGCTCCATAGCTTTCAGCCCATTTAATAAAGTCAGGCACATAAGGAGGACACTTGCCTTGTGGCCCCTTACAATCATCAGGGCAATCAATATTACGACGAAGACATGTAATCTTATATCTCTTACCATAGAATAGCTGCTGCATCTGTTTAACCATACCAAGATATTGATTATTAAGGATACATACTGTTACATTTGCCTTCTCAATAATAGATGTAGCAAGCTCCTGCATATTCATCTGCATTCCACCATCACCAGTAATGCATACAACATCCTTATCTCTATCTCCTATCTTAGCTCCTATAGCGGCAGGAAAGCCAAATCCCATAGTTCCAAGACCACCTGATGTAATCATTTTTTTCTTAGAATTAAGATTAATATACTGACTAGCCCACATCTGATGTTGACCAACATCTGTTACAAATATTCCCTCTGGAAATACTTCATTTATGCCTTCCATAATGCTTTGAGGACAAAGCCCTAAGTCTTTTCTCATCTCAAGAGGATTCTCTTTCTCCCAAGCAGCAATTCTCTTTCTCCACTCAGCAGTATCATGAGGCTCAGCCCATTCATTAAGCTTCTCTAGAGCCGCTTTAGCATCACATACAATAGGAACATCAACTATAACATTTCTAGAGATTGATGCTGTATCAATATCAATATGAATAATTGCTGCATCCTGCGCAAACTCACTTAATGCGCCAGTTATTCTATCATTGAATCTTGTGCCAACTGAGAATAATACATCACATCCTACTACGGCTTTGTTAGCAGCATACCTTCCATGCATACCACAATTGCCTATGTATAACTCATTATCATAATCTAATGCACCTTTACCCATTATTGTTGTTACAACAGGTATCTGTGTCTTCTCTGCAAATTCCTTTAAGGCTTCATTAGCATTTGAAATGTTGATTCCACCGCCAGCAAGTATCATTGGCCTCTTAGCATTCTTAAGAAGCTTATATGCCTTCTTAAGCTGACCTATATGAACGCTTTTATTAAGCTTATATCCACGAATATCTACATAGGATGGGTACTCTGGATCTCCAGACGCGACTTGAATATCCTTAGGCAAATCAATAAGAACAGGTCCCGGCTTTCCCGTTGGAGCGATTTGAAATGCCATCTTAATTGTCTTACCTAGCGCATCTCTATCTCTTACAGTAACACCATACTTTGTAACAGAACGAGTCATTCCTACAATATCAACTTCCTGGAATGCATCATTACCAATTAAATCTTGAGGCACCTGTCCTGTAAATACAACAAGGGGAATGCTATCATAGAAGGCGTCAGCTATACCTGTTATTGTATTAGTTGCACCAGGACCTGATGTAACAATACATACAGCAGTTCTTCCAGTAGCTCTTGCATACCCTTCTGCTTCATGTATAAGTGCCTGTTCATGACGAGGAAGTACAACCTTAATTTCAGGTGTCTTATATAATTCATCAATAATATCTGTAACCATTCCACCTGGATATGCAAATACAGTATCTACACCTTCCTCAAGTAATGCTTTTACAAATAATTTTCTTCCTGTAATACTCATCTTTTTCTTCCAATCTAATTCTTTTTATAAGTACAGAAGTTATAAATTATATCAAAATACGTCTGTTCTTCTGACTCTTCAACTAATTCCCATCCATTTTCATCAAGATTAGGGAAAAATGTGTCTGCCTCATACTCAAAGTCAATCTTAGTTATTAAAGCTGTATCGCACTCACTCTCAAAGAGACGATATATGCTTTCTCCACCGATAATATACACATTATTAGTATCGTACTTTTTAATTTCTTCAAGCACTTCCTCTTTTGTATGACACACCTTAGCGCCATCAACTTTATAATTCTTATCACGAGTAAGTACTATATTGATTCTATTCTTAAGAGGCTTTCCACCTGGAAAACTTTCTAATGTCTTTCTTCCCATGATGACAACATTTCCAGTAGTTGTCTCTCTAAAAAACTTCATGTCATCTGGAATGCTTACAAGAAGCTTGTTATTAAGACCTATGCCCCATTTCTTATCTGCAGCGGCTATTAGCTTCATTGGTCCCTCCTTACATCTGTGATAAAATCTTTTGCTTCGCGACACCTTACCACATACTATACAGCAATTGGTATATTCTTAATTTGCTCCCCAGTCTTATAATCTTCTAAAGTAATATCTTCTTCACTAAAATCATAGAAATTCTTCTTCTCTGGATTAAGCGTGAACTTCGGAGCAGGATATTGCTCTCTTGTTATTAATTCCTTCACTAATTCTATATGTCTGTCATATATATGAGCATCTGCTATAACATGAACTAATTCTCCAACCTTCATATCACAATCTCTTGCTAACATATGAAGAAGAACTGAATACTGACATACATTCCAATTATTAGCAGCAAGAATATCTTGAGATCTCTGATTAAGAATTCCATTAAGTACTAACTTACCATCTGTATCAGTTGTTACATTAAATGTCATAGAATAAGCACAAGGATATAAATGCATATCATGTAACTCTTCAAGATTATACATATTTACGATTATTCTTCTAGAAAAAGGATTATTCTTAAGGTCATATCTTGCGCCATCAATCTGGTCTAGATATACATACTTTTTATTAACTATTCCCTTATCCGTGTCACAATCTACATCCTTAATTAATGCGGATGGATAATCAGACAAATCCTCACCTTCTATATAAGAATGGTGCGCATAAGGTTTACCTATCTGATAGCCATATGCCTTACCTATTGTGCCTTCAGAATCTGCCCATTCATCCCATACAGAAGACTTAAGATTATTAATATTATTGGATTTCTTCTGCCATATCCAAAGCATTTCGTTAGTCGCACTCTTAATTGCTGTTCTTCTAAGAGTAAGGGCAGGAAATTCCTTCTGCAAATCATATCTGTTTACAACAGCAAATTTCTTAATAGTATAAGCACTTTCACCTGTATCAGTCCAAATTGGTCTTACTTTCTCACCTTCCGTACTAACACCATTATCAATTATATCCTGACACATTTCTACAAATAATTTATCTGCTAAGCTCATATACTAACTCCTTATTCATATGTTCCATCATCTTCCACGCCAATTGTAATCAAACCTTGAGCATTTGCCAGAGAATCTGCCATTTGTCTAACTAGTGCTTCTGGCATTCCCTGTCTAATGTTCATCTCAATAAATTCTTCCTTGGTAAGATATGAGTAAGTCGTATCATTAGGAAGTTTGTAAACTTCTATACCATTTTGAGCAACCACACCTGGATTTCCGTTAATCGGATCAGTAATCTGTTGTCCTGCAGTGGCTTCAGGATGATATGCTCTACCCTTAACATTTGCTGCTGCCTGAGGATCAACTGGCTGCTGTCCATTAGCTGCCTGCGCCTGAGCTTGCGCTTGTGCTTGTGCCTGTGCCTGCGCCGCTTGCTCCTGCTCATTTACAGCACCATTTTCATTAACTCTCGTTGATAAATGCTTAGATATCTCATCTAATTTATTATAAGCATCTTGGTATTTACCTTCTCTAAGATAAAGGTTATATTCATTAAACAAAGTATCTACACTAGCCTTTACTTCATCTCTAAAATAATTATTAGCAACATCTTTATCATATTGTTCCTTGACTTTTCCATAGAAGGCTAATACATGCATCTTAGAATCAACATATGCTTTATCAATTTTTCTTGTAAATGTTAGAAATGCATCTTTATCATCTAATGTCATATTGTAATCCTGCTTAACCTTGTCTGAATATGTTGCCAGGTCAGCTTTATATCCTTCTCTCTCTGCATTTGTTGCAACAAGATTGTCTATTTTCTTCTCAGTTTCAGCGTATTTTTCTTGGAATGTAATAGGGTCAACTACAACCTCATTATTCTTCGCAACTACTGTAAAAAAGATTGCAAGCCCAATAACTAATACAATTCCAACCCCAATAATAATCGATAAAACCTTATGATTCTTAATATATTCCATAACCTGTCTCCTATAACCAATCTTTTATAGCCTAAACAAATGACTATCTTCCCTCTTTAACCCAAATATTTGCTTCTTCTTATCATACAAAAGTGTATCTTTTATTTGTTTTGCAATACTAGAACACTTTTGATATCTAATAGAACCTCTACCTTCCACACTTTCTCCGTTTAGGTCAACTACTATCTTATCAAACCATTCATTATTCAACACAATCACTGTCTTAAAATCGTAGAAATGCCTTAGATGCGGTGGATAATAACTCTCTTTTTTTCCATCTTCATTCTGATTATATTCTTCTTTAATATATTCCTTTATATCTGTATCACAAGAAACCACTTGAGATAACATAATTATATCAGGATTATCAAGACATATGTCTTCTTCTTTTCTTTTTGTCACAACAAAGGCCGACATGTAGGGATCTATATATATTTTCTTATCATATCCAAAACCAATTGAGGGTCGAAATCCACTTAACTTCTTCTTGTTTTCTTCTCGATACTCAATATGTCTTCTTATGTATTCAGTAGTTTTGTCCCTTCTATTCTTAAGAAGTGGCGAGATTATTTTAGAGCAGGAAGCACACATACATCCATCCTTCAACTTATAGTAGCCCATGGATGGAAGTGGCTTATTACATATATCGCAATAGGTTCTATCTAATCTTGCCATATAAGCCCTCTCTAGAACTGCATATATACAAATTCAGCTGGATCTATTCCAGATCCATAATATCCAAAGAATATAAGAATTATTATTCCCACACATACTGCCAAAAGTCTTGTGCCAGTCTTAGCAGAAAGAATTACTTCTCTCAAGTCTTCCACTTTCTTCTTCTCCTTATAGAGACTTATGAAGAATAGAAGAATTGTACCTATAAGAATAATATAGAAGTCATATATATCTAAACCACTAGCTTTAAGAAGCACTTCAAAATTACTCCAGATAAAATTACTAATATGGAAATCAGTAACACTTCTAAATAACATGCTAAATGCATCAAGGGCATTTTGCGCAACATCGAAATAATAACCTACAAGAACTAATATAAATGTCCATAGAACAGATACTATTGTTGCAAAAACACCTTTTCTCTTAAGCTTAGTTACACCAAAGAATTTGTCTGCTATTTTCTCATTAATTGGTGAGAATAGCTCTGAAATCATTATAACAATTCCATTCCATAATCCAAAGTATAGATACTTTAGATTAGAACCATGCCATACACCGATTACAATAAATGTAATTAAACTTGCAACACAACCTGGAAAAACCTTAGCTATATGTTTTCCAAATTTAGGCTTTAACCATTTGCCAAAATTAAGGAACTTCTTAGAAATTGACAATGGATAGAAAATATAATTTCTACACCAATTACCAAGTGTAATATGCCATCTATGCCAATACTCTGTAAGACTAGTAGAGAAATATGGACGTCTAAAGTTCTCAGCCATATTAATTCCAAAGAGATTAGCAACACCTCTTATAATATCAATTCCTCCAGAGAAGTCACAATACAATTGAAGCGCATAAAGTATTACTGCAAAAAGGATATAGCTTCCTGTATAAGAAGCAGAATCCTTCGTAACAAGATTAACTAATGCAAGTGCACGATCTGCAATAACAAGTTTCTTAAGCATTCCCCATAGAATAAGAAGAATGCCCTTTTTTATGTTTTCAATATCGAACTTATGACCTACATATAATTGCTTTGCCAAATCATCATATACTGCAATTGGTCCTTGAATAATCTGTGGAAAGAAGGAAACAAACAAAGCAAACCTTGCAATATTAGTCTCTGGTTTCGTCTTCTCTCTATAGACATCAATTAGATATCCCATTGATTGGAATGTATAAAATGATATACCAAGAGGAAGAAGTAATCCTAGCATTGAAGCATAAGGAATATATTTTAGAAATGCCAGAATTCCAAAATTAAGTATTAAACCTACAACAAGAAGAGTCGCACGTACCTTACGACCCTTTGCTTTATATGCCTTTCTTGTTTTCCTATCCCAGTCCTCTTTATGGGACTTAACTACGGCAGTCTCCTTAACTAAATTGTTATCAATAATCCGTGCTATTGTATAAGTAGAAACAATTGTAAATAATATAAATCCCACATAGAACTTACAAATATATACATAGTAGAACAAACTTCCTGAAAGAAGAACTATCCATCTGTATTTCTTAGGAATTATATAATACAGAACAACTGATACTATAACAAAAGCTGCGTATTGTAACGATATTAACTCCACTTCTTATAGTCCTTTAACATTTATCTTTGATGCTTTAATCTTGTCTCTTACAAGAGTGAATTTGTCTCCTCTCTTTGTATAAATGCTTGGAAGTTCACGAGACAAGAATAGGGCAGGAGCTTCTGTTACAGAATATGCTCCGCATCTATTAAAGCATATTACATCTCCCACATTAAGTTCTGGTAGAGACACCTCTCTAACAATAACATCTGCTACAGTACACAAACTTCCACAGATACAATAAGGGTTTTCTTTAGAATTACTTCTAATACTTCCTCTACTATTCCACATTTCATCTATAGAGTACTTATATCCATTATGAATCACATCTATAGGAGGAATCTCCATAGCCATCTTCTGTCCAAAATAATTAAGATGATGAATACCTCCGTCAATAAGAAGATAATTAGTATCCATACTATTCTTTGAATCAACTACTTTCGTAAAGAAAGAGCCTGAACTTGCGGCAAGAAATCTTCCCATTTCAATTCCAAGTGGAAATTTTTTCTTGAATTTATTAAGTACTTCTGCAGCTTCATTAAGATGTTCCATCTCAAGCTTTTCATTATTATCTTTGAAATACTCAACACATAATCCCGGTCCATATTCCACGAGAGAAGGTTCGTAGTTTAATTTTGATTTGAGAGAATTAAGTGCTTTCTCAATCTTCTCTAAATCCTTGTTAATCTTACGAAGATTCTTCTGGGTTCCTGAATAATAATGAAGCCCTATTATATCTAGATTAGAAAAATGCTCATCTTTATTCTCAATAATATATTCAATATCTTCGTACGACATACCAAATTGATTGCCACTTGTAAGACGAAGTAAAGCTTTCACTTTAACATTTTCCTGTTGTATTAAAGCAGCATGACGAAGACTTTCACATGTAATAATATCAACGCCATACTCTAATGCTTCATGAACATCCTCTTCACCCTTAACTACACCAGAATAGATTATTCTGCTTCCTGGAATATTAAGAGTCTTACATATCTCTAATTCTCCTGGCGAACATACTTCTACATGCTTAATAACATCTGGCAAATCATTTAACAAAAAAGGATTAGCCTTAATTGAATATGTCAAAGGAATATCCGTAAGTGCATTAGTTATAGTATTGGCTCTATTCTCAAATTCATCAAAATCAAAAACATAACAAGGTGTATTCATGATCTCTCCATTCTAAAACTTAATTAATAGAGAATTACTCTTCTACTAAAGTATTAACAAGCTTAACCATTGCATCTACAGAGTTAAAATTCTCTGGTACAAGGTCTTTTGGTCTAATTGTAATATCAAATTCATCAGATAATTCTGATACAAGTGATACAATATCAAATGATTCTAATACATTTCCATCAACAAGAGATGTCTCATTCTCGAAATCAACATCTGGTCTAATCTCTTCTAAAATCTCAATAATAGTTTCTTTTGTTTCCATAATTACCTTTCCTCCAATTCTTTAATATCAATTTTACCATTTGGTAGCTTTGGTAGCTCATCTAATTGAATTATCTTACGTGGCACCATAAATCCAGGTATTAATTCTCTAAGGGCTAGGGACAAATCTCTCTTTGTTGCATCACCAGAATAGTAAAGGATCAAGCTTTCCTTTTCTTTCTTATAAATACAACAGCTTTCTGCAACATTTTCAACAGAATTAGCTGCACATTCAACTTCATCTAATTCTACTCTATGTCCCATGTGCTTAATCTGTCTATCCATTCTTCCATGAAATTCGAAGACTCCATTATGAATAGTACCTATGTCACCTGTCTTATATATCCTCTTAGTTGTTCCATCAGATAGTTCACGTTCTACAAAGTTCTCATTTGTTCTATCAGGATCATTGAAATAACCAATAGCAAGAGATATACCTGCTACTGTAATCTGACCTTCAGTATCCTCATCTGTGATAACCTTACTATCACATTCAAGATCTGTCAAGAACACATCGTATCCTTTATATGCCTTTCCGATAGGAAGTACTTCAGATTCATCCACAACATGATTTACAACATAGTATGTACAGCTTGCTGTGGCTTCAGTAGGTCCATATTGATTAACGAATAATGCATCTGGTAAATTCTCCTGCCATACCTTAAGTGCAGAACAAGGCATAACAGAACCAGAGAAGCATATTTTACGAAGTGTATTAAGCTTAACTTCCTCGAAAGCTCCAAGGCTTAATGGAACAGTAAGAGCCGATACACTCCAACCCACTGCTGTAACTTCTTTGTCATTTAAGTATGTAAATAAAGCATTAGGATCCATAAAATATTTCTTTGGAATAATAAATGAACTTGCTCCATACTTAAATGGCAAATAAATATCACGAATTGCAGCTATATAATCTAGTGGGGATTGATTACCAAATCTGTCACTTTCTTCAATTCCCATAACATCACCATAGCTATCAATATAATTAATTAGTGATTCATGGCTTGTTACAACGCCTTTTGGCCTTCCTGACGAACCAGATGTATGGATAATATATAATGGATCACTAGGTTTTGCTTTTTCTCGAACATTTTGTAACAAATCACTTTTTATTAAATCATCCTCTAAGCTGTTCTCAGATGCAGGTGATTCATAATTCGAATTATTATATTTTTCAATTGTTGCATTTTCGAAATCAACTACAACAACATCCCAAGACTTATCTGGATAAATATCCTTGCATAACTTTGCAAAACTGCTAAAGCTTTCTTTGTCAACAAGAATTACATCTGGCATAAGGTTATCTAGAATCTTACCTATTCTTGCCTCTGGAAGAGCCATATCAATAGGTGCATATGCTCTGCCTGCATATACACAAGCCATGAACAAAATAGGTGTCGTAGCAGTTCTCGCAGAGAATACTCCCGCAGGAGTAGTATCATCTGTTTTAACAATAGTTGAACCTATCATTCTAGCCTTATCATATACTTCCTTAAAAGTCACTTCTACATCTGTTCCATCTTCTGTCTCGCTTGTAAATGCCACTTTCTCAGGAAGTCTTTGTACTGTAGTCTCTAACCACTGAAGCACATTTTCCATTTAACAAGTCCTTTCTTAACTATCTACACATTTAACCACTTTGGTAAGTATACACTTAATTCATAATAATTTCTTCCCAAATTATCCTCTATATCCTGCTCTGCTCTAGTCAATATTTCCTCAGTCTTCTGTACACTATCTTCCCAACTCTTCTTAAGTTCTTCAGAATATTCACCTTTTATATCATAATTATTCATAAGATAATTACCAAAATAAGATGTGAACTTCCTTGCGCCCCTTGCGTTTAAATGCTCGTCGTTATAATAATCTTCTACCATAACAATTCCAGCTTCTTCCTTTGCACGACTAAAATCAACAAATTTATAGCCATGGGCTTCTGCCATCTCACTTAATACTGCTGCAATCTCAGGTTCAGTATCCTTATTCTGGTGTGGGAATCTAACAAATAACACATTCTGCAACCCTTGTTCATTACAGTATGTTAATAAATCCTCGAATATAGCTTTACTCTTATCAGTAAAATAATTACTCTTAGTTATATCAAAATCATCTGTAGAAGCAGTCTTAGCTCTTGTAGAGTAACCCTTGAGATTAGATTTAGGCTCAAGGAATAATCCTATTCTTGTAAAAAGAGTAGCTATACATTTGCCAGGATCCTTCCAGCTATTATGATATACATTAAGGAAGTTAACAGTTTTGAAATCATCTTTATCCTTATCTGCCACAGCATATTCTATAGCTTCATTTCTATTGTCACCATAGTTTATATTGTCAAGATAGCCATGAAGATTTCCCTGTCTGTCATAGTAGTAGTCCTTCTGTAACAGGCCGTTCATCTCCACAACAATAAGCTTAGGATTCTGATTATCAGTAACCTCTCTTATCATTGACTTATACAAACTACCTGGTACACCTGATACACCATAAGAGTATGATGTATAACCAAATTCTTCATAAGCTAATGGCGCACAATAATTGGCGTAAGCTTCGCTTGCGCCAATTAAAACTACATCAAGTGTATTCTTCTCTTTATATATTCCCTGAAGACTTGCCACATTAACAGGCTCTGTCATCTTAAGGAACATACAAGCAGTATAAAGAATTAGAAGAAGCGCTAATATAAATCCAGTGTATCCCAGAATTATTTTATGTACAGGCTTCTTTTTCTTTACCTTCTTTTCTTCGCCTAATGTCTCATCATTTTCAATTGTTTCTTCTTTGTTCTCAAGGTCTTTCGACATCCTTATCCCTCAATCATTCTATTGATGCATCTAGCGGCGCCTTCAATAACATCTTTATCAAGTGTTATCTCTTCTCCGCCTACACCTCTTAAAGTATTATATATATCATATAATGTTGTAACACGCATATTCATGCATGATAATTTAACAGATAGTGGATAGAACATCTTATCTGGACAATCAAATTGAAGATGTTCTACTATACTATTTTCTGTTCCGATAATGAATTCTTTCTTATCAGACTCCTTAGCATAGTCCATAATAGCAGTTGTTGCACCAACAAAGTCTGCTTCCTTTACAACTTCCGGTCTACATTCAGGATGCACTAGAAGTAGCGCATCTGGGTGAGCCTTCTTAGCCTTAACTACGTCATCGTGGCTTATTATAATATGTCTTGGACATCCACCATTATAATATACAAATTCCTTCTCTGGCATCTTACTTGCCACAAAAGCGCCAAGATTAGGATCTGGTATAAAAAGAATCTTATCTTCCTTAAGTCCACCAACTAACCTTACAGCAGAGGAACTTGTAACGCATAGGTCACATTCTGTCTTAAGTTCTGACGTTGTATTAATATAACACACAACAGCATGGTCTGGATACTGTTTTTTTAATTCTTTCAAATCTTCTAAAGACATTTGCTCTGCCATTGGACATCCAGCAATAGGATTTGGCAAGAACACTCTCTTCTCAGGAGAAAGAACCTTACAAGTCTCAGCCATAAATCTAACACCGCACATCATTATGTTCTCATTCTTAGCATCCCTGCCCTGCACACTAAGACCAAAAGAATCACCAATATAATCTGCCACTTCAAATATTGATTGATCCTGATATGCATGGGCTAAAATACATACATCCTTTTCCTTCTTAAGTCTAATTATTTCTTCCTGTACTTCTCTTACTGTCATAGTTATATTCCTTTCGTATACGTAATGTATCTCCTACTCACGCTCCCAAGGCAGTAGTGGCACTAGAAATCCTGCCTCATTAAGCTTCTCTTCTATCAAATCCAATCTATCTTCGCTAGCTGCTTCAACAAGATGATAATGATATCCACTTGTTACGCTACCAAGTAGTGTCGACTTACTGTCAAGCAAACGTTCAACGAATTCAATAACATCCTGTCTAGAACTAATACTCATTTCTGCTGATATTCTACCATAAGCTCTATGACTTATACTAACATTTTTTACACTTCCTCCAGCATCAACAATTAGTGTCAACTCTTCCTTAACCCTGTCAGGTCCGTGCTTAACCTTGAATTCTCTGGTAAATGCACTTTTTTCTCCAAGAATATATCCTCTATTAGTTGATATAATCTCAGGGTTATTTGCTCTAATAACTGCCATGTCGCCTACAATAATCTGACGACTCACTCCGAAGTCTAATGCTAATTCTTTTGCAGGGACAGCCCCTTTGGCTTTTTTTAATTTTTTTAATATTTCCCTTCTTCTCTCATTAGTTGTCATAATAATTACTCCACACTTAAGTACTTTATTACTAAATCGCCCTCAAATTCTTCATAGAAATATCCATTATTGGTGCTGAATGTGTAAGTGCTCCACTAGAAATAAAATCAACACCTATGTCTGTTAATCTATCAATATTCTCTTTAGTAACGTTACCTGAGCATTCAGTCTGGGCACGTCCATCTATTATTTCAATTGCCTTTTTTATAGTATCTATATCCATATTATCAAGCATAATTATATCCGCACCGGCATCGGCTGCTTCCTTTACCTGTTCTAGTGTCTCAACTTCCACTTCTACTTTTCGTACAAAAGGCGCATATTCTTTTGCCATTTGAATTGCCTTAGTGATAGAGCCTGCTGCGCCAATATGATTATCTTTGAGCATGACACCATCTGACAGGTTATATCTATGATTACAGCCTCCACCTATTCTAACTGCATATTTCTCGAAAATCCTCTGATTAGGTGTTGTCTTTCTAGTATCAAGAAGAGTTGTCTTACTTCCCTCAAGAAGCTTTACAAGTTGATTGGTATATGTTGCAATTCCACTCATTCTCTGAAGATAATTAAGTGCTACACGCTCTCCTGAAAGTAATACTCTTATATCACCTGTAACAGTAGCTAAGAGATCGCCCTTCTTAACATTTTCACCATCCTTAACCTTATAATTAATCACAGTAGATGTGTCCAATAAATGGAACACCCTTCCAAACACGTCAAGTCCGGCAATTATTCCATCCTCTTTACAAATAAGATCAACAGTACCCTTCTTATAATCAGGCATTACTGCATTAGTTGACACATCCTCACTTGTAATATCTTCCTCAAGAGCCATAAGTAAATACTTATCAGCATTGAGTTTCATTGTAATATTATCCATCTTATCCTCCACATTTCCTATTATTCTACAATCTGCTTTAATGCGCTGGTTCGATACTCATCAAACAAATCGTCCAAATCTTTGTATTCTTCATAATCGATATAATAATTATCAAGACCGGTATCTCCCGATGCCATAATATCTTCGGCAGCACGCTTAGCAAAAACAAGTGCTTCGAGAAGCGAATTACTTGCAAGACGATTCTTGCCATGAACACCGTTACATGCAGCTTCTCCAACGACATATAATCCGCTCATCGTAGACTCACTGTTTAAGTCAACCTTAACACCACCCATGTGGTAATGTTGAGCCGGCACAACAGGAATTGGTTCGTTAATTACATCATAGCCTTCCTGTTTGCATCGTTCATAAATGTTTGGAAAATGATGAAGTATCGTTTGCTTGCCGAGTGGTCTCATATCTTCAAGAACGTATTCGGTATTGTCCTTCTTCATCTGTTCTCTTATAGCCTTTGTAACAACATCTCTCGGTTGTAATTCGTCTGTGAATCTATTGCCGTATTTATCAAGAAGAACTGCTCCTTCTCCGCGAACCGATTCTGATATTAAGAATCTTCTTCCCGGATTCTTAGAGTAAAGTGTGGTCGGGTGAATCTGAACATAATCAAGATTCTCTACTTCCACACCATGCTTTATTGCAATTGCAATAGCGTCTCCTGTAATATGCGGGAAGTTCGTGGAATTCTTATATAATCCACCGATGCCTCCGCAGGCAAGAATTACATCATTTGCTTCAATTACAGATATTTCCCTTCTATCGTTAATTACAACTATTCCACCGCAGACATTATTCTCGGATATAACATCTATCATTGTTGTATATTCATGGATTGTGATGTTCTTTCTTTCAGCGACCCTCTTATACAATGTCGATGTAATCTCCCTTCCCGTCTCGTCCTCATGAAACAGAATTCGAGCTGTTGAATGAGCACCCTCTTTTGTAAAGGACAGATTACCTTCAGCGTCCTTCTCAAAATCAACTCCATATTCGATAAGCTCGTCAATCACATCATTTGAAGACCTAATCATGACATCAACGGCATCCTTCTTATTCTCAAAATGCCCGGCCCTCATTGTATCTTCAAAATAATCGTCATAATCCTCTTCATCAAGAAGGACAGATATTCCTCCTTGAGCAAGATAGGAATCAGATTCATCTACTTTTCTTTTCGTAACCATATGGATATTAGTATCCTCCGGAAATGTTAATGCAGAATAAAGTCCTGCTGCTCCGGTTCCAACAATTACAACATCACATTTTTGATTCATAGTTTTTTCCTTTAAATAAATTAAGCCGATAGAGTGATACTACATAAGTGTATACTCTACCGGCTTGTCTGTCAAGTTATATGTCAAGTTATGTGTCTTGACACCAAATGCGCGCGAAGCGAAAACATTTTAGTGTCTTGACAGTTAACGTCCTTGACCACTGTTATAATTAATATAGGCATTTACATAGCTTTCTCTCTTTATTGTGTACTTAAATCATTCATAATGCTTTGTTTATATATTAAAAACAAAAAAACAAGAAACAAAAAGAAAACTATAAATAAATTGATAAAAAATATGTTGCCGGACGAAAACCTAGCGCAAGTAACCATAGATTCTTAAAGCAAAAAAGCGAGAAGCACTGACCCTCTCGCTTATATAATTCCAGTATTATTTTGAATTCAGAAGAAACTATTGCCTCATTCCATCTAGTATTTCAACCATTTCAGCGGGCGTTACAATAAACTCTTTTATAGGATAGTGTTTCTGATTCCCGGTAACAAGATAAGAATTATCATCTCTTTTTTCCATAGCAACCTCATAGAATATCAAATCATCCATATCAATAAGTATTTCACCTGTTGACTTTGGAAATACTTCTACACCGTATTTAATTATCAGATTAAGCATATCTTCTATCTTGTTCTCAGAAAAATTAAACTTTGGTCTTTTAAGAACCTCTTCATATTCCTTTATTATATCTCTATGATATAGTGGTGTTATTATTCCATCTGAAATAGCTTTATATATTTTTACCGTAGGAGATTCACTATTCTTTGTTAATAAAGCCGACACGAAGACATTGGTATCTATTACAGCGTATACCATACCCTATCCCCTCTTTCTTTCAGTTCGTGTTGCCTCTATTTCAGCGTTAATTTCTTCAAGAGTCATCTCCGGCAAATCCTTCGCTTCCTCTCTCAATGCGTTAAATGCGTCTATAAAATCCTCTCTCTTATTTGTTTCCGGTAAAACTGCATCAAAAGGTAATCCTCTTACCTGCTTACTTTTTGCCATAAACATACGAAATGCTGTGGGAAGATCCAGACCTAATTGGTTATAAATATCAGCCACATCTTGCTTTAATGATTTGTCCGCCCTAAATTGAATAAGTACTTGTTCAGCCATATTATCATCTCCTTATAATCTAATGCAAATTATATGTGTTTATTATTTATTTGTAATTATATTATAATATGCATTGTATTAAATATCAATATCAGAATACAAAAAGCACTCTTTACTAACATTTAAAGCTTCTATTCACTCTGAATACCTCAAGAAATTACCAAGTATCTTCTTGCCGTCAGGTGTCAAGATGGATTCGGGATGGAACTGTAAGCCATATACATCATAATCGATATGCTTTACTGCCATAATTTCACCATCATCCTCTGCCTTAGCAATGATTCTAAGTTCGCTTGGAAGCGCTTTCTCTTCAGCGCTGAGAGAATGATATCGTGCCACCGAAATATTGGTTGGAAGTCCTCGAAATACCGATATCGAATTCTCAATTGACGCTACGGACTTCTTCCCATGCATCAGCCTTTTTGCATGATTAACATTTCCGCCAAATGCTTCAACTATTGCCTGATGACCAAGACATACTCCAAGGATTGGTATCTTACCTGCAAATTCTCTTACAACATCCTCGCAGACTCCGGCCCTTTCTGGTCGTCCCGGTCCAGGACTTAATATTATGTGATCTGCCATTCTTCTAATCTCTGATAGGCTTATATCATCATTTCTTACAACCCTAATGTCAGAGCTTATACTCCCTAGCATCTGGTAGAGATTATATGAAAAGCTATCGTAATTATCTATTAGTAAAATCATAACTAGTCCTCCATCTTAGAAGCCTTCTCAATAGAAAGCATTACAGCCTTCGCCTTGTTAAGGCACTCATTGTATTCGCTTATAGGATTAGAATCTGCAACGATTCCGGCACCTGAGCGAACAAATACCTTGTTATTCTTCTTGTAAGCAATTCTAATGGCTATAGCAGTATCAAGATTACCTGCAAAGTCAATATATCCTATGGCACCACCATATATACCACGCTTATTATTCTCTAGTTCATTAATAATCTCGCAGGCTCTAATCTTAGGCGCACCAGACAATGTGCCCGCCGGAAGAATCGCATCTATTACATCAACAGGACTCTTGTTATCGCTAATCTCTCCTCTTACAGTTGAGCCTATATGCATAACATGAGAGAAACGCAAAACCTCCATATATTTCTCAACGTCCACAGAGCCGAACTTAGATATTCTGCCGATGTCATTCCTGCCAAGATCAACAAGCATATTGTGTTCACTAAGTTCCTTCTCGTCCTTTAGAAGCTCCTCTTCTAATCTCTTATCCTCACTCTCATTCTTGCCTCTTGGTCTTGTCCCTGCTAGTGGAAATGTGTGAAGAACACCATCCTCTAGCTTAACAAGAGTCTCTGGACTTGCACCAGCAACCTCCATATCGTCACCACTAAAATAGAACATATATGGTGAGGGATTAAGGGTTCTTAAGATTCTATAGGTATCAAAGAGACTTCCTTTAAAATCTGCTTCTAATCTGTTAGAAAGAACAACCTGGAATATATCTCCTTCGTAAATGTAATCCTTAGCTTTATTAACCTTCTCGCAGAATTCTTCTTCAGTAAAAAGGGCTCTATAATCTGATAAAAGCTCTCCCTTAGGGATGTCAGCCTTCTTGCCATTTTGAATAAGTCTTATAATCTCATCAATATCTGTCAGCGCCTGCTTGTAGCTATCCTTAAAATTATCAGCCGGTGCATTGGCAATTATTACTATCTTTTGCTTAAGATTATCAAAGGCAATCACCTTGTCAAAAAGCATCAGATCAAAATCCTTAAAGCCCTCAGTATCCTCTGCATCAAGCTTAAGCTTAGGCTCTGCATACTTAATATAATCAAATGAAAAATAACCTACAAGTCCACCTGTAAAGGAAGGATAGTCTTTTATCTTCGGGCTTTTGTATTTCTCTAATATATCTTTAAGATGAGCTTTAGGTTCTCTAACTACTTCCTCTAATACCAATGCCCCATTGGCGTCATATATCTTAAGGTGGTTATTGCTGCATGTAATACATAGCTTAGGATTGTACCCAAGAAATGTGTATCTGCCCCAGTTTTCCTGTTCCATAACGCTCTCAAGTATAAATACATGAGGGCTTACACCTCTAAGAATTCGAAGAAGTTCAATAGGTGTTGTAACATCTGAAAGAATCTCCTTCTTAACAGGAATGTAATTATAATCTTTAGTGTATTTTTTTAATGTTTCGTAATCGTTCATAATAGTACCTCTTATGTCTTATACATCTAAGCACCAAATACCTGCTGCTCTAAAACTAATTAATCTTATGTCTAATTACCGAGCGTCGGCACGCTCATGAAGAAAATCACTAAGCCGACCTCGGCTAATTAGACATTTTAATATATTTCTCTAACGCTTCATAAGCCTTACCAGAATCTAGTATCTCCTCTGCAAGAATGACGCCCTTGGCGATGGAGTCGGCTTTGCCTCCAATATATAGAGCTGCTCCTGCATTCATAAGAACAGTGTTTCTCTTGCCACCCTTAATCTCGCCCTTTAAGATGCCTCGGGTGATATTAGCATTTTCCTCAGGGGTACCACCTACAAGCTCCTCCTTGTCACATCTGTCAAAGCCGAATACCTCAGGGGAAATGTCATAGGACTTAAAGTATCCGTCGTTAACCTCACATACAAAGGTTGGGCCAACAGCAGAAATCTCGTCTAATTTCTCACGGCCATATACAACCATTCCTCGTTTTACTCCCATATCTGATAATACTCTTGCAAGAGGCTCCACTAGACATTCATCATATACTCCAAGAAGCTGTCTTGTAGGACATCCTGGGTTAGTAAGTGGTCCTAATATATTAAATACAGTTCTAAAGCCAAGTTCCTTTCTTATAGCACCAACATACTTCATTGATGTATGATACTTCTGTGCAAAAAAGAAGCAAAAGTTCGTATCAGCAAGTAGCTTCTTACATTCCTCAGGGCTCTTATCTATATTAGCTCCAAGAGCCTCAAGACAATCAGCTGTACCACTAAGGGATGATGCTGCACGATTACCATGCTTTGCAACTTTTATTCCTGCAGCTGCTGCAATAAATGCTGTTGTTGTGGATATATTAAAGCTTCCTGCTCTGTCTCCACCTGTACCTACTATTTCCATTGCGTCTAGATTACCTAGATCGCATTTCCGGGCATGCTCTCTCATGGCCTTAGCACATCCTAGTATTTCCTCTTCAGTCTCTTTCTTCGTGCTTTTGGTTGAGAGAGCAGCTAGAAATGCCGCGTTCTGTGTCTGAGATGTCTCACCTGACATTATCTCATTCATTACTGTGTATGCCTCATCATAAGTAAGGTCTTCCTTCATTACAATTTTCTCAATAGCTTCTTTAATCATTTTGTGTCTCCTTTCAAGTAAGTGTTTATCATCTAGTTATACACCTAAGCAGCCAAATCCTGCGACGCGATTTTCTGTATGAGAGGAGCAGGTATTTGGTGCTTAGGTGGTTGACTATTGCATATCCTTCTTAAATCTAGATACATATTCCCTTGCAATATCAGGATTGTAATCTGATTCTCTCATTAGATTGATAAAATGAGAGCCAACAATCGCTCCATCTATTATGTCTTTCATAGGTTCAACATCCTTTGCTTCTCTAATTCCAAATCCCATCATCACCGGAATCTTGGAATGTTTCTTAACATCAGTTAGATAATCTATTACCTTACTGTGAAATGTTCCTTTACCACCTGTAACTCCCATAGAAGATACGCAATATACAAATCCTCTTGCATCCTTAAGAATTGTTGGTATTCTATCAGCACTTATAGGTGATACCAGCTGAACAAGTATTGTTGTGTCGTACTTTTCAATTGCTTGTTGAAGCTCCTCCTGTTCCTCTAATGGAAGGTCTGGAATAATAAGACCATCTACACCACACTCATGACATTTCTTAGCAAAAGCTTCTATTCCGTAATTAACAATTGTGTTGTAATACATCATGAATAGTATTGGTTGCTGACTCCCAGCATCTCTTATGTCCTTCATAAGTTCAAATGTCTTTCTTAAGCTGGAGCCTTGTTGTATAGCCTCATAACTTGCCTGCTGAATCACACTTCCATCTGCAATTGGGTCAGAGAATGGAATGCCAAGCTCTATAACATCTGTATATCCCTTCTGGGCTTCTATGATTTGTCTTGTAGCCTCCATTCCACCAAGCCCTGCGGTGTAATATGTGATAAAGGCTTTCTCACCTTTTTCCTGTAATTTCGATAAATGTTCTTCTATTCTATTACTCACAACAATCACCCCCTTAGTTAAGATATCCTTTACCGGCAATATAATCTGAAATTGTATTAACGTCCTTGTCGCCTCTGCCAGATAAGCATATAATCATTGACTGATTCTCTGTCATTTCTTTAGCATATTTAATTGCATAGGCCATTGCATGGGCGCTTTCTATTGCAGGAATTATTCCTTCTTCACGAGTTAATTCCATTAGTGCATCCATAGCCTCTGCATCTGTAATTGGTACATATTCTGCCCTGCCTGAATCTCTAAGAAATGCGTGTTCTGGGCCGACTCCTGGATAATCAAGTCCTGCTGAAATGGAATGGGCTAGCTGCACATTTCCATCCTCGTCACTTAGTAAATATGACTTGGTTCCATGAAGTACACCAATATGTCCTCTTGCCATTGATGCCGCGTGTTCATTGGTATCTATCCCCTTGCCTGCTGCCTCAATGCCGATTAGCTTTACATCCTTTTCATCAATAAAGTCAGCGAACATTCCAATGGAATTAGAGCCACCTCCTACGCATGCTATTACAACATCTGGAAGTCTTCCTTCTTTTTCAAAATGCTGCTTCTTGGCTTCTCTAGAGATGCATGACTGGAACTCTTTAACCATCTTAGGATATGGGTAAGGCCCTATTGCTGAACCTATTATGTAAAATGTATCTTCTGCCGTCTTAGCCCATGTCCTAATAGCTTCATTAGTTGCATCCTTAAGGGTATTAGAGCCTGATTCAACTGACACAACCTTTGCCCCAAGCATCTCCATTCTCATTACATTAAGGGCCTGTCTCTTAACATCTTCGCTACCCATAAATACGGTACACTCCATATTGAATAGTGCGCATCCTGTTGCTGTTGCAACTCCATGCTGGCCTGCACCTGTTTCAGCTATTATCTTAGTCTTGCCCATTCTCTTAGCAAGAAGAATCTGGCCTAATACATTATTAATCTTATGAGCTCCTGTATGATTAAGGTCCTCTCTCTTAAGGTATATCTTAGTGCCGTATTTCTTAGAGAGGTTCTCGGCAAGATAAAGTGGTGTCTCTCTTC
The DNA here is from genome assembly GCA_900315945.1 of uncultured Lachnospiraceae bacterium. GTDB lineage: Bacteria > Bacillota > Clostridia > Lachnospirales > Lachnospiraceae > RUG191. Next base: position 24,348 of record ONAZ01000004.1, on the reverse strand, counting down.
CTACGTATTCCTTAAGATAGTAATTGTACTCTTTGATGAATTCTTCATCTCTTATTGCCTTTTCAAATTCTTCGTCAATCTCATTTAAGACATTCATTAAGGTCTCTGCAACATATTGACCACCGAACTGTCCATAGTATGCTTTTTCGTTCATAATACTTCCTTTCTAGTAAATATTGCGCCTAATAATACCTGCTCGCTCAATCTAATTTAATCTTATGTCTAATTACCGAAAGTCGTCACGCTCATAGGAAAATCGTATGCGGTACCATGAAATGGTATCGCCGATAACTTAGACGACTTCGGCTAATTAGACATGCGTTCTAGTAGCTTAATCGCTTCGCAGGCTTTGCTTTACTGCCAAAACAAAATCATCTATTAGCCTTTTTTCTTTTCCCACCTTATCTACACTAGCTTCTACGCCAGAACTCACATCAACTATGTCTGGATGGAGGATTGAGATTGCATCAGCAACGTTGTCTGAATTAAGGCCTCCTGCAAGGATAAATGTCTTGTCCTTAAACACCTTAGATTCTAATTTGTCTATGTTTTGCTGCCAGTCAAATGCTTCTCCTGATCCGAAATTCTTAGAATCAATTACAATACCTGTTATCTTCCGGTATTGGTTAGGCTTAAGTCCCATAAGCCATCGCATCTTATCATCATATTCTTCATCTGATAGATTAATGGCGCACCAGACTTTCTTTCTAGTCCTATCAAGTATGGCTTCGTCAATTTCTCCATGAATCTGGATTACATCGAATCCGTCATCTTCCTTATCAATTACTTCTTCTAGCGTAGGAGAAACCATAACCGCCACCTTCTTTATATTAGAATCGAGTCTGTTCATTATTAATCTTGCTTTATCTATTGTAATATTCCTTTTGCTTTTCTCGTAAAACACAAATCCAGCGAAGTCAACCATATTATCATTAAGATAATCTGCTTCCTTCTCATTTGTGATTCCACATATCTTAATCTTCATGTAAGTCACATATCCTTCCATCTTCTTGCAAGTTCTCTTGGACTTTTCGATTCCATAAATGACTGACCTATTAAGAATGCATCAACACCTAAGTCCTTTAGAAAACGAACATCGTCATCTGTCTTAATACCTGATTCTGATACAACAATTATTTCTTCAGGAATGTATTTCTTAAGCCTCTTAGTTGTATCAAGACTAATTGAGAAATCATTAAGGTTTCTATTATTAATTCCAATAACAGGAGCCTCAATCTCAAGTGCTCTTTCTATCTCCACTTCGTCGTGACATTCAACTAGAACATCTAACCCTAATTCCTGCGATAGCTGATAGAAAGCTTTAAGCTTAGCATCATCAAGTATGGCACATATAAGAAGTATTGCATCAGCACCTATTACCTTAGCTTCATAGAATTGATATTCATCTATCATAAAGTCTTTTCTTAGAATTGGAAGCGTTGACTTTGCTCTGATCTGTTCTAGATACTCAGTGCTTCCTTTGAAATGATCCTTCTCTGTAAGACAGGAAATTGCATCAACTGAATCATTATACTCATCTATTCTTGTTAGTAAATCAATTGATGAATTAATATCCCCTGCAGAAGGAGATGCCTTCTTGAATTCACCTATAATACTAATTCCATCCTTGGCAAGGTTATGATAGAACTTAGTTGTATCCCTCGTCTTATCCTTTAGCACAGAGTAGGCTTTATCTCTCATTAATGAGACTGGAATTATATCCTTCTCTTCTCTAAGTCTTATTTTCTTGTCTTCTACAATTGTGTCTAGTATCATGATTTTCTCCCTAAAAAAATAATCCCAGCAATCTTACGATTGCTGGGACAAAATATCTAATATCTTGCGGTGCCACCCGGCTTGTCAATAGCTTTACTCTATTGACCACTCAACGCATACCATCATATGCTGACATTGTTAACGAAGTGTCTGCTCCGTCTCGCCTACTTTATTCTTATTTCAGCTCGCCCTCGAAAGTCCATTCATCAAAATATATTCTACTGTAATCACACCATCTACAGCTCTCTCTTAGAATAGGGAAGTTAACTACTTACTCTTTCTCATCGGTTTCAATCTTATTTAGTTATCTAGTATTTAATCATACTAATACACGTTTGTCAATAAAAACATTAATAATTTACTGATATTGCCGCAATGGTACTATCAAAAGGTGTTTTTTAATATCTCATTTATAATTTCATGTGCAACATCTGCTTTGGACATGATATCAAGTTCCTTCCGGCTGCTTTCTGTAATAAGAGTCACAACATTAGTCTCTGTTCCGAAACCAGCCCCTTTAGTCTTAAGATTATTTGCAACTATCATATCTATATTTTTATTTTTAAGCTTGGAACGGGAATTCTCAATCATATTCTCCGTTTCCATTGAAAAGCCACAAATAAACTGATTATCTCTTTTTGTCTTGCCAAGATAAGCAAGTATATCATCTGTCTTTTCAAATTCAACTTTTGTATCAGAATCCGATTTTTTAATCTTTTCTTCTAAGATATCTTTAGGTCTGTAATCGGCTACAGCAGCTGACTTAATCACTATATCAGCGTCTGGGAAATATTTGACGCACGCCTTGTACATTTCCTTTGCGCTAATGACATCCACAGTATGTACATATGGAATCCCTGCTATATTAACAGGTCCTGATATAAGTACAACATCAGCCCCTCTTGCTGCTGCCTCTCTGGCAAGTGCATACCCCATCTTACCGGTAGAATGGTTGCTTACAAATCTTACAGGATCAAAAGCCTCTCTTGTAGGTCCGGCAGTGACTAGCACCTTTTTGCCTATCATATCCTTATCTCTTAATACAGCTTTATAAATATATTCGATTAAAACCTCTGGATTTGGCATTTTCCCCTTTCCAACATCACCACAAGCCAAATATCCTTCCGCCGGCTCTATTACCTCATATCCATAGTCCTTAAGTGTGGCGATATTATCCTGAGTCACCTTTTTCTCATACATATGGGTATTCATGGTGGGTGCTATAAGCATAGCTTTTTCCATTGCAAGCGCTGTTGTTGTAAGCATATCATCAGCAATGCCACATCTAAGCTTCGCAATTACATTTGCAGTGGCTGGCGCTATCATCATGCAATCTGCCTTAGAAGCAAGTGACACATGTTCAACATTAAACTCAAAATCCCTGTCAAATGTGTCTACTATACATTTATTATTTGTAAGGGTTTCAAATGTAATTGGATTAATAAAATTAGTTGCATTCTTCGTCATTATCACATGCACATCTGCATGTTGTTTTACAAGCATTGACGCAAGATTTGCGGTTTTATATGCGGCAATGGAACCGCTTACGCCTAGAATAATTGTTTTTCCTTTAAGCATCTTCACCTCTAATAATTCTTTATCTCTCCGTGTTTTTCATATCTTGCCATAGAAACTATCTTGTTGTCGGAATCCACGAACACAACTTTCGGCTTATGAGACGCTGCTTCTTCTCTATCCGTCTGGCAATAACACATAATGATAATATGATCGCCCTCCCTAACCATTCGGGCTGCTGCTCCGTTAAGACATATCTGTCCAGAACCTCTTTCGCCCTCTATTGTATAGGTTTCAAATCTATTTCCATTTTCCACATCTACGATCTGAACCTTCTCATACTCGAGAATATCAGCCGCTTCAAGAAGCAACGGATCTACTGTAATAGAACCTACATAATCAAGTTCTGCCTGTTTTACAACAGCTCTATGTATCTTTCCTTTTAACATTGTAAGTTGCATTTTATACCTCATATATAAAGTTATCAATAAGTCTTGTATTACCTATATAAACAGCTATTGCACATAGCGTGCTTCTGTCTATTATATCAACAGGTTCAATAGAATTCCAGTCTGTTATTTCTACATAATCAATCTTAGCAAGTGGTTCCTTTGAAATTATTTCTGTAATCTTAGATTTCACAACCTCAGCGTTTTTTTCTCCCGATTCAATCATCTGCTTTCCAGTCCTTAATGCCTTACTTAGCACTGTAGCCGCTTTTCTTTCGTCCGGATTAAGATATGTATTCCTGGAGCTTTTTGCCAATCCATCATCTTCTCTTATTATAGGACATCCGACGATTACTATATTAGCATTTAAATCTCTTACCATCCTTCTTACTACAGCAAGTTGCTGAGCATCTTTTTGACCAAAATACGCTCTGTCTGCTTCTGATAGATTAAAAAGCTTTGTAACAACAGTACAGACACCATTAAAATGTCCCGGTCTTCTTGCTCCGCATAGATTCTCAGATACTCCTGCTACACTTATAGTTGTGGAAAAATCTGGTGCATACATGTCGGAAGGCTCCGGATGAAATACCATATCTGCTCCAAGCTTTTCTATCATTTGAAGGTCCGCATCAAAATCGCGAGGATATGTCTCAAGATCCTCATTCGGTCCAAATTGTATTGGGTTTACAAAAACGCTAACCATAACCTTGTCATTTTCCTTAACTGCCCTCTCTATTAATGAGCCGTGCCCTTCATGAAGGTATCCCATTGTTGGGACAAGTCCTATGCTGTATCCTTGTTTTTTCCAATCCCTGATTGTTTCCTTTACCTCTTTAGGCGTTCTTGCAACTATTACTTCCATTTATCTATACTCCTTATATAATTCTTCCATTATTTCATCTTCAATCTTAAATGTGTGTTCTGTAGCCGGATATGCTTTTGATTTGACTTCGTCTCTGTAGGATACAAATGCTTTGGTCATTTCTTCTCCAATATTGCCAAAATGCTTTACAAACTTAGGTTTTAAATCTGTAAACATACCTAACATGTCATGATATACCAGCACCTGACCGTCACATCCATTCCCGGCACCTATACCTATGGTCGGTATATCAAGAATATCTGTAATAAGTGATGCAAGCTTCTCTGGAATGCATTCAAGAGTAACCATAAACGCCCCTGCCTCTTGCACACTTAATGCATCCTCGACTATCTGTTTTGCCCTCTGCATATTCTTACCCTGTACCTTAAATCCGCCAAAGGCATTGGTGGACTGTGGCGTTAATCCAATATGAGCACACACCGGAATACTCGCCTCAGTAATAGCTTTAATCTGCTCACAGACACTTGCTCCTCCTTCAAGTTTTATTGCATGAGCATGTCCTTCTTTAATAAGTCTTCCTGCATTGTAAACTGCATCACGTACTGATGTCTGATATGACATAAATGGCATATCAGCAATCACAAAAGCATCCTTTGCACCCCTAGATACACACGCTGTGTGATGTATCATATCTTCCATTGTAACTGGAAGAGTATCTTCATATCCAAGCATAGTCATTCCAAGTGAATCCCCCACAAGAATAACATCAATTCCAGCCGCATCTATAAGCTTTGCAACCGAATAATCATATGCTGTAAGCATAGTTATTTTGTTTCCTTCTTCTTTTTGTTTTTGTAGTGTTAATACTGTGCTTTTCACTCTAAAACCTCCATCATATTATTGTAGTTTCTCTCCGGGTTCTTCTCTTTTGCAAGACGAAGTGTCCTTCTAGCTAACGACTTATAAAGCGAAAGTTCCTCTCCAGAAAGTACGCTCATATGTTTCTCTACAGTTTGTACATCTCCTCTTTCAATAGGTCCCGTAAGTGCCTCTATGGTTCCCTTTCTGACAATGTTATCAGCGTTTTTAGAAATAAGCGGTCCCATAGCTTCAAAAACCGTTTTATCGTCAAAACCACATTCTTCTAACATTTCCTTTGCTATATCTGCAAGGGTAACTGCAAAGTTGCTCACAATACTGCATGCAACGTGATATTTTATCTTCTCAGAAGAGTCAATTATCTGCACTTTATTTTTACATTTACGAAAAATATCGGCTACTTCGTCGATTTTTTCTCCACTTCCTTCAATTGTAAAAAAAGCTGATTTTATATCCTTATACGATTCGTACTTACTCGAAATCGCCAGGATAGGATGAACAGAAAAACCATAGACGTTCTGGTTCTTCATATCAGAAAACACTTCGGATCCAAGAGCTCCGCTAGTATGACAGATTATTTTGTTATTAAGGTCAATCTCTTTAAGTCTTTCCCATACCACAGGTATCTCTCCATCCGGTACGGTAAGAAACAAAACATCACTCACTTCAACAAGTTGTTTCGTCGTGTTGTATCTTTTTGTTTCGGTAAATTTGGCAGCATCTTCAGCCGACGCCATGCTTTTGCTGTAGTATCCGCTTACGGTATACTCATTTTCTTTAAGGTATCTGCCCAGAGAAAACCCCACTTTCCCTGCGCCTATAAATCCTATTCTCATATCATCGCCTCCTTAATAGGAAGTGATGATGTTTCGTAAAGACTTTATTCCGGTACGGTTCTGTCACAGATACCGTCCATCCGCTAATGACTATACCATTTACTCATGGAATATTCAAGAACTTATTGTATTTCATCTTTTATAGTAAAAACCATTTCTTTTTTTGTATTTATAAAAAAAGATGGTCTGCTTATATATGCAAACCATCTTAAAGTAGTAAAATCATTTATGAAGTTTTAAATGTGTAATAAAGGGAAATCCTTAACTTAATGACATTGGAACAATCCTTTGTCACCCAAATTTTTTCACTTACTGTAATTCAAATCTTAATGGATTTGCATAGATTTTTTTCTCGCCGGTATCATAACACTTTACGCTTTCGTACTTACCATTCCAGCTTAGCATTTGTTCATACCATATCCAATCGTGTAGGGAGAATAACCCCTGTGCTTCTATTCTAAATTTTGATTTAGTCCAATCTCCACCAAAGCCTACACCCCATCCTCTATAATACGACTTATATACTTTTTCCAAATATGGGAATGCCAAAACAAGGTCAGCCCATGGCTCCTTACCATGTAATTTACTGATATATTTTTGGATCGTAAGATAATCAATTTTATAAGGTGAAGTAATGGCTTTTTTCGTGTCACCTGTCCATGCGCTAACTCTTATCCTTCGATCATTTTTCCCATTTTCCGCACTTACCCCGTTTTCTGGATAGTTAAAGCCTACGACAGTTCTTCTTAATGTTGAACTATACACTTTTTGATTATTCTTAGGATAGTAGAAAAATGTATAGTCACCTAATTTTTTTACAGTAAAATCCGTCTCTGGCTTAGGTCCGGCTGGATGAGCGTCTATTGTCTCAAAGGAACTCTTCATTCTCATTGTAAGGTCATTATAAGTGTTTCCATTAGCCGGAATCTCATAATAGAAGCAAAGCACTGCATATGTACGGGCTATCTGATATTTTACATTACTCCTATACGCTTCATCTAAATAATATGCTTCTGAATCAAAATTGAAGTATTGTGACCACGCACTATCATTATAGAATATAGGATTCTTATCCCATGTCTTAGAAGTCTCAGTTGTTACAAGTATATAGTTATTCTCAATACGATTAATTGTGGATGTATATCCTCTGAATCCTGCAGTACCTTTCTGTTCTTCATCTTTTATGATACGGATAAGATCAGCATTATATTTCTTTAATACATCAAGATTTTTTTCATTCTTATCCGGCACCTTATTACCTTGTGCCACATATATTTCCTTAGCATTTTGAAGCATATTTTCAGCTCTCTGGCAGTCGGTCCTAAGAGCATCAAGAGCATTCTCATAGCCTTGCGTCATTTGTTTATATTGATTCTTAATTACTGTATCAAGCTTCTGATCCATGGCAGTAAGAAGAATATTCATATCATTAATCTTCTCATCAAGCTTCTTATTATTTGGATTATTAGGATCAACCTCTCCGTCGAATATTCCCATTGCTTCTATAGTTCCTATTACACCTGATACAATATCAGCCGGATTGCCTGTAGCTATTCCTTTGCCTAAATCAAATATAATTTTACCGTACTTAGCAACCTCTGCTGCTGTTCCACCAACATTTGTAAGCTTACTTGCTACATAATCAACTGCAATATTAGTGGCCTTCCATTTGTTATCTCTCTTTCTCTGATCCTTCAAGGCCTCTTCTGCTTTATTAGGCTTAGGTTTTTCAACGTTAACCCAGTCATTATTATTATTGTTATTATTATTGTTGTTATTATTTCCATCATTCTCTGCAGCATATACCACACCACCAAATAATGATGTAAGATCAAACTCATAACCATCAACAAGTTCTTCATCTGTAGAATTAGTAATTGTGAAGTAATCCTTGTTGTATAATGCACTAATATAATATGCAGGAGCATCATCTCCCCATTCTTCTATAAGTGCTCCTTCTGTAAATTCTAATGTACCTACTAAGTGCATATCATCAACACTTGCCCCATTAGACGGAACTTCTATTGTAACAAAAAAATCACCTTCATCATCTTGCTCAATTGACCTAACATTTCCTCCTGCAAAGTCATCAAGAAGATTAATCTGCGATTTATCTATTTTATCATTAATGCTACCTATTTGTGGCAATAAATAAAACTGTATAACGAAATTATCTCCCTCTTTCTCATAGCTTATTGGATAAGGAAGAACTGCTGCATGAGCAAAGCTCGATAGATATTCTTCGTCTCCAAACTGTATAGGTCCACCAAGGTCATCAATATTATCAGCTTCGACCTCTGCTATAACCTGTCCATTCTTCTTACTAATATCTGTTACCTTCGTATTCTCACCAAAGCTTATGTCTTCAGCCGTAATATTAGATATATCTTTACCATCTACATTAATAGGAACAGTCCATTTACCGTTATCACCTTTGATATTATCTGTGTCCACTGCTACAATAGGTGGCTTAACATCGATAGCTATTTCTTCAGAATACACGGCTTTCTCAAAACCATCAGGTAATATATCTATAATTCCCGCTGTATATACATTAGATATCTCTGGAATAATTACAGGTTTTCCAGATAACTTTATTGTAAGTCTATTATCTTTTGCTTCAAGACTTTCAATCTTCATATCCCTAAAGGAATTATCTAGATATATTTGCTCCGCACTAATTTCTGGATTAAATTTACCTTCTTTACATTCGATAATAAATGTATTCTCAGTATCATCAGATGATATTTCTGTAGTAGTAGAAGATAATGTATTATCAGGTAACTGTGGTTCTACAATTACAACAGATTTAGCCTTCTCAATTATTATAGAATAATCATCATACACATTATCTGCAAGATTGCCATCGTCCTTAAATGTGATAGTTATCTCTTTACCATTATTTTCGAAATTGATAATATCAGCATGCTTATTCTCTATTTTAGGCTCATCTACAGAATTCCCCTGTTCATCTGTTACGACTTCATTATTAACACTACTATAGCTAACCACAACATCTTCTTTTGCTATATCCTTAAATTCACAAGTAGGCTTAGCACTAGTATCCTGAACATTTCCATCTTCAAGAATATCTAGCAAATCACCTTTTTGAAATTTAACAGTATATTCTCCATTTTTATTAAATTGCACCTTTTCTTTTGGCAATTGTTCATAATTCTGTTCACATCCTGTTAATGCCAGCATTGGCACCACCAGGCACACGCACAGAACAAGTGATAGGATTTTACAAGACAGTCCTCTCTTAGGTCTTTTAATCTTCTTTTCTCTCATGCATTTACCCCCTTTTTTTAATAGTCCCTCTGTCACCAAAAATAGTAGAAATGCCCCCCTTTAACTGATTGCCCAGTAAATGGGGGCATATTATTATGTCAATCTATTGTTTACTTAAATATAGGTCTTATGAATTTCTTTTGAGGATTATTCTTTGCACCTGTATCATATGTCTTATAACTATTAAACTTTCCATCCCATGTGAGGATTTGTTCATACCATATCCAATCATGTAGGTTAAATATTCCCTTAGCTTCAAATCTAAACTTTGATTTCGTCCAACTTCCACCAAAGCCTAAACCATCTCCTATTTTACCCTCCCAAGCTCTTTGAGGAGAGTTTAGATATGGGAATGCTAATAGTAAATCATCCCAGACACTCTTACCATGTAGCTTACTCATATATTTCTGATATGTAGCATTATCGTACTTATAAGGTGTTTTAATCTCAATAGTTGGATTTCCGCTCCATTTACTAACCTTTATTGTACCATCCTGACCTTGTTTAGAACTTACTCCATTTGGAGGAACTTCAAAACCTGTGACAGCTTTTTTGAAAGTCGAACTATATACATTATTATTGTTAGGTCCAACATTTTTTATAAACTGTGAATCAGAATTAATAACTGTTCCTTGGGCATTCCCAAGATAAGTATCTGTAGGTATAGGTCCAGCAGGATGAGCATCTACTGTCTCTAATGAAGTCTTCATCCTCATTGTAAGGTCATTATATCTATCTGCGTTAGCAGGAATCTCGTAGTATAGACTAAGCACAGCATATGCTGTAGATATCCTATACTTAACATTAGATCTATACGCTTCTCTTAGATAATATCCTTCTGTGTCATAATTAAAGTATTGTGACCATGCACTATCGTTATAGAATATAGGATTCTTATCCCAGTTCTTGGAAGTCTCAGTAGTTACAAGTATATAGTTACTCTCTATACGATTAATTAGTGCTGTATAACCTCTGAATCCGGAATTACCCTTCTTCTCTTCTTCCATTATTATCTTAATAAGGGCAGAATTATATGCTTTAAGTTCATCAATAGTTGCATTCTTACCTGGCACCTTATTACCCTGGGATACATATATATCTTTAGCACCCTGAAGCATCTTCTCAGCTCTAAGGCAGTCAGTCTTAAGAGCATCAAGAGCGTTCTCATAGCTTTGAGTCATCTGCTTATATTGATTCTTAATAACAGTATCAAGCTTCTGGTCCATTGCATTAAGTAGAACATTCATGTCATCTACCTTATCATTAAGGCTCTTGTTACTAGGGTTATTAGGGTCAACCTCTCCGTCAAATATTCCCATAGCTTCAATTACACCAATTACACCTGATACAATATCAGCAGGATTACCTGTTGCTATACCTTTTCCAAAGTTATATACAATCTTGCCATACTTTGCAACTTCAGCTGCAGTACCACCTACATTTGTAAGCTTACTTGCTACATAATCAACAGTCTTTCCAGCTGCATTCCATTTATTATCTGTTTTTCTCTGATTCTTCAGTGCCGTTTCTGCATCTGTCGTCTTCTTAGCGTTATTGTTGTTATTATTGTTATTATTGTTATTGTTGTTATTGTTGTTATTATTGTTATTATTGTTATTGTTATTATTGTTGTTATTGTTGTTATTGTTGTTATTCTGTGGTTGTTGTGGCTCCTGAGCATAGGCAACCATTCCAAGTAATGATGTCAGATCAAACTTATCATTATTAAGGCCCTCATCTGTTGCCTTAGTAATCTGGAAGAAATCCTTATTATATATTGAAGTAATAGTATATTCAGGTGCTTTATCACCCCATTCTTCTATTAATGCTCCTTCATTAAATACTATTGTTCCTGTAAGGTTCATATCATCAACAGTTGCTCCATTAGATGGAACTTCCACTGTAAGAAGATAGCCACCAAGCTCATCATCTTTATCTTTTTCAAGCGTTGTTACAGTACCATTAGCAAAATCATTTAGTAGAGTAATTTGTGATTTGTTGAAATCATCACTTATCTTACCTATGTATGGGAATACATAGAATGATATTACGAAATTATCACCCGACTTCTCATAATCGAAAGGATATGCAAATGCTGCTGCATGTGTGAAACCTGAGAGATATTCTTTGTCCCCAAATTTCATACTGCCGCCTAAGTCATCTATAGACTCCGCTTCAACTTCGGCTATAACCTGACCATCCTTCTTCTCTATATCAGTTACCTTCGTCTTATCACCAAAGCTAATATCTTCTGCTTTAATATTAGATACATCAACACCGCTTACATTAATAGGTACAGTGTACTTACCATCACTACCCTTGATATTATCACCATCTATTGCAACTACAGGTGTCTTAACATCGAATGTAATCTCCTCTGGAAGTGCAGCCTTCTCGAATCCATCAACATCAATCTCAATCTCTCCTGCTGTATAAACTGTTGATATCTCTGGTATAATTACAGGCTTACCTGAGAGCTTAATTGTAAGCTTATTGCCATTAGGCTCTAGACTAACAACCTGCATATCTTTGAAAGAATAATCTAGAGTAATATTGTCCTTCGTAATGTTAGGATTAAACTTTCCCTCTTTACTCTCGATTATTAAAGTATTCTCTGTTGCATCTGATGATACTTCCTTAGTAGTAGAAGATAATGTATTATCAGGAAGCTTTGGCTGAACAATAACAACAGACTTAGCCTTAGGAATAACTATTGCATAAGCACGATTAACGTTATTGGCAAATTTTTCATCATCATCAAATGAAATAGTAATTTCCTTACCATCATTTACGAAATTAGTAATCTCTGCATTCTTCTTTCCAACCTTAAGCTCGTCAGTAGCATTGCCCTGTGCATCAGTTACAACTTCACCTGTAAAGTACTCGAACATTACATTTACATCATCCTTCGTAATGTCTTTGAATTCACATGCAGGCTTAGCACTAGTATCCTGCACTTCGCCATTATCAAGGATATCTAGCATATCTCCCTGACTAAATTTAACAGTATATTTCCCCTCTTTATTATACTGTACCGTCTCTTTCTTTAACTGATCGTATGTCTGTTCACATCCTGTTAATGCCAGCATTGGTACCACCAGGCAGACACATAATGAAATACTAAGGATTCTTGCAAATAATCCTTTATTTTTAATCTTACCCCTTTTCTTCATGTGTACCTCCTTCCTTATGTCCCAAATTACTATTATTATATCATATTATCCGACCTGTTATATGAAAATAGATTTAGTTTTTTATATAATACTCCAAAAAATATATAAAATATCCAAAGAATTATAATAAAAATGTCATAAAAGTGTCATAAGGATAATGCTCATCCTATTTAAGCTTTATATCTGAACTTCCTTTTGTTACAGGAAGTTCTATAAAGCTTGAAGAGTCATCAATATTCAAAGTCCACTTTTCTGGAACTTTGTAATAATCTTCTATGTTGAAACCTTCATTTATCTTCTCTGCAGACTTTGTAGTAGTTACATATAATTCTAATCTATGTCCTGGTTGCACAACATAATAATTAGGCTTAAGATACACTACATAATCATAATACACTCCACTATCAATCCGCTGCGCAGGCTTTGTGGCTGAAGCCGGTGCATATCCGGCATCCTTATTCTGCAAATCAATTAGCCCTGAAGATAACACCTTTCTATTAGCACTCACTTGATAATCTGCCATAGACTCACTTTTATTCTCACCTACAAAAGAGGCATACTCATTCTTCTCTTCTGGAACTATGTATGTTGGAAATGGTTCTTCACAATAATCAACAAGATAAACCTCTAGTGGCAATTCACCTTCTCCAATATAATCTGACTTTATATGAAGATGAACTGGAATCTTACCATTTATTGTAACGGATTCTGTAATGCTATAAGAATAGCAAGCACTAAGGTCACTACTTTCTCCATTTAACACATTTTCTAATAATTCTTCATTACTTCCTATGCCCTTGCTACCATCTATTATATGTACACCTTCTCCTAACTTATGTGTCCTTTTCTCACCACTATCCCATTCACTTACAGGCGCATACTCCCCTGTTATATTGCTTTGACACATAATATCTGCAAAGGCAGTTGCTTTATTATCTAAGCCTAATAGATAGTGAGCATACCATAGATTAACAATATCATCATATGTATATCCATCATAAAGGGCATTTGTACGAGACGTACTACTTAGTGGTACACCATGGCCTCCCTGGTGAATAATTGTTCTCACATCACATCCAGCCTTCTTTAGTCTATCTCTTGCAATATCAAATTGTTTAGATGTTACATTATCATCATTAAGCCCATGAATAAGAAGAACTGATGAACGGCAATTAGTTGGACTAGTGACATAGTCACGACTGGCCCAGAATTCATTATAGTCAGCCCTTGCCTTATCAGCCTCTTTTTTTAGGAAACCAAGGTATTTCTCATAGTGCTTAAGTTTATCATCATCATAATCTCCAAAGAATCTACTTGCACAATGACTACTTAAGAAGCTTATATAATCAAAGTTTCCTCTTTCTTTAATCATTCCCTGGGAATTAACATAGTCATACCAACTATATGGTCCTGCTACGGCAATAATAGTTTCTAGTCCTGGAACACCCGTATCTGCCACCTCATATGCAATAGCCGCAGAATAAGAGAAACCTGTCATTGCTACTTTCCCATTAGACCAATTGGCATCTATTCTTATATTATCAGACTTATTAGTATATGCTACTCTGTCACCATGAAGCCATTCAACAATACATTTAAATGCATCACGTTCAAGAGTAGAACCACAACATTCTATTCCTTCACTATCATATGTTCCAAGTCCTGCAGACTGAACAACTGCATATCCCCTGCTAAGACTATCGTCATAATCCTTCATTCCAACTATACACACCTCTTGTTCAGAGTCTTCTGAAGAATCATCTGAAAATGCATAGTACCAACTATGATAGTCTGCATTAGCAGCTTGGGTTAAGGTATCACTATTACCTGTAGCCACACGAGGTGCTGGAGAATTCTTTAAATTATCTTCTGTAAGTTGAGACTTCTCATCTTTATTAAAATCGCTATAATTAGTACCTGCTTTATAAGGACTTCCTTCATATATTACAGGAACCTTAACTTCGCCAGTTGCAGCCTTTCTTGGCACTTGTACAACAGCTTTCACAAGGTCTCTCTTGTTATCAAAGTCAGTATCGTAATCAGTCTCCACATATACAACAAATCTAAGAATATCGCTACCTTCATTAGTATATCCATCTGTCATAGAGTCAGTCACCTTATATATAGGTTGCGGCATACCATCCTTAATGGACATTCCAGTAGCAGAATCAATATATTCTTTCCCACGTTCTTTTGTATTTATAACAACTACAATAATTCCCACTACTGCAAGTATTAGTATTGCAATTATTATACTTATTATTAATCTTTTTTTCGATTTCTTGTACATATACTTTCCTTTATAATTACAATATAAATTTGATACCCTATATTACATATAATTTTTTTTAGTATACCATAATGCCTTTATTAGTGTTATACTTAATATGCATTTTCTAAAATATGTCAACAAACTATAAAATTTACTGTATATAATAAAGACCTACGGGGAGGATTACAATCATGATTTTATATGTAAAATGTTGTCCAAGAAGTGATTCTAGAACTGATAAGCTAGCTAATGCTTTACTTGAAACCCTAGACGACTATTATGAAGTACTTGATATCGTACAAGAGAACTTACTTCCTCTAGATAGAGATACTCTTGTAATGAGGGAAGCATTTATAGAACAAAGTAATTATTCATATCCTATATTTGACTATGCGAAACAGTTTGCCTTTGCAGATACAATAGTAATTGCAGCACCATATTGGGACCTGTCTTTCCCAGCTGCACTAAAATCATATATAGAAAATATATATGTTACAGGTCTCGTATCAAAATATAACGAAAATGGCGCCCCAACAGGCTTATGTAAAGCAAATAAATTATATTATGTTACAACAAGTGGCGGACCATATAATCCAGATTTTAGTTATGGGTATATAGATAAACTGGCCACAGAGTACTTTGGAATAGACGAGACAGAACTTATCTATGTTGATATGTTAGATATTGATGGCTATGATGCCAATAAGATACTTGAAGATAAAATCAAAGAAATAAAAGAAAGAAAATAACATTTATAATACTTAAGCGGGAGTGACTGTGTCACTCCCGCTTAATCTTTATTATAATTTATACAAGCCCTTTATCTGTCTTCTTAACATGCTTGAATACATTTTCAAATCTATTAAGAGCTTCATCAATAATCTCTGGTGTATCTGCCATTGAAGTATATAGACGTGAGCCGGCAAGTGTTACAATACCATTTGCCATGTATGCGGCACCCATCCTCTCCATAGAATCCTTTCTTACATACATCATTTCTTTATTCTTTAACAAGCCAAGAGCTGACTTAACAAAGGACATAGATGAGAAGTCGAAGCTCATTGCACCTGTACACTCAAGGTGAACAATAGAACCCTGGTTATATGCAACATATGGAAGTCCATATCTGTCAATAAGTTCTTTCAATCCGTCACATAATCTATCTCCCATCTTACCTGCCTTCTCACAGGCATTTTGCTTAGCAATCTCTTGAATTGCTGTATAACCTGCAATACAGCTAAGAGGATTAGCAGAAAGTGTACCACCAACATATGCTCTATGCTTTCCAGTCGCAAGTCCTGCTGCCATAAGAGATGCATATTCTGTCTTACCACCTACACCACCAGCTGCAGGATATCCACCAGCAACAATCTTTCCAAATATTGTAAGATCAGGTACAACATCAAAGTAACCTTGAGCACCACCTATGTCTACTCTAAATCCAGTTACAACTTCATCAAAGATTAATAGAGCACCATAACGATCACACAATTCTCTAACGCCCTTATTGTAATTCTTTGCAACTGGTCTTGTTCCACTTTCAGGACCTACTGGCTCAAGTAGGACTGCTGCTGTACCACCTCTTAAGCGATTTCTCTTAAGCATAGTTTCAAGCATATTTAAGTCGTTTGGACGAACTTCATCTGTATACTTAAAGCATTTACCAGGGATACCATGTGACTCTAGAAGTGCACGACTTCCTGGAATCTTAAGTCCATATACCATCTGATCAGACCATCCATGATATGCACCACCGATTTTGATTACATGCTTTTTGCCTGTTGCAATTCTAGCAATACGAAGTGATGCCATAACAGACTCTGTACCAGAGCCAAGCATACGAAACATTTCAACATTTGGCATATGCTTATTAATCTCTTTTGCAATAAGCATTTCTGACTCGTGTAGAAGTCCTGTTACAGGGCCACAATCCTCTAATAGTTCGAATACTTTCTTTCTTACAGGTTCATAATTACTTCCTAGGATTGTAGGTCCACCTGCCTGTAAGAAATCAATATATTCATTACCATCCTTATCATATAGGTATGGGCCTTTTGCCTTAGACATACACATAGGGAAGGGCTTGTTAAATGCAAGATTATGCTGTACGCCTCCAGGGATATACTTTTGTGATTCTTCAAAGACCTGGTATGACTTCTTACATTTCTCATTATAATAAGGCATTACTTCATTCTCATAATAGTCATCATCCACTTCCCATATAGGCTGAGATGTAAGTTCTTTTAACTTCTTGTTGATTTTTCTAGGATCATCCCAACGACTTATTCCACAATTACTCATTTACAATTTCCTCCTTGTTATTAATAGTTTCTTTTTCATTATCTTTTTTCTTTTTGATATTAGTATCAATACTTCCTCTAAATACTACGAATCTCTGGAATAGGTATTCTGTCGAAAGATTTAGTGCCATATTAATTCCTGTTACAAGATACTCATTTAGGCCAACAGACTCAGCGAGGAAATTACCAAGCAGTGTCGTTGCCGGTGTGAATACCACGTAATATGCAGCGACTTTTAGCATAGCAATCGGCACATTATTAGCGCTCTTGAATGTAAACTTTCTGTTAAATGTAAAATTCCAAAGTACTGATAACACCAAAGCTATCAAATAACACGGCCAGTAAGGCCACCCCACTAATTCGTTAAGCAGGGTAAATGTAACTATCTCAATTACACCTGCTGAAATCGAAAAACCTATAAATTTAAGTATACGTATAAATTCTTTAAGCTTGGATGGCTTTTCGCTATTTGTAATCTCAGATTCTTCTGCATTACCTTTTTCCTTTTTTATTGCCTCTGTCATCCTTTCGCCTCCTTTTTCTTTGAATATTTCTTGTTATACACAAAATTCATTAATCTAGTATCTAGGAAGCCAAGGGTTGCTTTCTCGCCATAGCATCTTGTATGAAGAGCACTGACTGCTGCTTTTTCAACAAGGATTCTTAAAGCTTCTGTATCTTCTTTATCTTTACCAAGAACGGCAATTCCTTTGTCTAATACAATTACTGCATTCTTCTTATGCTTAATAAGGTATTTCTTCGCATCACCTGTAATAACATCAATTTGTGGCCCAATCATTTGCGCCATATCATCGAGTTGTGCTTTAAGAGGTATACCTAGTCTAGAGTAAGCTACGGTCGCTTTCTCATCTAGTTTGTGGCCTTCATAACTTCTCTTACATACATCTTCAAGGAGTTGTATTCTCTCTAGAGCATCCTCTTTGCTTGTTCCTGCAACTACTGCTCCGTGATGTTTCATAAGTACACAATGAGCTCCCTTATTAAAGCAAGAAGCAACTTCATTCTTCAAAGTCTTCGTTCCTGGAAGTCCATAGCCTGCAACTAAGATTCCTCCTAGCTTCTCTTCCTCTTCTCTTGTCATGATAATGTCATCGACTCCTGTAAGTGAGAATGCAGATGCAAATGTCTGATGTGTATGAATGACAAACAAAGCATCATCAAAGGCCGTATAAGCCGCAGCATGAATACCCTTCTCACTTGAAGGTTTGAAATTACCTTCGTACTCGCCAGTTACCATGTTATATAGTGCTAAATCTTCTGGTGTCGTCTTAGTATAACTAAGTCCACTTGGTGTAATAAGAAAATGTTCATCATCTACTTTAGCACTAACATTTCCCCAGGTACGAGCTACTAACTTCTTCTCAAGTAATAGTAAACCCGTATCAACTACTTGCTGTCTTAAATCCATTTAACCCCTCCTTATTTATTCAGCAGTTTGAAATTCTTTGCATTTGATTTATACAACTGTTTAAACACTACAAAGTGTTTATCATATATTTTCTTGTTTTTGAGATTAGGTTCGTAGGCTTTTTTCACTGTTACAAATTCACGAATCTCATTCAAATCACTAGCGTATCCTTCTCCCACAGCTACTAGCATAGCTGCACCAATAGCTCCAACATCTTTTGTGTTCTCTATGGTTATTATTTTCCTTCCTAATACATCCGATAAAATCTGGCAGGATACAGGTGATAATGCGCCGCCACCCACGAATCTTATCTCATCTGATGTCTTAATTTTCTTCTCAGAACACTCAAGCATCCATCTTAAGTGAAAACAAATTCCCTCTATAACTGCTCTAAGCATCTGGCTTTTACCTGTGTTAATTCCTATATTGAAGAATATTCCCTGAGCATGAGGATCCTCAAATGGACATCTATTGCCATGAAGCCAAGGTGTAAATATGACACCATCACTACCTGGATTTACTTTATCAATAACATCTGATAGATAATCATAAAGGCTTATATATTCTGATTCAGGAGAATCTTCAACATTCATTTTGCTTAGATAAATATCTATTTCATCAAGAGCCAAATGATCCTTTACCCACTCAAAGCATTTACCAGCAGTCTCCATCTCGGCGAAGTAATTGTATCTCCCCTTAGTGGCTCCAACAATTCCTGCAATCATAGATATAATATCTACTTCCTGTTTATCAATAACAGTAGAAACCCAGCCAGATGTACCGCAGTATATATGAGTGTCTCCAAGGGCTGTTGCTCCAGCACCAACTCCGATTAGAGTTGCGTCTCCTCCACTTCCATATACTTTAATTCCTTCTACAAGTCCAAGCTCCTCTGCCTGTTTTCTTCGAAGCCTTCCTGCCACCTCGTGACATTTTATTATTCTTGGCAAATGTTCGTACTGTATGCCATACATCTTACATAATGATTTAGAGAAACCTTCATGTCCAACTCTAGAATCGTATAGAAGAGTTGCATATGCTGAATCAGGAGTCATTATAAATTCGCCTGTCATACGACATATTAGATATTCTTTAACATCTAGCCATTTGTATATCCTAGCAAATGAAACAGGCTCATTTTTCTCAACCCATTTATATTTCCAGATTGGATCTTTTGCAGATGTTGATGCAGCTGATGTCAAATGAATGCTTTTATTAAGCTTTAAAGCATTAACGCCAGATACTGTAATTCCATGCTTCTGAACTTCTTTCATCTCAGCTTCACCACGCTGGTCCATATAACTCATAGCACGTCTTATTGCATTACCTTCTTCATCAACTAAGACAAGTCCTTGCATCTGTGAGCAAAAGGATATTCCATCTATATCCTCTGCCTTGATATCTGACTTATCAAGAAGTCTTCTGGTACAGTTACACATAGCACTCCACCATTCTTCGACGTCTTGCTCGGCTCCGCCGTTCTCTAAGACATATAATTCATATGTCTCATACTCTCCCCCAACAAGTCTAATACGTTCATCAATTTGGAACAGACATGCCTTTAGGCCAGTCGTTCCAATATCATAGGAAATAACATTAAGCATAAACCCCTCCTACTAATTAAGTCCCAATGCCCCGCTTACAAATTGTAAGAAACTCTCCTTCGTCCTAATAGGATTATCAAACACATCTTCTTTGCAGAAAATTTTCATTCTCTCCTTATAATATTTACAACTATAGGAAAACTGTAACATCATAAGAAGTGAATCAAAATAAAACGCGCACATGTAAGGGTCAGAATCAGTCTTCATCTGTCCCTTCTTCTGTGCACGTTCAAACATACCTTCATATATATGTGCAGTACTAGTCTCAATCTTATCCGCAAGTTCTTCTGCGTACCTACTGCAACTTTGTGATGTGATTTCATTATACATTACATAATAATTAGCATGATTCTCTGACTCTTCAAATAATTTATCAATAAGCAGAGATATACAACTAATTATATCTTCTTCATTAGACAAAATCTCCGTCATAATGCCTTCAAGCAATCTAAGAGAATGCTCTACACAAGCAATGAAGAATTTATCCTTATTCTCATAATACTTGTATATAACACCAACGGAGAAATTTGCACTCTTTGCGATATTATTAATGTTAGCTCTGTCTAGTCCCTTCTTCGAAAACTCATCTATTCCCGCTTCTAGAAGAGCCTCTAGACTTGCATCATCCATTTTCTTATACATAAAAACCGCCCCTCGTGAATTGTCACTCACGTCTATAATCATATAGTAATGCGGTTTTTATGATTTGTCAATATTTTTTATCTATTAATTATTTTTTTTAAAATTTTTAAAAAATCTAAAAATCTGTAAGAGGTTTGTCATAGGTTCCTTGATATACTATGGATGGCACACCTGACAAGGCTCATACCCTTGATTGATTAGGTCCTGTCTGCTTCCTGAATAGGCCTGCTTATTTTTCTCCTTCATTTTAGATAAAGAAGAACAGTCCGGTCTATGAAACTTCTTGGTGTTAGTATTGAGTATATAGTCTGATGACACATTTTCATTATTAGAAGAGTTGACAGATACCTCATTACTAACTGCATTACCCGCTACATTTCCATCTGCGGATACGTGGCTCTCACCATTAGCATAATTAATATCTATGCCGGGCTGGACATTGTAGCAATATACACAGAATCTAATTCCCCTGCCACTATCCTCCACAGAGTAGGCCTCCATAAGCACACCTGACGCCACAAGGTTGTTACCGTCGAATATTGGTGTAACCCGATACAATACATGATTATTAGTTCTTTCTACATAATCATCCACCTTGTTCTCGAAGGGTAGCATGCCTTCAACATTAAGGTACCTGGTACCTGTGATGAGATTTTTCTCATTAGCATTTTCCCCTGCCAACTGGTATCCGATTAAATGACAACGATTATACAGATAGTTACCATCGATTAATTCATGATAATTAGCTGTATGCCAGCCCGATGGGCGAATCTGTCCAATCTCGCCTCTCTTCTCAGTAGGCATAAGTTCCTTGCAGATATTAGCATAAGCCACACCACATCTTCCCAGGTTATCAAGGTTACTATATATCTCAAATGCCCCTGTGTTAATCTTATCTTCTTCGCTAAACATAGGTTCATTGCCGTTTATTTCCACATAAGGGCTACCCGAATATGGCGGAATAAAAGATAAATCAATTATGCTATTCTTGCTACTTACCGCTTCCTGCTTATTAACACTATTCTCATGTCCCTTAGTAGCGTACTCAGATGTATTAAGTGTCGCATTAGTTTTGTTAGTATCGCTGCTACAACTACATCCTGCTAAGGCTAATGAAATTATTAAGATTAATGATATTAGGAATCTTTTCATATTATTCACCTTCTAGATATAGCAACGCCAGCTCTCGCAGGCTCCGCAGTTATAATTTGCCTTCATTATTTATTTTATCACAAATATAAAAAAGAACGCTACCCCGTGTGTACTTAACACAGGGGCAGCGCCATAAATGGACATAGATAAAACTATTTAAAATGAAGCATATCCGCCTATAATTCACTTGCACTTCTAACTAGCTTTGCATCTACAGATGCAGCACCACTAACATATTTTTGGAGCTTATCTGCTGTCTTACCGATGCCGCTTCCTCCTGAAGTAGCAAATGCATGAATTGTAATTCCTTTCCAGTCATAATCCTTGCAGAATGTATACACAACTCTAGGCGCCTGGCCGTACCAAATAGGAAATCCAATATACACCGTATCGTACTGCTTTAGGTCATCAATCTTATCTGCAACAGGCACATCCTTGCCGCCCATCTGCTCCCTATTACATCTTGACACAGGATTCTTCCAATTAATATCAGACTTTGTGTAAGGCTCTACTGGAACAATCTCGAAAATGTCTGCTCCAATCCTTTCTGCGAATTCCTTTGCTACCTTCGCTGTTGTGCCTTCTGCACTAAAAAATGTTACTAATGTACTCATGGTTTTTCCTTTCTTCTATTTCCTTAAAATGCCTTATATCCCCTTGTCAATCTAACAAAAAATCAAAGAGATCAATTGTCTTTACTCCGTATTCATCATGTGTTGGATTCAAACCAGTTTTTGCCACTACAATTTTTTCAAAGGAATCATCTATGCAATATAGACTTCTTTTCTCTTGAGACTTTTTTTCAGTTGAGTCCATTGATAAAGCCGATTGAATGTACAACTTCAAATCACCTTTTGAAGCCACGAAATCAACTTCTAGTGACTTCTGTGCATATATCGGTTTACCATTTTTATCAAGCCTGTCTGTCTTCTCACTAACATTTAACTCGCCAACATCAACATTAAACCCTCTGAACCTCAGCTCATTGTACAGAATATTCTCCATAATATGAGATTCTTCAATCTGTCTAAAATTAAGTCTGGCATTTCTCACCCCAATATCTTCGAAGTATATTTTAAAAGGTGACCCAATATATTTTCTACCTTTAATACTATATTTTTTTGCCTTTGAAACCACAAATGCATCTTGAAAATAATCAAAATATTTTCCAACTGTATCAGTAGTAATGCTCTTATCCAAAACGCTTTTAAATGTATCAGTGACTTTCCGCACATTTACCAGACTTCCAATCATAGAAGCAATTATATCAAATGTATCACTCAATTCAATTGTTTTCTTTATATTGTTATGGGCGATTATGTCCTTTAAATATGTTTCTTCACAAAGGCTTTTTAAATATGAAAATTTCTCTTCTTCACTCTTCATTTGCGCCACAAGAGGTATGCCTCCTGTTACCACGTACTCCCTCCAGGCTTTTTCTGGAGGCATGTCGGTTCCTTGCATATATTCCGAAAAAGCCAGCGGCAATATATGAACAATTGTGCCTCTACCCTTGAATTCGGTTGCAATATCTGAAGACAAAAACTTTGAATTAGAGCCTGTAACGTAGATATCATAATTAATATGCCTTAATAATCCATTAAGTGTCCCAACAAAATTGTCAAGCAGCTGCACTTCGTCCAACAACAAATAGTATTTTTCAGTGTCATTTGTTCTATCCTTGATGTAAGCTCGGAATTTCTTCGCGTTTACATAGAATACATCTGGTCGTTTTTCAATCTTAGTCGGTTCATCCATAAAATATGATTCAAGCAAATCTATGTCTTCGTCTGAATCAAATGCAAAGCGTAGGATATTGTTACTTGAAACACCTGAATTAAGCAAATATTTGTAATAAAGCTCGTTCATTAGATATGATTTGCCAGCACGTCTTGAACCAGTTATTACTTTAATCAGTCCATTCTCTTTACGATCAATAAGTCGCTTCACATAAACTTCTCTAGAATATTCCATATATAACCTCATTTTCCCTTGGAACTTTGAAATCTGACGATTATATTATACAACATTATATGGCAACATTCAATTGCTACTCGTTTTTATCCAAAGTTCTTTGGAATTTGACGAAAATGTTGGCAAAAGGGCCGTCCCAATGCCATTAAGTTAAGCTAGAAACATTTTAATATAACGATAAATGTGTTTCAATAGATTAAATAATAGTTGAGAAGTCCAAAGAAAACAAA